>MTMG01000018.1 GCA_002010075.1 Methanomicrobia archaeon JdFR-19 | reverse complement strand
TATCTGAGGACTATGATGAGGTGAAGAGTGGAGACAGATATGGAATGATGAAGATATCGAGTGTCAGCTCGAGAACAATAACAATGAAGAGTGATGATGACATAGGTCTTGATCGCGGGGATGAGATAGACTTCTTAGGAGATGTGTGGTTTAAAGTGGCTGATAACTCGACTTTGAGGTACTATCCCTTTGTTGTATCTGAAATAAGTGGTAAGTCCCTTGATATTCAAGTGCCTACAACCATCAATGTGAACAAACAATTCACGATTAGAGTTGTCTCTAATGGTGAGGGGGTGGCTGATGTTGCGATATATTATGATGATGCCCAAATTGGACTGACGGATATGAACGGTGAGATTGAATACACACCAGCAACCACAGGAAACCATACAATAGAGGCAAGGAAGAGTGGTTATGCAACAGCAACCTTGACAATTAACGTGGTAGGTAAAGAGCTAACGATAGAAGCCCCGGATGCTGTGTTTGTGGACACTCCTGTCGTTGTGAGGATTACATCTGAAGGGGAGCCTGTGGCGGGAGTAAACATTTTCGAAGATGATAGAATTGTGGGTATCACAAATGAAACCGGTGAGGTAAGATATACACCAACAAGCGAAGGCATCAAAACCATCAAAGCCGAGAAAGAAGGATATGTTACAGTAACAAAGGGAATCTCAGTCATGAAGAAGACACCATTCTTTGAAGTTATCTCTCTTGATGTTGAACCGAAAGAAGCAAAGGAAGGAAAGGACGTAAAGATTGTTGCAACCATCGAGAATTCTGGAAATGCAGCAGGTAGTAAAGTCATAAATATATCGATCGATGGAGCAGTTGTGAGCAGTCAAACAATACATCTTGAGCCTGGAGAGACCGAAAAAGTTTCTTACGTATATGAAGCAAAAGGCATTGGAAATCATACGATATCTGTAGATGGCGTTAGCACGGTGATTGTGGTTGAAAAGAAGAGAACATGGTTAATAATCGTATGGGTATTGGCACTCTTTGGACTTGCCATGGGCTTTGTGACTTATGTGAAGGGCGTCTCGTGGTTAAAAGAAGTGGTGGATATGTTGAAAGCACGTTTACTCAAGCGTTGAGTGTCTTGCTTTCAACTCCTCCTCACTCGCACCAGTTCTTGCTATGAGTTCAGCTACCACAGAATCCAGTAGAATGAGAGATGTTATTTCGAAGATAGTTCCAAGCGGGGTTAACTTTGTGTGCATTCCCATCATACGACGCTCGAGATAATCAACATCAGATATTTCGTCTGCCTTTTTTCCCTCGACAAGAATGACTGTATCAGATAACTTTGCAAGCGAAGATTCTGGGTTTGATGTTATGGTTGCGAGTTTTGCTCCAATCTCTTCTTTTGCAATTCTTGCGAGACTAACAATGGAACGGGTCTCTCCAGAACCAGATATCGCAATTACAAGGTCATCTCGTTTTACTGCAGGGGTTGTGGTCTCTCCAACAACATAAACCTTGAGTCCAAGATGCATAAGTCTCATTGCAAATGCTCTCGCAACAAGACCAGAACGTCCTGCCCCCATTAGGAATATCGCATTGGCATTTAGAATATCTTCTACCAATTTGTTAACAGAGTCTTTATTTATATTTCTTCCAACTTTCTTTATATGTTCTCCCATCAACTCCATCAAGAGTGAGACATATTCTCCATCTCTCAACCTACTACCCACAACGCCCTTCTCAGCTTCGTTAGCCATAAACTTAATCCACCACCAATAATTATTCACTCTCTTCTCTGTATTTTATGTTTTTGGATGTCCAGTCTTCAATGTGTTCAAACTCGTTGTACAAATATTCAAGCATCACTTCTTTTCCCCAATAGAATACTTTGGTTGTACTCGAGACTCTCAGCTCCTCCATAATCGTACATGCAAGGAATCTTATTGCCCCCGGACTTGAAAATGGGACTGCAAATATAACTCTGTAATACCCTCCCTGTCTTGCATATGAACTTACAATGAACCCATTTGATTCATAAAGTGCTATCTTCTCATATGGACATCTCACTTCGAGCTAACAACTGGCAGATGATATCGTTCTCCCTACCGCATAGAGAACTCTCATCACACTCTTTTCAGATGCTCTCTTGCCAAACCATACACTCAATTTTCCAGGGGTACAACATATGTTCACAGTGTCTGTACTCAGTTCGAAGAATTCTATGTCTGGCATCTAAATTAAAAAACTCACGATATACTTAAATACATTAACCTAAGCCTAAAATAGAAGAGCATGATTATGGAGGAGTAGCATGGCTGAGGAGCAAGATGACTTCAAACATTTGGTTAGAATAGCAAACACAGATATAAAGGGAAATGAGCTCGTATATCTCTCACTTACAGGTATCAAGGGGATAGGTAGGAGAGTAGGATGGGAAATTGCAAAGATTGCTGGAGTTGATCCGAAAGCAAGGTTAGGAAATCTTTCAGATGAAGAAATAGAGAGATTGAAGAATGTTGTTGAGAATGAGATAGATAAATCTATTCCAGCTTGGATGTTTAATAGAAGAAAAGATTTGATAAGTGGTAAAGATCATCATATCATAGGGGTTGATGTTGATCTAATTGTCAGAGAAGATATTAATCTGATGAAAAAGATTAGATGTTACAGAGGAATCCGCCATGAGCTTGGACAGAAAGTGAGAGGACAAAGGACGAGGTCTACAGGGAGAAAGGGTGCAGTTGTTGGCGTTATAAGGAAGAAGAAATGAGGTGATAAGGTGGGGTATCCTGGGAAGAATAGGAAGACATACGAAACTCCAAAGCATCCATGGGAAGAGAGTAGGTTAGTTGAGGAAGCTGAGCTAATAAAGAAATATGGGCTGAGAAACAAGAGAGAGGTGTGGAAAGCGTATACTGTGCTTGTGAACTACAGAAGACTTGCGAGGAACCTGATGGCAAGGATTGCGATGGTTGGCGAGACTCCCACAGTCAAGCGAGAGATAGAAAATCTGTTGAATAAATTAAAGAGGTATGGACTCGTTAAAGATGATGCTGAATTGAGTGATGTACTCTCTCTCTCAGTCGAGGACATACTTGAGAGGAGATTACAGACACAAGTTTTTCGACAAGGGCTTGCTAAAAGCATAAAACAAGCACGTCAGTTTATAGTGCACGGACATATTACAGTTAAGGGGAGAAAGGTAACAGTTCCAAGTTATCTTGTACCTGTTGAAGAGGAGATGGAGATATCATATTACGTGGGCTCTCCTCTTTCAAGTCCATCACATCCTGAGAGAAAGTTGATAGAAAGTACATCATAATTGAGGTGATTTTAGTGGCAGAGAAGGGGAAATGGGCGATTGCACACATATATGCATCGTTCAACAATACAATAATCACGATTACAGACTTAACTGGAGCAGAAACCATCGCCAAATCATCGGGTGGTATGGTCGTGAAGGCCGACAGGGATGAAAGCTCACCATACACTGCAATGCAGATGGCATCTCAGCTTGCAGAGAAGTTAAAGGATAGAGGGATAGAGGGGATTCATGTTTATGTTAGGGCTCCGGGAGGAAACAGACAAAAAACACCGGGACCTGGAGCTCAAGCTGCCATAAGAGCTTTTGCAAGAGCTGGATTGAGGATTGGAAGGATAGAAGATGTAACTCCAATCCCCCATGATGGAACAAAACCACCTGGTGGTAAAAGAGGAAGGAGAGTGTAAAGTGAGTATGGAAGTTGAGCTTCTCGATATTAGGGAGGATAGGGTAAAGTTCATATTGAAGGGTGCAACTCCTTCGTTTGCAAATGCAATAAGGAGAGCTTCCATGTGTGAGATACCAAAGCTGGCAATAGACGAGGTAAACATCTATGAAAACACTTCTACTTATTATGATGAATAGCTTGCTCTCAGACTCGCTCTCATACCTTTTAGGGGGGATATATCTACACTTGTTCCAAAGGATGAATGTGAGTGCGAGGGAGGATGCAACAAGTGCCAAGTTTTGTTTTCATTGTCTGTGGAAGGACCAAGAGTTGTAATGGCATCTGATTTGGTATCAAATACACCAGATATAGAACCCGCAGACCCAAACATACCAATCATCGAGTTGTTTGATGGACAGAGAATAGCTCTTGAAGCGATAGCAAGGGTGAGTACGGGAAGAGAGCATGCAAAATGGCAGGTAGGGACAGCGTGTGGATACAAGAATCTTCCTGTGATAAGGGTGAGCGAATCGTGCGATGGATGTGGTATGTGTGTTGAAGAGTGTGCGAGGGGTGTTTTAAAGCTCGAGGAAAAAAAAGGAGAGAAGAAGGTATGTATTACTAACGAGCTTGAGTGCTCTCTCTGCAGACTCTGTGAGCGGATATGTGAGCTGGGGGCGATAGAGGTAGCAGAGATTGAGGATACTTTTGTCATGTATATGGAGAGTGATGGTTCGTATACAGCATCAGATATGGTACTCGAAGCTGTGAAAAATATAAAAAATAGAGCTGAAGAGATAATAGAGCTTCTCAGTGTTTGATTTGGGTGATCACATAAAATCAAATAATCTTTTTTGTTTTGTTGAGTAGTTCTCGAAAATGTCGGAGATGTCCTGAATTATCATCTCAATTCTCTGTTTTGTGTATGGTGATACATCAAAGTCCTTTGCGAGCTTTATTGATGCCTCAAGGTACTTTCTCACAGACCCCTCATGAACCATCAAAATCAACCTTCCTCCACACCTTGGACAGATCCCTTTGAGAGGTGGTCTTCTGAACTTTGTGTTGCATTTCACACACCTAACACCCTGTTTTGAGAATTCTCTTAGGTTTCCAAGAAGGTCTGGTATGAAGTGAGAATTGAGAATTCTCTCCGCCACGTCTCTCTCATTTACACATCTCAACTTCTTTGCGAGCAGTAGTTGGGCTTCCATCTTATCCATCATACTCTCAAGCACTTTATACGCACTGTTCAGAGGTCCATCGAATATATTGTGTGTTGGATGAGTATATCCAATGTGTATTTCTCCCTCATCAAGTTTATTTCTAACAGTTTCTACCAAGTTCTCAACTTCTTTTGAGGATGCGAACTTTTCAGCACTTTCATAGACTTCAAGTGGGTACGAAAAGACAATTTCTATATTGTGGGCCTCTGAATCTATCTCGTGAGGGTCTATTCTTGTTGTCAGAACAAGGGGAGCATCCATTTTACCTCCCCTTTTATCAGGTAAATATGATTTTGAAAAGTTCAGAAGTCCATCCAACAACAATATCACTGAATCCTCGTCCCCATCACAGTTCCTTCTCTTGGCAGCATGGAAGAATGGGTGAGCATAGCAAACTGATCCACTCGTATACCCAATGACCCTACCAAGCACGCCCGCAGATGTGTGTGGTGCCAATCCTATAACAAGCTGTCCAATCATATCCTTTTCGTTATTTGCGTTATAGTATGGTTTGAGTCCATACACCTTCTCAAGAAGCTCGTCAATGAACTTCGACACTTTGAACATGTATTTTATGCAGTCTTCAGACACTACGATATCCTGAACTTTTAATTCAAGCATCTGTTCCCCACTTTTTAGCTCTTCTCCATTGATATCTCTGTCATATCCTAACTTTTTGAGTGTCTCAACATCAACATTAATTTCATCTGATTTGAAGTGGGTGAGAGGGAGGTCGGTCATGTCGTATCTGATCGTTCCATCCTTGAATACAGCAAGCTCATGTTTAGCTCTCAGTATCCCCTTTTCAATGGGCTCAGGAGTTTTTGTCGTTGATGTCAGTCCAATCACACCTTTCAGTGCATGTGCGTTTGCCTCTCCAACCTTTTTGAGTGCAGATGCGTAATATGATTTCAAATCTATCTTTTTAGTATCATAAAATGCGAGTTTTGATCCACATCTTGGACATTTTTCTTTTCCACCTACCCTTCCATGTCTTGGACATCTTCCAGCCGGTACCGTACGAGTGCCACATGAGGGACATATGGATAGGAATGTTTCTTCTTTGCATGTTGGACACACCATTGTTCTAATTTCAACCTCAATCACTCCCCCGTTCTGTAGAGCGTTCTTGAACAGTCTGACCCTCCCTCCTGCATTGCCAAGCGGGAACAGAACATTTGGAGGAGGTTGCATCTCTCTCTTCTTGGATTTTTCTGGTCTTCCCATTCTTGCTCCGATTCTAACGGGTGCTTTATTTTTTATCTTAACACCACTCAGTCTGGATACAAGTTCAAGTGGGTCTGAGGTCGATAACTCTTCCCCTGTGTATTTGTTCTCCCTTCCAATCCCCAAACATTTCAAAAGCGTCTGTTCAAACTCAATGAACACAGTACCATCTTTTATTTTGTGTGGTATGAGAAGTGTTTCCAGTATTTTCTTAACTCTCTTGAACTCTTCTGTGTATTCGACTTTCATATTGTTCTTTGAGAAGAATTCTCTCAAAAACAGTATATCGTCTGTGCTTAAGTCCTGCCACATGAAGGTATATTTTGGGTGCAGAGGAACCCCATATTTCATAGAAATATTCCAAGCATCTTCCTCGCTCACATCTTCGGGGGGCTCACCCCCTTTACTTCTTACTTCCTCCCTCCACCATTCTTCAGAGTATCCTGCTGGCATCAAGGGGTGATTATTCTCGATAAACTCGCCAAAAGATATTAGTATCTCTCCAACGTCCAGAATCTCCACGATCTTGTCTCTTATTTTGAGTGCTTGCTCATACGATTCCACTCTAACAACATCTCCATTGTCAAGAAGTACGGTTGGACCATCAATCGAATCAACGGGTGCAACTGCCCCAGCCTTCCCAGGTCTTTCGAGCTTCATTTGTGTTCCAGTTGCGAGGAAATCGAATAGAATCCCCATTGTAGCAGGGTGTATTCCAACTGCAGCCAGACCTGTATTCCTTGAACGTCCGTATCTCAGTCTGAATCCGCCTTTTGACATTGGATGTGAGAAAACAGGTCTGCCAGCAAGTGTATCCTCCATGTATCTTAATCTTGGCTCCACATCCCTGATTTCTTTGTCTTCATTTGTATCATGCACCAGCATATCAAGGAATTCCCATCCATCCAGTCCGAGCATCGAGACATATTTCTTGAGCTTTCGAGCCTTCAACGCTATTCCTTCTGCAATGACAAGAGCCATCCCGCCCCTTATTCTTGGAGTTGATATTCTATCAAGATCTGCAAAACCCTCTACAATTTCATCTTCAGTTCCCTCGCCATCTATGCATATAGGACAGTTGCTAACTATAGCTCTTATTTCATCTTCGGTTGGAAGATATTGGAGATTCACTCTCCTTTTGTATGCGGGAATCTCTGCAACGCACCTCTCTATCTCTTCGAGCCTTGGTTTGTATCGGTCTATACCAAGATGTCTCCTTATATAATCAGCAACAAGAACAGACAGTGCTTGTGCCGTACCGCCTGCACTTCTTATAGGTCCAGCATAGTAGATTCTAACAAAATCGCTTCCATCATCATTCCTTGCAACTTCTACCTTCGCTATACCTTCAAGAGGTGCTGACACAACACCCTCTGTGAGAATGGCAACTGCTGCTCTAACTCCATCTTCAAGAGCTTCAATCTTTGATTCATATGTTTTTACTTCTCCCATTGCGATATTGAGTCCAATTTCAAGAGCAAGTCGCTCTCTTGAAAATTTATCCTCAAACTTCTTTATATGCTTTGCAAGTCCAGGAATTTGGAGTAGACTCTCAACTCTGTCCGCAAGTTCTTTGGCAGGCAAAACTTCCACATGCTCTACAGGGTCAAGTCCCTTATCTCTTGCTCTCTGTGCAATATCGATTGCCCTTCTCAGTTCCTTTTCAAGTTCTTCGAAATATTTCACAAAACATCATATATCATCAAAAGAGAAAACCTTTCTGTGGAAATGGTGGTGGTTCCACTCCACCCAGACCATCCACAAATCTCAACTTTTGAATTTTTTCACAAATGATGTATCTATCCACTTTTTGTATTTGTAGACAAGCTTTGGAATACGTATACAAAGCCCACCATAAACACCTATAGCACATTCGCATCCAAGAGATATGAGAGCGATGGGGGAATCCATGCTTGCTTTTATCTTGTATTTCTTTAGTTTCTCATCTTTCATCATCATCTCCAGATTTTTTACAGTATGTTTTGCCTGTCTTTCAGCTTCAATTGCTGTTTTTGTTGCAATTTTTCCATCTATCTCGACCCACGAGTTATCACCAATTGCAAAAATGCTGGAGTAATTCTCGTCATCCACTCTAAGAAAATCATCAACCTTTATCCATCCTTTTATCTTTGGAAATGGTGTTGAGTCAACAAATGGTACTGGTCTAATACCGGCAGTCCATATTACCATATCACATTCCAACGATGTGCCATCTGAAAATTCGACTTTATCATCATGTATTTTCACAACCTCTTTTGAAACAAGCATGTGAACTCCTCTTTTCTTGAGAACCTTTTCAACGTATGATGAGACTCTCGGATGGAATGTGGGGAGAACTCTTTCCATCAGTTCAACGATGTATATTTCTGCCTCCAAACTCTCTGCGAGTTCACACGAGACCTCCACTCCCGTAAGACCAGAACCCACAATAACAATTTTACTTGGATTTCTTCTATCGAGCTCTCTCTTTGTTTTAATAGTCTCCTCAAGTGTGTGTACCGAAAATGTTTTTTCACCCCCCTCGATGCCAAAGAAATTCTGTGTGGTGCCTACAGCAACAATCGCCACATCAAACTCAACCTCATCCCTTTCAGTTATAACTTCGTTTGAGGTTATACCCAGAGCCCTTTCATTCACAAATTCGACTCCTAATTTACTGCAAAACGGAGAGAGCTCTGCGCATATGTCTTCGATATCGACTTTTCCACTCAGATATTCAGGATAAAGGGCCTGACATTCAAGTCTTTTCTTTGGCTCTATTAGTGTTATATCGGTAGATAGAGATGAAGCAAGTCTTACACTCTCTGCTCCACCAATGCCTCCTCCTATAACCACCAGTCTCAAATCAAACCCCCTGTGCTTTATTCATGCACAATATATAGAACTGCCGATTTTATCCCGTTTTCTTTGCCCATCTTCGAAGCGCCTCGATTCCGGGGAGCTTCTCTCCACTTAAGAATTCCAAAGTTGCTCCTCCTCCCGTACTCACATGGGATAGTTTGGACACCACTCCCACTCTATTTGCAGCTGCAGATATGTGTCCTCCGCCTATGACAGAATATTTTGCTTTTGTTGCAGCTTTCAGAAGCTCAAATGTCCCAAGTTGATAATTTGGGTTCTCTATTACTCCAGCAGGACCGTTCATTACAACAATATTTGCCCTCTCTATCTCTTTCTTGAATGTCTCTATGCTCTTTTCTCCGATATCCATGATTATGTGAGGTGTAGGCAGCTCTTCGATTGCTATGTTTCTTCTCTTTCCATTGACATCCACCCCGAAATCAACTGGCAAAAGTATTCTATCTCCGAAATTATCCAAAATTTTCTTTACATTGTCAATATAATCTGTCATTCCCATAGATTTTAGTAATTTCTCGTTCTCCTCTCCAAGTTTTATACCTTTTGCAAAAAGACACAAGTTTGCAATGAGTCCTGTGAATATCACACTCGTTTCTGGTGTTTTCAAAACATTTTCAGCCATTTTTAGAGAGTCCTCTGGTTTCACGCCCCCCAGTACAAATACCGTTCTACCTCTCCCCTCAAGCGTTTTCGAGAGACTTCTTATTTCAGTTTCCATGAGTCTCCCAGCAACAGATGTGAGAACTGGTGTGAAGCCAACGATAGAGGCATGAGAACGGTGAGATGCAGAGAATGCATCATTCACGAACAAATCAAAGAGGGGAGCAAGTCTTCTAACCATGTGGCTTGTTGCATGCTCTTCGGGCGTTCTAGACAGAGTTTCTTCAGAATAGAATCTCACATTCTCAAGGAGCATTACCTCTCCATTGGCGAGGTTTCTGATCATTGAGCGAGCGTGTGAGCCAAAAATATCATCAACATACTCAACTTTTCTTCCCAGAAGCTTTGTTAGAAGCTTTGCATGTGGCTCCATTGTTGTAAAGTCCTTTTTCCCTGGTCTCGATTGGTGAGCCATGATAACAACTTTTGCATCTTCCAATTCCTTCAGTGTAGGTATATGACACCTAAACCGCATATCATCAAGTATCACTCCTGATGGATCCATAGGCGAATTTAGGTCAAGTCTCACCAACACAGATTTTCCGTGTGTATCCACATCAGATAGTGTAAGGAACATAGTAGTCTGTTGATGACTTCTCATTAAAATAATTTGTCAAGCATATAATATCCAAAAACCAGATAGTTATTCGTCCGTAAGTCAGAAAAGAGCAAAGAAAGTTCTAAACCACGGTTTTAATGAAGCATCAATAAAAAACTTAACGACAAGTTAATTAATCTAAATGACAAAAGAAAATGCAAGCATGGACAGTTACACAGCAGATAAGATACAGGTTCTTGAAGGTCTAGAGGGAATACGAAAGAGACCGAGTATGTACATAGGTAGTACAGACTATCATGGCTTACATCATCTTGTATATGAGGTCATGGATAACAGCATCGATGAGGCTCTTGCAGGATATTGTGATTACATCAGAATCACAATACACAGAGATGGCTCTGTTAGTGTTGAAGATAATGGAAGAGGCATACCTGTGGACATCCATAAAAGATTTGGAAAACCTGCCCTTGAAGTGATAATGACAACTCTCCATTCTGGAGGAAAGTTCAGCGGTGATGTGTATAAAGTGTCAGGAGGACTTCATGGGGTAGGAGTTGCTGTCGTGAATGCACTATCTGAATGGCTTGAAGTAGAGGTTAGACGGGATGGAAAAATATACAGACAAAGGTATGAGAGGGGGAGACCAAGCCCTCTTGAGATAGTCGGAGAAACATCTCAAAGGGGTACAAAGGTGAGATTCAAACCAGATTCCCTCATATTTGAGAGTGTTGAGTTTAACAGAGAGATGATATCAAAGAGAACGAGAGAATTAGCTTTTCTGAATAGCAACGTTACATTCGAACTTTTGGATGAGAGGAACGGCTCTCATGAGATATTCAGATATGAGGGCGGTCTCCCATCGTTTGTGGAACATCTCAATAGAGGTAAGAGAGTTTTACACTCTCCTCCCATACATCTGAAAAAGGGAAAAAACGGTGTGGTTGTTGAGGTCGCACTTCAGTACAACGATGGGTACAATGAGAACATATACACATACGCCAACAACATCAACACGATAGAGGGCGGTACCCACTTAGTAGGGTTCAAGAGTGCCCTCACAAAAGTGGCAAATGAGTATCTCAAAAAGATGGGGAAGGAGAATGTGAGACTAAGTGGTGAGGATGTCAGGGAAGGTCTCACCGCTGTCATCAGTGTCATGCTTCCCGATCCACAGTTTGAAGGACAGACAAAAACAAAGCTGGGTAATAGTGAGGTTAAGGGGATTGTGGAGTCTATTGTCAGTGAGGAGCTTGGCTACTATTTTGAAGAGAACCCAAAGGTTGCAGAAGAAATTCTAACAAAAGCAGAAATTGCATCAAGAGCACGTGAGGCTGCTAGGAAGGCAAGGGAGCTGACAAGAAAGAAGAACAGTCTGGAGGGGGCACCACTCCCTGGAAAACTGGCAGATTGCTCAGAGAAGAATCCATCAAGAGCAGAGTTATATATAGTCGAGGGTGACTCCGCAGGAGGAAGTGCAAAACAGGGAAGAGATAGACAGTTTCAAGCAGTCCTCCCTTTGAGAGGCAAAATATTAAATGTGGAGAAGGCAAGACTCGAAAAAATCCTGAAGAACTCAGAGATACAGTCTCTTATAACTGCTCTTGGATGTGGGATAGGAGAGGATTTTGATATAGAGAAGCTCAGATACGGAAAGGTCATAATTATGACAGATGCCGATGTTGATGGCTCACACATTAGAACTCTGCTACTCACGTTCTTTTATAGATATATGAGGCCCCTAATAGAGGCGGGATGTGTATATATTGCTCAGCCCCCCCTCTTTAGAGTGAAAAAAGGAAAGATAGAAAGATATGCATTTTCCGAGGAAGAGCTTGGCAAACTCGTAGATGAGTTAGGAGAGAGAGGCGTATCCGTCCAAAGATACAAAGGGCTTGGAGAGATGAATCCTGGGCAACTGTGGGAGACTACAATGAATCCAAGGAAGAGGGTGATGTATCAAGTCACAGTTGAGGATGCGGCAATCGCAGACCAACTTTTCACGATATTAATGGGGGATAAAGTAGAGCCAAGGAAGAAGTTCATTCAGGAGCATGCGAAAGAGGTTGTGAACTTGGATGTTTGATTCATCTTAGCAATCTTGCATTTATTGAAACTATTACCGTACTCAATGACATCAAGACTGCACCCATTGCAGGAGTGAGCAATATTCCCGCAGAATACAATACACCTGCTGCAAGTGGTATAGCAAATACATTATAGCCCGTAGCCCATGTTAAATTTTGTACCATTTTCCTGTATGTATTATGTGAAAGCGTGATCACTTTCGCAACATCTTCAGGGTTGTTTTTTATTAGGATTATATCTGCGACCTCAATTGCAACATCAGTCCCCGCACCTATCGCAATGCCAATGTCTGCCTGTGCAAGTGCAGGAGCATCATTCACACCGTCCCCAACCACCGCAACGGTTAAGCCACGAGATTGAATTTCTTTTACCTTTTCTGATTTCTCATTAGGTAATACTTCTGCAAAATATTCATCAATATCTATCTCCTCTGCTACCCATTTGGCGACTTGTTTATTATCTCCTGTGAGCATAACACATTTTATATTCATTTTTTTGAGAGAAGATATCGCCCTTTTCGACTCTGGCCGAATTGTATCTGCGAGAGCAATTGCACCTTCCACTTTTCCGTCAATTAAAACAAAAACAATAGTTTTTCCCTGAGAGGCTATTTTTTTGTATGCTTCGTTATCTATTTCAATGTCTTTCTCTCTTATGTATCCTGGACTTGCAATCATCACATGTTTCCTATCTATCACACCTTCCGCTCCTTTTCCAGAGATTGATTTGAATTTTTCTATTTTGTAAAATTCTCCAACAGATGATACAATTCCTTTGGCTATTGGATGCTGTGAATGGTACTCGATAGTGGCTGCGTACTTTAAGATTTCCTCTTTGGAGACGCTTCCGAATGTTATCACATCTGTAACTTCAAAACTACCTTTCGTGAGGGTTCCTGTCTTGTCAAATATGATTGCTTGAATCTTTCTTGCATTTTCAAAGGCTACACGGTTTCTTATGAGGAACCCATTTTTGGCTGAAAGGACGGTAGAAACCGATACAACCAATGGAACTGCGAGTCCAAGAGCATGAGGGCAGGTAATAACCATCACAGTCACAGTTCTCTCCACCGCAAAAGCAATGTTTTTACTCATTATGGCAGTCCACACAAAGAACGTAATCGCTCCACAGGCGAGGGCTATGACCGTCAGCCACACTGCTGCACGATTAGCCAAGTCCTGAGTTTTTGATTTACTTTTCAGCGCTTCTTCAACAAGCTCAACTACTTGTGAAAGAAACGAGTCTTTTCCTGTTTTCATGACCTTTACAATGATTGAACCCTCTCCATTTATTGACCCACCTATAACCGCATTTCCTCTTTCTTTCAACACAGGTTTACTTTCACCAGTGAGCATGGATTCGTCTACTGTTGTCTCTCCTTCAACAACTATTCCATCTACAGGGACTTTTTCACCCGGTTTTACAAGTACCAAGTCTCCAGTTGTAAGTTCTTGTAGGGGTGTATCTTCTGTGTTATTATCTTTCATGAGTTTGTGGGCATGCGAAGGCAAAAGTTTTGCCAAGTCTTCAATAGCAGACGAAGCCCCCATAACAGATTTCATTTCGATCCAGTGTCCCAAGAGCATGATGTCAATAAGAGTTGCCAGCTCCCAGAAGAATATCTTACCCTCCAAGCCAAAAGCCACAGCACTACTGTATGAATAGGCGGTTGTGATTGCGACTGTAATCAAAGTCATCATTCCAAACTTTTTGGATTTCATTTCATCGAGGAATCCTCTAATGAATGGGTATCCTCCATACACAAATACGAGTGTAGCTAAAGAAAAAAGAATGTATATGTCCCCTCTGAATCCAATTATATCTGAAATTCCTAATATCTCTTGAATCATGGTAGAAAGGAGTAAGATAGGTATCGTAAGCACAAGGGAAATCCAGAAACGTTTTTTAAGATCAGCCACCATCAGATGATGACTATGTTGCTCCGTCTTTTCGCCTTTGTGTTCATGTCCCATAAATTTGATTGGTATTGTATCTGTTATATCTATTCTCCCTAAATTGATGGATTAAAAGTTTTTTAGAACTCTTTCATAAACGTTGACAGTATCTCTTGCTATTTTTTTCCAGTTGAAATTTTCAACAACCGTTTTCCTTGCTCTTTTTCCGAGCTTCCTTCTAAGGTCTTCATCTTTTAGGAGAGTTATCAGAGCGTCTTCAAGAGATTTTGTATCTGCGGGGGGAATCAACCATCCATTATCTCCATGTTTAATCACTTCAGGAATTGCACACACACTTGTTGCTATCACAGGTTTTTCACAAGCCATAGCTTCCAAAATCCTTATGGGCAGATTCTCATAGAGCGTTGGAGCAACATATACATCTGCCATATTATACACAGATATCAACTGACTTCTTTCCTTTATATATCCTAAAAAATCATAATATTTGCGAGAAATTCCCTTTCTCTCGATTCTTTTAATGTATGGGGTTGGATCACCACCTCCAACAAAAACAAAACGAGTCTTTACTTCTGAAATAACTTTTTCCATTGCATCTATTAGATACTGAATACCTTTCGCAGATATTAGCCTCCCCGTGAATAATACGACTGGTAAATCACTGCTTTTTTGTGTATTTCTTGGAGCAAAAACATTTGGGTCGACCCCATTCGGCACCACGTATATCTCTCCATCTACGCGATAGTGAAGTTTGAGAATATTCCCAATCCACTTTGACACAGCTATGAAGTTCTTTGTTCGTTTGATATAACTTCTCTCAACAATTTTCAGGAAAGGGGACAAAATCAACGTCATTCTCTCTGAATGCTCGAGTTCGGAAAAATTCAGACCAGACGAGCGAGTAGCCTCAACCTGCCCCCCAATGGTCGTATGAACAGTTGTGATTGAAGGATGGTTAAACTTTGTGTATTTTAGAAGAAGGTCAGACATGTGAGGAAAATGGGAATGCAGAATATCTATTTTCTTCTCTTTTATGATAGACGGTACCTCTCTAAAACAATTGAACTGAAACTTTGCATTGTACAAAAATGTCTCTTTTGCTGTTGCAAGCTCCACCAAGTCTATATCCCTTCCAACCTCGTTGATAATCTCCTTTTTGTCCATGTATTCTGATGTTCCCGGAATTCTTCTTCTGACCGTTATCACACATACCTCTACATCATCAGGTAGGTGTGAGACCAAATCAAGTATATGAGAGCCTACACCCCCCCAAACTGGAACAAATTCTGGTGCAAGTATTCCAACCCTCATTCATATCACTCTATTATATCACTCTATTTGTTTCTTGAGCCATTCTACCGCTTTCTCCAACTCGCTCTTATCTCGAGATGATAACCTTATATACACCTACTCCCCCTTCGGGTAAGAACCAAGCTTCACAGATGGAAATCTTCTAACGAATTCGTTTAGTTCTGATGCTATCGACGCCTCTGGTTTTGTTGTCTCAATGTACGCAACATAATGTTTTTTTTCACCAAATTTCTCAAGGTGTCTCAAAACATCACCGAACATTGCTCTCATCTCTTCTGGGACTCCTGGAAGAACAAAGACCACTTTGTTTCTATCATCTATAACAAATCCAGGTGCTGAACCAACCGGATTTTTGAGTGGCACTGCCTTTGAGGGTAGCTGAGCCATAACTTCTGCGTCTTTAGTTACCTCATGCACCTCTCTCATCTCATCGAGAAGGTCCTCTCTCATGACCAAGACATCACCAAAAGCATCAGCAACTCCTTCTCTTGTCATATCATCTGGCGTTGGGCCAAGCCCACCCGTGATGATTATTATCTCCTCGTCTGATTCTCTTATCGAAGAAGATATCTCATCAACATCATCTGGAATTACCAGCATCTTACCGATGTCCATACCTCTTTCAGAGAGTTTTTTTGCAATCCAAGATGCATTTGTGTTGAGAGTATCCCCTCTTAATAACTCATCACCTATCGAGATAATCTAAGTCTTCATCAAAACCACCTGTCGAGAGTCTGTTGTTTATCCTTCTCGAGTGCCATCAACATCTTCTCAACTGCTCCATCAACCCTTTCTTCAGAGAAATCCCTTTCCCCACACAGAAAATCGATTATCCCATCTTTTTCAGGTATCTTCCATTCGAGAGCATAATCATCGGTTGTTGGTGGGTGCATAAAAAACTCTCTAATCTCATCGACGTTCTCGACCTCACATCCAATCTCTTCAAGAGCTTTATACAAATTCCTCACTTTCTTTATCAAGTTATAGGCTTTTTTAGGACCAAAACCTTTTATTCCTTCATTATAGTCAGTTCCAACAAGTATTGCTATGTCTATAAGTTGTTCTCTTGTTATTTCAAGTCGTTTTAATTCTTTTTCCAGCTCAATTACCTCTGGCTTTACCTCAACATACACTTTTTTTCTTGGGAGTTTTCTCTTGCCAGTTATTGCCAAATTTCTAATAGCTTTCTTTGCACCGAAAAGAAGTGAATCGTAGTCTTGTGATGCTGCATAATGGGCATCTCCCTTTATCGTCATATATGCAGCTTGTGCCTCACCTTCAGAAGGTGCCATCACGTACGGAACTCCCATAAGGGCGAGTAGATGTTTTACGTCTTCCACAATTTCATCAGTCACCTTTGCAGATGCTTGAGCATACACAAATGTCTCCTCTCCCCGCTCTTTTGCTTCCATCCACCGCTCATATGCCATCTCTCTTTTTCTTGCTCTCTCCTCAATTGTCTCTTTTTTGAAGATGGGTGGTTCACCATCGAATATATAAACTGGCTTTATACCATATTCCATGAAGTTTGATGTTCTGTAGAGTACTCCAGAGAGATGAGAGGTTATCCTTCCTCTTGAGTCCATGAGAGGAGTGCCATCCCTCTGTCTTATAATGCTCAGAAACTGATAAATGGTGTTGTAGGCATCTATTGCTATAATTTTTTTTGATAACTCGTCCATCCTTATTTGATGTGGCGTAAATAAGTCTCCCAAATCAACTCCCATGATAACAACTCTAATCCAATTACAAAAAAACTTATTTGTTTAGGTGGTATCTGAACTCATGCGTTACTTGGCTGATGTTACAATTAAGTTGAAAAAAGGTGTGAGAGACCCAGAAGGGATGACGATAACCAGAGCTCTTAGAAATCTTGGATTTTCAGTTGAAGAGGTTTCAAGTGCCAAAAAATATTATGTTCTGTTCGAAGCAGAGGATGACGAAGAGGCAGAAAATAAGATTGAAGAGATGTGCAGAAAATTGTTATCAAATCCCATTATCCATGATTATTCCTACACACTTGAGGTGAAGGGATGAGGGTGGGCGTCATCAGTTTTGGGGGTACAAATTGTGATAGAGATGTCAAATTTGTGTTTGAGTAGTTGGGGTGTCCTGCAGAGATAATATGGTACAAGGATGTTGGCAGTCTGAGAATGTGTGATGCGGTCGTGATTCCGGGTGGTTTTTCGTATGGAGATTATCTAAGAGCTGGTGCTATTGCTGCAAGAACTCCTGTAATGGATGTTGTGAGGGATATGGCTGAAGATGGCGTGCCCATATTGGGAATATGTAATGGTTTTCAAGTTCTCACAGAATCACTCCTCCTCGAGGGCGCTTTAATGATTAACGAATATCCAAAGTTCATATGCAAGTGGTGTACATTGAGAGTTGAGGAGAACGAGTCTCCTTTTACATCCAAATTCGATGTGGGTGAACTTATCCGCATACCTATTGCTCATAAAGAGGGAAGATATTACCACACCAAAGAGGGATTGGAAAGGTTGAATGCATCAAATCTTATCGCCCTTAGATATGTGGATGAGAATGGAGAGCCGAACGCATCAGCAAATCCAAATGGTTCGGTAGAGAACATTGCCGGTATACTGAATGAGAGTAAGAATGTAATGGGACTCATGCCTCATCCAGAAAGAGCATGCAATAGTTTGTTAGGGTCTGAGGACGGGAGGAGAATGATAGAGGGGATAATAGAGTTCATAAAAAAATGAGGAAACCAAAGAATTAACCTCCAGAAACAACCCGCAATATTTTCAACTCACCACTCGTAGGTTTTGCATCTGTGGGAACAGCTTTACCATTTTTGATTATCAGATGGGTCTCCGGGTTTATCTTTAAACTCTAAAGAACCTCCTCATAGCTTGAAAAATCATCTGTTTTTAATTCAAATGTCTCACCATCTGGCATTATCACTTTCAACCTTGTCTTCAAATTATCTCTTCCTCCTCCATTTCCTCTAATTCTTCATCTATCCCTTCCAAACTCTCTTCTATCAGCTTTTTCTCAAGTCCTTTGAGTTTGTTCTCTCCTTTCCTCTCAAGTTCTCTTCTCTTGGATTTTGGCATGAGAAAGTATAATCTACTACATATTGAAATATCTTTTTGATGTGCGTATGGCGTTGTAATTTCTTATTGGTCGGAAATAGCATGCGAACGAGCGGTGATTTTTCACTAAATGACCTTCCAGGTGCGGGGAGGATGGATGTTGCATGCAGATGTGTAACCTCCTCCCTTCTGTTGTCTCATGGTATCAGGAATAACATATCACTCTACATTCACATGCTGGGTGAGCCAGATCCACCAAAAACATTGTTGTTCAAGGGAGACCATATGAAGTACTTGAGTCCTGATGAAAGAAGTACAGCTTCACTCATAAAAAAAGCACTTTCACTGAAAGTATCAAGAAGCTGGATAACATCAACACCTGGCGTATTTGTATCCAGACTAACTTTGGATGAAATCCTTGATGATTTATCAGAAAAGGGGGAAATATTTCTTTTAGATGAGGGTGGGAAGGATATTAGGAATGTTGAACTGAAAGGAGATATCAGTTTTGTACTTGGTGACCATTTAGGTCTCACAAGTCCTCAAAAGAACCTTGTTAGAAAGAAATGTACCGAATGTGTATCAGTAAGTCCTTTGTCTCTTCATGCAGACCAGTGTATAGTGATAGTATTGAATGAGCTCGATAGGTTACAGGAGGAAAGGTGTTGATAGTGTTGAGAGCCGTTCGTATCCATTCTCTCTCACAACCACGATGTCTTCCATCCTCACCCCCCCAACATCACGGTAATACAAACCCGGCTCAATTGTGATGACCATGCCATCTTTCAGGACATCTTTGTTTTTCCCGATAGAAGGCGACTCATGGACTTCAAGTCCAACACCATGTCCAGCAGAATGGATAAATCCTTCCGAGCCCTTTTCAGGAGCATCAAAACCCTTTTCGATTAATCTTCTCTTCACACATTCATACACCTCCTCACACTTTACACCTTCTTTGACAAGCGATAGGGCAGTATGTTGTGCATCCAAAACAGCATTATACATCGAGACAATCCTCTCAACCTTTTTTCCACCTTTCCATAACTTGACAACACTTCTTGTGATGTCTGAGTAGTACCTGTTATCCTTGTTCATTGGGAATACATCGATGATGATTGGCTCGTCTGGAAACAATCTTCCCCTTCCTGTGCAGTGGGGGATTGAAGATATTCTACCACCTGCGACTATTGTTCCGTCTGAAAAACACCCTTTCTTGAGCAGATGGGTTTCGATCTCAGTTCTAACAAATTCAGATGTTAAAAGAGTACCTTCAAATACAAGCCCCTCATCAGTTGGTTTACTTTCGTGTATCATATCTATCGCACGGGATATTGCTCCCTCTGCTATTTTCGTGGTCTCTTTCATCATGACAATTTCCTTATCGCCTTTACATTCTCTTGATGCGAGGACGGGATTCTTCACAACCTTTACATTAACTTCATTCCTTAGTTTATCAGCAAGATAGACGGGAAACTCTCTCGGAATGCAAACTTCATTCAGTCCTTTGACAAGTTCGGATAAAACAGACGATGATTTTGAAAAGGATACAACATCTTCAACTCTCGATTCTTTTATGGCTCTTTCAAGCTCCATATTTGGTACTGCCAGTTTTTCTGACGAGTGTGTACATAAGTAAAATACAGTATCGTGGGAAAGAAATTCTGTCGAATAGTATATGTTTGCATCCTTTGATGGCACGCCCACCATAACGAGAGCATCGACATCCATTGACATCATTGCATCTCTTATTTTTTCAGCCTTATCCATTTCTCTGCCCCCTTGTGTACATATTCGCTGACACACCACCTATGAGTCCCCCAATCACATCATCCATAAACGGACCGAGCTTTGACAGAATTCCTGGTTTATGTCTGTCAAATCTCATATATTCAAATACGCCCTTTGTCCCTCCGATGTATTGTGCAATTGCAATTCCAAGAACCTCATCTGCAACCATGCATGTCATGTCAGCAGAGTACCATTCATGAGGAATAGGTAGTTTCCTTTTCTCACCCGCTTCCTCCAGAAGTGCACCAGCATATATCAGAACGGCTATATTTGAGTCAGATAGTGCCAGTTCCATTTCCTTCTCAAAGACCTTTTTCGCTCTTTCTTTTGTCTCAACACCAGGATGTGGAACATACAACATCAAAGCACTCTCTATCACGTTTTCCTTTGTTACTCCGAATCTCTTTAACATGCTCCATACTTTTTCCATTCCCACACCACTATCAACATCAACATCTACTTATATAGACTTTGAGAGAAGTAATATTGTGGTCGTTATGAAGACATCCAGAGTATCTGGCTTTTACAAGATGGATATCGAAAAAAGATTGGATTTTGTTAGGGAATTTGCGGAATTAACAGACGAAGAATGTGAAATGCTGAAAAAGACCGGTGCACTTGATATACAGGTGGCAGATAGAATGATTGAAAACGTTGTTGGCACAACCGAGCTTCCACTCGGCATTGCTGTGAACTTTCTAATCAACGGCAGAGATTATCTGATTCCAATGGCGATTGAAGAACCTTCAGTTGTAGCTGCAGCAAGCAATGGTGCAAAGATGGCAAGAGAGGGAGGAGGATTCATCACAAGCAGTACCGATCCAGTTATGATTGGACAGATACAACTTGTTGGCATACCTGACCCATTTAGAGCGAAAATGGACATATTGAAAGCAAAAGATGAAATAATCGAACTAGCAAACAGCAAGGACCCCGTGCTTGTTAATTTTGGTGGCGGTGTGAAAGACATAGAGGTGAGGGTGTTGGACACACCAAGAGGGGGGATGGTAATCACGCATCTGCTCGTCGATTGTAGAGATGCAATGGGTGCGAATGCAGTTAATACAATGGCAGAGAGCGTTGCACCTCTGCTTGAAGAGATAAGCGGTGGAAAAGCAGTCCTCAGAATTATATCAAATCTTGCAGATAAAAGACTTGCAAGAGCTACTGCCGTTTTCAGAAAAGACGTCATTGGGGGAGAAGAGGCTGTTGATAGAATCCTCGATGCATATACAATGGCACTTTTTGACCCATACAGAGCCGCAACACACAATAAGGGAGTTATGAATGGCGTGAGTGCTGTTGTGCTTGCAACTGGTAATGACACCCGAGCAATAGAGGCTGGGGCACACTCCTATGCTGCCTCAGATGGATGGTATCGTCCACTCACACATTGGGAGAAAAACAAGGAAGGCAACCTCGTTGGAAGCATTGAATTACCCGTTGCGGTTGGAATCGTTGGAGGTGCAACACGAACACATCCGATTGCACAGATAAGTCTGAAAATATTGGGTGTCAAAACTGCGAAGGAATTTGGAGAGGTTATTGCGGCTGTTGGTCTTGCCCAGAATTTTGCAGCTTTGAGAGCTCTTGCGACCGAAGGCATTCAGAGGGGACACATGGAACTGCACGCAAGAAATATCGCAATCGCGGCTGGTGCAGAAGGCGAGAACATTGACAAGGTTGCAGAAATCATGGTAAAGGAGGGAGTTATAAGGATAGACAGGGCTAAAGAAATACTCCGTGAAATTGAGAGAAACCTTTAAGAATAGATACATCATTAGTGTGCAACAGACTATAAAGGAGGATGTGAAAGATGCCAGCAGAGAAACCACACATGAATTTGGCGATCATTGGCCACATAGACCACGGAAAGTCAACATTAGTGGGGAGACTACTCTATGATACAGGTGTTGTGCCGCCACACATCATAGAGAAGTTCAAACAGGAGGCGAAGGCGAAGGGAAAGGAATCTTTCGTTTTTGCATGGGTCATGGACTCGTTGAAAGAGGAAAGAGAGCGAGGCATCACCATCGACATCGCACATAAGAAGTTCGAGACTGACAAGTACTACTTTACAATCGTCGACTGTCCGGGGCATAGGGACTTCGTGAAGAACATGATAACAGGCGCTTCACAGGCAGACGCAGCAATACTCGTGGTAGATGCTAAGGATGGTGTAATGGCTCAGACAAAAGAACATGTATTCCTTGCAAGAACGCTTGGAATCAATCAGCTCATTGTTGTCATCAACAAGATGGACACCATAGATTATGACCAGAAAAGATACGAAGAAGTGAAGAAGGACGTTGCCAACTTGTTGAGGATGGTAGGATACAAAGTAGATGAGATACCATTCATACCAGCTTCTTCATGGGAAGGAGACAATGTAGTGAACAGAAGCGATAAAATGCCTTGGTACGATGGTCCGACAGTTGTCGAGGCACTTGATATATTGAAGGAGCCAGAGAAACCAATAGACTTGCCACTTAGAATCCCAGTTCAAGATGTCTATTCAATTTCGGGCGTTGGTACTGTCCCAGTGGGTAGAGTAGAGACAGGTAAACTCAAGAAAGGAGACAAAGTTGTCTTCATGCCACCCGGCATCGGTGGTGAAGTAAAGTCGATAGAGATGCATCATCAAGAGATACCAGAAGCAATTCCAGGTGACAATATTGGTTTCAACGTAAGAGGTGTTGGCAAGAAAGATATACGCAGAGGAGATGTATGCGGACATCCTGAAAACCCACCAACCGTCGCTGACGAATTCACAGCACAGATAGTTGTTCTACAACATCCAACTGCCATAACTGTAGGATACACACCAGTGTTCCACTGCCACACAGCACAGGTGGCATGCACAATCCTTGCAATAGAGAAGAAACTTGACCCAAGAACCGGACAGGTCAAGGAAGAGAATCCAGACTTCATAAAGACGGGTGATGCGGCCGTTGTAAGGGTAAAGCCCACGAGACCTCTTGTAATTGAGAAAGTTAAAGAAATACCACAACTTGGGAGGTTTGCCATAAGGGATATGGGTCAAACAATAGCTGCCGGAATGGTTATAGACATAAAGGAGAAGAAGTAATTCTTCTCCTTAATATTTTGAGGGAGAGCATGCCACAGAGAGCGAGGATAAAACTTTCAGGGACAAATCCTGCACAGCTTGATGAGATTTGCAATAGCATAAAGGAAATTGCAGAGAAGACTGGCATATTCATATCTGGACCCATTCCGCTTCCAACCAAGAGGCTGGTAGTTCCTTGCAGAAAATCACCCGATGGTGAAGGAAGCGAGACATGGGACCACTGGGAGATGAGGGTTCATAAGCGTTTGATAGATATGGATGCTGATGAAAGGGCATTACGTCAGTTGATGAGGATTCAAGTTCCGAGAGATGTGAATATCGAGATAGTGCTCAAGGGTTAATTCTCCATGGTTTGGTTTTTATAGTTTGATTAACTCTTTTTTCATTGTGATGAAGCGTGATGTAAATACTATACTCTTAATATTGGTTGTTGTCTTGAGCGTGAGCTTGGCAGTAGTTGTGATGTATAATGAGAATGCCTATCTTGAACTCAGACAGAGATATCAGGCAGAGAATCAGGAACTCATAGATCAGTATAATCAGCTATCCAATGATTATGCAGAAGCTCTTGCAAAGATTGAGGAACTCGAGTCTGAAAATGAGGAATTGAGAAAGGCACTTGTTGAGAAGGAGCAATACATAAAGGAGCTGGAGGGGACAACTGGGAAATGAGTACGCATTTATTTGTGTCAGAAATCACGAAACTTTGTAGATGGTACAAGAAAACAAGAGCATATGTAGATTTGCTTAGCACTCTTTCATTGTCTCTGTTTATATTCTGGATATGTGTGCATTTTGGACTTACTTCAATACTCCATTCGTATGACCGCGGATATGTCGAGATTGGAGGGATTATATTATGGCACTCAATAATCTACACTTTTTCGATATCGATTGTGATAGCGGAGATATTGAAATTATTTTCGAAATATCGTCCGAAGAATACACTGAAAGAAATAATAAAAAATATCGAGAGAAATCATCCTTTTCTTAGAGAAAAATTATCGTGTGCTTGGGATAACAGGGAGAAGGAAGGGTTTTTAGTCAGAAAATTATCTGATGAGGTGGCACTTGGCTTGAGAAATGTGCGTTATTCCGAGTTTGTCTCCATAAGAAAGTTGTGTGTGAGTGTATTCATTATAGTATCCATCTCGATAATTAGCATTACTCCGATTGAGAACGTTTCTCAGCCAATTTTGGCAGACCTCACAGGCGCTGTTGGGGGTTTCAGCTCGATGGAAGAACTAAAGCCTGAGAAGTACACAACGTTGAAAACAAAGGTTGCAGGCTCGTCTCTTGAAGGGAGTGAAGATGTGTTATTTGGCGAGGCAAGTATTGGTACAATAGAAGAGGGGTCAATCCAACTGGTGATATATTCTGGTGCTGGTAGTGAGGTTTTGGTGAGGGATGTGAATGCAACAGAGCAGAGAGAGTTTACAACCAGCCCATCGTACCCAGTGGTAGTTGAGGGTTATGAGAGCTATTCTGAGGAGTTGCCATCCACACATCGTGATCTGATAAAATCATATTTTGAGAAATTAAGTGAGGGGTCTAAATGAATTTGGAGGAAGTGTATGAAAGGTCAGGAAAGATATTCAGAAATCTGTTTGAAGAGATTGAGAAGGTCATAGTTGGGCAGAAAGAGGCACTTGAACAGATAATCATAGCTATTCTTTGTGAAGGACATGTCCTTGTTGAGGGAAATCCTGGTCTTGGGAAGACTCTCACGATATCAACCCTTTCAAAAGTCCTCGATTTAAAATTCTCAAGAATTCAATGTACACCAGACCTTATGCCGTCGGATATTACCGGAACATATGTCATAGAAGAAGTAGATGGCAGAAAGGAGTTCAGATTTGAGGAGGGACCAATATTCGCAAACATCGTACTTGCTGATGAAATCAACAGAGCATCTCCGAAAACCCAGAGTGCGTTGCTCGAAGCAATGCAGGAGAGACAAGTGAGTATAGGAAAACAGACGTTCAAGCTCGATAGACCATTCTTTGTGCTTGCTACTCAGAATCCGATAGAGATGGAGGGGACATTCCCACTTCCAGAAGCTCAGTTAGATAGATTCCTTTTGAAAGTCCTAATGGACTATCCAACTCCAGAGGAGGAGATGGGAATCATTGGCAAGTACGCAATGGGAAAACCTCCATCTGTTAACAAGGTTGTTTCGAAGGAAGAATTACTCGCCCTTCAACAACTCGTGAGAGAGGTGCCGATATCAGATGAGCTTAAGGATAAGGTAATAAGACTCGTAATTTCAACAAGAAAAGGGGTACCTGAAATAGCATATGGTGCTTCTCCGAGAGCATCAATTGGAATGATACTTACAGCCAAGGCAAGAGCTCTCATGCATGGCAGAACTTATGTCTCTTCGGAGGATATAGAAAAGATGGCTTATCCAATTCTGCGACACCGTATTATTTTGAGTTTTGAAGCGGAGAGAAAAGGCATTGTTCAGGACGAGATAATCGGGAGACTTCTCTCGAGCGTGTTATCATGATAGACATCGATTTCTTTGACCAGCTTGATCGTTTCACGTTCATGGTGAGAAAGAGAGTGAGTACGCTTTATAAGGGTACGAGACGCTCTGTTAGATATGGAAAGGGTACAGAACTCGTGGGATTTAGAGAATATACAAGAGGGGATGATATAAGATTAATAGACTGGAAAGTTTATGCACGGACAGACAAATTATTCATCAGAGAGTTTGAGGAAGAGAAGAGCGCCATTACGCACATATTGCTCGACTCTTCGAGGAGTATGGACTTTGGAAGACCATACACGAAATTCGAGTATGGGGCTATGCTGGGGGCAGGGATAGCATATCTTGTTGTCAAAAATAGTGAGAAATTCGCTTTCTCGACATTTTCTGAAAGAATAGCAATTAATCCCCCACGAAAGAGTCTATCGAGTATTGTATCTATTGTTGATGAGCTTGAAAGGATGGAGATAAAGGGGAAAACAAAGTTATTGAGGGCTATTGAGGAATTCACAGATGTTTTGAGAACAAGGTCTGTTGTTGTTCTTATATCTGATTTTCTTGTAAAACCTGAAGAGGTAAGGAGAGCCTTGATGAGGATAGGGAGACATGAGATCATTATGATACAGGTTTTGTCTGATATCGAATGGGAGCTTGATGTGTATGGAAGCGTGGAGTTCATAGATTCTGAAACAGGGGATAAGATCGAGGTTTATGCCACCCCAAGCTTTCTTGAGGAGTATAAAAGGAGGTTGGAGAATCATATTGAAGAGACTGAAAAGATTGCGAGGGAAGTGGGAGCAGACTTCTTTAGCTTCAGAACAGATATGCCAGTATTTGAATCAATGCTTGAAGTAATCGAAAAGAGTAGGTATTGAGGGGGTATGGATGCCTCTGGGAGAACCACTTGGACTTCTTGCTTTGCTTGGAGCAATCCCAATTATAGTTGCCTATCTTCTTAGACCAAGAAAAGTAAGAATGGAAGTGCCCTCGATAATTGTTTTGTTTGAGGCATACCGCCCAAAAAGATTTGAAAGGATATTCAAAAAGCTCGTAAAGGATACCCTTCTCCCCCTCCAGTTGATTGCAATTCTGTTGTTCGCACTTGCACTGAGTGGGCCCTACATTGTTATCGGTGAGCAAGTCTCATCTCAAAATGTTGCCATAGTGATTGATGCATCTGGTAGCATGATGGCAGATGGCAGATTCGAAGAAGCGTTAAAAAAGGCAGAAGGCTATCTGGGTGCAAAGAATACGATTGTGGTTGCAAAGAGCAGACCGATGGTCGCCCTCGAAGATGCCCCTCCCTCTGAGGCAAGGAAAGTTTTGTCAGGTTTGAGATGTGGTGCCTCCTCTGCAGATCTCTCAAGTGCCATACTCCTCGCCTCTGAGAAATTACCACGGGGAGAAGGTACGATTGTTTTGATTTCTGACCTCTCACACTATCGTGGAGAGAATCCAGTCGGAGCAATAAGCATGGCAAGAGGCAACGGTCATACTGTTGTTGTGGATGAGGTTGTGGGAAATGGTAATACTGACAATGTGGGTATAGTAGATGGGTGGATTGAGAGCGGTGAAGGAGGATACATATTCCATTACGAAGTGAAAAGTTATTATCAGCCAAGGAATGTTGAGATTGAAGCGGAGAGCGGTGGGAAAAAGACAAAAACAACATTGAATCTTGGAGCTGATGAGAGTGAATTCCTTACAACACAACTGTCTGCAGGGACAAGTGTGATAAGACTGAATGTTAAGGACTCTCTTTCAGCAGATAACATTGCTTACATATACATACCCACTCGAGGTACAAGAGAAATCCTCTTCATAGGAAATAGCACTTCACCTGCACTCGTTGCTATGGATGTGATGAAAGAGAACTATGTTAAGAGTATAACGAGGCAGTCTTCTATCCCAAGCCTTGCTGGGTATGATGTTGTGGTGGTAGGAGATGAAGGAGCGAAGATATCAAAAGAGCTTGGAATGATGTTGAAAGCGTACGTTGAGAGTGGTGGAAAATTGGTCGTCCTCGGTTCTGAAAGCTTGATGTCCGATATGGCAATAGGGGAGCTACTGCCCGTTGAAATCAAAGGAACTTTCAACGAAACAATTCTTTCAGTAGTCTCGAAGAGCGAAGTGGTGGATGGAATACCATTTAATGGGATATCTGTGGTTAAGGGACTTGAAACAATGGGCAAGGAAGGCTCGATAACACTTGTTGAGAGTTCGATGGGTTATCCAGTTATTTCTTACTGGGAATTTGGGAGAGGTGTTGTTGTTTATGTGGGGCTGAGTGATATGGGGGGATGGGATGATTTTCCGAGCAAGCCAGAGTATCCAATATTCTGGTTACAGCTTCTAAACTGGTTAACTGGCGTTGGTGATGCACAGTCCTACAATGTGAAGGCCGGCATGCTGATGCCCCTTGGGAGTATGAAGGAGGTTATTACACCATCTGGAAAAGTCATTACAGACCTCCTCCTCCTTGACGAGGTCGGGATATACACTGTGGATGATAAAACATATGCTGTGAATATGTTTGACTCGCTTGAAAGCGATATAGGATTCAAAAGTTCTTTGGAACCTGGTGTGTATGGCGGTGGTGCGACATATACTCTGGAAAGAAGTGAGAATAGAATGGATTTGACATGGATTGCCCTTGCGGTTCTTGGGGTTATATGTGTGGGAGAGTTGTTCATTTTAAGAAGGAGGGGTGAGCTCTGATAGTATCGTTTTTATACCCACAGATATTGATTTTTGGCATCCCCTCTTTGTTAATAATCTCATTATTTCTATTGAGGCGTGTAAAAAACAGAAAGACATTCCTCATACGAGTATTCGTGCTTGTTTTGATTTTAATAGCCGCTTCGAGCCCGTTCGAAACAGTCCAGGTTATTGAGAAACGGGAGAGTCCAGGAGTTTTGTTCATAGACGATAGAACGAACAGCATGAGTGTTTTTGATGAAGACATTCATCATGCAACTTATCAGCTTTTGAGTGTTATTGGAAAACCGACAGTTGTGACTTTGAAAGGCGATGGAACATCGCTTGGAGACACAATCTTGAACTATGCATCTGCAAACAGTAGCATTGTCTTGGTTAGTGATGGAAACAACAATCAAGGAACGACTCTTGAAGATTCTGTGAGAATCGTCTCGAGGATGGGGACAAGGGTATATTTTGTGAGAGGCGCTGTTGTGCACAATGACTTGAGTGTCGAGGTTGTGGGAGAGAAAAGTGTGGTTGTGGGGAATGAAAATGTATTTACAGTGGTTGTGAGGTCTGCCACGACCCCAGCTGATTATGACCTCGCTGTCAGTATGGATGGAAACGAGATTATGAGGAGGAGCGTCCATCAAATTACAGAGGAAGAAAGATTTGACGTCTCATTCAGAAGTGACGATGTTGGTGCCCATATTATCAAAGCCGAAATCATTCCAAGTGGGGAGGATATACATGACGAGAACAACGTGTTCTACAAAAGTGTGTATGTTGTTGAGAAGCCAAAAGTCCTATTCATCACATCTGCCCAACAGTCTCCTTTGAAAACATTACTTGAATCGTTGTACGATGTGGATATCAGTGATTCGATTCCCCCCACCTTAGACGAATACTTGACAGTTGTTCTTGATAACATACCTGCTGACGCCTTCACATCTCATGAAATAAATGTTTTGAGAATGTACGTTGCGGAGGGAGGAGGATTGGTTGTGGTTGGTGGAGACAAGGCATACAATTTTGGGGAGTACTTTGATTCTGAATTTGAGAGCCTCCTCCCAGTTGAGTCAAAACCAAGTACATACAAAGGAGGGAGAAGTGTTGTTATTTTGATAGACGTATCTGGAAGTACAAAGGTTTATGACATACTTGATACTGAGAAGGCTCTTGCCATAAACATCCTTTTCCAGCTTGGCATATATGACCATGTAGGAGTAATAGCATTTGGAACTGATGCTCATCCACTGACTGATGGTATGCAGTCATTGAGTGGCGGTCTTGATCTTGGTGCTCTTGTGGACAAGATAACAAGGCTTGAGGCTGGAGGGAGCAGTGCAACTTCACTCAACAAAGGATTAAAACTTGCACAAGACTTCATAAAGAATGCACCCGGAAGTAAACACGTCATCATAATCTCTGATGGGGCAATAGAGAGTGTTTATGAACCAACACTCAAACAGGCAAAGGAACTTCAAAAGATGGATGCAAAGATGCATTTTGTTGTTGTAAAAACAGTGCAGCCTATTGGAGATTATGCAGAGAAATTAATGGAAGAAGTGGGCGGGGAGTACTACTATGTGTCTGAGGGATGGGGGATAGACATAAGATTTGGTGAGGAGGTTAAGCCAGAGGAATACGAACCATTTACAACATATCCGCTCATGATTGTTGATGCAAATCATTTCATAACCGCTCACGTGAATCTGAGTGGAGAAATAACAGGTTTCAATGAGGTTACACCAAAGATTGGCTCTAAACGTCTTGTTGCCACAGCTAATGGAAAGCCCATATTAACGGTGGGACATTATGGGCTTGGAAGGGTCGCATCTCTGAGTACGGATAATGGGGTTGGATGGGCATCTGTGTTATATAGCGAGGGCAACTCAAAACTCATATCTGCAACTGTTAACTGGGCAATTGGGGATCCACAGAAGGGAAGGGATGTTGCCATAATTGCAGATGATACATTTCTTGGGAGAAGCACATCAATAACGATAATATCAAAAACACCTCCAAAACTAATGCTCGATAGTACATTTTTATCGCTCACAAGGACTGGTGAGAACACCTACACATCCACTTTCACACCCACTTCAACGGGCATATTTTATTTGGGTGACTATCCTATTGCGGTGAATTACCACATCGAGTACAGAGATGTTGGCTTCAACAATGAGATTGAAGGACTACTCAAAAACTATCAAGGGGGAGTTTTTACAACAGACGACATGAGAAGCATTCTCACAAGAAGAATACAAGAAAGCTCTATAATCACAACCACAGCCACCAAACAAATAAAATCACCCATTCTAATTCTTGCTCTGCTTATATTCGTAGGTGAGATTCTTGTTAGAAGGTTCAGAGAGATTAGAAGATGAGTCAAAAGATTAACTCACATAGCGGGGGATGGATTCGAACCATCGATCTACGGGTTATGAGCCCGTCGGGATTTCCTGACTACCCCACCCCGCTTCTGTTATATTATTTAAGAAAGCGATAGATAAAACTTTCTCTTAAAATCTCTCTTCCCGATAAAGCTTTTAATCTCTGAATATTACAAAAGCCAGAGGGATATTTAGTGAGCTGTGGTATTGCAGGAATTAACAAAATTGACAAAGGAGAGATCTTTGCGATAATCAATATATTTTTATTTTTATTCTGTGTGGAAATAATTTCTCTGATTCTTTCTCCATATATGATATCGAGTGGGTATTATGTTTTTGGAGAAGAGCATGTTGATAATCCTTTGAATGCCTTTTATTATATGCTACTCATAGTAGTATTTACCATCTTCATTTTGCTCACGTTCAAAAAGGGGTTGAAATATGTTATTCAGTTTACATTGTTGTTGATAATTTTTGTTACATTTTACTACATATTTTCGTCCTTTTCGTCTCTAATCCTATCCCTCTCCATCTCTTTATTTCTCACTCTCTTGCTGTATTATCATCCGGAGTGGTATGTCATTGACTTTACAGCAGTTATTCTTGGAGCAGGAGTTGGTGCAATACTAGGGGTCTCTCTTTCTCCCCTCCCCATTTTAATCCTGTTAATAATATTGACAGTCTATGATTACATCTCAGTTTACCGTACAAAACACATGATATCTCTTGCGGAGAGCATTGTTGAGATAAGAGTACCAGTTATTTTTATCTCCCCAAAGAAGAGAGACTTCTCGTTGGACAGAATTAGGAAGAATGGGAAGCGAGAAGCTTACTACATTGGTCTTGGCGATGTAATTCTGCCCTCAACTCTCATTGTGTCTGCAAGTGTGTATAAGTGTGGGGGCATGCTTTACATATTATGTCCCCCAGTATTTCTGTCCATCTTAGGCTCTTTTATTGGTCTCTTTATCTTGTTAATGCTCGTTAGAATGGGGGGCGCTCATGCTGGTCTTCCATTTCTCATATCTGGGACACTCATCGGATATGTTGTTGGTTGTGTGATATCTGGAATTTCTATCATTTAAGCGAAAAAATCATAAACTCATTTCTCAAATGTTGCGTGGGTGATACGTTGTTAAAGTGGGAATGTATGATATGCGGATATGTATATGATCCTGAGATAGGAGACCCCGATAGCGGAATTCCACCCGGAACACCTTTTGAGGAGCTTCCAGATGATTGGGTATGTCCGGAGTGTGGGGCAAGCAAGGACGAGTTCCAGCCCGTGGAGGAGTGAGGAGTTGAAGAAGGGATTAAGACTCTTTTCTCAGAGAGAGATATTCCAACTTATTGCTTCCTTTGTAATACTAACGCTTTCTTTCTCTCTTGTATTCCAGTATCCAACTCCTTCTCCAACCATTTTGTTAATAAGTATGATAAGTGTGGGTATTGGCTTTGTTTTACATGAGTTGGCGCACAGATTCGTCGCACTGAAACATGGGTACATAGCAGAGTACCAAGCAAGCAGGATGGGGCTTCTACTAACTATTGCTCTTCCAATTCTCACATTTGGTCATTTTTTGTTTGCAGCTCCAGGTGCTGTTATGATATACGAGACTCCCCATACACTTTACGCCTCCCATTCTCAAAAAAGGAGGGCAATACTTCAGATATCCATAGCTGGCATTCTCACTAACATAGCTCTCGGATTCGTTTTTCTGACTTTTTTGAAGTTAGGTATTTTATACACACTCTCTTACTATGGGGCTTATGTAAATGCAATTCTTGCTGGTTTTAATCTAATACCATTTGGCCCTTTGGATGGTGCGAAGGTTTTTAGATTGAATCCTAAAGTCTGGACAGTGAGTTTTGCTCTTGCTCTTTCCCTTTTCTTCATCCTCTCTAACTTTTGAAATAGTTCAAAAGAGAAACAGGGTCTTTTTTTATAGAGTACTTCTTTTTAAAATATTTACATATCATCGAAAGATCATGGAGGAGAAGCTCGTCTGCATTTATTTCCTCTCTTCCAACCCATTGGGGCCAGTCTATGATGGTAATACCATCTGGGGAAACCAGTATGTTGTATTCACTCAGATCTCCATGGACAACTCCGAGTTCGTATGTTTTTTTTGTATTCTCAATAATCTCATCAAAAAAGAATTCGGGGTCTTTGAGTACGCAGTCAACCAAAGTCACACCTTCACACAATCCCATAACTATTGCATGCCTATTCTGATCTATTGGCTCTGGTACACTAACCTCAGGATAGAGAATCTTGAGAGCCTTAAATTCATGTTGTGCTGCAAGTCTTGATGCATACACCCAAGAAAAGTGTTCTTTGTCCGCAAGGTATCTTCTGTCTCTCTTTATCTTTTTGAATGTCATGCCTGCTCTATGTAGCTTTATCACAACTCTGTTTTCATTTTTAAGTCCAACAAAGACATCGGACTCTTTTCCAAACCCAATCTGCCCCCCAACGGCATCGAGTGTCCCTCTCTTTACAAATGTGTGCAGAGCCAGGAGGTCGTATCCCCGGTAGTAGAGTTGATAACCCTCGTATGGTGTTTTCGTGTATAGAACTATCTTCATGCCTCTGAGAAATTCGAGTCGCTTTCTTAAACGCTCTATACTGCTTCCTGTGTATATCTGGAGGTTTTCAATAGGTACCCACTTATGCCTTCTCATTTCGTTCTCTATTCCAACAAGTATCCTGAAGTCGATGGGACTTAATTGTTTGTAAAGAGATGCCAGTTCGTGCACTCAGACACCCTCAACAAACTTATACGCATTTTTTAAAATATTTTCAGCCTCGTCTTCTCTAAGACCCGAGCCCATTGCAATCTCAAGAGCAGTTTGATGTGTTATTAGGTCTGAAGGAGAGTGGGCATCTGTGTTTACAACAAGCTCTGCACCAACTTCTTTAGCAGTTCTTACAACATGCCCGTTTGTTCTGTTATGCCCACATCTTGCACTCAACTCCAACATGATGCCTCTGTCGAGTGCATCCTGAGCCTCATCTTCGGATATGAGACCGGGATGTGCAAGTATATCCACGCCATCAGTTTTACAAGCCACTTTGTTTGTTCCTTTTTCAACTGGCTCGACAGTTGTCTCTCCATGGACAATTACAACTTCAGCACCAAGCTTTCTTGAAAGTTCCACGATTTTGCCCAGCTTTGGGGGAGGGACATGTGTGATTTCTACACCAAACAACACAGTGATATCCCAGACGCCCCTCAAAATCTCCAGTTTTTTCAGACTATTCATCACGAACTCTACATTGGAGAAATCCACATGATCCGTTATTGCGATTCCGTCACAACCAATAGCCTCTGCTCTTCTCACAAGTTCAACAGGGAGAAGTTCCCCATCGCTCAATAGTGAGTGTGTATGAAGGTCTATCATAATCGTCGCAACTTCCCCAACCATTATAAATATTGCCCATCTATCCTAAACCTATGAGATGCATCCTCATCGAGCCTTTCAGTGGCGTTAGTGGGGATATGTTATTGTCTGCACTTATTGATGTCGGAGCAGATGAGAATGAAGTTAGAAAGCGTATAGAAGATGTTAGTGGTTTGAAAGTATCTTTTGAAAGATGTAAAAGAGGATTTATTAACGCCCTTAGAATGTTGGTTGAACCTTATGAAGAAACAGAAAAGACAAAACTCTCAGACATAATAAAACTTATCAGAGACTCAGATTTGCCAGATGAAGTAATGAAAATAGCTGAAGAAGTATTTGTTACTCTTGCAAAGGCAGAGAATGTTGTCCATAACGAGGATGTTGTCCATCTCCATGAGGTTGGACAGAAAGATGCCATAGCAGATGTTATTGGTGTTTGTACTGCTTTGCACTTGCTAGGAAACCTTCCGCTTTATTACGTACCCCCCATCATAACTGGAAAGGGAGTGGTGCAGACATCACATGGTACACTCCCAGTTCCAGCACCAGCAACACTTGAAATAATAAGAGAGTGCAAACTCATAACAACTCATGGTTCAGTCATGGAGGAATTACTTACACCAACTGGGGCTGCTTTGGTAGGCGTCTTATCAAGACCACTGAGTGATAGTTATGTACCGGTAAGAACAATTTCCATTGGATATGGTGCTGGAACAAAAGAACTTGCAGTCCCGAATGTTCTGAGAGCGAGAATTGTTGAGCTTTTGCAATTCCCATCTGAGAGAGTCGAAATGATTGAGGCAAATGTAGATGACCTCTCTGGGGAAGAGCTTGGGAGCCTTAGAGAAAAACTGGAAAGAGAAACTCTTGATGTTGTATTTGTTCCTGCACTTATGAAGAAAGGGCGCATGGGTACGATAATAAAAGCCGTTGTCAGGGAAGGAGATGGAGAAAGGGTTGCCAATCTCATTATCGAGGAGGGGGGATCTCTCGGGGTGAGGATATACAACACACTCCACAGGGCTGTGGCTAAAAGAGACATTAGGGAGGTTCAGTTCGAACTGGGGGGTGTGAAGGAAAGTTCAAGGGTGAAGCTGGGACTTGGACTTGACGGGAGAATAGTGTCTGTAAAGGCAGAATATGAAGATGCAAAGGAGATATCTGACAGAAGAGGAATACCTATAAAGAGAGTGATTAGAGCGATAGAGGATGCAGGATGGAGGTTGTTTAGCTCAGAATAAGTTGATTGAAGATTGTATGTGGCTATGCAGATACAACGACCCATTGTTTGACTTATCATCGTCAACCAAGTCAAACCCTATCAGTTCTTTTAGGTCAAGTGCGTAGAGTGTGCTGCAACTCTCGAAAACAAATATACTCCCCTTGCATCCAATTCCAGTGCCCGATATTATACTGAACTCTGTTGGAGACAACGGGATAATTTCTTGATTGGTGATGTCTCTGTCAAAGTAACTGAATTCCATAATATCTCCGATTCTACCGAATGTCATGAGGGCTCTCTCTAACACGTTGATGTCTGGTTCCTGTGTAAGACCCCTAATTTTCATTTTGGTACTCACTCTATCTCTAACAAATTCTGAAATTCTTGACTCTATCAGTCTTGCCACCATGCCATTCTCGCATTTCGCAATTTCTACACCGACATCAGCTCCTTGCTCTCTCAGTCTGTATGCAAGTCTTTCGGTTCTTGTAACGCCTACTTTGAGTAGATTTGGACTAAAAAGTGCGAGGTATATAGAATGGGGAGATGTACAGTCCATTTTCTGCTTCAAACACTTGCCCCGACATATAGCACAAGGCTCAAAAGGCTTGCACCTATCACAGTATGGATATTTCTTCTCTCCACACTCAACGTATTTACCATTTATAAATCTGCCAGCGCATCTTCTCTCTCCAAGCTTTATTTCAAAATCACCTTTGAGTTCTATCTTCACCATGCCTGGATTTGCCACCAAAGAACATTCAAATGGATTGTATCCCGTTATCCTCATCCTCTCAAAACCTTTTGCCCCTTACCTTTTCTATGTTGAACTTTGCAGTCTTTGCTATGTGCATCACAGCAAAAGTTCCAGCTTGGATGGGATCTGTAACAACAAGATCTGCATGTTCTGGAACGCTTCCAGCCATATTGAGGGAAATCACAGGAATGCCAGCTTCCCGTAGCTTATCGACCTCCTCTGATATCCTCCCCCCCATCAAAGACCCTGCAAGAACAAGTACTTGTGCTCTGTGAAGTCTTGATACTGCACTTACCGCTTTTGCTATTTCCTCCTCGCCAACGAGAGGTATTGTATCAACGCTGATTCTCTCTCCTCTTATGTTGTGTCTGTCTGCCTCATTCACAGCACCCATAGCAACTTGTGCAACCTGTGCCCCCCCTCCGATCACTATCACTCTTCCACCAAATATCTTGTTGAAGGGGTCATGCAACGTCACATCTTCAACAGCATCTAACTCTCTAATTTTTTGGGCAAGCTCTTTAGCGTTTTTGATACCTTCAATTTCCATGTATATATTGGCTTTCCCAACATTCCTTCCTCTTTCAATGATGAATTGTTGGGTATATTTGATATTCCCCCCTTCTTCGAATACGATGGATGCAACATCCCTCAGAAGCCCCATCTTGTCCTTGCTCAGTATGTTTAAAGCAATCTCCATTAAAACCAACTTCAAACTATGAATTTATAAACATTCTCCCGAGTTTCGAATGGAGGCACAATAGGGAGTAGTATTTTGAATCTTGTGTAAACACCTTCCTCACTCTCAACCCTAATGACTCCTCCATGTGATTTCACAATTCCATGCACAAGAGACAGTCCAAGACCCGTTCCCATACGTTTTGTTGTGAAGAATGGGTCGAAAATCCTATTCAAATGTTCTTTCTTTATACCGATTCCGTTGTCTTCAAACGTTATTCTTAGATATTCCTTTTCCTTTGTTGTATCCATTGCTATTTTTATGAGTTTTTCAGAACTTTGTTTTTTATCAAGGGCATGAATCGAATTTGTGAAAAGGTTGAGAAAAACCTGTTTCATCATGTTCTTATCTGCATATATAAATGGCATAGCTCTGTATTCTTTTTCAACACATATTTTTCTCTTACCGAGTTCGTACTTCATGAGTTTCAATGTCTCCTCCACAACCTCATCAAGATGAATCTTCTCCAGCTTTGGTTTTTCTTTTCTTGAGAAAGACAAGAGTCTTCTGACTATGTCTCTGATTCTCTTCCCTTCTTTGATTATCCCATCCAAGTATTCCTTCTCTTCTTCTTTCTCTGCATCATCAAGAAGAAGTTCGGCATAGTTTATGATTGCTGTTAGAGGGTTATTCACCTCGTGAGCCACACCAGCAGCAAACTCTCCTATTGCAGCAAGCTTTTCCGCCTCTGTCAATTGCTCCTCAAGTTCTTTTTTCCTCTCTTCGAGTCTTATCTTATCTGTCACGTCTTCTCCCATCGAAAGTACATAAATAACTCTCCCATCCTCTCCGAAAATGGGTGTGTTATGCCACCTGCATACGATTGTTCTTCCATCTTTCGTCAGATTTTTGTTTTCACAGATATTCTGCATTCCTTTGAGGAGGTTCTCCACAACATTCTGGACGAGCTCCTCTTCATCCTCAGGTATTATGAGGTCAAAAAAACTTTTTCCAACTACTTCATCCCTTTTCCAGCCAAACAATTTTTCAGCAGTCTTGTTCCATTCAATCACCTTTGTCTCTGTGTCCCATACAACAAAAGCGAGAGGCAATCTTTCGAAAACATATCTGTATCTTGTCTCGGACTCTCTGAGTTTTCTATTCATCTCCTTCTGCTCACTTACATTGTGCAGAATATGTACTGCTCCCACTATCTTGCCTTCTTTTATTATGGGGGATGTGATAACGTTGAATATGCCCCCAAGCCTCTCTTCATACATTTCGACAGAATGCGTCTGTCCATCTTCTAAGGTTTTAATGCATGGACAGAAATCTGGAGGGCTATCCGCATTGTGGAAAACCTCGTAACATTTCATTCCCACAACATTGACATCTGGTAAAACGTCAAATACAGATTTGTTTGCTTGGAGGATTGTAAAGTTTTTATCGAGTATTGTTATTGGGTCGGGAACAGAATCGAATGCAATCTCCCAACCTTCATATTTTTCTATTATCTCTTTTTCCCATTCCTTTTTATGTGTGATATCTCTTGCAATCCCTATGATTGCAAATGGTCGGTCAGTTCCGATAGGAATCAATATTATCTCGATGTCTTTTGTTATATCTCCGTCAACCAGCTTCGCTTCATGATATAGTTTGGTCATCTTGCCTTCCCTGATATCCTGAACAACTTTCTGAAGTTTTTCCCTGTCTTCCCGGTTTACCTTGCCCAATAATATCTCTGGATTCTTGTTTACTTCCTCACTTCTGATATTGAGTGTTTTTTCTATATGTTGATTCAGCAACTAATTGCCGGTCGAAAGGTCTATTATGAAGAACCCCTCTTCTATGTCTGAAAGGATTGACTGAAAAACTGGGAGTGGTAGTTTCATCAGTCCTGAATACCCAACTATCAAATCATCGCATATCTGTTTCCATTCTTTTCCAAAAATTTTCCTCTCGCCTATCTTACCTTCAAATAACTCTGGAAGAGCGGACATGAGAGAAGAGCGATCATGGACTGTTATCTCTCCATCACTATCAACAATTATCTCCTCTCCTTTTATCACAATAACTACGAACTTCGAATCTCTCATTCGCTCTCTGATTTGCATGACTCATCCCCCAAATATCTGACAACACTATCAACTGTTTTCGAGAATTCGTATTGCTTTTCTATCACCTTGATAGCCCCTGCTTCTATACTCTTTTTAGTCTGTTCTTGTGTTGCATGAGCTGTGAGGATGTATGTCTTTGCATCAGGGTCAATCTCTTTAATCTTCGTAAGAAGCTCGAGTCCACCCCCACCGGGAATATTGTAGTCAATTAAAACAATATCTGGCTTTTTATTTTTGTACAGCTCTTTGTATAACTTTATCCCTTCATTTACACTGCCTGCATGGCGTAATTCAACATGAGGGTATTTCATATCAAGAAACTCTCTGAACAGTTCGATAAAGGATTTGTCATCTTCTATCAACAGTACCTTAACCATTTTCACACTCAACCCCTCTAATCTTTGCTATATAAAATTCTTATGATGTCTTTCAATTCAGATGCAAGCTTATGAGATAGATAAAGAGGCTCTGGAAGTTTATGTTCTTTCATCAATCCTAATACGAGGCGAGGCACATCATTTGTTTTCACGTTATGTCCTGGAGTGACTATAATGTTTCTCATGGCATATCCCACAACTTTTTCCTCATACAAGATGGGTCTTTCAGTTCCCTCCGTTTCTATAATTTCCCCGCACAATGGCTTCTTTGTTATACCTATCGTGGGTATGTCTAGAGCAACTCCAATGTGTGAGGCAAACCCTGCACCTTTGGGATGTGCAATACCAACACCATTCACAAGCAACAGATCCGCTCTCTCTTTTAGATGCATTATCGCTCTGATAGAAGCTGGCCCCTCTCTAAAGGAGAGAAACGAAGGGATGTATGGAAAGTCACACACATCAACGACCACCGAGGTATCCAAAACTTTCCAGCTGGCTACGTCCAAAATAATGCACACACTAACCACCAAATCACCTACATACGCACAGTCCACACCACCGACTTTCTTTATTTTTTCCGGAGAATTGTCCAGTCTAACCATATTTGCAACTTTATGCTGTATCGATAACATACGCTTCTTGTCAAAATACAGCGAAATCTTTCTTTCACATTCTCTGCACAACTAAAACCCTCACAGCGCCTTCACAAATATGAGTGTGTCTATACCTTCACCTCTATGTCCAACCAATATATCTTCTACATAGTACCCCAGCGACTTGTATAACATTATTGCCTTTTCATTGGTTGACCATGTGCATACCTTCACACGTTTTACTCCTCTCTCTTCCAATCTTTTTTCAGCTGTCTTGAGGAGTGAGCGGCCTATTCCTCTGCCACTGTATTGAGGTCTGACAGCAAGTAGATTTATGTAAGCCCACCCCTCATGTATATCATAACCAACGATGCCAGCCATTCTTCCATCGACTTCACACAGTATATATTCCGAACTCTCTTTCTTGAGAACACGGTCAACCCTTTCTACAATTCCTATTTCTCTTGATGAGAGGGGAGGACAAAATTTCTCATCGATCTCTTTCAACATCTCAACTATCTCATCTCTATCTTGAAATGTTGCGTTTCTGAATTTTAGGGAAACATTCAATATCTCACAGCTCCCTGAATCTGCTGATGTTTAGTATGATGGATACAGGGAACACTTGGATATCTATACCTGCCTCTTCAACGAATGCCATGAGATTCAGACCTGCATAGACTACAATAGAAACCCTTGCTTGAGAAGTTGAAACACCAAAAATCGGCTCTCCACACTCACTGATACCAGCAATTCCAGTGATACCAGCTTTTCTCATGGATTTAATGATTTCCACCACTTCTTCATAAGCTGTGCAGGGTACCTCTCGAATGTTGGCAAGTACACGTCCTTCCCCGTCTTGGATGACAGATGATACCGATGTCAGCTTCCTTGCAAGAAATACTTCCATCGGGTCCATGGAGACTCCTCTGTATCCCATCAGCTCTTCAAAGACAGCGGGACTTCTATTTACAATCCTTAGTACTCCACCATACATTACATTGACAGGAATCCCTCTCTTCACAAGCACTCCATCAAATGTCATACTGCATACCGTAGCAATCCCCATTTTACCTTCTGGAATAAACACGTCATCTTCATCGAGTATTGCAACCCTCCTCGTGGGGATAAATTCGTATTCGGGGATACTATTTATCAATTCAACAAATTCTTCAAATCTGTCTTTATCGATGTAGGATATATTTGCAATTACATCTCCTTTTTCGTTTATGGTGTCGAAGGTCGTGTGGTATATCAGCTCCTCGATTTTTGAGAATATAAATCCGACTCTATAAACAACAAAACCTTCTTCAAGCTCTTTCAGTCCCTTCTCGCTTATAACTCTCCCCACTTGTCCCACTTTTTTGGTTAATCCAAGTTTATCCATGAGATTTAGATAATAGCGGACACCCCTCTCAGAGATCGAATAGCCTCTCTCGTTTAGTTTGTCAGCTATTGTCCTTGAACCAATCACTCCCCCGTTTTCTCTCATTATCTGTAGAATCTCCATAATCTTTCTTTCAGTACTTATGTCTGAAGGCATCAATCATCACCTTACAGTCATTATTGCACAATCCTTTTATATTAAAATACCTTGAAAGCTCAAGGGATAATATGGTTACTGTTTATGATGTTCCCGCGGATAGACTGATCAAGAGAACAGCAGAGAAACTAAAGGAAGAAGGAATAGTGGAAAAGCCAGAGTGGATAGATTTTGTCAAGGCTGGCGTCCATAGGGAACTTCCCCCCACAGACTCGGATTGGTGGTATATCAGGTGTGCTTCTTTACTTCGTAGAATATACATAGATGGTCCAGTGGGAGTTTCAAGACTTAGGACGTATTATGGAGGCAGGTACAGAAGAAAGGGAACAGTTCCACCACGCTTTGCGAAAGGAAGCGGCTCGATTATAAGAGAAGCTCTCCAACAGTTTGAGAAGGCTGGCTTGGTGAAAAAGGTTGAGGGCGGAAGAGCAATCACACCCAAAGGACAGTCTTATTTAGATAACATAGCATATGAAATTATGAAAGAGCTTGTGAAGGAAAGACCTGAGCTCTCAAAGTACTGCTGAGGGGGAGGTAATTATGGACGAGGAACTTGATGAAATAAAGAAGAGACGGCTTGCAGAACTTCAAGAAATGATGATGAAGGAGCAGATGGAAGCAGCAGAGAGAGAAAGAATAAAAATGGAGGTTGAAGCTCAGAAGCAAGCAGTTCTTAGGATGATACTGACATCCGAAGCAAGGGATAGACTCAATACCCTCAAACTCACAAGGCCAGAGTTGGTTGAGCAGATAGAGAATCAACTTGTTGCACTTGCAAATACCGGAAGAATAAGAGAGAAAATAACTGATGCCAAGCTAAAAGCGATGTTGGGAAGACTCGTATCCAAGAGAAAGGACATAAAGATAGCAAGAAAGTGATATGACTGTATGCGTACTGTTTAGTGGAGGTAAAGATAGCGCACTCGCATCACTTATGCTTTCATAGATGTTTGATGTTGAGCTTGTAACGATAACGTTTGGCGTAGGAGATGGTTGGAAAGAGGCTGAGAAAGCTTCCAATGTCATAGGACTGCCCCACAGAGTGATTAAAATGGATAGAGAGATATTAGATGAAGCGGTGGAGATGAGTATCGCAGACGGAAATCCAAGAAGAGCTATAAATCATTTGCATCGACAGGCACTTGAAAGAGTTGCGACCATGTTTCCTATTGTGGCAGATGGTACGAGAAGAGATGATAGGGTTCCAATGCTCTCTCTTTCCGAGACTCAAAGTCTCGAGGACAGACATGGAGTAGAGTATGTAAGGCCGTTGCTTGGTTATGGTAGAAAGACTTTGAACAGGATAGTTGATATGGTCTTTGAAATTGAGGAGAGGGAGAGTAAGGAAATGCATAAGGCTGATTATGAAGAGGAACTTAGGATAATGTTAAGAAATAAGGCGGAAGAAATATTCCCACGGAAACACACCCAATCGAAGATATTGGCAATGAAATAGGAGGTATGATATGGGCAAGAAAACAAAAGGTCTAAAACTTTTCCTCGCAAAAAGAAACAAACAGAATTCAAGAGTGCCAGTTTGGGTCATCATAAAAACGAACAGAAGATTTGTGAGACATCCAAAGAGAAGGCATTGGAGAAGGACAACATTGAAAAAGTGAGGTGAGACTTCATGGAAGAGAGGATATACACAATTCCGCTCAGAGCTGCGAAACGTGCCCCCCGATGGAAAAGGGCGAATAGGGCAATAAAGGAGGTTTACATATTCCTTTCAAGACATACAAAAACTGACCCAGAGATGATAAAGCTTGATAAGAGCATCAATGAGAAGATATGGGAAAGAGGAATACAAAAGCCACCTTCAAGAATACGTGTTAGAGCTGTGAAGTTGGAGGATGGAACAGTCGAAGCTGAGCTTGTAGGTGAATGAAAGTTGAGCGAAATAATTGAGGAAAAGAAGATTGAGCTTGAGGGTAGCTCAAGCATAGGTGTGTTTGCTTCATGCACAGAGGATTATGTTGTGGTATATCCGTTTGTTCCAAAATCAACCGCTTTGAAGATTGAAAAAGCTTTGAAGGTGGAGGTTATAAGGACTACGATTTGTGGGAGCATAGTTGTTGGTTCTATGGTCAGGGGAAACTCAAACGGCTTCGTTGTATCAAGATATTGTGAGTCAGAGGAGATTGAGATTTTAAAAAGAACTGAAAAAAGAGTTGGGGTGATAGTTGGAAAGATGAACGCTTGCGGGAATATAATACTGGCGAATGATATGGGTGCCATTGTTCATCCTGAACTGTCAGATAAAGACATCGAGAAAGTAGAAAAAGCACTGGGAGTTCCAGTTGAAAGAGGAACAATTGGAGGATTAAAAAACGTTGGAATGGCAGGTGTTGCAACAAATCGTGGTGTTTTGGTACATCCGAGAATAAGCGAGAAAGAAATAGAAGTAGTTGAAAGGGTACTTAATGTGAAAGTTGAGGTTGGTACTGTGAATTTTGGCTCAGGACTCGTTGGCTCAGGACTGATTGCAAACACAAAAGGTTATCTTGCGGGAAGAGATACAACTGGATTTGAGTTAGGAAGAATAGAGAGTGCATTAGGTTTTGTGTGAGATGGTGTGAGGTATAGTAGGAGGGACAGTCAATGAAAAAAGAGCTGAAAAAATTCATAGTTAAGGGTGAATTCAAAGCAGGGATAAAATGGGAAAAATTTACAAAGGTTGTTGAGAGCTATTCTGAGAGGAGTGCCGTTGAGAAAGTGTTTTCAACAATCGGAAGCAATCACAAGCTAAAAAGGTATATGATAAGGATATTGGAAGTCAAGGAGGCATAAAATGGGGGAAATGGAAGGAGCATCATCGAGAGAGACCCCTTCACGCGAAGAAATCGGGCTGATGTATGCGAGATACCAGAGACTGCAAGCTGAGGCCGAATCAGTAGCTCAACAGCTTGAGATACTGAAGATGAGCATGGGAGAGATTGAAAGGGCTGTAATGGCTATCGAGGAGATTGAGAAGGGTGGAACAGATGTGAAGATGTCAGTGGGTGCTGGAGCATTTGTAGATGCAAAGATTACCAACACAGACAAGGTAATGGTGACGATAGGTTCTGGACTCAGTGTTGAAAAAGATATAAATGATGCAAAGGAGTTTTTGAAAAAGAGAAAAGACAATATAACAAAAGCATACGAAGAGGGGAGCAAGACGCTCAGAGAACTCACACAACAACTTGAGGAACTGGGAAGAGTTCTGAATCAGTACCTTCCAAAGTGATTTGTATGTTTGGTTTTCTCAAGGAGAAGTTAAAAAAACAATCTGCAAGTCTTACTGAAAAGGCAAAGGCTCTTCTCGATGGTGAGCTTATACTCTCTGAAAAGGAATTGGATGGGTTGTTGTTTGAGCTTTAGATTGGACTCCTTGAGAGTGATGTTGCTGTTGATGTTGCCGAGGCTATTTGTGAGCGGGTGAGACAAAAACTTGTGGGAAAGAGGAGGAAGATAGGAGAGGATGTTGAAAAGATTGTGGAGAACTCTCTCAAAGATGCGATAAGAGATATACTTGTGTGTGGGGATGACTTTGGGAGAAGTGATTTTGATAAACTCTTTGATACAAAAGATCGACCGGTTCATTTGCTGTTTGTTGGTGTGAACGGAACTGGAAAGACAACAACGATTGCAAAGATGGCGAACTATCTCATGAAAAAGGGTTATTCGGTTGTTCTTGCTGCCGGAGATACATACAGGGCGGGTGCAATTCAGCAACTTGATGAGCATGCTAAAAGGTTGAATGTAAAGGTGATAAAACACAGGCCAGGGGGGGACCCTGCAGCTGTGTTGTATGATGCACTTGCATATGCAAAGGCAAGGAACATAGATGCCGTCCTTTCAGACACCGCAGGTAGGATGCACACGAATGTGAATCTCATGGAACAGCTCAGAAAGATATGTAAAGTAGCACCACCCGACCTCACAATATTTGTAGACGATGCAACAGCGGGAAATGATGCAGTTGAAAGAGCCAAAAGGTTTCTCTCGATTACGAATTTTGATGGAAGCATTCTAACAAAACTTGATGCAGATACAAAGGGTGGGGCTGCCATATCGATCTCATACGAGACAAAAAAGCCTATTTTGTTTTTTGGTGTTGGACAGGGATACGATGACCTTGTCAAATTTGACCCAGACTGGCTAATAGAGAGAATATTTGAGTGAGAATTATGAAGATTACAAGAATGAAAGATGGAGAGGTTAGTGTAATTCCCGAAACTCTCGACGATTTATGGCATCTCAAATATATAATCGAGAGAGGAGACCTCATTTTTGCAACAACAAAAAGGGCTGTTGAAGTTGCATCAGACAAAATTAGACCAGACAAACCTGAAAAGAAAGCTGTAAGATTGGGTATAAGGGTTGAAAAGGTAGAATTTCACAGATTTTCAAACAGATTAAGAGTGTCGGGAGTGATAGAGCATGGTGTGGATGTGGGCTCTCACCATACCATAAACATAGAGAAAATGACCGAGGTATCTATAATAAAGGAATGGAAGAAAGACCAGTTGGAGAGGCTCAAAGAAGCAGAAAAATCTTCAAAAAGACCTTCTGTCATAATTCTAACGATTGAAGAGGGTTATGCATCTATTGGAGCAGTGATGGAATTTGGGGTTGAGGAGATCTGCACCATCACAAGAAGTTATGGGAAGAGGGGGGAGAGAGATGAACGAGAAGAGTTTTTTAATGAAGTCTATAGAGCATTAAAGGATTGTACCCAAGACGTTGATGTTGTGATTGTTGCAGGACCAGGCTTTACGAAAAAGGATTTCTTGGAGCATCTAAAGGATGCAGAAATGTCAAAGAAAATCATGGTCGAAGGCTCTTCATCGTGTGGAATGCCAGGTTTTATAGAAGTTATAAGGAGGGGCGTACTTCAGAGAGTTTTCGAAGATTTCAGACTGACAAAAGAGACAAAACTTATAGACGAGGTTCTCAGAAGGATATCCAAAGGAGAGGCCGTAGCTTATGGCTTTGATGAAGTAAAAAAAGCTGTGGAATATGGTGCTGTTGAGACTTTACTCGTGGTGGATGAAATCTTGAGGGAAGAAAGGGATAAAGGTACCGACATAGACTCCCTACTTACAGATGTTGAGAGGAGTGGAGGAGAAGTTGTTATACTTTCATCTGAGTTTGAAGCTGGAAAGAGACTTTTGCATATAGGAGGGGTTGCCGCCCTTCTAAGATTCTCGATTTAAACATTTCAGATACAGTAATCATTCATTCCATCCGACAAGTATGGTCCAGTAGTTTGTACCTTCGTATCCAGTAATCTTTTTCAGATACTCGTCTGCAGGTGGTGACGTACTCCCAGAAACGACATCTTTTACGTTTTCTACCTCTTCAACTTCTGGAAATGGAATCGGTGGCATCAAAAAATATACGTCCCCCATCTTGTATTTGTCTTTGTAAAATACAAAATCATCGCTGATGAACATACAGTTTGGATTACCTTTCATTTCTTCACGCCTTTCGGGTGGTAACCACTCTCCAACTATACAATTATTTTCATCACACATAACAATCCAAGGTTTAGGTGGTGGTCTAAATCCTTGTGTATCATCAGCCAAGACAACTATTACATTCTTCCTTTTCAGAACCTCCCAAACCCCTTCATTGACAAATCTCATCATGCCCCTGCAAGCACCGTGGGATTCTGCTTCTTTCTCAAGCTCTGCCACTTTTTTTCTGTCATCTTCGTTGAGTGGCTTTGCATCCATGACCCCCTCTATTTTTTTCACTCTTTCTATGACTCTTTCAACGGTGTCCATACCCATGCCTCCCATATTGTCCTCTCACATTGTATTTGATTGTATTTCATTTAGTTATAGTTTAGGACTTGAATCGATATATCAATCAGATAGACATATTTATCTACAAATAGGTTAAGAAGGGTATTTGATGGAAGCAAAGTGTGTGATTAAGACTACGAAGTCTCTCTGTCCCATATGTCTTAACATTGTTGAGGCGGAAGTTTTATTAGAGAATGGAAGGGTGATGATAGAAAAGCAATGCCCAGAGCACGGTATGTTCAGGGACACCTACTGGTCAGATTCAGAACTTTTCATGAAGTTTGAGAAGTTCGCACACGATGGGAATGGAGTAGAAAATCCACACACGAATAGTTTGAAGGGGTGTCCATTTGATTGCGGTCTGTGTCCAAACCATAAAACTACGACGATTCTTGCGAATATAGATGTGACAAATCGCTGTAATATGAAATGTCCGATATGCTTTGCAAATGCAAGTGTTTCTGGAAGACTCTATGAACCTTCGTTGGGTGAGATAGAAAAGATGCTGAGAATACTGAGAGAGGAGAGGCCAGTTCCATGCCCAGCAGTTCAGTTCTCTGGCGGTGAACCAACTGTGAGAGAGGACTTGCCCCAGATATTCAGAATTGCTTCATCGCTTGGATTTTCACAGATACAAGTTGCAACCAACGGAATAAAGATGGCAAATAGTGTTGATTATTGTATGGAACTTAAGAAATCCGGGTTGAAGACAATTTATTTACAGTTTGATGGTCTTACCCCCGATTCATATATAAAAACAAGAGGATTCAATGCACTTCCAATAAAACTCAGGGCTATAGAGAATCTGAGAAAGAGCGGATTGAAGAGTGTGGTACTTGTTCCCACGCTTGCAAAAGGTGTGAATGATGACCAGATGGGAGTAATGATAGATTTTGCATTTGAGAACAGTGATGTTGTAAAGTGTATAAACGTCCAGCCAATATCTTTTGCAGGAAGAGTTGAGGCTGAAGAACTTCACAATATGAGAATCACGATACCAGACTTTTTCAAGTTGGTTGAAGAGCAGACTGATGGTCAGATAACTCGTCATGATTTCTATCCAGTTCCGTTTGTTGTGCCGGTGTCAAGATTCATTGAGGCTTGGAAGAATGAAGAATATGTGGAGTTCACAGTCCATCCGCACTGTGGTGCAGGGACGTATTTGTTTAAGGAAGGTGACAGAATAATTCCGATCACACAGTTCTTTGATGTTGAGGGGATGTTTGAATATATTGAAGAACAGATTGAGGAAGTTAGGAAGGGGAGAATTGGAAAGGCAAAGTCTGCTGTTGGTCTCCTCGCAAAGTTACATACATTTGTGGACAATTCAAAGGCTCCAGAGGGTGTGAATCCGTATAAACTTTTGTATAACGTTCTAACGCGCGGAGATCTTGAATCAACCGCCGAATTCCACAGAAACACAGTCTTCCTCGGAGTTATGCACTTCCAAGATGCGTACAACTTCGATATTGAGAGGGTATGCAGATGTGGGATACATTATGTACTTCCAGATGGTAAAGTTGTTCCATTCTGTACATACAATACTCTATACAGGGAAGAGTTTGAGAAAAGATATTCACGCCCCTTATGAGGGCTCGTGGTATAGCCGGATAGCACGTGGGCCTCCGGAGCCCAAGACTCGGGTTCGACTCCCGACGAGCCCGTTAAATACACTGTGAAATAAGATGACAATCATGTACAAGGTTGTGGTTGCAGAGTCTGATGACCCGTATGAGGGTACCATGAAAGCTCTTGAGAGACTACCGGGAGTCAGCTGTTTTAACTTGTCTTCAAAGATTCTTGTAAAACCGAATTATGTTAGTGATGACCCTCCCGAAAGTGGTGTAACAACCAACCCATGGTCTGTTAGGGCTGTGTGTGATTATCTCATGGAATCTGGATTCAAACCAGAAGATATAACGGTTGGTGAGGGGGGGATATCAACCTATAACACGATGGAAACGTTCAAAAAGATCGGTCTTGTCGATGCACTTGAAAATACAGGAATACGGCTGGTAGACCTTAATTCAGAGGAACATGTTGATGTTGAAATTGGAGAGCTGTTGAGGGGTATAAGGATTGCAAAAAGTTACCTCACACATGACACAATAATATCATGTGCAAAACTGAAAGTACACTCACTTGCGGTCGCAACTCTTTCAATGAAGAACATGATGGGTGGGATAGTTCCTAAGAATTTCATGCATACTGATATACATGAGAAGATAGCAGAACTGAACAAAGCATTCACGCCAAAGTTGTGTGTGGTGGAGGGGGTTGTGGGTGGGCAGACTCATGAACTTGCATGTGATCCAGTACCTTCGAGAGTTGTTATCGTATCCAACAATCCAGTTGCTTGTGATGCGGTTGGAGCATATCTCATGGGGATAGACCCTCAAGAAGTTCTTTATCTCAAGATAGCGAATAAAGCAGGTCTGGGAACTTATGATTTGTATAGTATAGATATAGATGGAGATATTTAGAGGCTTAGAAAGGAGTATAGGAGACTCTAAGTGATTGGAATGCCGATATCTGACTTGCCAGAAAGAATATTAATTATAGGCTCTCCATCACGGCCATTAGTTCAGTCTGCCCTCAGAGGAGGGTATAGGGTTGGTGCAATAGACCATTATGCTGATTTTGACTTATGCTCAATGGTAGATAAACTCATAAGAGTTCAAAGTCCATTAGATGCGTTTACGATTGGGCAGGAACTGGTGGACAAAGGCGAATATGAGTGTATGGTTGCGGGAGGATGGCTCGGAGTTGAGAGCAGTATATTGAATCACACACCAAATTTTGAACTGCCTTACAATATACCATATAAATATGCAGAAAAGATTGTGGATAAAAAGAATCTCCAAAAAACTCTCAAAAAAATGAATATACCTCACCCAAAAGAATTTAGAGAAGAAAATGTGGAATATCCTGCTGTTGTAAAGCCGAGAGTTGGAGCAGGGGGGAAGGATGTTGTTGTAGTGAGAAATGATAATGAGTTATCACTCTCTCTCGAGAGGTTTGAGAAGAATGAAGTGGATTACATAATTCAAGAGTATGTGGGAGGGCGAGATGCCAGTGTATCACTCGTAGTGTCAAAGGAAGAGGCGAAGATTGTTGCATTGAATGAACAACTCATAGGAACTGACTTTCTTCATGCACATAACATGGAGTATTCCGGCAACATAACCCCTCTCGAACAATGTGTACCTACGACCGTTCTCTCAACCATTGAGAGGATGTGCATCGGTATGGGATTACTCGGCTCATGTGGTGTGGATATTGTGGTTGGAAAGGAGAAATGGTGGGTGATTGAGGTGAACCCAAGGTTTCAGGGCAGTATAGATACAGTTGACCTCTCACTCAACATAAGTCTATTTGACTGGCACATGAAGTCTTTTCATAATCTACATCTCCCAGAATGTTCTTACAACTCCGTATGGGCGAGAGGCATATATTATTCACCAGTCAACATTCGGATATCGAGTTCTCTGTCAGAAAAGCTCAAAGAGATGTGGAAAAAAGGAGTTGTGAGAGACGTTCCACAAGAGGGTGAAACATACAATGAAGGCGACCCCTTCATGAGTATAACTGTGAAAGGTAAGAGAAGGGATGAGACAATTGCGAAGCTCAGAGAGGTTGCCTCTCAGGTTGATGAAATGTTGAAGAGAAAGTTTGAAAAACTTTAAAAAATATTAATAATCTGCCTCGGTGGCTAAGGTGGCATAGCGCTTCCTTGGTAAGGAAGAGGTCGGGGGTTCGAATCCCCCCCGAGGCTCTTATTTTTGTTAGAATTAGTATCACCTTTTAATAACAATTTTTATAAAAGTATGTCATAATAAAAAAGTTTCAAATATTAAAAATAATTTGTTTTATACGATGGACTCCTTACCACTTACACTAGCAGTTCTTATCGGCATAGCACTATTTGGTGTTAAGAGTGGACTTGGCTGTGGCCTCACCTCACTAAAAAAAGAGGAAATTGTGATGATTTCCACAGCCTATTTGATACTGTCCATGGTATTCAGCATTCTTTCAGATATGATACCTATTAGTGCAACACGCTCTTTGTTGTCCATGGGACTTTTTTTGCATACACTACTTGCGATAATGCTTGTTATTGGCGGGCTTTATACTGCCAGAGAGTTCTGGAAGGGGCGAGACGTCTCGAGGAAATCTTTCCTCTTACTTTCAATCCCCTGTCCAGTATGCATGGCTGCCACCTTTTTTGCATGCTCAATCCTCATACACATGACAGATACAACCCCTCTACAAGTTGGTTTTGCTGTTGGCATCACATTTATCTTAACCATAACTACCACCGTACTGTTGGCGAGGAAGGTAAACTCATTGACAAGAAAAGGTCCATACTTTTTGGGTAATGTAATGTTATTCCTTGGAATGTTTTACATTTTGGCAGCACTACTGATTCCCGCATATATACAGTCCAGAGGAGTATTAATTGAAACAGGCAGTATGGACGTAGGCAATGTTGTAGTCTCGTTTAGTATGTTGAGTGGTATCGTATTGGTAGGGTTCTTGCTGTCGAGGTTCAGGGGGGTATGTTGATGAGTATGTTTACGTCTGTTCTGTCCATTTTATATATCATTTCGACCTCTCTCCTTTATCCAGTTATATTCATGCTGATTGGAATTCTCTCTTGGTCATTGCTCAATTTTGGCATGTTTCTATCTGAATGGACAACCCGATATAGAAACCCAGATGAGATTGAAAGGGTGGCAATAAAGTCTGCCGAAATGTTTGGCAATGGGGATGTAAATGATGCAGTTAATCTACTTAAAAATATGAAGGGAAATCAAATGCTTAAAAAATTTTTGATTGATTTGTCTGATGCAATTGAGAAAAATACACTAAATCTTAAATTAGATAAATTGTATGAGGATTATGAGATAAAAATGTCAAAGTCAATAGAGAAAACCAAGATAGGAGCAAAAATTGGTCCGATGCTGGGATTAATGGGAACCCTTATTCCAATGGGTCCCGCTCTCTCTGGGCTTCTGAGCGGGAATGTAGAGCAAATGGTAAACAACCTCATAATGGCTTTTTCGACAACAGTTCTTGGTCTCTCAATTGCCGTGATTCTTTATGCGATAACTGTTATCAGGGGGAGATGGTATGCTCAAGATCTCAGTGATATCGACTACATTTTAAGAATCTTCGAGGAGGTAATTCATGAGAAGGAAAAATGGCAGGAGAAGAAAGCTCAGATTGGGTGATGAGGATATAACACCCATGGAGGGAGTTGCAAATCTTTTCGATGTGGCAATGGTGTTTGCGGTTGCTTTGCTTGTGGCAATAGTACTCTTCTACAATCTGCCTGAGTTAGTTCTTCAAGACCAAGATATAACGATTGTTAAGAATCCGGGCTCATCAGATATGCAGATAATCATCAAAGAGGGGAATGAAATAAAAGTGCTGAACATGACAGATAAACTTGGAGGGGGGCAAGGTGTGAAGATGGGGGTGGCTTATAGGCTCGAGGATGGGCGGGTGATATATGTCCCTGAAAATATAACTGAAAGTAAATAAATACGACAGAAATCGCGCTCTTTTTCATAATTGCCCAAGTTGCCCCTCAAGTTCCAAGCTTCTCGAGGAATTCACACACCTTGCACATTTTTCCGCTGGTTGGTTCACCACACCTTACGCATGAAGATAGCTCGAAGAATTCCTTTGGCAAGGTATCCATCACACCAATCATATCAATCAATTTTTCATATCCTCTTAGAAGTGAGTATTTTGTTCCGGGATGCCCCATCTCAAAATAATTGAGAAAGTCTCTGACATCGAATCTATATGACTCGCTTGCATATGGACATTCTTCATGTTCGATTTCAACACCATGCAAAAGAGAATAAAGGGCAACCTCCTTTTCAGGAACCTCTACAAGAGGCTTTATTCTTGGTATAAATTCCTCCCTTTCTTTTCTTGGAGATAATCTCAGCAGTCTCTCGACATCTCCTCTCAGGTAGTTCATCAGTATTGTCTGTGCCTCATCATCTAGATTATGACCCACAGCTAACTTCGTTGCACCAATCTCCCTCGAAATGTTATTGAGTAGTCTTTTTCTCAAGACCCCACATAGACTGCACCCCCTCATCCATCCGTATCTCTTTTCCGCCTTTTCCACCAACTCATCAAGAGAGTTTCCATACACATCCTCGAAACTTCTTATGATGTGCGGTACATTTAGTTTGTCTGCCAAGGATTTCGCCTTTTCAAGTGTTTTTGGTCGATATTCTGCGATACCCTCGTCGACTGAAATAGCAACAAGTTCAACGTCTTTTCTCATTTTTATTATTTTTTTAAAAAGTATTAAAAGTGCAGAACTGTCCTTACCTCCACTCAAAGCAATTGCTATCTTATCCCCTTGCTCAATCATTCTTTTTTTTCTTATTCTCCTCTTCACTTTCCTCTCAACATCCTCGATGAAATGTTTCTTACACAGATGAAGACCTGAATAACGTTGGAATATTATCGATGGCGAACCACATTTCGTGCATGGTGGAACTTCCATATCTGGTTCAATCCCAGAATCTCTTTGTCCTTGCATATTCTCTTTCAGCCTCCAGAATATCTCGGTAGAAATCACTCTCTTTCTCCCTTAGTTTGTTCAGAATTCTGACAGCAGTTTCTGGCCCAACCCCCCTCGCAGCAAGTGCTATAACAGCTCTTTTTCCAAACGACATCACTATATTCGCATTGCGGAAAATCCTCTCCACCTTCTTTTTTTCTTTTCCCCTCAAACCATGCTTTTTCACAAACTCCACATGCTCCTCTTCCCAGGGTTTCAGAGCTGCTAACATCATCGACCCACAAACAGGACATCTGGGCTGTTCTGGAACTCTTGAAACCTCTATCTTTTGTTTGTAATTCTTGCATGCAACACAAAACAGTACCACCTGTTCTCTATTAAGTCTCTCTTTGAATGCTTCAAGAACACTTGCCTCTCCCCTTTCGTTTATCAACAAGTCTCTTGCGGATGAGAAGCCAGCTTTACCAATAACACTTGCCTCCCCCTCCACAACTTTCATCTCGCCCCTTCGTATCATGTCAAGAACTAACTTGGTTCTCTCAACGTCCATACGCTCGTACAGTATCTCATCTATCGTTTCCCTATACACAAACGTTCCCTGATAAACATCCAGCAACCTCCTCAAATTGACCTTGCTCCAATCAACATCCTTGGATATTATGCCAAATCTCTTTGCAACATTGACAAACTTCCATCTGAAGAGGTTCGTTCCTTTAAGAGAGAGGTCTATGACTGCTTCAATATGTCCTGGCACACTTTCTTTCAACAGGGAAATTACATCCCCCGCCCTCAATCCCCATGGGACTTTTAGCTTTATTCTGTATGGGTCAATTTCCATTCCAATGCTCGAGCCAGCTCTGTAGGATAGGAGGGCAACTATGAACCTGCCGAGGGTCTCATTGACTTTATGTCCAAAGCAGGCATTGATGACTATAGAGCTTTCATCTCTGTGTTCCTCAACAACGACTGTCATCTCATCTGGAACTTCACCTTTATGCTTCTTTATTATGCCAAATACCTTGCTAAGTGTCTGACGGTCGGTGTGGTACATTTCTGCAATATCATCGATTCTCATAGTCTTGTTGAATATGATTCTTCTGAGAATACCAACTTCTTGGGCAACTTCAAACGGAACCGGAATCTCCTCACCAACCCAGTTTGGAACCTCTCCCTCTACAACAACAGGCTCTACGAGGATTCTGTGATGCTCCACATCCACTTCTACAATCCTCCACATCTCACCTTTTGTAATGAATGTCGTTCCTGGTGTCCCAGTATTCACAACAAAAGCCTCATCAAGTGTCCCAATAATGGAATCACTTACTATATCCCGGACTTCGTATTTCTTCTCATCGGGTATCATTGAGATATTATCGTAGAAGTACGATGTTGCTCTTCTTCTCTTTCTCACATATCCATTCATCCTTCTTATAAGCCCAGCCTCTTCAAGCTCAACAGCAACCTCAGAAAGCTCTTCAAAGCTGAGGTCTCTGTACGGATAGGCTCTTTTGACTATGTTGTAGAATTTGTACAAGTCTTGTTCCCCTTCCATAACATATGCACAGAGCTGATTTGCCAGAACATCCTTTGCATTCTTTCTAACTTTGAACGATTCTATGGTGCCCGTTAGTGCCATTCTTGCAATCACACAACATTCAAGTATGTCATCAAATCCCATAGCAATCATAGTTCCGTCAGATACTCTGTCAAGAGAATGTCCTGAGCGCCCCACTCTTTGGATTGCTCTCTGAACTTCTCTCGGTGAGTTGTACTGAATGACATGGTCAACACTACCTATGTCTATACCAAGTTCCATTGAAGATGTGCATACAAGCCCCTTCAACTCCCCCTTCTTGAATTTTTCCTCAACAGAAACCCTCACCTCTCTAGATAGAGAGCCGTGGTGGACCTCTATTGGCAGTCCCATAAGCTTTAGTCTCGAACCTATAACCTCTGCAGCAGCTCTCGTATTAACAAATATCAATACTGACTTATGCGATTCTATTATCTCTGCCATTTTCCTCAAACATGCTGCCATTTCAGGAGATGTTGATATTCTTTTTGCAAGTTCATAGTCCTCTTTCTTTACACGGGGCGAAATAACCTTCATATCCATAGGACTTTCGAGGGTTGCGTTGATTATTTTCACATCTCTGTCAACACCACCAACAAACTTGGCAATCTCTTCTAAATCTCCAACAGTTGCAGAGAGACCAATTCTGACGAACTCCCCACTCATCTCGACAAGTCTCTCGAGGGCTATCGAGAGTTGAATACCTCTTTTCGAGGATGCAAGCTCATGAACCTCATCGATAACCACATATCTAACACTCTTCAGATGTTTCCTGAGTCTCTTCCCTACGAATAGAATTTGAAGAGTCTCAGGTGTTGTTATCAAAACATCTGGAGGTTTCTCAGACTGTTTTCTTCTAACCGATGAAGGGGTATCGCCATGTCTAACTTGTATATCTATCCCAGTGATCTCACTCCATCTTTTCATCCTCTCCAGCATGTCTCGGTTTAGTGCCCTTAAGGGCGTTATATACAGTGCTTTTATACCCTCTGTAGTATCACTTTCAAGCTTTGTGAGTATAGGTAGCATTGCACTTTCTGTTTTTCCACTTCCAGTTGGTGCTACAACTAAGACGTTTTTATCTTCCAGTATCTCAGGTATTGCCAGCTTCTGAGGTAGTGTTGGCTGTGTGAATCCAAATTCAGATAGTGCTTTTAGGATACGTGGAGAAAGTAGTCCAAACACAGTTTCAGTCTTCTGTCTCACATAAAATAATAGGCATAATCTCTTATAAAATATCCTTCATAAAATATTTAAAACCTCAGGCTTTGTGGGAGGGATATGGCAATGAGTTTGAATATAGAGATGTGGGGAGTGTTCGGAGATGTTGTATGGAGACTTTTCATCGGCTTGATTATAATCCTCATCACAGCTTTTATTGCAAAACTCGTGAGTAAATTTTTAGACAGACAATATTCAAGAATAATCGAAAAAAAATTTGATATAATAGATGAGAAGAGATTTGCAACTCAATATGCATTTCTGAAAAGACTTTTTACAGCTGTTATTTACTTAGTGGGGATTATTGCAGTCATATCTCTCTTCCCGCAATTACGTTCTATATCTGTTGCTCTACTGGCAAGTGCTGGTTTTGCGGGCATAGTAATAGGTCTTGCAGCTCAGAAAGTTATTGGAGGTCTTTTGTCAGGTGTCATGCTCAGTGTATTTCAACCGTTCAGAGTTGGCGATTATGTCACGTTCAAAAATGAATATGGACAAATAGAAGATATAAGTCTCTTTTACACTGTTTTGAGAACTTGGGAAAATAAGAGGCTGGTGATACCGAACTATCTGATTACGGATGAGGTTGTGGAGAACTGGTCAATAGCAGATCCAAAGATATTCTGGGTATTAGATATCGGGATTAGCTATGATTCAGACATAGACCTCGCGAGGAAGATTATGCTCGAGGAAGCTGAGAAACATCCAAATGTTATGAAAGCGAAAGAAGTGGACCCAACCGCAGAAAATGGTGAGAGAAAAGCAGCAGCAGTGAGAGTCCATGAACTTGCAGACTTCGCTGTTGTGATGAGACTTGGCTTTTGGGTTTATGATAGGAGTCAGGCATACGCAACTGCTGCAGACCTTCGAGAGTCCATAAAGAAGAGGTTCGATGCAGAGGGTGTTGAAATCCCATTCCCCTACAGGACTATAATATATAAAAAAGATTTGCCAACACCATCGAAATTAGATACCTGAGACTTTGGACTCTTTAAAATGGATGAATCTTGCTCTCCCGTAATTCACAACGTTCTATTTTCCGTAAAATTCACTGAGATCCACGTACTCCAACGAAAAAGGACGAATTATTAGCTCAGCTCCCACAGTAGCAGACACTCGAGCTATGCTATACCATATGTCTGGGGGTGGTCTGATCGAATAAACCAGTTCAGCCCCCTAATAGATTGAAATGTTTGGTCTATATATGTCATCGAAAACAACTCCTTGGATGGGATTCACATCAACTCCAATCACTTCCATTCCCATCTCTCTCAGCATATCCATGACTCCAGTTCTTTTACCTACCCCAACCTCTACAACTTTCCCTTGGAAATGGGACTTTATGTAGTGGGCAATGTACTGTTCTTCATCACACATGATGGGCTCGCCCGGATTCGAACCGGGGTTCTCTACCTTGTAAGGGTAGCGTCATAACCCCTAGACCACGAGCCCAACAAACTCACTTTAACCAAATGCTATTTTAAATTTTATCTCTTATTCTCCCAAAAACACCATGTTATCAAATGCGAGAGTTGGTGTTATAACTTCTCCAACCATTCTCGTATCATTCATCGAGCCAATAACAGACTTCAAAATCTCATAGACATTTCCGAACACAATGAGTTTCCTCGCCACACCTGTGATATCTCCTCTGTCGATGATGTATCCTCCCCTCACTTCAAGAGAAAAATCTCCAGACACTGGGTTGGAAGTGTGCGAGCCTATAAAACTCGTAACAAGGACACCCCTGTCAACTTCTTCTATCGAGATTTTATCATTACTCGTGATAACAAGGTTTCTAACCCCTATGTCTGGCGGTGATTGATAATTATGTCTTACGCAGTTTCCAGTACTTTCTCCCTCAACCTTTGCACTTGTGTGACAGTCCGAGAGAAATGTTTTCAATACCCCTTTGTCTATCACACACTTTCGGTTGGAAGGTGTACCCTCACCATCCCTCATACCGCTCCCCATCGCCCAGTCCAACGTGCCATCATCTACGAATGTGAGGCACTCTGAGGATATGGTTGAGCCGAGTTTGTTGGATAGCGCAGAACGTCCTTTGATAACCATGTCAAGACTCAGTGAGGGAATGAGTGTGTAGGAAAGGAGTTCATAGAGCGCAAGAGGACTCAACAATCCAACTCCTTCAACTTTCTCCACTTTCATGGGGTTCAATGAATCAAGAGCAACTTTGCATACTCTTTCGGAGAGTGGGTCAAGCGACGTCATAAACTTGCGAGAACACTCAAAATCTTGTGCTGATGCCACACTCCCACCATCTTTTGCAACCCCTTCCACACCTACATAGATCTCTGTTGATGCTTCTTCATGTCTCAGCCCAGAGGTGTTGTAAATCATCTCAAGAGACATTGAAAAACTCAGATTTCCAGAACTAAGTAATACATTTCTTTCCTCAAAGTCTGATATAAGATTTTTTCCAAGTTCAACAATCTCTCTTTTATCAATTTCTTCAAATTTTTTATCATAGACCTTTATTCGCCCTATATTATGTATTTCATCTGATTTTTCATATGTTTTCGGTGGCAAGCCATTCCATCCTTTAATTTTCTCACCAAATCGTGCATGTTTTGATGCCTTCAATACACAATTACCAATCTCATTGAGGTCATTTGTACTGGCATAGCCCATTGCACCTCGCTCAAACACTCTTGCCCCAACACCCAACCCCTCGAAGCTTGTGAGTTCAGATATTCTTCCCTTTTTTACAGTGAGCGAGAGACCTCTTGATATGATCCCATAAAGTTCAAGCTCATCACCCCTAAATTTGTTGATTTCCCTGTCAAGCGTATCTCTCACCTTATCTTCCATTCTCCCACTCCAATTTTACTCCAGAATCGCCCCTTCTGATGCAGATCTCACACTCTTAGAATATCTGGCAAGCAGACCACTCAACTTTTTGTCAGGTCGTCTCCATTTCTTCTTCCTTTCGGCAATTTCATCCTCAGAAACTTTGAGTGTGAGGGAGCGAGATGGGATATCGACACGGACGATGTCTCCTTCCTCTACAAATGCTATCGTTCCCCCTTCCCATGCCTCAGGACTCACATGTCCGACACAAGGGCCTCTTGTGCCTCCGGAGAACCTGCCATCTGTTATGAGAGCAACAGAGTCTGACAGTCCCATTCCTGCTATTGCAGATGTTGGGGATAGCATTTCCCTCATGCCCGGTCCACCCTTTGGCCCCTCGTATCTGATAACAACAACATCACCTCTTCCCACCTCACCATCCAAAATAGCCTTATATGCATCCTCCTCAGAATTAAATGGGAGAGCAGAACCTTCATGTACCATCATTTTTGGGTCAACTGCACTTTGCTTGACAACTGCCCCATTTTCTGCTAAATTTCCTTTGAGGATTGCGATTCCCCCTTCTCGATGAATGGGATTATCGAGTGTCGCAATCACTTCCTTGCTCTTCAGTGGATTTACAACCACATGTTCCCTCAGATTATCCTCGAGTGTTCTGCCACTTACTGTAAGTGCCTGCGTGTTCAGTAGGGGTTTCAACCTATTCATCAGGGCATGTACTCCTCCAGCCCTCTCAAAATCGAGCATGAAGTTATCACCGGCAGGTCTGAGACTGACAAGATGTGGGGTTGTTCTTGAGAGTTCGTCGAATTTTTCTATGGGTAACTCAATCCCAAAATCGTGAGCTATTGCCGGAAGATGTAAAACAGTGTTCGTACTGCCGCCTATAGCAAGGTCAACTCTTATAGCATTCTCGAATGCTTCATTTGTTGCGATCATTCTTGGTGTAATTCCTCTTCTCAGAAGTTCCATCACCATGAGTCCAGACTTCTTGGCGATGTGAACTTTTTTCGCATCAACAGCATGGGCAGTAGCACATCCAGGGAGACTCAATCCAAGGGCTTCTGTAAGACATGCCATTGTGTTTGCTGTGAACATTCCAGAGCATGAGCCCGCCCCAGCACATGAATAGCATTCCAGTTCTTTCAATTCTTCGAGCGATATCTTGTTCTCTTGGTAAAGACCAACTGCCTCGAATCCATCATGCACAAGGTCCCTGTATGTATCTCCTACATACCCAGGTAGCATTGGTCCACCAGTAACAACAATCGATGGAACATTGAGGATACCCATAGCCATCAAATGTCCGGGAACTATTTTATCACATGAACATATGAACACAAGAGCATCGAACTGGTATGCTCTTGCAACAATCTCTATCGAGTCTCTTATCACTTCTCTGCTTGGAAGAGAGTATCTCATCCCTTCATGGTTCATTGCAATTCCATCACATATTCCAATGGTGTTGAATTCTAATGGAGTTCCACCCCCCATTCTAACTCCTGCCTTCACTGCATCAGAAAGTTTGTCGAGGTGTATGTGCCCCGGGACAAGTTCATTCCATGAATTTACGATTCCAACCAGTGGTCTTTCAAATTCCTCATCCACAAGACCGCAAGCCCGGAATAACATTCTGTGTGGTGTTCTTTCAACCCCCATCTTCACATTATCTGATTTCATGATAGCGACTCGCACTCAATGTTTATGTGGTTTTCTAATATTGCCCAACATTTATATCGTTTTGAGGTTATGGGTGAAGGTTGATGGAGTAGATTGCCCGTGCAAGACTCGAATTTGAACATGAGATTGGGGAGGTGATACGTTCTCTTGAGCCAGATAATACTGACAACATAAAAACATTCATCAACGTTGTGTACATAGAATGTAAGGGGGTTGGCAGTCTGCTTAACACATTGGATGATTATCTTGCAAATCTTCAGGTTGCTCTCAGAGTGAGAGGTGTTGTTCATGATTGAATTCTATGCGGATGGGTTCTTTAAAGCAAGCAAGGAGCTAACAGAGGTTCAAGATGCTGTGGAGGAGTTCTTCAGTGTGGGGGTGAGTGAGATTTTGTCAAGAGGTATTCCTGATGGCAGAGGCGTGAAAGAGATGACCTACTCTGTAGAGGGAGACAAGCTGAATATAAAAGTAAGGACGGATAACTATTTGCGTGCGCATGATGTGTTTTTGAGATTGAGGAAACACCTCTCAAAAGTTCTTGGAAGACATAGAATAGGTATAAGAGGGATTGAATTTAATGAATACTGGATAAAAACAGAATCAAATGTACCTATAAGCATAAAACTCCCATTTATAGTGAAGTCAGAGTGGAAAGATGGTTATTTTATGGTATGGCTCACCCTCACTGAACAAGATGTTGAGAAAAAGATACCAGATAGGATAGTCCGACTGATAGATGAGAAAAAGAAGGCGGAGGAGTATGGTGGGAAGGCAGAGAACTGGGAACTTATATGGCAGAGTGGGAAGAAAAAAATTCATTTCAATAAAGACCCAACACAAGAACTCCTAAAAATGAGATGGATAAAACATGGGGCAAGCAGAGGACAGTGGATATATGGGCCACAGATAACAAAAATCTTCAGAGCTTTTGAGACAATCGTGATAAATGAGATTCTCGAGCCCCTTGGCTATGTTGAGATGGTATTTCCAAAGCTTGTTCCATGGGATGTTTGGAAGCGTTCAGGACATGCGAAGGGTGTGTATCCTGAGATATATTATGTATGCACACCAAAATCGAGAGACCCACATTTTTGGGAAGATGTGATAGATTATTACAAAGTTACGCTTGACGTTCCTGTGGACTTGATAAAAGAGAAAATTGAACCACCCATTGGGGGTATGTGTTATGCCCAGTGTCCTCCATTTTGGGTATTTTTACAGGGTGAGACGATTGCAGATTCTTCATTGCCAATAAGAGTGTTTGACAGGTCAGGCACATCACATAGGTATGAGAGTGGTGGTATTCATGGTATAGAAAGGGTGGATGAGTTCCACCGAATCGAAATAGTCTGGATTGGGTATCCAGAGCAGGTGGTAGAAGAGGCAAACAAACTGCATGAAAGATATCATCACATCTTTGAGGATATACTTGAATTGGAATGGAGAAAAGCGTGGGTAACTCCGTGGTTCATGGCACAGGAAGGACTAGCTGGTTTGAGTGAGGATATAAGAGTCGGTACAACAGACTATGAGGCATATCTTCCATACAAGAACGGATGGCTTGAGTTTCAAAATGTCAGTGTGAATGGCGATAAATATCCTAAAGGATTCTCTGTTAAGTCTCAGTCCGGAGATATGTTGTGGAGTGGATGTTCCGGTGTTGGACTTGAGAGGTGGGCGAGTGCATTTCTTGCTCAGAAAGGATTCAATCCAGAAAATTGGCCTGAAAGATTTGTTGAAATTGTGGGTAACCTTCCAGAAGGAATAAAATTCTTGTGAGGTGAGTCAATGAAAGTAAAGGATGCTCCAAAAACTGCCACCACAATTGTAATTCGTTCAGATAGAAAATTTAGTGTGATATCGTCAGAGGACCCATATGGTGCGTTGATGGAAAGACTTTTTCAGGATGGAAGGACTGCTGAGAGAGGTAAGAAGTTTCTCACATTGGTAAAAGAGAGACAAGAAAATGGCAATCCGCTCAGAGCATCTGAATGGAAAGAAATCATCAAGACACTTGGCATTTCACATTCTTCGTTCTATGCGATGAGGAAAAAACTGATTGGGGCAGGAATGATAACACTAAAGAACGGAGAGTACAGAATATCAGGGGCATTCAGCAGAGACCTGTATGATATGGCACGATGGTGGTGGACGGTAGTATGTGGGAATGATATCGATACTTTGTGAGTGGAGGATGTAATATGGGGAAAACATTGTCTGAGAAGATATTTTCACGTGCTGTTGGTAGAAATGTGGAAGCTGGAGAGTTTGTACTTGCCAACATAGATTTGGCAATGATACACGACATCACAGGTCCATTGGCGGTAGAGACTATGAAGAGGGTTGGTGATTGGGTGTGGGACCCCTCCAAGGTTGTGATAGTTTATGACCATCAGGTTCCTGCAGACTCTTTGAAAGCTGCAGAAAATCACATTCTTCTGAGAAAATTTGCAAAGGAGCAAGGAATTTTGAACTACGATGTGTTTGAGGGAATTTGTCATCAAGTCGTTCCTGAGAAAGGGCATGTACTCCCCGGAATGCTCGTAATAGGTGCAGACTCTCATACATGTACATATGGAGCATTTGGTGCCTTTTCGACTGGAGTTGGGAGTACAGATATGGGTTGTGCACTTGCACTTGGAAAACTTTGGTTCAAAGTGCCATCTACTATCAGATTTGAAATATCAGGAAGATTGAAAAAGAGAGTTGTATCTAAGGATGTGATTCTCCACATCATAGGGGATGTTGGAGCAGACTTTGCAACTTATAAGGCATGTGAATTCGTTGGAGAGACAATAGAAAGCATGGATATGTCTGCGAGGATGACGATAACAAACATGGCAATAGAGATGGGTGGGAAAGCAGGATTGATGGAGCCAGACAACACAACAGAAGCGTATTTGAAAGAGAGAGTTGAGGGATATGAACTCGGTGAAGAATGGAAGAGTGATGAAGATTGTGAATTCGAGGAGGAGATTTTTTATGATGTTTCTGAGTTATCACCTCAGGTTGCATGTCCCCACAGGGTAGATAATGTTGTTTCTGTGGAAAGAGTTGAGGGAGTGAAAGTTGATCAAGTCTTCATAGGTTCTTGCACGAACGGAAGGTATGAGGACCTCAAACAAGCTTCAGAAATTCTCGAAGGGGAAAAAGTTGCAAGAGATGTTCGGCTGATTGTCATACCCGCTAGCAGAACGGAGTATGCAAGGGCATTGAAAGATGGAATTATTGAGATACTTATGGATGCCGGCGCAATCGTTGAGTACCCGTGTTGTGGCCCATGCATGGGGGGTTCTTTTGGTCTGCTGGGAAATGGAGAGGTTGGATTTGCAACTTCGAACAGAAACTTCAAGGGCAGAGAGGGAAGTCCAGAGTCGCTTGTGTATCTTGGCTCTCCATATACTGCAGCAGCAACTGCCTTGTATGGAGAAATCACTGATCCGAGGGATGTATGATGGCCAGAACATATGCAGATGCAGGAGTAGATATAGAGTATGAGCATTCTCTTGTCAAGTCTCTTACTAACTCCCTAACCTTCAGAAGAGTGGGGTTTGGGGGGGCCATGGATATAAAGGGGCATTATGCTGGACTTATTGATATGGGCGAATGGGCTCTTGCAATAACAACAGATGGAGTAGGCTCAAAACTTCTGATAGCTCACGAGATGAAGAAGTATGATACAATTGGAATCGACTGTGTAGCAATGAATGTGAATGATATTTACTGTGTTGGTGCAGAGCCTCTTGCCCTCGTTGATTACTTAGCGGTTGGAGAGCTTGAGAAGGAGGAGGCTGAAGAAATTGGAAAGGGATTATGTAGAGGGGCTGAACTTGCAGGCATATCTGTCGTTGGAGGGGAGACAGCAATATTACCTGAAATTGTTAAACCGTTTGACTTGGCAGGTACGTGTGTGGGTATTGTGAGGAAGGACAGAATCATAACAGGCGAGAGAATAGAAATTGGAGATGTACTGATTGGAATACCTTCGTCTGGACTTCATTCGAATGGATATACACTCGTGAGGAAGCTAATTGAGGATGAAGGATTGTTATACAAAGACCCATTTCCACCAATGCCTGATTTTAGTATTGGAGACATACTTCTCACACCTACTCGGATATACTCTGAAGTTATGGGGGTGGTTAGAAGGTGTGATGTTCATGGACTTGCCCACATCACTGGAGGTGGATTGACAAAGTTGAGCAGGCTGAGTAAATTTGGTTTTGAATTCTCTGAGCCATTACCAGTACCGCCTCTGTTTGAGTGGATAAAGACGATTGGTGGTGTGGATGATGTTGAGATGTACAGGACGTTCAACATGGGGATGGGGTTTGTCATTGTTCTCCCTCCTTCTGAAGTGAAAAAGGCTTTGAAGATACTCAAAGATGGAAAGGTCGTGGGGAGAGTTGTTGATAGGGGAATATGGGTAAAAGAATTAAGACTTTTATGAGAAATCTTTATATAATATAATAATATTAAGAACGAAATGATGATAGAAGAAATGATTGCCCAGTTGTTTAAAGTTTTAGGGCATCCGACAAGAGTTAGGATTTTAAAAGAGCTTAGAGATGCATATACCAGTGGAATAGATGAGATGTGCGTATGCGAACTCATACCTCTCTTGGGCATTGAACAGTCAAATCTATCACAGCATCTTTCGAATCTCAAGTCGAAAGGACTTCTTATATCGAGAAGAGAAGGCTCAAGTGTATACTACAAAGTAGCTGATGAAAGTGTTTTCGAATTACTGGACAGCGCAGAGGACTTCATTGAAAAACATATAAAGAGGGTCAAGAGCATTCTTGAGGAGTAATTAAAAATCTGTCTTGACCCTAAACTGATCTACCTCTGGTTTTCTCATTACATCGAGAAAAGCTTCAGCTACCGCCCTAATATCTCCTGCCTTTGTGATAGCTCTTCCAACAATTATGATATCTGCTCCACTTTCTATTGCTTCCCTTAAGTTGTCAATAGTTATGCCTCCAGCCACAGCCACGAGAGCATTTTCTGATACCTTCTTTATCTTCTCAATGTCCCCCCACTTATGTTCGCTTCCCTGTTCCTCATCTATGGCTCTGTGAAGCTCAACAACGTCCGGCTTCACACTCAAGCTCTTTAAGAGTGATACTGGGTCATCAACGTTGAGCATGTCTATGCACGAGTATATTCCTGTCTTCTTTGCTTCCATTATTGCTTTCTCTATTGTACTCTTCGGAGCAAGTCCAGATACAACGACTTCATCAGCTGTCGCATCTGCAGCCATTCTTGCTTCTATGTTCCCAGTATCGAGAGTCTTTAAGTCAGCAACTATGAAAGCATTCTTTCTAACCTCTCTCATTAGGGTTATAACATTGAGTCCATATTTTTTGATTAGAGGAGTACCAGCCTCAAATATCACATGGTCGCTCGTAGGTACCTCTCTCAGTACTTTCTTGACAACTCCAATTTCTGGTATATCAATCGCAATCTGGAGATAAGGCGGGTCAAACAATTGAGTCATGAGCTTGTATCCCATAATTGGATGTACATCTCTATCCTTTTCTTCGAGAACTGTGTCGATGTCAGGAAATCCTTCCATTGCACGCTTGAGTGCTAATTTTGTAGCTCCATAGTTGTATCTGAATATGCGGGCATAGTCCTTTGCATCTGGATGTATGAACACACTCACAACAACCACAAGATTTTCAACTTCATCCTTAGGTATTATTCCCTCCTCAACTGCATCTGCAATAGCCTTGGAGACTGCAGTTTGAGCAGGACCGAAGATTTTTGATGCATCATCCATGTTTTTAACAGTAACCTTTGGGACTATCAGTGTGGGTGGTTTTGGCATCAGATTTGGTCGTATTACACCCAACAATGGTGTATGCCCTATAGAGGGTGATGAAAGACTATTCACAAATGCCTCCCCAACCGGCCCATTTCTATCACCTATTACTAAATCTATATGTGCAACCTCCGAACCCTCTCCTACAAGAGCCTCCCCTACATACATCAACTCCACCACCATCCAGAGTTATGAATGGGCATGATATAAAGTTTTGTTATCGAATTATTCAAGTTCAAGCTCTATTACCTTCGAGTGTGCTCTCTTAGGAATATCATCTGGTGAGATGTATAGTGTTATTGTGACTCTGTACTTCCCTGCAAGCTTCACACCGCCGATCTCTTCGACAGTCTTAAACTTTGCCTTCAGTGTCTTTCTTTCACCTGGCTTTATGATAACATTGTAATCAAGCATCGTACTTCTTGTCTTTTCTTGATCACTCAGCGTTTTCAGTAGTACACTACCTGCAATTGATTTAAGACTGAGAACATATACATCGACCCGAACGAGTTCTTGGGTTATTGTCACATTTCCTGTGTTCTCCACAATCATCGATGCTACTACAGTGTCTCCTGCTTTATAACTCTCATTTTCAAGCATAACTTCGACTATACGAGCCGATAAACCAGGATAAATATCGATAATCTCTTCACTTCCCTGTTTAACTTCGGAAACTCTCATCTGCCAAAAAGTGAAAGTTGCAACTACCAATATCAACACAATGATTATCCCAATCAACACAGCTCTCTTCATCACTCACAGATTTGTTATATCGGTTAAATAAGTTGCTGAAGTGAAAGTTTTAAATCAGATAATGCCATGGGGTAATTTTATGGCAAGATTTCCTGAGGCAGAAGAGAGACTGTTTAACGTCAAGATATGCATGCGTTGCAACGCTCGCAATCCTATAAAGGCGACAAAGTGTAGAAAGTGCGGATATAAAGGGCTGAGAATGAAATCACGAGAGAAGAAGAAATGAAGGTAATGAAAGTATGAGGGTAAAGGTAGAAGAGCTCCTTAAAGAGATTGTGGATGCTGATGGGGTTGCGCACCTCACTCTCATAGACCCTGCAAGGCAGATGCCCAAAGATGCCGAAAAGCTTGTGAGTGAGGCAGTTAAGGCAGGAACTGATGGTTTTATGGTAGGAGGATCAACCGGAGTTGACAGTACAATCATCGATGAGACAGTGCTTGCGATGAGAAGGGGAATTGAGAAACACCATGAGGAGAAGCCCATAATACTTTTTCCTTCGGGTGTACATACCCTCAGTCGGCATGCGGACGCAGTGTTTTTCATGAGTATGCTTAATTCTCGAGACCTCACATACGTGATAGGGAATCAGATGATTGGAGCACCTCTTGTACGCTCTTTAAGACTTGAGTCGATACCAATGGCATATCTAGTCATTGAGCCGGGTGGCACTGTTGGGTATGTAGGAGATGCAAAACTCATACCTCGTTCAAAACCTGAAATTGCGGTTGCCTATGCGCTTGCCGGGGAATATCTTGGGATGAGGTTTGTCTACCTTGAAGCAGGTTCTGGGGCTTCAGAACCAGTGCCAGAGACAATGATAAGTGCCGTTAGAAATGAAACAAATCTAATGGTTGTAGTTGGTGGGGGAATAAGGAGTCCCGAAGATGCAAAGCTCTGCAGGGATGCAGGTGCACATATATTGGTGACTGGTTCTCTTGTCGAAAGCTCAAAAAACGTGGAAAAATCCATTTCTTCTATTATAAAGGTTATAAAATGATTTTTAACTACTTATTAGCAGTTTATTATATATCGTAATGGATGTTCATGTTGACAGTTTTGTCGATATTCTTTTATATGATAGAACTAAGAGTTGAGGGATAAACTAACTGGACGTGCGAGAAAATGGTAGATGAAATTGAAAATGTGAAAATTGGGAGTTTGACTCCTGAGTCCCGCAACGTGAACCTTCTTGTGAAGGTGCTCGATGTGGGTGAGCCAAAGGATATAGAAACGAGATATGGAACAAAGCATCTTGCAGAAGCAACGATTGCAGACGACTCAGCATCTATGCTGATGACTCTCTGGGAAGATCAGGTCGAGCAAGTGCAAGAGGGAGACGTTCTCGAGATTGAAAATGCGTATATCTCACTTGTGAGAGGTAGCATGAGATTGAATCTCGGGCGCTATGGAAAAATGAGAAAAGTAGATCTGGATATCGATGTATCTACTGAACCAAACGTAAGTGATCAGCTACATGACAGACCAAGGAGAGACAGATATTCCCAAGGAAAAACGAGAGGCAAAGGCTACGGAAAGTGGGTCTAAGAACTTATTTGAGTCTTTAGAAAATGTGCGAGATGGGGTTTTACCCCCGTTTTATCCATTTATTTTTATCCGTAATTAATTTATACGTTATTGATTTTGTGTTTTTAGGTGATGAGATTGGGTAATGGGGTATGTAATATTACGTCTATTTGGTTCAGCAGGTATACAGAATGGAGGAATGAACTTTCTTGGCAGCATAAGTTTGTACTTGCTTTCATGTTTGCAACTCTTACCGGTATCTGTGCACAAATCATAATACCACTTCCATGGACACCAGTTCCCATTACCCTTCAAACATTTGCAGTCCTTCTCACCGGCGTTTTGATGGGGAGACATTGGGCTGGATTCTCACAGATGATGTATGTGGGGGTTGGTGCTGCCGGATTTCCATGGTTCTCTGGATTCGGGGGTGGAATTGCCCATCTCACAGGTGCAACAGGCGGGTATCTGATAGGCTTTATTGTTGCAGCATGGTTGGTTGGGAATTTGTGGAACTCACACAGAGGATTTGTTCCAACCATCATCATATTTACAGGTGCAACCTTGTTGATATACTTGTGTGGGCTTCTTCAGTTGTATGTGTGGCTGTCTTCGTTTGGGGAGACTCCCACGTTATTTGAGCTTCTTGTAAAGGGTGCCATACCTTTCGTACCCGGTGACATCATAAAAGCTATTGGAGTGGCAACATGTGTCTGGGCATTTACGGGTGTTAAAAAATCTGAGAACTGAGTGAGAAGTCTATGGGAGTTTAAAAAAGTGCCCGAGACGGGGTACGATCCCGTGACCTCCAGATTTCTCAGGCGCCTTATGTTGCCCTTATGAGTCTGGCGCCCCTCCAGCTAGGCCACTCGGGCACAAATAAGATTTTCATATTAGTCAAATATTAATGTATCGCTCTCTCATTTTTTCGAAGTTCCAAGTCTCGAGGATGAGATTATGCACAACCTTATTAATCTCTTTCATAGGCACTCTTACTTGTCTCATTGTGTCTCTGTCTCTGATAGTAACAGTATCATCTTCAAGGGTTTGATAATCGGTTGTTATGCAATACGGCGTCCCAATCTCATCGAATCTCCTGTATCTCTTTCCTATGAATCCTCTTTCGTCATATTCACACATGAAACCGCTTTTCCTGATTTCATGGACTATTTTCTTAGCAGGATCTATGAGTTCGGGTTTAGACATCAAAGGCAGAACTGCAATGGGAATTGGAGCAAGTTTAGGTCTAAGTTTAAGCACTTTTCTTATCTCTCCCTCGACAAAGTCTTCATAGTAGGAATGTTCCAGTAGAGTGTACATAATGCGGTCTATTCCGAATGAAGGTTCAACAACATGGGGCGTCACCTTCTCACCTTTTACTTCGATTTCTCTCTGCACAACCTCCACCACCCCGCCATCAACCTCAAAAGTCTTTCCATCTACTTCGACCTTTATTTTGTCCTTTTCAAGCTCTTCTTTTGGAAGTTTTTTTATCGCATCAGCGACTTTCGATGATTCTTCTTTGAATAGAGGTCCAAGCTTACCCATATCAACTCTTACATCCACAATGGTCTTTTTCTTTGGTTTTTTGTACTCACAGAAAACCTTGAGTTCCTTTCCACTTTTCAATGCATGAGCTTTTATATCGTAATCTGTTCTGTCTGCTATCCCTACGAGTTCTATCCATCCAAATCTTTCTGTGAGGGCTTCTGCATCCCAACAGTCTGCTGCATAGTGTGCCATTTCTTCTGGAAGATGCTGACGAAATCTCAGTTTCTTCGGGTCTAATCCTGCCCTAATAAGAAAATCCCAACAGAGAGCAATGTGATAACCGAGAACTTCGTGTGCTATAATACCATTTTCAACTGCATCTTTCAGCTTCATTTCAACTGCATCTTCCCCCTTTATCTGATTTGGTGCAGGGAGGAGTGGTATTCTTTTGGACGAGAATCTATCAAAGTTGGGGTGTTTTTTGTCGTTAGGATGAACAAAAAGCTCAAGCTCAGCTTGTGTAAATTCTCTCAATCGTATAACTCCTTGTCTTGGGGATATTTCATTTCTAAAGGCCTTTCCAATCTGAACAATCCCAAATGGTAACTTTCCACCATAAAATCTCAAGAGTCTTTCGAAGTTTGTAAATATTCCTTGGGCTGTTTCTGGTCTAAGATATCCTCGTCTCTTTGAGCCCGGTCCTATGTGGGTAGAAAACATCAGGTTGTACTCTTCAACATCCCCAAGCTCGCCACCACAGGCTGGACATACAACACCCGAGCTTTTTACGAGTTTATCGATTTCAGGTATAGATATGTCCCTCACACCGTCAAGCAAATGATCAGCTCTGAACGCCTCCCCACATTTTTTGCACACAACTATGGGGTCTGTAAAGCATTTTAGATGTCCAGAGGCATCGAATACACTTTCTATACCAATCAATGTTGTTTCTATTTCGTGGAAACCCTCTTCAATGCAGTAAATCCTTCTCCAAAAAGATTCGAGTCTCCGTTTCATACCAGTTCCAAGGGGGCCATAGTCATAGAAACCAGCACTACCTCCATATATCTCAAACGAAGGCCACAAGAATCCCCGTCTTTTTGCAACATCCATCACTTTCTCATAAAGGTCTGCCATATCCCTCAACCGATTCTCATCCCTTTATTTATAACTGTTTATGATTTTCATGTAGTTATCATAATGGACATCTGGCGAAAATTTATCCCTCCAAGCACAATATGCCTTTTCCCTCATCTTTTTTATATTTTCTTCATCCAAGTTCTCAAGCATCTTCAATTCCTCCAATTTCTTCAAAGCAATTCCAGAGCCATCTGCTACAAGTTCAGGAAGCCCCCCTCTATGTGAGACAATGGCAGGAATGCCCTGAGAGAAACCTTCGAGGATGCTGAGAGGACAATTTTCATTCCATTTTGAAAGGAGGATTGTAAACGCAGATTTTGCTCTTTCCATCCTCAGAGCATCTCTATCAAGATAACCAAGGTATTCAACTCCTTTGAGAGATGCGAGATAGGGTGAGAGAGAGCCATTTCCTACTATCTTTAGTTTCCACCCATCAGGCGCGTTCTCAGAAAAGAATTCGGCAACTTCTTTTATTCCTTTATGTGGTTCAAGTATTCCCACATAAATTAGAGAACGCTCCCATCTTTGAGCACGCATCTCGGGCAGAACGAAGTTTGGCAGATACACAGAATGTATTCCATATCTTGAAAAAATATTTTTGTAAAACATTGAAGGAGATATAATGGCCATATTATCCATTTTTTTGTATATTCTTTTAAATCTCCATATCTGTGGAGGTCTCTTTCTTTTGATAGAACATAGCAAGCATTTAAGGGGTGAGCATATATTAGAACATCTCCAGTCATTCAGTGGACATATAAGCCAGAAGTCGTGAGCAGTATAGAGAGAGCATATTTCGGGTGTCAGTTTCAAAACATCAGCTCCAATAAGAGAGATGTTGTGATGATGGATAACATCTGGTTTTACCTCTCTGACAATTTTCTCAATTTTGGATATTCCCCTTGTTTTTCCGGTTATGTATGCCCAGATGGGGGGAATTATGCTTTTGTGGAGTGGATGGAGAAATACATCTGAGGGGGCAACATCATTATTCAGACTATCCGTCCCCCTCTTCAATTGATATGCCCCTGGGGAGAAGATGACATGAATTTCATGTCCTTTTTCAGAAAGCAAGGTGGCAAGATTCCTAACAAAGACCGCATCCCCACCTATATGCAGTGGAGGATAGAATGTGCTTGTCATTAGAAATGTGAGTGTTTCCATGAACATGGACTCGACGGGATTCGAACCCGTGGCCTCTACCTTGCGAAGGTAGCGCTCTACCTCTGAGCTACGAGCCCCCTATTAAGTTGTAAGCCTCTACTTTTTATCTTTTGTTTTTATTAACCTTTTTAAGGCATAAGTAAATATATTAGGTTGGCGAGTTTGTGAGGGTGTGGTGAGTGATATGGCGAGGATGTACGCAAGAAGGAAAGGAAAGTCAGGGTCAGTAAGGCCTGCAAGAAAAGAACCACCTGCGTGGGTGAGTTATAGCCCAGAGGAGGTTAGAAAGCTTGTTGTAAGTCTTGCAAAGGAAGGAAAATCCACAAGTGAAATAGGTATTATATTGAGGGATCAGTATGGAATACCTCTCGTAAAGCTATTTTGTGGTAAAAAGATAACAGATATTCTGAGAGAAGAGGGGCTTGCCCCATCAATACCAGAAGACCTAAGGAACCTTATGCTCAAAACAATCAGACTAAGAAAACATCTTGAAAGAAACAAGAAGGATATCCACAACAAAAGGATACTCCAACTAACTGAGTCGAAGATAAGGAGACTTGTGAAATATTACAAACGCACTCATGTACTACCTGAAGATTGGAAGTATTCACCCGAGACTGCAGAACTCATGTTGAGAAGATGACACCGATTGAAGATTTAGAGAGGCTATCCAGAGAAGCTGCTGAAAAGATTCTCAAGTCAGAAGGAGTGCGCATAATCACCCATAACGATGCTGATGGTCTGTCTGCCGGTGCCCTTCTCGCCTTTTCTCTGACAAAGGTCGGTATTCCATTCCATTTGACCGTCATTCCGAGACTCACAAAACAAGTTGTTATAGACAAAGGGGACTATGAGCTTCTTGTATTTTGTGATATGGGAAGCACATTTTCTGACAAGGATTATGAAGAGATGGGTGTGAATCCTGAGAACGTGATCGTGCTTGACCATCATCTTCCTACCACCACACATTCAACTTTTTTCATGGTCAATCCACATCTTGTTGGAGTGGATGGGGCATTTGAGCTGTGTGCTTCTGGGGTTGTTTATCATGTTGTAAAGAACATGGTCGAGGGAGATGTATTACTTGAACTTGCAGTTAGTGGGATGATAGGAGACAAACAGGCTTTTAAAGGGCCAAACAGAAAAATAATTGAGGAAGGAGTATTAAAGGAAGTATTCGAATTAAAAATGGGATTAATTCTTCCAGAACGTCCTTTGAAAGAGATATTTGAGAGTGCAATAGAACCATACCTTCCTGATGCACTTGATGTGTTGGAGAAAATGGGGATTACAGATAAGAAGCCATCTGAACTCTCTGAGTTGGGATTGGAGAGAAAGGTTGCAAATGTTATTGCACTCGTTGCAATAAAGAATCCCAATCCAAGGGCAGTTTCGTATGTAATAGGAGAAGTAGTAAAATCGAGAGGGAGAGACCCATATTTACTTTCATCCATATTGGATGCAACTGGAAAGATGGAAAAACCCTCTGTTGGTATTGGGTTGGCAATGGGAGACGATAGTTGTCTTGAGGAGGGATTGAGAATACTGAGGAGCTATGAGCGGAAGGTGAAAGAAGGATTGGAGAGAGTATTGGATGCCATGGACGAGGAAATGTTTTTGAGGTATGCAATAGTTGAGAATCTCAATTTCACAGGTGCTGTTGCAGGTGTAATAACGAGATATTGTTTGCCCCCAGACAAACCATTTTTCATTTTGAGTGTGAGAGATGATGAGGTTAGAGTGTCTGCGAGGGGGAATTCATATCTTGTATCAAAAGGATTGAACCTTTCAGAAGTGTGTGGTATTGCGAGCGAGTTAGGGGGGATTGGAGGGGGACACTCCGTTGCAGCAGGTGCAACTCTGCCAAAAGGAATGGAACATGAGTTTATAAAGAGAGCAAATAAATTAGTTGGAGAACAGATGAGATGAGGGAAAATAACATGATTGTTATACTCAATTTCAAGTGTTATAAGGAGGCAATGGGTGAGAAAGCACTTACGTTGGCGAGGATATGTGAGCAAATATCACAAGAATATTCAATTAAAATGGCTGTTGCACCACAACATCCTGACATCTATAGAATTTCATCGAGTGTGGACATCCCAGTTTATGCTCAGCACATAGATCCAATCGAAGTTGGCAGTCATACGGGATATGTGCTTCCAGAGTGTGTGGCAGAAGCAGGAGCATGTGGCACACTCTTAAATCATTCTGAGAAAAGAATGAAACTTGCAGATATAGAGAGAGCAATAGAGAGAGCAAGAGATGTGGGGCTGAAGACAGTTGTATGTACAAACAACATACCTACAACAAAAGCTGCGGCAACACTCCTCCCTGATTTTGTTGCGGTTGAACCTCCCGAACTCATAGGTACAGGCGTTGCGGTTTCAAAGGCAAATCCCGAGGTTGTGAGGGGGTCTGTGAAAGCTGTAAAAGAGATAGCGCCCAACGTCAACGTATTGTGTGGAGCAGGCATCACGACTGGTGAGGACTTCAAAAGGGCAGTAGAGCTTGGAGCAGAAGGTATTTTACTTGCGTCTGGGATTGTGAAGGCAAAAGATCAGAGAGAGGCTCTCGAGAGTCTTGTCAAATGGCTTTAAAGAAGAAGGGGGATGGGGGGAGAGGGGCAGTCCCCCTTTACATAAGTATTGTATATAAAATTTTCTTTTTGTTTTTCGCCCTCTTGTTTTAGACCTCCCTCCTCGGATCTCTCACCCTCATCCCAAGAGAGGCAAGAACCTCTTTGACTTCCAAGATTGCTTCGAGCATCTCTCTCTTTGGGTCGTGTGGTGATGTCATAATGTGCTCACTCGATAGCCATACCTGATTTTCTTCTCCTCTGATGACCTGAACACCACTAACCAAATCCTCCTCAGAAACTCTATACACGGTATCTTCGCCAGATGGGGCAATCCACCCCTCCTTGCTTGTGAGAGTTGTTACAAATTTCCCCCAGTCGAGACTGTCAACTGTAAGTTCACAGCTGAGATATATTTTGTTTCCAAGTTTTCTCTCCTTGAGCATAGCGAGGTATTGTGCCATTCGTTCGTCAACTTTGACTCCCTTGAGAGATGATGCCAGTTCAACTGCCACATCTTCAAAGAATGGTGCAAGATGCTCTTTTGCAGATGGAGATGTAACAAGTGATACAACAAAGAACGAAAGACCGCTTATACTCATCGAAAGTAGAACTCCATGTTCTTGGAGCAGTAATGAGATGGCATCAAGTGGACCTATGAATGATTCAAGAATTAGGAGCGATACTTGGGTTGTACCTCCCAAAACCATGCCAGTGAAGCCGCCCCACTTGGTTGCCCCTTTCCAGAACATACCACCAAGCAATGGGAAAAAGACAGATGCAGAACCAACAACTGTCCCCATTATGATGGCATCGAGTATGCTACCAACCCTCAACGAAATAACTCCTGCGATGACAATTATCATTATGACTGCGAGTCTGTTTACAATTCTCATTCTGCTCATGGGGGAATCTGGTTTTATAAATCTCTGATAAATGTCCCTCGATATACACGATGCTCCTGATGTTGCAAATGTATCTATACACGACATTGAAGCTGCCGCAAATCCAATTGCAAAGATAGTTAGCATTAGGGGTGACGAATTTTCAAGGATGAATTGGAGATAGAGAAGCTCGCTTGCAGGCACATCTTGTGGGAGGGGAAGATGGTTTCTGAATCCAATCGCAGTGAGAAACAGCGCAAAAAACACGATGCCCATAAGAAGCGCACCAAGCAACATACCTCTCCTTGCTGTTTTGGAGTCTCTTGCTGCCCATACTTTCTGCCAAGGGTCTTGTTCTGTTATCCATCCCGGAAGCAATGCTATTTGGAGTATTAGGATTGTGAAGATAGCCATGAGGATACCCCCTTCCGAAGAACCCATCACCAACAGAGGATTCCACCACTCAGATGCAGGGACAGTCGTCACATCTGATGTGAGATTTAGAGCCATGTACGCAACCGCAAATGCAACAATGGATAGAAATATAAACTGTATCATGTCTGTCCAGACAACAGCTCTGAAACCACCCAGACTCGTGTAAAGGGCAACTGCAATCATTATTATCAGTACACCGTATATTTCCGGAATTCCATAGAATACGGATAGAACGTATGAAAATCCTTTGAAGTCTGCAACAGCAAAGAGAATCATCATGATTGTTATGAAAACCGCAATGGGTGCTCTGAGAATGGGGGAGTATCTCATTTCAAGTAGCTCTGGTTGTGTAATTGTTGGTAATTTCTTTATTCGTTTGGATAGTAGGGCTATTATCATAAGAGCAAGCACATTTGGAACAACGAATATCCATATAGAGCCTATGCCAAATAATACAAATAAACCCGTCACGAAGAAAAGGGCTCCTGCTGTTAGCCATGAAGCTGCTGCTGAGAATCCAACGTTTAGAAAACCTACTTCTCTCCCCGCAATCCAAAAGTCAGACATATTTCTTTGTCTTTTCATGAAATATGTGCCTATGAAGGCAAGTAAACCAACATAAAGAGTCAAAGCTACCATGAATAACACATATCCCATTCAGACCACCCTTACTCCATATAGTTATACTTTAAATATGTTTTTCTTTATGAAGTGAGGCGGAAATTTTAAGTACCATTTTCGATAGTGGGGTTGCCTGCGTAAGCCCTATTGCAATGCACTTATCCACACAATAAAATCAGAATTACCTGAGTAGCGTCTTGGATTAAATTAAAAAAAGAAAGGAAGAAGTTATCTTCTTCCAATTCTTCCGATCAGGTAGAACACTGCAAGCAGTCCAGCAATTGCGAAGAGTGCCTCAAATCCTGGAGCTT
>MTMG01000008.1 GCA_002010075.1 Methanomicrobia archaeon JdFR-19 | reverse complement strand
AACGTAATGACTTTACAACCCATTCTTTCGAGGAGATAGGGTAACACAACCCCTCCAGCTCCGCATCCAGTATCACACACCACTTTGAAGTTGGTATCTGCAACACTTTCAACATCCACCCTCTCAAGAATCGATTGGATGTAGGGTGTGATGGCATCTTTTCTATCAACAACCCCGCACGAATCCCAAGAAGCACATCTATACGATTTTGAAAAGTATATCTCCTCTATCTTTTCCTCCTCAGAATGGTCAAGCTCTGTGCCATCACCAGCTATCACCTTGAGTCCATTGTACTCTCTGGGGTTGTGGGATGCAGTAATCATAAGACCTGCATGTGCATTGTCTCTTACGAAATGTTGTAAAGTAGGGGTGGGAACAACACCAACATCGACCACATCAACCCCTGTCGAAAGCAATCCAGATACCGCTGCAGAGCTCAACATATCTCCAGAAAGCCTTGTATCTCTACCAAGTGCAACAATTGAGTCGGGACCGAGGTACGTGCCAAGAGCTTTGCTTATGCCGAGAGCAAGTTCTGGTGTCAGAGTCTCGTTCACTATGCCCCGTATTCCATTTGTACCAAACAGTTTTCTCATAATAAACACCTCAGCCCTTTTTCATACACACCGCAATGAAGTTTCTGAAGAGTTGTTCTCCCTTCTCAGTATGAATAACTTCGGGATGCCACTGTACTCCAAATATCGGCTTATGTATATGAGCCATGGCTTCTATCTCACACACTTCTGACCTAGCAAGCCTCATAAAATTGGGTGGTAGAACTGAGACCTCATCCTGATGGGATGCCCATACCTTCAACGATGGTCCGAGTCCTTTGAGTATTACATCTTCATCTATCACTTCCACTTCCACACTCGCATATCCCCCTCTCTTTCCCTTTCTGACTTCCCCACCAAGAGCAAGAGCAATGAGCTGATGGCCCAAACATATTCCAAGAATGGGTATGTCAAGCTTTCTCACATACTCAACACACATGCCTGCTTTTTCGAGGGAGGGGCCACCACCCAATACGAGTCCAGATGGTCTCTCTTCCATGATTTCAGATGGGGAGAGGGTGTTGGAGACAAGCTCCACATCCAAATCAGACATATCAAGGTCTCTCAAGGCTCTGAGTATCAGATGATTGAACTGACCGTAATTATTCACCACATACACAAGCAAATCTCTTCACCATCTTCATTTTACATTTACTTTATCAAATCCTTTATGATACGACCATATGCAGGTCTTGCTATCAGAACACCTATCAGCACACCCACTATCGTTATGAGGGCAAATCCTTTCAATGCGCCAAACGCAATGAAGAATAAAGAGGACATGGCAATCAGCACAGTTGATGCTGCCGCAAGTATGATTGCAAATGCTCTACCAAGTCTCTGCATGTAGAGTTTTGTTGTTGGCATCCTTCCCCCAGATAGAACCTCATCCGTTATTATCACGAGGTGGTCAACTCCGGTTCCTATAGTCGCTATTATTCCTGCAATCGATGCAAGATCAAGCTCCCATTTGATTAGAGAGGCAAAACCAAGAATGATTATTACCTCAGATATACTCGTCCCGATCATGGGGAGTAGTATCCGACTCTGTCTGTATCTTATGAACACAACAAACAGCACGCCAATAAGGACGAGCAACCCAGCAATTACAGACTGTTTCTTGAACTGGCTGCCCAAGGCAGCAGGAACTTGTCCTGCCCCTATTACATCCACCTTCACTGGAAGGGCTCCGACTCTAAGATGTATCTGCAGGTCTCGGGCAGTCTGCTCCGCATCACTTCCGAATCCAGTTGTTGCTACCAGATTTCTGACTGGCTCGTGCCTTAGAGTGTCGGCAAGCTCAGGACTGATTGTCGCATTGAAAATCTCTTTCTCATCAAGAAACATAACAAGAGGATAGTTTGAAGGGTTCTCAAGCACTCCATACTTTATCGCTGTGTCCCTCAGTTTATCTGCACTTTCCCTGTCTATTCTGAACTCCACTCCCCACCCCCTCTGGTCATCATACACAACCTGCCCCACTGACTCAATACCCTCACCTGTAAAGAGGAGAATATACTGGTCATTGATGTAGAACTTCACCTCGAACTTGCCCGGTGTTGTGACTATTCTCTCTGCTCTTGTCAGGTTCTCCTCTCCAGCCATATCTATCAGTATATACTCCCCGCCCACAGTCCTCGTTTTTATATCTTTGAGACCAAGAGCGTTCAGCTTCTCATCCAGCACCCTCTTTGTGAGTTCGAGTGTGTTGCGTGTAACCCCTTCTCTGTATGATACAACCGTTCCAATGGGAGAAACCAACGAGGAAAGCTCTTGCTGAGATATCTTGCTCCTTATCTCATACAACACCTCATCATTTTCCTCAAACGGTGTTATCTCAGAACCTGTAACTCTCTCAAGGAATAACTTGGTTGCTCTTGTGTCATCCACCCATATTGTGACCTGATTTACATTCCCTGAGGGAGTTACATCCACCGTGTATCCATAAAGACTGAGAGAGCTCTCAAGCTCATCAGCTGAAATAGTTGACGGAATGGCAAGTGTAATCGTATCTTGTGCAGAATTTACAATCTGTGGTTTAAAACCAGTTATTCTTTCAACCTCATAACTCACAACCTTTTCCTTTGATGTATTCACACCAACTATTACGCCCTCTACTTTCAACTGAAGGGTGGAGCCTCCAACGAGGTCGAGACCATAATGGAGATTTGTCTTCAGCTCGCCATCTGAATATGAGGGGTGGATCAAAATGATGGAAATCACAACAGCCAATATCAGAGCAAGAACTCGAAAATCCCTTAGTAAGCTATCTTTACTCAATGCAGGTGGTCTGGATATTGGTTTTGTTGATTTAGGTTTTTTTGATTTTTTAGCCATCCAACTTCCACCTCATTTTCCCATCACTTCTTCTCATTTTCCCATCACTTCTTTGTCAGATACCACCTCAGCAATCCTGCATTCAGCATCCATGTGTTCATGATGTCCACACTCAAACCGAATATCAGAACGACTGCAATATCAGCCAGTATATCTATCCTCGTATAGGCTGGGGATACCACATACGAATAAGATGCAACGATGAAGAGCATGAACGCCGCAAAGAGTGATGTCAGTGTCATCGTGAGTCCTGTTTTCATAGCTCCAACCAACCGGTCTGTAAATTCCCCCTTCCTTCTCAACAATCTGTTTGTCAACAGAATATCACTGTCCACTGAATAACCGATGAGCATTAGAAGAGCTGCAACTGTTGCAAGTGTTAGTTTTATTCCAAAAATGTTCATGAGTGCTATTGAAATCACTATATCTGAGAAAGCAGACAGAACGACTGCAACCGAAGGAATAAATGTTCTGAATATTATGAAGACTACGATTGCCATACCAAAGAATGCAATCAAAACAGCTTTGATTGCCTGAACCTGAAGAGTTTTCCCGAACAACGGAGATGTTTGTCTGATTTCCACATCCTTGTATCCAGAGAGTTTTGACCTGATAGAGGAGAGCTGTTCTTCTGTAAGCGGTGGAAACTCAATCAACTTCCTCTGTCCATAGTTCTTCACGCTGACAGGATTGTATTCTTCAAACTCTTTCATGATTTCATCAGGTGTTTTATCACTTGCAAAACTCACAACTGTTCCTCCAACGAACTCATACCCCATGTGTACTGGATAACCGGTTGTAAGATAGGTTGCACCAACAATTCCAAATGCAATCAGAAGAACTAACAACGGCAATACTATCATCTGTCTAAGTTGCACCTTCTCAATATACTCCCTTATTCTCTCTTCAGCTCGGACAGATTGCACACAAATGCTCAACCACACAAACCAAATAAAGATATCGATTGAGACAAATGGTAGAGAATATATAATAGAATAGTATTATGGCTGTGAGTTTATGACCATCGCAAAAGAAGTAAAAGAGGATACAAAGTATCTAATACTTGGTGGAGGGGCGATAGGTCTCTCCTCTGCAAAAGAGTTAATGCAGAGGGGAAAAGTGCTAGTGGTGGACATTGACGAGAAGAAAGTGAATACGCTCATAGACCAAGGAATAGAAGCAGTTGTTGGGGATGCTGGAGACGAAAGCCTACTTGCTGAACTAATCAGCCCTGAAATCGAGGCGGTACTGATTCTCACAAATGATGTGGAAGTAAATAAAAGAGCACTGGAAATCGTGAAAAAAATCAGTTCAGATGTGTATGTAGTATGTAGAGTTGACCTACTAAGAATGAGAGACGTAGAGGAAATGGGTGCAGACTTGGTGGTTGTCCCTTCTCTTGTGGTTGCAGAAAAAATATTCAAATCGATAGAAAGGTGGGAAAAAGAGAGCATAGCAGAGGAGCTTATCAACACACTCAAAAATATAAAAGGGAAACTCGGCATTGTCCTCCATGACAACCCTGACCCTGATGCAATTGGTGCTGGAATGGCTCTTTTGGAGATTGCTGAGGGTTTGGGTATGCAAGCCGATATATTATATGGTGGAGCGATTGGGGTAAATGGTAACAGAGCATTCGTGAATGTTCTCAATCTCTCGATGAAACATCTCTCGGAGGTTGATATCACAGAATACGAGAGCCTCGCAACAGTAGATTTTCAACCAGGTATGAACACCAGTCTTCCCCCAGATGCTCCTGTCTCAATCGTGATAGACCACCACGAACCTACTGGGATTGAGGCTGAGTTTGTTGATGTGAGACCAGAGGTGGGTGCAACCTCTTCCATACTTACATCATATCTGATGGAGCTCGACATAGACATTTCAAAAGAGACAGCGACAGCCCTCTTATATGGCATAGCAACTGACACACGTATCTTTAGAATGAAAGTCTCTCAGCTTGATTTCGATGCGGTTTCATACCTGATGCCAAATGTGGATTACGTACTGATATCTGAAATCTACAATCAAGTCGTATCTACCGAGACCATGGATGCACTTGCCACCGCCATTCAGAGCAGAAAGATAAGAGGACCTTGGTTAATATCGACGGTGGGTGTTGTTGGGGATAGAAATGCAATCTCACAGGCGGCAGACTATCTGATAAATCTGGAAGGTATTCTCACAGTCGTTGTGTTTGGGATAGTTGGGGATAAAATCTATGTGTCCGCAAGGACAAAGGATACGCGTGTGAACATGGCAGAAATTATGGAAAACATATTCAGTAAAGACATGGGAGGGAGTGCGGGAGGACATGCAATGAGTGCAGGTGCGACGATTCCCCTCGGACTGTTCGCAGAATTAAAAATCGAGGACAAGGAGGAGTTGCTGAAACTCGTTGAAGAGGTAATAATATCCAAACTGACTTCGTTCATAGGTGAGGGAGTCAGAGAAGAATGAGAAGATATGGAACGACGAAATGTTGAAAATAAAAGATTTATTCAAAGCTGAATTATAGCAATCATTTATATGTCTCCCACCCAAAACAACCTAAACTAAAAAACTGAAGAATCCAATGGAAAGGTGAGTTCAAGCGTGGAAATTAAGAAATACGAGTTCAAAAGACAGCTCGAAGAACTACAGAGTAAATCTGGCAGAGGGACTGAACTTGTCTCTCTATACATACCCCCGGGGAAGCCGATACATGAGGTGGTAGCTGACCTTAAACAGGAGTACAGTCAAGCGTCCAACATCAAAAGCAAAAGTACGCGTGTAAATGTGATGAGTGCTATTGAGTCGATTCTTGCAAAGCTCAAGTACTACAAATTCCCCCCGCCAAACGGGATGGTCATCTTCGTTGGGACAATAGACCTAGGGGGAGGAAGAACAGACACTATGAGTGTTGTACTTGAGCCTCCCGAACCCATCACCCTCTATAAGTACCACTGTGCATCTGAATTTTACCTTGACCCTCTCCTCGAAATGTTGAGAGACAAAGACACATATGGGCTGTTGGTTCTGGACAGAAGAGAAGCAACAGTAGGACTTCTCATGGGAAAGAGGATAGAAGTTGTGAAGCATCTCACATCAAACGTTCCGGGGAAACAAAGAAAAGGTGGACAGAGTGCGATGAGATTTCAGAGATTGAGGCTGATAGCAATAGATGCGTTCTATGAAAGAATTGGGAAGGCAGCATCAGAGACTTTTCTCCAAGTTCCACGAGAGGAGTTAAAAGGCATACTCATAGGGGGACCTTCTCCTACCAAAGAAGAATTCCTTGATGGGGAGTACCTCCATCACGAGATTGCCAAAAAGGTGATTGGAGTGTTTGATGTAGCATACACCGATGAAAGTGGCTTGTATGAACTCGTTGATAAAGCTCAAGAGGCACTTCTCAACATAGAAGTTCTTGAGGAGAAAGCAAAGCTGAGAAAGTTTTTTGAGGAGCTTGTCAAAGACAGTGGACTCGCATCCTATGGTGAGGATGAGGTGAGAAGGAATCTTGAAATGGGGGCTGTCAGCACCCTCTTCATCTCAGAGGATTTGAGGAGAATGAGATACACGCTCAAATGCTCGTGTGGATATACCAAGAACATAACTATCAAGCACAAACCCGGTAGAATTGTGGAGCCAGAGCCAGAGAGTTGTCCAAAATGTGGGGGGACTATGGAAATCGTGGATAAAGTGGACGTTGTTGAAGAGCTGGTCTCAACAGCCGAGAGAATGGGAACAGAGGTTGTATTCGTATCCACCGAGTACGAGGAGGGAAACCAGCTATACAACGCATTTGGTGGAGTTGCAGCCATCCTCAGATACAGATCATCCTAAGTATGTATGACTCTGATTTCTCTTTACAATTGGCTCTATAACAGATATGGGCCTCAAAGATGGTGGCCAGCTGACACTCCATTTGAGATGATGGTTGGGGCAATTCTAACACAACAAACAAGATGGGAAAATGTGGAAAAGGCGATAGAATGTATGAAAATAAAGGGGTTGTTGAGTCCTGAGAAGATAATAAAAGCAGGGGAAGAACTTACAGAGTGTATAAGAATAACTGGATTTTATCGTCAAAAAGAAAAGAGATTGAAAGCTCTGTCTCGGTTTCTGATTGAAAAAGGGGATGAACTTTGGAAGATGGACACCTTGTCTTTAAGAAAAGCTCTCCTTTCGGTTGAGGGAGTTGGGAAGGAGACGGCAGACAGCATATTATTGTATGCGTTCGAACGGCCTGTTTTTGTTGTGGATGCATACACTCTAAGAATACTCCAGTGTGCGGGAGTGAGTGTCAAGAGGTACGAAGAGGTAAGAAAATTGTTTGAGAGCTCACTTCCCACAGATGTTGAGCTATACAAAGAGTATCATGCACTACTCGTTGCCCATGGAAAGAACGCATGTTCAAAAAATATGTGTGAAGACTGTATAGTCAAACACCTGAAACTGTAATTATGGCCATCCTCCAAATTGGAAATTGAGTGCGAGAATACCAAGTCCCACCAGAACGCCTATCATCAATACCGTTTTCGGTTCAAGTTTAAGGACACTGTCCTCTGCCTCCATATACCTCATGAGACCTGCAGAGGATATCAATCCGGGTGAGTCTTTTTTCTTCTTTTTAGCCACTCTTCTCCTCCTCCCTCTCTATCACCACTTTACCTATTCTGATTGTGGCGTTCTTAAATGTTATCTTTATCTTGCCAGAGTCTTGGAAGATTGGGAACTGAGAAGACTGAGGTATGGTGGGAAGCGATACAGTGGAAGGTGATGGAAGGGGTTGTGTGGGTTGTGTTGGCTGTGGTTTCTCTTCTCTTATTTCCTTTTCCTCCTCTTCCTTCTCCCATCTCTCAACGACAGGGTGCCCCTTCTCGATCAAGAATTTCCTGAGTGATTCAAGGTCTGGAGCTTCATCTTCAGTTGCTATCTTGTCTCTTATATCCTCAGGAATGTCATCATAAACCCTGTCCTTCAAAGTCCTGTTCATCCAGACAACTCTGTTCCATCCCCCGTCTGCCTGAATAAACTTCGGCGACCTAAAGTAGTTCACACCTATACCCAAAAAACCAACCACTTGCTTTCCTCCACCTGTCTGTCCAGCCATCGTTGAGAATGGAAGACCATTCGGTGCTATTCCTGAAAAGTTTCTATCAACCCAGCCTATGCCATCTACTTCTGGCATATAAAAACCAACAACCTCAAAACAACCACATGAGGTGTGAGGATACTCAAAGAACGAATGGAGTTTTATGCGGGTGTACTCACCACCTGAAAGCTCAGCTGCAACCTCATTCACCCCTGTATACTCCCCACCTACGGGGTCTATGCACTCTCCCTTAGAAATCGGAAAGTTTGGACCCTCTGGGTCAACCTTCGCTGCTGCCCGACCGTCAAACCAGTTGATTGCGCCACAGAGTGATACTCTGTCGGGAGTTATCACACACACGTTTGTGGGAGCAAACGACTGACAGAGAAGACAACCATAAAACGTATCAACATCTTCATCATGGAGGTTTCTCGTTCTCTCATCCCTCTTACGATATATTTCCATTGCCTTGTCGAGTTCCTCCTTCACCGCATCCTCATCTGTTATGTATATCGCCTCAATCTTCTCTATGAAGGGCAATTCGTTCTTGAAGAGCATCATAGTGGCGCGTGCAATCTGTTCAAGTGATTTCAGACCATTCTTTACCATGTCCTTGTGAATTCTTATCCATATATCGTATCTCTGGTTCAGATGCATGTATCCATGGAAGTAGTTCTGAAAATCGTGGTTCCTTCTCTCCACAATAGCCTCCAAATCTTCTTCAACCTGTTCTCCAGCTATCTTGTATATCATGGCAAAGGGGTATCTTCCCTCTTCCTCCATATCGGCGATGTCTGGACCAATGAGCGTGAACTTTCCATCATCAACCTCGTCAGGAGAACAAGCTCTCACAAGTTCGAACCCTATGCTCTTTGGTCCAGCAAGCTCAACATAATACTCTCCTTTTCTTACTCGCTCACCCTCATACATCGGGGATATATCAAAAGGAAATTCCTCCATCATCACTCCTCCCTCATAACACTTACAAGTTTATCAAGAGCTTGAATGAACTCTTTATCGCTCAGATTGCCGAACGTCATGTCTGCAGACGGGTAATAATATCTGTCTATCGATATTAGTCTTGTGGATGAGAAGTTCGATAAAGCTCTGAGCATCGGAGAAAGATGATAATATATGTGTCCGACGAACACAAGAGCGTCATACTTTCCGTTTCCATCAAAGCCTTTCCACCCCTCTATGATGTAGCCAACGAGTAGGTGGAGATTCATATAATGGTTCGGTATATCTTTTAATCTGCCAGCAACACCACCTGCACCAACAACCTCAAGACCAGACACCTTTGCAAATTCGACGACCTTTGCAAGCTCTTCATCTGAAAGGTTTGAACCTATTACAAGCAACGCCCTCTTCATTTTCTTAATAGTTTTTGCTATCACTTCTGGCTTTACTGCTCTTGCACTTTTAGTGCCCACGAAGTCAGCTCTATCATAAGGGTGTGCTCTTCTGGTTGTATCCAACTTATCCTTGCCCTCGCTCGGACTCATTCCTTGCCCTCCTTCTTAAGATTAGTTGGCTGGAACGAGACATCCAACCTCCTCGTCGGTCCCTCTATTATCTTCTTCGATGTCCAGTCTATCTTCCATCCATGTTCATCCTCAAGAATCTTCAATAGCCTATCCTTATATGCAAGAGGCAGGTCTCCCTCTGTTCTCACAAACACATGCCAGTCGTCTGGTAGTCTGCCAAGGTATTTCTCAGAGAGTTCGATGTAGTTTGTGAGCTTTATCATTCTCCCAAAGTTATTATCAGAGGGTCTTATGCACAGCTTGGCTATCATGGGAAGCAGTTCCTCCTTCGAATCAACCGTTATCATCAGATGTTCTGGTGCTGGCTCTATCTCAACCTTTGAACCATCCCTCGCATCATAAACCCACCACTCGTCCTTATTGTAGGTATGCCCGACATACACTCTCCTATACTTTACTCCATGTGGCCCAAGAATGACAGGTACCCCGAGCCTGACACATCCCAGTCCTATGGACTGTGCCTTCTGTGAGTATGCGCCCCATGCAACACCAACCGCCCCAACTCTGTTGAGTATGTAATCTGCTATCTCCTCATAGTTCCCAAGGAGCTGTTTCTTTGCGAATATGGTTGCCACTTTTATAACAGCACCCGTGATTGCCGAGTTAGAGACACAAGAACCTGTGTTCAGAATATTGCCCTTGAGAAAACGGGCGGGATATCTTTCAAACAGGGATTTTCCTTCATCATCCTTGAACCTCGATATCTCCATCGCAGTGCAACCATTCACCAGCACTATATACGAACGCTTGACAAGCTCCTCAGCCACTTCGTACAATTCACGAGCTCCACCTGGAAAGTTCGGACAGCCAACCATGGCAACTGCTCCTGGGGTAACGCCAAGCACAAGGTTCCTTCCCTCTTCTCTTATCTCTGGGTCGCTTACCTGTCCTCTTCCTGCTCTCACCTTACTCCTGTCTTCTCTTATCGGAAGAACAGACAACTGGATTACATCAACTATGGGTATGCCCTTCGGGCATTCTTGTTCACATCTACCACACGCAATGCAACATTCGTCCAGCTTCTGCAGAAGAGTTATGTCCCCCCGCTTTGCAGCCCCCATAGCTTCAGATATCCTAAGTTCCTCAGGACACTGGAAGTTGCAATTACCACACTCTGTACAATCTGCAACCAGCTCAGATATTCTTTCTGGGTCAGAAAGACGATAATCCTTTCTCAGGGGATGGATTGCAACAGCAGTCTTAACCGCAACCTCTCCTGCCTTTTTAAGATCAAAAATCAAAACGCCCTTCTCCTTGCCAGAAACCAAATCCTCGACTATCTCATCAACAGCATCGTTTGTCCTGTCTCTCAACCCATACATTATTTTGTTTGAGGTTGCTATGACTGGTATGCGGAGCTTTGATGCCTCCTTCACAGTATCCACTCTCACACACTGCTCATCCACAACCACAACATCCGGCACACCACTCCTTATGAAACGAAGCTGACTCGATAGTGAGCCAACAATCTTCCTCTTTGGATCAACCCTTGTTGTATCGATTGCAGTACAGCAAAGACCCCCCAACTCTATATCATAACCATGCTCTTCCATGTATTCCATTATATGATATGCTGCAGCAACATTATGCCCTATGCAAACGATGACAGGTTTTGAGGTGTCGAGTACATCCAGCCCTATGTCAACGAGTTGTGCATTTTCATCTGCCTTCGGCATGTTCAAAGCAGAGACTTGAGCTACATCTGCAACCTCCATACCAACATGGTCAAGCATACCCGCATGCAGAGCCTTCGATTCAAAATCGAGGTATGAGCCCTCTTGTCCAGTATGCAGAGAGGCAAGAAGATGGGAGAGCTGTCCCTCAACATATGTCATAATACTCTCAAGGTCTCCAAGTGTCTTAGGTACTATACCTGCCACCAGACTAATATTAGGTGTCTTGTCCTCGCTCGCACCAACCTCTATCTGATGGTCTCGACCGTACATGTGTATCAGATGCTCGAGTATGTGTCTTCCATGTGTTGCATGGGCAGATGCGCCCATGATGGTTGTGAGGAGGAGAAGTCTTGCCTGCTGTGTTTTCAAATCGATTCCACATGCTCCTTCTTTTCCCTTCGACAAATCGCATGGGCCATATGTGCAAAAAGTACATCTCTCACTCATGGGAGTGTATAGCGGTTTATATCTCTTGAGGAGTTTCATATCCCATTCTCTCAGGTCCTCAATATTCGGCATCGGAGTTATTCCCTGAGGCTCCTCTTCGGTGAACTTTCCGATGTATATCTTGACGTTTTCGAGACCTTTTATTGTAAAAACGCCCTCCATCAAAAACCTCCCTAATAATTGTGAGGTATTCACCTATTCTCATTATTATATAATGCTTTCGATATAGAGATACTATGTGATAAATCAACAATTTTTCTTTTTTATACCTAAAATAAACTTGTAAAAAATTTTAATTTTTATTTTGAGTTTTTAGAGAAAATATTTATTCATGCAAAGACAATTATGATTGGAGGTGATAAAAATGCAGGCATTCATTGCGGAACATTATATGGGCAAGAATGTGGACGTATACTGTGGGATTAAAGACACATTCAATGGAAAGGTAATTGCGTGTGCCGATGGCGTTTTAACACTTGAAAAAGACGACAAATACACACACATAGCGATTGATAAAATCATCGCAATATGGATGAGTGATTGATTTTTTGGTTATTTTTTACTGTCTATTTTTTCTATTGGATATGGTAGAAGCGTATTAGCGGGTATGTTGTGGAAATAGCGTTTTCTGAACTCCATATCCTGAATTCTGCACAAATCCGTATGCTTTGCAAACCATGGGTGTGTTGTTATCTTCTTCCAAATATCGGATAACTTATTCGTTCTTATGTTTCCAAAAGAGAGTGGTATATAATCGCATGCCTGAGATTCTCCCGTGCTTGTGATGTGGAGCCATCTCGAACCTGCAACACAGCCCACTCCACTACATCCCTTGACCCTTGCATTTGCAAATATCTTAACGCCTTCTCCCTTTGAGTTGTGTTCTTCTTGAAGTTTCGCAACGAATTCCCTTTCCTCTGGTGTGAGCATAATATCTTCTCTATGTAGAACTCTGCCAGTTGGAAGTGGGTCTGAAAGCAAAAGTTCATACACACCAAGCTCAGAGGCGAAGTCGATTAATTCATGAATATGGGAAAGGCGTTCTTTTGTCAGTATTGCCACGATTCCAGTAAGAATTCCTTCATCCAAACAAGCCTTTACACTTCTAACTGCTTTTTCAAAAGCCCCTTCAGTACCCATCATCGCATTATGCACATCTGGGTCTGCATCATGCAATACAACAAAGACCGAATGCAAACCAGCTTCCTTAAGCTCCTTTGCTCTCTTGTAGAGAGTCTGCGCTGGTGTGAACATGATAACAACCGCCTTTTCCTTTGGAACGTACTCGATGAGTTCTGGCAAATCACTTCTAAGCACAGGGTCGCCACCCGTAAACAGGAAAGTGTATGTGCCAAGAGCCAGTGCATCATCTATCAGCTTCTTCATCTCCTCTGTTGTGAGCATTGGCTCTTTTGCCCTCTCTCCATGCCCACACATTGGACAGTTGGCTGTGCAGTAGTCTGTTATCGAGACAGAAAGTATCTCAGGAACCTTTTTCTTCAGTCTTGTCACGAGTTGTGTTCTCATCGCACGTCTGAATGCTTTTGATGGTATTGGTGGGAAAAAAAGAGACGGAACCACAAAATCTTCACCGATGTAAGCAGGTCTTTCCTTTACCATGAACTCATCTATTAACCTCATTACTGGAGAGGCTACTTTTGAAAGTGGACCTTCGGCTCTGGCACTTACTACTCTGTTCCCATCTACATCCACACTGATTTTGAGTCCCTTCATCGAGAACAGTTCAATCTCCCTCATTTCCATTTACAACCACACCTTTCAGCCATTTCTCATAATCCCTGTTTGCCTCAACATCCCAGCGTAGTATCACAGGTATCTCGTAAGGATGCAACTCCTTCAAAACCCTCACAACATCCTCCACCAGTTCGGGAGTTGTTTTTATCAACAGACCAGCCTCCTCATCCTCCTCTACCTTCTCGCCCCACCAATATACTGAAGATATGTCATGCACATTCACACATCCAGCCAACTTCCTCTCAACCAAAGCCCTTGCAAGCTCAAGTGCGTTCTTTCTTGGAGCGGTGGTGTACACAACTGAGAGCATTCACTTCAAGCACGCACCCATACCATAAAAAATTTCCCAAATATTAATAACACATACGTTTAGGTAGGTGTGATGAACGCTCTGTGGTATGTGCTGGCTGTGTTTGTATCGTACTGGGTAATCGTTAGAGAGCTATCAAGAAGAGGGGTGCTCGAGAAATATGGAATCACAGCACATGGCCCCCTTTTGATGATAAGGACTGAAAGGGGACAACATTTACTTGAAAAACTTGCAACCCACCGAAGATTCTGGAGACTATATGCAGAGTTTGGTATTCCGCTCATGATGATTGGGATGTTGTGTATGACGCTCGTTCTGATATCTTTTGACATTATTTTCTTCACCACCCACCCGCAACCAACCGCACTGAACGAACCAAGAAACATACTGCTCATACCGGGTGTGAATGAATTCATACCTCTTGGATATGGTCTTATCGCACTTTTCATAACGCTTGTAGTTCATGAGGTCTCACATGCTGTACTGTGTAAGGTTGAGGGTATCAGAGTAAAGTCGATGGGTTTGCTTCTACTTCTTGTCCCAGTAGGTGGCTTTGCTGAACCTGACGAGGGTGAACTCTTCTCTGCCAAGAGGAGAGAGAGGATGAGGGTGCTAACAGCCGGAGTTATGTCGAACTTTGTGATTGCCTTGATAACCTTCACACTTTTCTTTGCAATGCTTCATGGAATATCGCCCACCAACCATAATGTGGTGATAGTAGGAGTGGAGGAGGGGTCTCCCGCCGATTTAGCTGGTGTGAACATCGGTGTAATAAAAGAGGTGAACGGAGTCGAGGTGTATTCTTTGAGTGATGTGTATTCTCTACTCGAGAACGTTCAGGAAGGGGAGAACGTTCGAATCAGAGTGGATGATATGGAGAGTTTTGTGGTTGCGAGAGAGGAACATGTAAACGGTATGAAAGTCAGGGGAGTTGTAGATGGAGCTCCTGCCCAGAAAGCGGGAATAAAGAGTGGAATGATAATAAAAAAAATAGACAACAAAGAGATAAGGGGGGTTGAAGATTTTAGAGATTTTATGAACAGTACAAAACCTGGACAAAAAGTGAAGGTTGTAACTGACAAAGGTATGTTCGAATTCAAGCTCGCATCTGCAGATGGAAAAGGATTTATGGGTGTGTATGTCCAGGATGATGTTGCTGCAAGAAAACTTGGGCTTTTGCTTATGGAGTTTCCAGCAGACTCCTACCTTTCTCTTCTAAAATCAATACCCCACCAACTTGACACAGTAGGGGGATGGCTCCTCCTCATTACGCTACCGATATTGGGCGGACTCGGTCTTGGTGGTTTCACGGGATTCACAGGACTTCTCAACGAATTGTATGAACCAATAATGGGAGGAAACCTGTATATGTGGGCTGCTTCAGCATTGTTCTGGATAGGATGGATAAACTTCAACGTTGGACTATTCAACTGCCTTCCAGCTGTCCCCCTCGATGGTGGACACGTGTTTCGCGACTCTGTCGCAACACTGCTCGAACGATTCGTGTATAGGGAGAGAGCAGAGAGAATGGTCGAGTTTCTCGCATTCATGTTCGCATACATAATCTTCGGCTCTATCGTTCTCATGATTGTTGGACCTTATATAAATGGACTAACGAAGTGAGAGCATGAAGCAGAGGATAAGGGACTTCCTATTCACCAAAGATGGGCTTGTGTTCTCTGTTGTAGATTATGTTCCACAAGAGTACTACGGCGGGGGAGAGGGTGTTAGGGCGATGTTGAGGTATGTCCCGGATGAAAAGGGGGAGAGGATGAACAAAAAGAGGGGTATCAGATACAGAAAGTTAGGGACTGAAGAGGCTTTCGAGTACATGAAACTACACCACCCCAGCTGGGTGTACGATGTTTTTGCTGTTCCATACGACGAGATACAAGAGTATTTGAGGCCCGAAAAAGAACTTGAGAGAGTGTGTCAAGAAGATGAAAAGGTTAGTAGACTCATTGACACACTTGAAGATATGGGTGTGCGAAGAAAGAGCATGGGAATTACTGGTTCAAGACTCACATCGCTATCGCAGGCGAATTCTGATATCGATTTGGTCGTATATGGGAAAGAGTGGTGGAGAGCAAGAGAAATTTTGAGTGAAGCTATTTCAACCGACCAAAACAGACCAGATCTGAAACCAATACCATAGGACGTATGGCAGAAAATATACAAAAAAAGAGTACCTGAAATAGGATTCCAAGAGTTTCTTATACACGAAGTGAGAAAGTATAACAGAGCAATGTGGGAAGACACATACTTCGACCTCTTGTATGTGGGGGAAGGAGAGTACAGACCTCCTAAGCACAGACGGAGAGTTGAAAAAAGAACGATAAGAGGAGTAGTTCTGTCCGCCAAATATGCGTTCGATTCACCCTCTGTATTTGAAATAGAGCATCCTATGGTTGACAGAGTTCTCTCCTATACGCATACATATGCTGGGCAGGTTTTTGAGGGGGAGACCCTCGAGGCAAGAGGGATGCTTGAGGAGACTGAAAAGGGGATTCAACTCGTTGTGGGAACGACACGTGAGGCTAAAGGGGAGTGGATAAGATCACTTACTCTTTTGGAGGGGTGTAAATGAACGAGTTTGTGTATACCACAATAGGGAGGATAGTTGTAGACCTTGCATTTGTGGTTCTCGTAATACTTGCCATATTCTTCACTATCACTTTTCTAATATCACTCATAATTGCACTGTCCTTCAAGCGAGGGAAAGTTTATTTCCCGAGACTCATGCTCTTTGGGATATCTGTTCTTGAGGGGGTAGTTAGACCAACGCTCAGACTGTTCTCAATCGATTCCTCGTCAGTGGATAGGATAGGGATTGAATTGAGGAATAGAGTATCGCTTCCAAGACTCCAAGCAGTTCCAAAAAACAAAAGAGCCGTATTTTTCCCTCAGTGTCTGAGGTCAAAAGAATGCCCAGCAAGACTGACGCCAGAAGGCGTTGAATGTATTGGATGCGGAAGGTGTGAGATAGGCAAGGCAAAGAAAGTGAGTGAGAAAGAAGGATACAAGGTATTTATTGCACCTGGCTCAAGTGTGATAAAGAGGATGATAAAGAAATATGACATAAAGGGAGTGATTGGAGTTGCGTGCAACCGTGAAGTAAGAGAGGGACTTGAATTGTGCGGTTCTTATGGTATACCTACATTAGGTATTCCTCTCACAAGAGATGGGTGTGTTGAGACTTTATTGGACTGGAGAGAGTTCTATGAAGTCATAGAAGAGCTTGGATGATATAATGGTGCTTGGAATAGAGGGGACAGCATGGAGTCTGAGTGTGGGGGTAGTCAGACAGGAAAATGGAGAAACAGAGGAAATATGCGAGGTTTCGCATCCATACATCCCTGAAAAGGGGGGGATACATCCAAGAGAAGCTGCACAGCACCACTCCTCTCACATAGCTGATTTGCTGAGGAGAGTCTTTGAAAAGGTGAGTGCAGATGAGATAGATGCAATAGCATTCTCACAGGGTCCAGGGCTTGGTCCATGTTTAAGAGTGGTGGCAACTGCATCACGCACACTTTCTCTCCTTCTGAAAAAACCATTGGTGGGTGTTAACCACTGTATTGCACACATCGAGATTGGAAAATGGGAGACTGGGGCAGAGAATCCACTGGTTGTGTATGCAAGTGGAGCAAATACACAGATACTTGCTCTGAAACAGAAGAGATATAGAATATTTGGAGAGACAATAGATGTAGGTCTTGGAAACGCACTTGACAAGTTTGCAAGAGAAGTTGGACTCTCACATCCTGGTGGACCGAAGATAGAAGAGTTGGCAAAGAAATCATCAAAATACATAGAATTGCCATACACAGTGAAGGGAATGGACCTTGCATTCTCGGGACTTCTGACATCCGCACTCAGAGCTGTAAAGAATAACCCAGTCGAAGATGTCTGTTTCTCTCTTCAAGAGGTTGCATTTGCAATGCTAACCGAGGTCAGTGAGAGAGCTCTCGCCCATACTTCCCTTGATGAGGTTATGCTGGTGGGAGGAGTAGGTGCCAATGATAGACTGTCGGAAATGCTCTCGATTATGTGTGAGGACAGAGGTGTATCGTACTACAGACCCGCGAAAAAATATTTGGGAGACAATGGAACAATGATAGCTTACCTCGGATTGAAGATGTTTTTGGTGGGGATTAGAACTCCTCTTGATGAGTCGAGTGTGATTCCGGGGTTCAGACCAGAGATGGTCGAAGTTGTTTGGTAATTTTAGAAGATAGGTTTATATATAAAAATCTAGGAAAATTGATATCAGGGGCAAACGCCATAAAAATCTATCCATCCCCTCTGTGGCATTTTGCCCCTCCTTTTATTTACTTTAAGTTTGTTAAGGTATTGTCATGTCTGGAAATATGGATGATGAGTACGACCTAAACTATTTCAAAGAGCACGATTTCATGAGAAGGAAGTGTTCTAAGTGCGGGAAGTTTTTCTGGACACAAGACGAGAAGAGAGAAACATGTGGAGATGCACCATGTGACCCGTATTCATTTATAGATAATCCAGTGTTCTCAAAACCTTTTACAATCTCTGAAATGAGAGAGTACTATCTTTCATTCTTCGAGAAAAGGAATCACGAGAGAATAGAAAGATACCCGGTTGTAGCGAGATGGAGAGATGATATATATCTGACGATTGCTTCCATAGCAGACTTCCAGCCATTCGTAACCTCTGGGCTTGTTCCTCCCCCAGCCAACCCATTGACCATATCCCAGCCCTGTATACGACTGGATGATTTGGACTCGGTGGGGATGAGTGGAAGGCATCTCACACTATTTGAAATGATGGCACACCACACCTTCAACTATCCTGAAAACGAGATTTACTGGAAGGAAGAGACTGTTGCACTCTGTGATGAGTTGCTGAAATCGCTCGGCATACGAAAAGGGTAGGTGACATACAAAGAAGAACCATGGGCTGGAGGTGGAAATGCAGGTCCTTGTCTTGAGGTGCTTGTCGGTGGACTTGAGATTGCCACACTCGTGTTCATGAACCTTGAAGTACATCCGCACGGGGATATTGTGATAAAGGGGGAGAGATACAGAAGGATGAAGAACTACATAGTTGATACCGGCTACGGACTTGAGAGAATGGTCTGGGCTTCTCAGGGTTGTTCAACCATATACGAAGCGACTTTCCCACATGTTCTTGAGAAGGTTGCAGAATATGCTGGACTTGAGCTCGAAAGAGCAGAGGAGATTACCTCAATGAGTGCGAGACTCGCTGGCTCGATGGATGTCAGCGGTCGTGTTGAGCTCAAGAAATTGAGGAAAAGCATAGCATCCGAAATTGGGATAGATGTCGAAGAGCTTGAAAAGATACTTAGACCCATAGAGCTTGCAAATGCAATAGCAGACCACACAAGATGTCTTGCATTCATGCTGGGTGATGGAATCGTACCATCCAATGTAAAAGAAGGATACCTTGCAAGGCTTGTGATAAGAAGAACGCTCAGGATGATGAAAGAACTCGGAATCTCTGCCCCACTCTATGAGATAGTTGACCTTCATCTCCTTTCGTTAAAAGACTTCCCAGAACTTCTTGAAATGAGGGACATCGTGCTTGAAGTTCTTGAGAGAGAGGAGGAAAAATACAAGGAAACAATAGAAAGGGGGAGGGGGATGCTGAGAAGGATGTTGAAGAAGGATGCAAGAATCGGAACTGAAAAGCTGATAGATATGTATGACACACACGGAATTCCGCCTGAAATTGTTTCAGAGGTTGCCAATGAATATGGTGTTGAGGTGGAGGTCCCAGCAAACTTCTATTCGCTGGTTGCTGAGAGACACTCAAGGGAGAAAGTGGAGATAAAAGTTTTCGAACATATCGATAGGATAAGAGAGCTCCCCCCAACCAAAAGAACATACTATGAAAGACCAAATGAGTACGAATTTGAATCGGTTGTTCTCGATTCGTTTGATAAGTATGTTGTGCTTGAGCATACACTCTTCTACCCTGAAGGGGGAGGACAACCAGCAGACCATGGAACCTTGAGATGGGGTGGAGGGAAATGTGAAGTTGTGGATGTTCAGATGTATGAGAATGTGATAGTCCACACGGTCTCGGGTGAAATTCCACCAAAGGGAACGGTTGTTAAAGGAGTTGTGAATCGAGAAAGAAGAATAGCACTTTCAAGACATCATACCGCCACCCACATAGTGAATTGGGCTGCCAAACAGGTGTTGGGAAAACATGTGTGGCAGGCTGGTGCCCAGAAACTCGAAGACAGAGCAAGACTCGACATATCTCACTACAAACGAATCAGTGAAGAAGAGCTTTTTGAGATTGAAAAACTGGCAAATGAAATCGTGATGGAGGATAAGGGGGTCGAGATTTTCTGGATGGGTAGAACAGAAGCAGAGAACAAGTTCGGCTTCTCAATATACCAAGGTGGGGTTCCACCGGGCGAGAAAATCAGGATTGTGAAGGTGGGAGAAGAGGTTGAGGCATGTGGTGGGATACACTGTGAGGAGACTGGAAGGATTGGCCCAATCAAAATGATAAGGTCTGAAAGAATTCAAGATGGAGTTGAGAGACTCGAATTTTCAGCAGGCATGGCTGCCATCAACGAGATACAGAGAAGGGATACAATACTCCAAAGAACGTCAAAGGTGTTTTCAGTCCCGATAGACGTGCTTGAGCAGACTGCAAACAGATTCTTTGAAGAATGGAAGGAGTTGAGAAAGGAAGTTGAGAGGTTGAAGGAGGAGATAGCAGAACTCAAATCAAAACTCAAGTCATCCGAAATCGAAGAGGTAGACGGTGTGAAGTTGTATGTGGGAATTGAGGATACTACGGATATGCAAGAGATGATAAAAATGGCGACAAAACTGGCAAGTGAGAATAAAGTGGTTGCGTGTGAGATTGGAAAGGATGGAAAAATTGTAATTGCTTCTCCCAGAGACACGATAAACGCCTCCATATTCATGAGAGAACTTGCCAAGAGATTCGGAGGGGGAGGGGGCGGGAATGAAACGCTTGCTCAGGGAAAACTGAGAGTGATACCCTCTGTGGATGAAGTGAAAGATGTAGTTAGAACACTGTTGTGAGGATGAAAACAATGGACACCGAGAGCCTGAAAAAGAGGATTCTCGCGGTTATATCTGAAGACGAGTTGTCAGCTCTTATGGAAGAGAAATTCAAGAGACTGGGTGGACTGTGTGATGAGGAGACTGCACTGATGTTGATAGCACATGACCTCAAAATCAGCTCCTCATCTATAGATGGACTTCCTGAAAAGGGATGGGTATCGGTTGATGGCTGTGTGATATCGATTGGAGGAGTTAGAACATTCATACGAAAAGATGGCTCACAGGGAAAGGTTGCCAGCCTTATGGTCGGAGATGAGGGAGCAAGGCTCAGAGTTGTTCTATGGGACGAGGTTTCAGACCTCGTTTCTCAAGGAGTTATAAAAGAGGGGGTGAGCTACACATTTACTGGCTCGTTGAGAGATGGAGAACTGCATATATCTAAGGATGGGAATATAACTCCCCTCGACCATTTTCTCGAACCTTCGTTTGAACCGATATCTATCGAGAGACTAAAAGAAATCGAGGATGGTTCTAAGGTTGATTTGCTTGTAAGGGTTGTCAAAATATCAAAACCCATGGTAAGAAACTCAAAGAGGTTCAGAGAGGTGGCTGTGGAGGATGGAAAAAGGTTGGCACTACTCGTTTTGTGGGGTGATGATGTAGAAATCAAGGAAGGGGACACAATTGAGGTGAGGGGGGCGATGTTGAGGAATATGAGACTACATGCATTTGGTGGTGTAAAGAGGAGTGAGAAAGGTGTGGAACAAAAAGGGGCAGGACAAAATGTGGAATATCTCACACCCTCAAAACTTGAAGATGGACTGGTCTGTGTTGAGGGTGTGCTTACTGGAATCGATGAGGAGCGAGTTTTCACAAGAAGGGATGGAACACAAGGGAGAAGATGTACAATTTATCTATCAGACGCCAATAAACCAGATGCGCGAGTGAGATTGACCATGTGGGATGATGCTATTGACCTTTTAACCGATGTTGAACTTGGAGAGATGATAAAGGTGATGTTCTGCCTCTGCCATGAAAACGAGCTTAGTAGCACAAGTCTTACAACTCTCTCTTCAATATGAGTGTTGTTTTCGTGCCTCTGTTCGGTTCTCCTTCAACAAGCTCCTCCATCTTCACATCCACAATGTCCTCCCCCAACTTCTTTGCCAGATAGAGATGAAAATCTGACAATTCTCTCGGATTTTTCTGTAATCTTTCTCTTTCCTCCTCTGGTGGGGCTGGAGCATTGTCTGTCATTGTAAGTATTATTTCGTCATTGAGGCTCTTTGCAGTTATATCAACATGTACAACCCCCTCTCCTCTCTCAGCAGAATATTCGAGGAGCTGAAGAATCACCTCCTCAAACAGAGGGTTTGCCATAACAGAAAGGCCACTTTGCTCAACCCAAACGCTTGCCCTAGGATAGAACCGCTTAAAACGTTGAACCGCCCTCTCTATCACCTCATCCAACTCCATCTCAACTACTGGATGTTCCTTTCTCCAGAGATGTGTATTTTCTACAAACGATATTACTCTCTCTATACGCTCGCGGGCAAGTTCATTCTCAACATATTCAACAGCCTTTTTGAGCTCAGAACTAACAAAATTCTTCACAATCTCAGCATATTCTTTGCTCTCTTCTTTCTCCCTCTCGAGAGTCTGTTCAAGAGACTTTCTCTGTGTTATGTCTCTTATTACTGCCTGATAGTATCTCTCCCCACCAAGTTCAAGTCCTCTCGCACTCATCTCGCCCACGATTGTGGAGCCATCTTTTCTTTTCAGTTCGAGTTCAAAGTAAGCTGAAAATCCTTTCATAATGGAAGGAGAGACCTCTGCATAACCCTCTTCTCCATACAAATCAAATATGTTCATACCAAGAAGTTCTTCCTTCGAATATCCGAAAAGACGGGTTGCAAACACGTTTGCATCAACAATCCTTCCAACCGAGTCAAAAACGAGAACAGCATCAGATATCTCATCAAACAACGTCTGATATCTTTTCTTTGACTCTGACAACTCTTTCCTCCTCTGTTCAAGCTCGAGGAACATCTCTCTCCATTCAACAGCTTTTCTGACAGTGTTCAGTATCGTTTCAGCCTTGAATGGCTTTGTTATATAATCGTATGCACCTTCTTTGAGGGTTGAAACAGCACTATCGATTGAAGCATAACCTGTTATGACGATTACGGGGACGCTCGGATCTTTTCTCTTCATCACCTTGAGCAACTCATAACCGTCTTCCTTATCGAGAACTAAATCAAGAATCACAACATCAAATTCTTCTTTCTCAAATTTCTTAATGGCATCCTCAATAGACGAGGCTGTCAAAACCTCATACCCATCACTCTCGAGTAGAGTCTTCAAATATGTTCGAACGCTTGCCTCGTCATCAACGACTAGCACCTTCATCGTTGAGATATCTACTGGGTTGGTTAAGTATTTTTTGTTTATTTTGCTCTCCAGCTTTCAGGGGCTCCACCCTACACATCCTCCACACAGCACCTCAACAACTCGGCAACACTCCACGCCTGTGAAATACATCCCCTCGGGATGTGGGGCTCGTCTCCATCAAAAAGTTCAGAGACTGTGCCTATCCCTGCCTCTTCAAGATGTGGGAGAAAGCCAAGGAGAAGTTTCTTGGGCAATTGTGTTGTGGATTTTACCCCAGTGTACCCCTTTACAAACGGTCCGAGAAGCCATACCCATACACTTCCCTGATGGTATGCAATATTTCTATCATTCCATCCTCCTACGTACCTCCCCTTATATCCTCTGTACCACGGAGCAAGCGTTCTTAATCCTCTGAGTGTTAGAAGATTCTCCTGAACGAACTCAACAACTTTCTTTGGGTGTGGGATAATGTTTTTCTGATTGTTTTTCGACTTATGATTGTTTTTCAATTCAAACAAAAACCCAATTACCTGATTCGGCCTTGGAGATTCATCATGTGGGTCTATTACATCAAAAAGACATTCAAACTCATCATTCCAAAACTTCCAGTAGTTTTCCCTCACTCTGTCAATGTACTCCCCAAACCACACATCCCTCTCTGCTTCCTCACACAGAGCTGAAACCACACAAAGAGCATTGTGCCAGAGTGCATTAACCTCACATGGCTTCCCATTTCTTGGTGTCACTGGCATCCCATCAACATCCCCATCCATCCATGTCAATCTTGCTCCACACGACACAAGTCCGTCATCATCCACCTTTATACCGTGGTCTGTCCCATCTACATACCATCTTATGATTTCAAGAAGACGAGGGAGCAACTCTACCCCAAAGGATACATCTCCCGTATAGTCTATGTACCTATCGAGTGCATATACAAACCATAAAGAAGTATCGACTGAATTGTAATGGGGAGTTCCATTCTCGTCAAAGTACAGTGGAACAAGTCCTTTTTTGATGTGGGAGGAGAAGTGTGAAAGGATTTGCTTGGCAGTATCAAATCTGTCCTAAACAAGAGTCAATCCCGGTAAAGATATCAACGCATCTCTCCCCCACTCAGAAAACCAGTGGTATCCCGCAATTATGGTTGTGTGCGGTATTCTAACAACGAACTACGAATCACGTTGGTGAGAGTCGATATTGAGTGTATTATACGCACTGCTATTCACAAAAGTAGCTGTTATTCTGAATGATTCAACATCCTCCAAAATAAATGCTCCAGGACAAAAAAGATTCTCAACACTGTTCAATTCTCTTTCCTCCTCTCTTGGGTATCTGAAGTTGTAGTATATGCAACCCTCTGGGTGATATGCGCCTCTGCTCGCACACAACCTCAGCTCATATCCTCCAAACTTTACATACACAGAGTGCTTTCGTGGTATCTGTTCGAATGTTGTGTCTTCCATTGTGGCATGTATGCTCCTAAATCCTACGAGAGGGTTCACCCACACAGAACTCCTCGGCACCCAGTAATCAACAACAACCGAGTTTCTGCCATGCAACATACTCAATTCCTTAACAACATTTTCATCCGAGTTCTTTCTCAGTGCATATACCCATCTCACCTTCTTTGGCATCACTTCCACTCTTTTGATCAATTTGTAGCCTTGGGGATGGGTTGCACCGACATAGAAGTGTGTTGCAAGTTCATGCCCATCAACAACCTCATCAAGAGAACTAAGAACCATGTACCTCCTCAAATAAGGAAGTGATGCAATAAGCAGACCATGATACGTTCTTGTGTTTGCACACACAAGTGTGGAAGAAGCATACCCCCCAATGCCATTCGTAATGAGCCATTCTCTCTCGTCCAGCCCCGGAGAATCAAATACGAACATGTTGTGTCGCCTCAATAACACACTCAATGAACTCAGAACAACTCCAGCCAAGCGGAATCGCCCACACTGGCTCTCCACTCAGATTCACCTGCTCTGCAAGAAGACCAGTGGATGTGGTCGTCTTCGAGGCCCATTCCATGTACTCCATAGCTCTATCCCTCAAACCCAATTTGAGCATGGCTTTTGCAAGCCAAAGCGTTGTTACAACCCATGGATTTCCTCCCACATACCCATCACTCTCGTATCTCTTGATTGCTCTTCCCTTCGCAGTCTCGACACCCAGATTTCTCTCAACACTATCAATAATTTTCAGAGCTTTATCTCCCCCAACTATCTCAAAAGGTGTGATTGTACCGAGTATGCTCGCATCTGTCTCTTCACACAACTCTTCATCCACCATGCCCTTCGCATAATAATCCCCTAGCCAAAGTTCTTCCATCCCTTCTCTTAGATGCTCAGACTTCCCAACCCAATCCTCCCTATCCATGAAGGTGCCAGCATCTCGTAGAGCTGCGATGATCGATGCAGTTGTATATGTAAACACACCATAACTACTCTCCCACAAATCTATACAGGGATCGTGAAGGGTGTCAGACGTTTTTTCCATCAGATAATCGCAAGCTTTCTCTATGCACCCTCCATAAGACCTCATAAAACTTTTTTTCCTCTCCTCTGGCAGTGAGAGTGCATATTTCGCCATTAAATGGACTGTGGATGCGGTCTCATCGAGCTGTGTTGAGTGTTCAAAATTCCCCCATGAAGGAGCTGGCTCACCATCGAGCCAGTATCTCTGAAACCATGAACCATTGGGTAGTTGTGTTCTCTTACACCAACTTAGAAATGATATGAGTGGATGTTCAAACCCTGCCTTCCACAACGCTCTTGCCATCTCCACGCCATCTCTGTTCCAGCAATAACCATACCCACCACTAACCTCATAGTAATGGTCAAACTCGGGAGAGGCTATGAAGCCTCCACCTGAATCTAACAAGAGGTGCAAAGTGATTATTGAGCGGTTGTAGAGCTTTTTGTATGAAAGAGGAAGGTCGGAGATAGGAAGGTGTGAACCAGATAAGATTGTTGATGGGCAGGACATAACTCCTCTCCAATAATCCAAAGTTCTCTCTAACAATGGTTTAAATTCGATTCCTTGTAATGTACTCTCTACTATACCTCTCTTTTCTGCATATCCAACATAGAGATAAAGCTCAAAAACATCATTTGGAGATAGCTCCAACCTCCATCCCAAACCTGCATTCACATTCCCCAAATTTTCCAGTAATCCCCCAAGCTTTCCTTCCTCAATCTCTTGTCTGGCATCCACCCACCACATGCGATGGAGTAGCTTTCCAACCTGCCATTCGTCTGGTGGAGGGGAGGGAAGAACACCAATGTAATACTTGTGCCAGTACTGAACAAACATTGGCTTTGAATAATACGCTGCATTCTTCTCCGTCCTCTCGCATACATTCAAATCAACATAACAAAATAGCTTTCCAGAGAACTCTGTGTCCGAGGTTATTCTCACCCTTCTCACAAATACGGGAAGATGAGGGGGCACAAAATCCAAAAACTCAAGATTCATGCCATTGCGATAAAGCTCTGTTCTCAGGACAGCACTGTCCCCCACATAATTCTGATGTGTATGCCATTCTGGGTCGTTTGTCCAGTGTGGCGTGCCATCATGCACACAGAAAAGAAGGTCATGAACGTGTTGGGACTAATCCTTTCTGGGGGCGAATAAACAGAATATCTCCCCTCGTTCACCAACCCCCACAAGTGTGCTCTCGTTTCCGATGATGGCATTCGGATGTCTTAGCTCCATTTTAATCAACCACAAAATTACTTATCAAATTTGCTAACACTCTTAAGCACATGCTAACAGTACGGGTCTCCCTTCGCCATACACATTGTCTCACGAGCGTATACCCTTCTACCCAACACATAGCTCACGTATCCTGTATAGAACCCACCCAGATAAACACACACCGGATGATGAGACTCTATACAACTCGTTAGGAATGAATCGTGTGTGATTATCGCAAGTGAAAAAGATTCTTCACCTTTTCCTTCACTTCCATGGCTTTCAAAAACTACTTCACATCTTCCCCAGCCCACAAAAGGAACTATTTCCTCAAGAAGCTTCAATCTCTTGCTTGGCTCAACTTCAATCATTCCCTCGATAATCTGTGCAACTCTCACACCACTTTTCATACCACACAGATTCATGAAACCCTCTGCTTGCGGGAAAGTCGCAGATATCATCCCAAACAGCTCTGATATCATTTCCGCCCTGAAGATTACAGCCCTCTCACCCAAAATATAGAGGGGGAACTCATTGTTCTGGAAGCAAAATCCCTCTCTGAGCTCATACTCCACATCCAAAACATCATCAACCTTCTTTAGTTCATTCACAAGCTCCACAACATCAACGTTCGGAGGCAATTCAACAAGAGACACATACTTACCGTTTTTGTCAAAAGCTGTGAAATAACCGAACCTCTGGTTCACATCATGAGAAACAAGTACATCACTGATTCGATGCACAACCCCTATCCTATCAAAAGTCAGAATCTTCAACCATGCAAGTGTTTTTCCTCTGTGCCATAATGCAACATCTCTCCCCTCCCATTTCTCCCCCAACTCCTCTTTCAACCTATTGATCTATTTATTATCCATTTATTTCATCCTCTCTGCTTTTTCTCTAAATACCTTTGCCTTTAAATCACATACACAAGCCATATAGTTCAGCGCTGCATCAAATGGAGAAGGGTAGGTGCTAAAGTATGCATGGACGTCGCCATCCGAAAGTGCTTTTGTACTCATATAGTAGAGGTGGTCTGATGTCAGAAGTCTTCTCCATATCCAGACGAGCTCTGGCACACTCTCAATCACATAGGGTCTGAGTAGCTTTGCCTCCTCAAAACACATTCTCTGCATCTCATTGCCAAGCCAAGCACTCACATCCCTCTCACTATCTGCCCAAGATATCGTGCTGAATTCGGGCACATCGATTTCCCCCACAGGTGCATACTCCTCAACAACCTCTGATGGGGTGAGAGAACTTACACCAGCTCTCTCAAGCTCGGTCGGAAGATGACGTAAGAAATCGAAGATACCAGTGTCTTGTGGATGGTGTTCTCCAAACGTTTCATAGTCGATAAACACAAAAACTACATCACCCTCGCACTCTGCAACCCATTGAGCCCATTTCGTTGCTGTGAGTGGATACTCACTCCACCATTTTGCAGAGAACCTATACCCTATATCATCAGAAAGCATGTAGTTTCTCGGTAGCACCCTGATGTTTGAACCTTTTGCCTTGTAAACATGGTTGGGGGAACGATTACCAAGCACCCACCCCACTCCTTCGGTCATAATACTCTTGTATCCCATCTCACAGGCAAGTGAGGCAATCGAGTTGTTGTATACAAGTTCGGTATTTCTGAATCCTGTGGGTTCGTATCCTAATTTGAGGAGTGCATTTCTATGTTCCTAAATCTCATCCCTGAATTCTGCTCTATCTTCAAACAGAGATGACAGTGAATGATAATAAGTCTCGCCCAATAACTCGACTTTCTCTGTCGAGACGAGGTCTTCAAACAGCCTTATCAGTTTTGGTTCCCACAACTCACACTGTTCAATAAGGGTACCAGTGATCGAAAGAGAGAATTTGAAATCGTGTTCTCTTACCATATCGAGAAGGAGTTGAGTAGCTGGAAAATAACATCTTGATGCAACCTTCTCAAATATCGAACGTGTTAGAGGATAATCAAAATAACGTTCTCTGTTGTCATAGGGGTCTCCGGGCCAGAACCATTTCAGTCTCCATGGCTGGTGGAGCTGAAAGTACATACACAACGAATCAGCCAACTCTTCACCTCCACAACCTTCTTTTGAAGTCAGATAAAATAGAAAGTGCATTCAATGTGTATATCACTGAGGTGGGGGGTGGAGAGCCCATCTCAAGCAGTATATCAAACTGCTGAAGTCTCCCGTATATGTCTCTCTCGAGGGAAGACATCGGGTAGGTGCATAACGACGAGAGTTCATAATAAAAGAGACTCTGAGCATGGTTCTTGAGGGGGGGCTGGGTTAATGTTTTTGAGGGGTGTGATGGCGAGATGGGAGAGATACAGTTGTTTTCTCTACCACCAGAGTTCTCAGCAAGCTCCCATATCGGCACAATATCAACTCCTCTCCTCTCAATCTCATCCGGAAGAGAGTATATATTGGGCGAGGCGAGATCCATCCAAAGAACTCCTCCAGACCAGTTCCTATCTTCATACATCCTGGGTGATACTAATTTTGGGGGGGCTGAGGTATCTTGTTTTCCCGTAAATTCACCGTGCCTTGCAATCACGTAATCCACCCCCATGTCTCCCAACACATTGTTGAGCTCAGGTGTGTATGTCAAATGAGGATTGACGAAAACAGACGAACTCTTTCCAAATATGTCCTCAATCTTGGAAATATGGAGTTTTACCTGATGGCAGAACTCTGTGAGGAGGGGATAAAAACATGAGAGAGAGTAATAGTACGGAGAGCAAACAGGTTCTGCGATTTTCATAACTCTCTTCAGTATCTCCATCAGCTCGGGAGACCAAGTACATTGCTCTGTGAATATCCCACTCACATATACACATAAACTCACGCTATCCTTTTCCAGCCACTCTAATATGTGATTCAAAGCCTTTTCATAATTCATCCTCATAAACACCGAATAATCCTGAGCAATGTCAAAATAAAGAGAACGGGAAAGCTCAGAAAGGTATCCTTCGAGTGGATAGAACCTCCTAAGTCTTGTTGGCTGATGTGCATAGAAGCAAAGCGATATTTTATTCATACTATCCATCTCATAAAACACTTACAGCCCGTACAGTTCTCAACTTCAGAATCTCCTCTATCGCTTCTCCGGGTATCTTATTCTCTGTTATCACTGTGAGCCTTGGGGATTCAACAAAGTAAGGGTCATCTGTCACAACTTGTCTCACACTTATCCCATATCTGGCAATAACATCAGTCACATCTCTCACAATCCCAACTTCAGAAGCATCTGAGGGAGTGATTATCAGAACACCCAATCCAAGAAGTGGAGCAATGTCTCTCAGAAAGAGTACAGACGATAACCTGCTAAAGATTTCTTTTAACTCCTCATCATATGAGATGTGGTGGGCGGCAGCATCAACAACCCTTCTGTCCACTCCAACTTCTCTTGCTATGTGGGTATGGGGGATTTCTATGCCCCCAGAAATCACCTTTCCATCCTTCACTTGGAAGCCCCTCTCAAGTATCAATCTTACAACTCTTTCCTGAGCAGGGTATCTCTCAAATTTATTGAGTATCTTTCTCCACATCTGCCAACCCTACCTTCTTTGGTCTATGAGCGTACTTTGTAAAAACAACAGGAAATACGTTTAATACAGCCAGTAAATCTCCCCTGAGAACTTTTCCATCTCTGTGAGCTATCACGATTGCATACTCTATCTTCCTCTCACTCTCAACGGGCTTTGGTCCTCCTTCTTCCCCAATCCTAAGCACGGACACAAGAGCATGGTGGTTGAAGGCACACGGAACACTAACACTCTCTTCTCTCAGATATATCGGTCTCACCCTCAGTTTCCGAATCTCTCCCCTCCTAAAATCTGCATCTTCATCTGCAATTACCATCTCCCATTTAGCCATCGTACTTATTGCAAACTCATAAGGTGCGGTCTCAACTACTTCCCTAACAAGCTTTCCATTCTTTAGTCTCAGGACATTTATCCTCTCAAGTTTCATCAAGTATAAAGTGGTGGGTATATATATAAGAATTCTACACATTAAAATCATTAAAATGTAAAATGGACGAGAGTTGGGTTGAATGCCAAAGACATGTGAGATCTGTGGTAGGGAGATTGAAAAGGGATACAGAATTCTTGTTGAGGGTGCAGAACTTGAAGTGTGTGGAAGATGTGCAGAGCTTGGAACAAAGATGAAGGAGATGAAAGAAGAGAGCACAACATACGAGTACAAGGGGCGCCTCATCAAAATACATCCAAAGAAAAGAGACATCCTCGATACCGGTGAAGAGATTAGAGAGGATTATGCAGAGGTGATTAGAGGTGCAAGGGAGGCAAAGGGACTTACTCAGGATAAGCTGGCTGAGATAATAAACGAGAAGCTTTCGTTGATAAAGAAGATAGAGAGGGGAGAAATTATACCTGAGGATAAAGTGAGAAAGAAGCTTGAGAGGGAGCTGGATGTGAAGCTCATCACACACGTCTCCAATGTTGAATGGAAGAAAGAGGAGAGAGGTGGAGAGCTCACCCTTGGGGATATTGTGAAGATTAAGAGAAAATAAAACAAGGGGTGGAAACTCTGAAGACGTTTTTTGAGTTTGCAGAGGTATGTGAGAGAATCGAAAAGGAGAGTTCGAGTCTTGTAATAACAGACATGGTTGCAGACTTCTTAAAAGAGCTTGAGGAGGAGGAGTTGAGGATATGCCCATACCTCTTAATGGGCAAAATATTCCCAGAATGGATGGACAGAGAATTGGGTGTTGGAAAGAGTCTTCTTTATAACGCACTCTCAAGAGCCTCTGGCAGGAATGAAACAGAGCTTGAAGAACTTCTCAGAGAGACAGGAGATATAGGAAAGGTTGCTGAGGTTGCCATGCATAGAAGAACTCAACAGACACTATTTCTAGGTGGGGAGGAGAAGCTGACGATTGTCGAAATTTACAAAACGCTTGAGAAGATTGCCGAGGCTTCTGGAAAAGGATCACAAACAACAAAAGTCAGGTATCTTGAGTATCTATTTTCTTCGTCCAGCCCAAAAGAGGCAAGATATCTTGCCAGACTCGTGATGGGAGAGATGAGAATAAAGGTTGGGGAGGGAATAATGAGAGATGCAATAGCCAAGGCATTTGGAAAAACGCCAGAGGAAGTTGAGAGAGCATACATGTTCATAACAGACTTCGGAGAAGTTGCGATAGCGACCAAGAAAGGAGAACTTGACAAGATAGGAATCACACTTTTCAGACCTGTAAAGATGATGCTAGCTCAGATATCACCAGATCTGGAAGAAGCTATGAAGGAGATGGGAACTTGTGCGGTTGAATGGAAGTACGATGGAGCAAGAGTCCAAATTCATGTTGGAAATGAGGGGGTAAAGGTGTTTTCGAGAAGATTCGAAGACCTCACAAAACCATTGGTGGATGTTGTGGAGGAAATAAAAGAGGTTGTTGGGGTGGAGAAGGCAATACTGGATGGGGAGGCGGTAGCATACGATAAATCAGGAAAACCAAAGGCGTTTCAGTACATATTGAGAAGACTAAGAAGGAAATATGGGATAGAGGAAAAGAAAGAGGAAATACCTATCCACATATTCCTCTTCGATTGCTTGTATGTGGATGGCGAATCTCTCATAGACAAGCCACTAAAAGAAAGGAGGTCAAAGCTTGAGAGGATCGTGAGGGGTGGGAAGAGAATATCTGTCGCTACTCAGACGATAACGGGTGAGGTTAGTGTCGCAGAGAAGGTGTATAGAGATGCTCTTGATGCTGGACATGAAGGGATAATGTTGAAAAACCTATCCTCGCCCTACATACCGGGAAGACGGGGAAAACACTGGTTAAAGCATAAGCCGATTATGGAGACCCTCGACCTCGTGGTGGTTGGAGCTGACTGGGGAAAAGGGAAGCATGCTCATCTACTATCATCATTCTATCTTGCATGCATAGATGAGAACACTGGAGAGCTTTTGGAGGTTGGAAAAGTTGCAACTGGCCCAACCGAAGATGAACTGAAAGAGCTCACAAACATCCTGTCTGAACTCATTATCGAGCAGAAAGGCACGTATGTGAAGCTTGAGCCAAAGATTGTTTTCGAGGTCGCATACGAGGAGATTCAGAAGAGCCCAAACTACCCCTCAGGTTATGCTCTCAGATTCCCGCGGTTTGTGAGGGTGAGAGACGATAAGAGTCCAGAAGAGGCAGACAATCTCTCAAGGATTGAAGAACTCTATAGAAAATATCAATGAACGTCAGCGGTGTTGCTCCAAAATCTCGAACAACTGTTTCTTTGACGGTTTTCTCTCTTCGAATTCTTCACCTTCGAATACTTCCTTCTCTTCTCTATAGAATATGCCTATTGGAATTCTGTTGTCTGAGTTGTAATCCCACTCTTTTATTCTCTTCTCTGCCTCCTCTCTGCTGTATGGGTCATGTTCCTTGAGTTCGTAAACCCTCTCGTTGTAGTAATCATACGTGTTGAAGAAGGTGTAGCATGGTTGAAGGACGTCAACGAAAGAAAAACCTCTGTGTTTTATCGCCTCCTCAATGACCATTTCAAGGTTTTTCTGTCTATTTGAGTATGATCTTGCAATGAATGTCGCCCCCGCAGAAAACATCAGTTCCAGAGGATTGAACGGCTTCTCAACACTCCCCTCTGGTGTCGATTTTCCTCTGAAGCCCTTGGGACTGGTAGGTGTGAATTGTCCTGTTGTCAGTGCATAAATCCTGTTGTTATGTATTATCATAGTTATATCGACATTTCGCTTTGCGGCAAATACCAGATGCTCAAGTCCTTCTCCATATGCATCACCATCACCTGCGAATCCAACAACTGCGAGTTTTGGGTTTGCAAGTTTTATACCTGTTGCTGCTGGAGGAACACGTCCATGGATAGAATAGAAGCTACTAACATTCACGTAATCAACTATCTTAGCATGACATCCTATCCCAGAAACCATAACCACGGGTGTGTCCAGCCTTGCGAAAACCTTTCTGACAACATTCAGGATAGCAAAATTCCCACAACCCGGACACCAAGTAATTTCCGCATATGTTCTCAAACTCATCACAGAACCTCCTTCAACCTTTCGACCAGTTCCTCCAAGAAAAATGGCCTTGCATTGTACTTCAATATCGTCTCATCCACCTCTACTCCATTATTTTTCAGCAACCTCATAAGCTGACCAGTTGAATTAACTTCAACCACTATCTTCTTTTCCAGATTCTCATATTTTTTAAAATCAGGAAACGGCTCAAGAACAACTGGCTGTATAACCATCAGTCCCAACTCTTCAGCAGCCTCAACACACACTCCCTTTGTTGAACCCCATGTGATTATTGCTTCGTTTGCTTCTCCATACACCTTGACTGCTTCCATCTTCTTTACTTCCTCTTCAAGCTGTTTTCTCTTTATCTGCCTCTTCTCCTGCATCATCTCAACTTTCTCAGCTTCTTCTGTTGTAATACCATACTCATCATGAGTGTAGCTATTCGACTTTACGATGGTCTCGCCCGGAAAAGCGAGTGGCGAGACCCCATTCTCAGTGATTCTGTATCTCTTGTATTCTCCCTCGCCATCCCAAAGCAGAGGCTCTTCTTCCTCCACCTCCTTCGGCTCAAAACTGAAAAGACTTTCAGAGAGATGTTTATCACTCAAAACAAAAGATGGAATCTGATACTTCCATGCCATATTCATTGCAAGTGCTGTATAATAATACGCCTCTTCTGCATCTCCAGGAGCAACAACAAACCTTGGAAACTCTCCATGCCCTGCATTCAGAACAAAATGGAGGTCTGCCTGCATTGTATATGTTGGGACACCAGTACTCGGTCCTGCACGTTGAGAGACAACTATTGTCATGGGAATCTCTGCCTGTCCAGAAAGGCTCAGACCCTCAACCATGAGGGCAAAGCCCCCTCCTGAAGATGCAACCATCGTTTTCTTGCCTGCATAGGCAGAGCCGAGAGCCATGAGCATTACAGCAATCTCATTCTCTGGTTGAACGACAAGAATTCCAAGCTTTTTTCCAATCTTTGCAAGATAATGGAGTATGGAAGTGGACGGAGTCATGGGATAGGCATAATATACATCAAGCCCAGCCATGATTGCCCCCAACGCTATCGCCTCATTCCCCAACAGAACAGGAAGCACTTCCTGATTCAACCTCTCAACTCTCATGGATGTGGTCGGGAGTTCGTAAGACCTCTTGGCTATTTTTATGTTCAACCCTGTTTCCTTTGGAACAAACTTCCTGAAAACCCTTTCAACTACCTCGAAATCGATTCCGATTATTTTTGAGATTGCACCTATGGCAGCACTGTTTCTCATAATCGGCTTTCCATTGAGTTCCTTCACGATTTGAGAGAAAGGTAGGCCATTCGGCTCCACATCCAAATCCTCAACCGCTTTTTCCATCTTTTTATCTGAGCTGTCGTAGACAAGGAGTCCTCCTTTCACAATCTCGTGAGCATGCTTCTCCACGCTCTTGATGTCCAGAGCTACCAACAAATCAACGAGTCCTCTGTTCGCCTGAATCTTTTTCTCTGAAGCTCTCACAATCGAAAAGTTATGTCCCCCTCTGATGATGGAAGGATAGTCATCATAAACGAAGACTCTGTATCCGTAATTGGATAGAATTCTTGCAATGAGGGTTGTAGCCAACCTCACACCATCTCCCGCCTTCCCTCCCACCATTATAGATATTTCTCTCATATTCTAATGTTTTAACTCTTCATATTTCTATCTTTTCTATCCCCTATCTTTTCTATCAACGCCCTTTTCACATTCTCAACACTCTTCTCATCCTTTATTGTGAGCTCCAATTCACACTCTGGGGGCAATGGTGCTGGAATATCTCTCTTGGTCGCCACAACCAGAATTGGTTTCGAGAAGTTCTCCCTTATCTCAGACAGTAAAGACAGTTGTTCGTTCACAGAATACCCACAACTCTCTGTGGGGTCAACCATGTACAGCACAACATCCCCCACATTCCCAAGCACTGCAATAGCCTGTCTCTCTATCCAGTTCCTTTTCGAAAGAGGTCTGTCCAGAAGGCCAGGAGTGTCGATTACTTGATATCTAATACCATCATGAACAAAGTGTCCAACTACGATTCCTTTGGTTGTGAAGGGATAAGGAGCGATCTCAGGCTTTGCTTTTGTAATGGCTCTTACAAAGCTCGACTTCCCAACGTTTGGATAGCCAGCAACGACAATCGTCTGATAATCCCCCACATCTGGAATGTTCCTCATATGCTTTCTCGCTTCCCTCAACTTGCCGAGAGCGGGGTCAATACCCTTTACAACAGATGCCATCCTTCCAAGTGCTTCTCTCCTAATCCTCGAAGGGTCTTCTGAGTATCTTATTCTCAGAATTGCTGATTTTTTTAATTCTGATACTTTTTTTGATGCCCAATTGACAGATGAGAGCGCTTTTTTCAGTTCAACCACGCCAACAAGCACGTCTATGAGTTCTTTATACAGAGGAGGTAATGAATCGATTGAGGGAAAACTCCTCACAACCATCATTAGATTGTCAGAGAGAATGTTTCCAACCGTCAGCACCATAGACTCTTCTGCCTTAGCTCTCTCAATCCTCGTTCTCTTTGGCTTTCCTTTCCTTGCTCTCGCACCCCTTCTAAATGCCTTATCTATGAGCTCTTCTGCATTCGGCACATACACAACAGAGAGCTCACCTTTTCTTTCCGGCATATTCAATAGTCCCCTCAATCACCTTTTTTAGTATCTGACTGACAACCTTCCCATCTACCTTTCCCCTGAGCTCTTTCATCACAACTCCCATCAATGGGCCAAGTGCCATTTCGCCTCTATCCAGTACAAACTCCTTTCTCTCCTCAACGACTTTCCTTATCAACCCTTCAACATCCACTTCCTCTTTTCTCACTTCACTCAAAAGCTCGCCAACCGATGCTCTCGTTTCTGCAATCTTCTTCAATAACTCTGGTATTCCTTCCTTTGCCATCATCCCATTTGCAACAGCTTTAATCACATCTCGTAGATGCTCGTGGGTGATGCGTGCCACATCAACACCCTCTCTTCTCAACTCAGAAAGCGTGGATGTGAGGGTTCTGGCAATCACTGTTGATGAAACCTCGCCCCTGACCCCTCCAACTTCCTCGAGTATTTCCTCAAACAAGTCGTCCATCTCAGAATCCACAAGCTGATGAGCCATCTCAGAGGAGATTCCATACGAAGTGAGATTCTCAACCCTTTCCTCAAGTGTCTCAGGAAGTTCAAGTGATTCAAACCACTCAAAATCCACATCCACAGGAGGGACATCTGTTTCAGGATACATGCGGGCGGCACCTGGAAGAGGTCTCATGTACGAGGTACAGCCATCGGGTAATGCCCTTCTTGTCTCGTTGGGTATGCCAAAAATCGCATGCTTCGCTCTCTCCCTCACAGCTTCTATGGCCTGATAAGCACGAGGGCCACACACAAAAACAACACAGTCCTCCTCACCAGCATCCACCCTCTCCCTCACTCTCATAACTTCCTCATCAGTTATGCCATAGGAAGGAAGTTCATCTGTGTGGAATATTCCTCCTACCCCCATCGACCTCGCATAATCTGCAAGTTCAGAGCCAAATCTCCTATTGGGCTGGATTTCACATCCAACAAGCCCACCGAATTTTTCTAAAACGATTGCAACTATGGGTTTCCCTGCTTTTTTCAACACCTTTGATCTCGTGGATGAAAACACGTCTGTGATGTCATATATGGTATCTCTGACACTTGCGTTCCTTTTTCTGAGGATGTCCCTGATAACAAGAAGGTTATGCTGTCTCATTGCCTCATAAGCAACCACCCTATCTATCAAACCAAGTTCTTGAACACCCTTTATCTCAACCCTTGCCCCGTCCCTCACAGAAACATTCACATCCTGCCTTATCGTACCTATTCCCCTCCTCACCTTTCGAGTGGAACGAAGTAGCATGCCTATCTTGAGGGCTACCTCCTTCACATGTTCAGGCGTTTTCAAATCTGGAGATGTGCATATCTCAACAAGAGGTATTCCAAGTCTATCAAGAGACCACACAACCTCACTTCCCCTCTCCTCAACCTTCTGACACGCCTCCTCTTCAAGACATATGGTCTCTATCCCCACCCTTCCCATTGAAGATTCGATCCATCCATCCATGGCAACGAGAGCTGTTCTCTGAAACCCTGTTGTATTTGAGCCATCCACAACTGTCTTCCTCATCGTATGCACTTGATCAACTGGGGTTGAGTGAAGCATCTTTGCTATCAGAAGCGTTAATTCAAGAGCTTCAGTGTTGAGAACAGAAGGAGGTTCTTCGTCATTCTCAACGAGACAGGTTGTATCATACCCTTTGTATATGTGCTTCTTTGCTTTCTTTACCTCTGTGAGTGCTGCAACATCTGTCTCACCGAGTTCACCCTTGCCTGCCCTCAGATATCTGAGAAGTTCGTATGAAGATTCTTCGACAGGATTCAGAACAAGAGGACATCTGCAAAATAGTTTATGGGATGTTTTTAATTGCTGATGAATCTCAAGACCTGCAACAAGTCCGAGAGAGTTGTAATCGAGTTCCTCTGGGTCTTTGATGAATTCCATGTTCTGTAGTTTTGGTAAGTTAGATATAGAGTTTTGCTCAATGTTGATGTAAATGTACGATGTGCTCATAATGGCGGGAGGTGAGAGTAAAAGATTTGGGGTGAATAAAGCACTTGCAACGTTCAGAGGGGAACCATTGATAAAAAGAATGTTAAAAAATTTTAGGGGCTGTAATGTGATTGTGAGTGTGGGAACGTGTGAACAGCTAACAAAGATTGAGAAGATTCAAGAGGTTCCGAAAGCTGTTGTTGATGAGGTTGAGGGTATTGGGCCAGTTGAGGGATTGAGGGTCGGTCTTCGTGAGTGTTCTTCTGATGTTGTGTTTGTGGTGGGATGTGACCATCCCTTTTGCTCGAAAGAGTTTGCAAATAAGCTATTGAGTTTCACAAATGAGGCTGATGCGGTCATACCTTGTTGGATTTCACACCAGCCAATGTGTGCGATGTATAGAAGGGAGAACGTGCTCGCTGGAATCGAGAGAACTGTTAATAAGGTTGGAAGAAGTGAAAGAGGTGTGAGTATCCTTGACGTACTTGAAGGGCTTGAGATAGTTTTTGTTGATGCACGACTCGTAGGTGTGCCTGCAACTCTGAGCTTCAATACACCGTTGGAGCTTGCAATACTCGAAGAACTGAACATTGAGAGGGAAATATCGTGAAGTGGCTCTTGGCGGTTGCAATAACGTTGAGTGTGTTGGGCTGTATTGAACAAGAAGGTACTGGAGAGAATACCACGACGGTATCTGTGATAGTATCCATATATCCAATAGGGGACATGGTAAAGCAAGTGGGGGGGGAAAGGGTGGACGTTGTTGTTCTTCTCCCGCCAGGGGCAGATCCTCACACCTGGGAACCAACCCCACAGCAAATAAAGGTTTTTGAGAGAGCTGATTTGTTTGTTGAGACTGGAACAGGACTCGAATTTTGGGCAGAGGATTTCGTTAAGGAGACCGGCGTCAGAGTTCTGACCTTCACAAAGGATTATCAACCCGGCCGAAATCCACATGTGTGGCTTGATCCGATGCTTGCTGAGGATTTTGTTGTGAGATTAAAAGACGCTCTATCCGACATAGACCCTGAAGGGGAGGAATACTATGAAAAAAGAGCACAGAGCTATCTCCTCCAACTTCAACAACTTGACATGGAGTACAGAGAAACCTTTGAAAACGTCTCAAAGAAAGTGTTTGTGAGTACTCACCCCACATGGGAATACATGTGTATGAGATACAACCTCACTGAGATACCGATTGAAGAGACACCTGAGAAGGAGATTACACCTGCAAGACTGAGAGAAGTTATTGAGATGGCAAAGAAACTCGATGCAGGGGTGGTATTTATTGAGCCACAACAAAATCCGCAACTTGCACTGACAGTTGCAAACGAGCTCGATGTAGAAGTACTCACGCTTGACCCAATTGGAGATCCCAAAGACCCGCAAAGGGATACGTACATAAAACTGATGGAATATAATCTTGCTCAGTTAAAGAAAGGACTTGGAGGGAAGAATGAAGATCATTGAACTGAAGGATGTTTGGATGAGCTATGATGTACACCCAGTTCTTGAGAATGTTAATCTGTGGGTGGAAGAAGGTGAGTTCGTGTCGCTCATAGGACCAAATGGTGGTGGCAAGACAACAATACTCAAACTCATCCTAGGAATAATAAAACCAACAAGGGGGGAGGTAAAAGTATTTGGGAAAAATCCACAAGAGCTTGACAGGGAATGGGACTGGGTAGGATATGTCCCCCAGCGGTCGAATGTTGATTGGAGATTTCCCATAAGGGTGGAGGATGTTGTTTTGATGGACATCTTGGCAAGGAAGCCATTCCTCAGAAGAGCAACCAATAACGAGAGAGACATGGTAAATCAAGCACTTAAAAAACTTGGAATTTTCCATTTAAGAAAGAGACCAATTGGAGAATTATCGGGAGGGGAGCAACAGAGAGTGTTCATAGCAAGAGCAATTGCAAAAGAGCCAAAACTTCTTTTGCTTGACGAGCCAACCACTGGGGTGGATATAAGGTTTCAGCATATTCTCCAAAACATTCTGAAAGAACTCCATGAAAATGGAACAACGATCGTGTTGGTATCTCACGATATCGGTGTGGTATCAAAGATCGTTCAGAGGATAGTGTGCGTGAACAAAAGGGTGCATGCACATCTTGGAGAGTTTGATGAGGATCATTTGTGTGAATTGTACGGTGGAGATGTGGGTTTCCTTACGCATGGCGAGGGAAAGGGTGTGAGGTTGAGGGAACATGATTGAGCTTTTAAGCTACGAATTCATGCAGAGAGCCATTGTTGCAGGTGTTTTCGTTGCTATTCTGTGTGCGCTTGTTGGGATGTTTGTTGTGCTGAGGGGAATATCTTTCATGGGTGCTGGCATAGCTCACTCTGCGTTTGGAGGGGTGGCACTCGGAATATTTCTCGGTATGAATCCTATCATAGTGGCGTTCCTGTTCTCCATCTGTATTGCATTATTGATAGGTGCTGTTAGCAGAGGGGGGAGGATATCTGAGGACTCGGCAATAGGAATAGCATTCCCAATCTCGATGGCTTTTGGCGTTGTACTTATCGGACTGACAAAGGGATACACAATGAACTTGTTCGGGTATTTATTCGGAAACATACTTACAGTCACGTCTTCAGACCTCAACTATATCATTCTGCTCGGGGTATTTGTACTTGCCTGCGTTGTTGTTTTTTACAGACAGTTTATCTACATCTGCTTCGATGAGGAGAGTGCAAAGGCATCTGGCATAAAGACCGAGAGATTGCACTATCTCCTCCTAATACTAATATCCATAACTGTGGTGGGTGCAATGAAGGTCGTTGGAATTGTACTCGTCTCAGCACTTCTCATAATTCCAGCAGCTGCCTCACTCCAATTGTTCAGAAGTCTGACACTCTGTATCCTCACCTCACTCCTAATAGGTGTTGGGGCTGTGATGTGCGGGCTTATGACATCGTACTATCTGAACATAGCAACAGGAGGCACCATCGTGCTTGTATGCGGACTTGTATTCACAATACTCTTCGTCTATAACAAGGTGAGGGCATGAAAATTGGGGGAGTGGATGAGGCAGGAAAAGGTCCTGTCTTTGGGCCGATGTGTGTTGCATGTGTTGTTGTTAATGAGAATGAAATGGAAGAGCTGAGGAAGATGGGCGTGAGGGACTCGAAAAAGCTCTCTCCAAAAAAAAGGAAAAAAATCTGTGAGGAGATAACGGAAAAGTTTGAGACAAGAGTTCTGAAGATTTCTCCACAGAAGATAGACAAGATGAGAGAGGAAATGAGTATGGACTGGATTATGGTTCATGCATTTGCACATCTGGTGAAGGGAGTGGATGTTGCATATGTGGATGCAGCTGATGTTAATGCTGAAAGATTCGGAAAAAGAATATCTGAGCTGGTGGGTCGGAAAATCAAGATAATAAGCATGCACAAAGCAGATGAGAAGATTCCAGTCGTATCTGCAGCATCCATAGTAGCAAAGGTTTAGAGAGACATGGAGATAGAGGAAATCAAAAAGATATACGGTGAGGTTGGGAGTGGGTACGCAACCGACGTAAAAACTATTCGATTTCTTGAAAAATGGGTAAGAGAAAAGGGAGAGCTGCCCCCCTTCGCAAGGGCATCATGGAAGACATGTAAGAGATTCTTAAACAACTGAGCTATTTCGTAAGCTTTTAATATTGTGGTCGTTTTATCGCTTTCAGTATGATTTTGGATGCATGTTCTATGCATCCAATGGAGGGATGATTCTATGGGTGAACTGGATCCAGGTTTCAAGTACGAAGTGATGAGGGAGCCAGGAGGAGAGCAACTCAAGATGTGTTTTAGTTGCACTGGGTGTACTGTCAGCTGTCCTGTTTCAGAAATTGAGCCAATGTACAATCCGAGAAGATACATACACCAAACACTCGTTGGAATGAGGGATGAGGTGCTTGGAGATGAGCATCTCTGGAGATGTGTGCAATGTCATTCATGTTATGAGTATTGTCCACAAGACGTAAAGGTGACCGAACTGATAAGTGTTCTGAGGTCTCTTTCAGAGAGAGAGGCGAAGAAGGGTAGAGTCAGAATAAAGAATCCACTGTACCTATTTGAAAATGCATTTGCAGAGTCTGTGAGAAGACACGGACGTGTTCATGAGAGTATGGTAATTGCAAAACACATATGGAAAACCAAGGGGCTGAAAGGATTGATGGAATTCATGCCCCTTGGTAAGGCGATGTTCTTCAAAGGGAAGATATCGTTGTTCGCAAAGAGTATTTCAAAGAGGGACCAAGTTCAGAAGATATTCGAAATTGTGAGGGAGGGAGAGCATTGAAGACATATTCTTTTTATCCAGGGTGTTTCGTTGAAGGTAGTGAAGTGGAGTATGCAAAGTCGTGTGAGAAGGTTTTCCATGAACTCGGAATTGGAATCAAAGAGCTGGAGGACTGGAACTGCTGTGGTGCCCTCGAACTAACGACCAACAAAGCTCTTGTTATTGCTCTTTCAGCCAGAAATGCCTCGATTGCAGAGAGAATGGGGTACGAATGTATTGTTCCATGTAATATATGTTATAACAACCTGAGGAAAGCCGAACACGAAATAAAGAACAAAACAAAAGTTGGAGAGATTGCAATCAAAGCTCTTAAAGAGGCTGGAATAAATTATGAAGCAAAGATTCCGATAAGACATCTGCTTGACGTTCTGATAAACGATGTTGGCATTGAAGAAATAAAGGCGCATGTGAAAAAACCGCTTTCAGGCTTAAAGGTCGCTCCATATTATGGCTGTCTTGTCGTGAGACCTTCGAAGATATGCGCATTCGAGAATCCTGTGAATCCTACATCGATGGATAACATACTTGAGACACTCGGAGCCGAGGTCATCAACTTCGAACATAAAGTAAAATGTTGTGGTGGCTCCACTCTGATGGGCGATAGAGATACATCGTTCGAGTTGAGTGCTGAAATACTGGAGGAGGCAGTCAGAAAAGGAGCAGATTGCATAGCTGTTGTATGTCCAATGTGCCACACGATGCTGGATGGTCAGCAAGCTATGATAGAAAGCCAGATGGGAAAGAAATTCGGAATTCCTGTTCTCTACCTCACCCAACTCATGGGAGTTGCAATGGGATTGAGTTCGTCAGATGTTGCACTTGATAAGAACATCGTTCCAGCAGAGAATATTTTGAACAAGATATCCAAGGAGGGAGGAGTATGAGTAAGGTTGGAGCTGTTGCGGTCGCTGGTGGTGGAGTGGGAGGAATACAAGCTGCACTTGACCTCGCAGACAGCGGATTCAAAGTATATCTCATCGAATCTGATGTCTCCATTGGAGGGGTGATGGCTCAACTCGATAAAACATTTCCAACGAATGACTGTTCGATATGTATTCTCTCACCAAAGCTTGTGGAGGCTGCAAGACACCCCAACATCGAATTACTCTCATTCTCTGAAGTGAAAGGACTGAGTGGAGAGGCTGGAAACTTCAAGCTCAAAGTTGTCAGAAAGGCGAGATATGTGGATGAGACGAAGTGTACGGGCTGTGGGTTGTGTATGGAGAAGTGTCCTGTTAAAGTGGATGCAGAGTTTGAAGAGGGGCTTGCCAAGAGAAAAGCAATATACATACCATTTCCACAAGCTGTTCCGAGAGTTGCAAGAATCGACCCTGAACACTGTTTGTACTTGACAAAGGGGAAGTGTGGTGCGTGTAAAAAAGTTTGTCCGTTTGATGCTGTGAATTACGAGGATGAGGATAAGGAAATATTGCTTGATGTTGGAGCGGTGATAATTGCGAGTGGATTCGAAGCCTATGACCCTTCCAAACTTTATCAATACCATCCAGAACACCCCGACGTTGTTACATCGATGCAGTTTGAGAGACTCCTCAACGCATCTGGTCCAACTGCTGGGCATGTGGTGAGGGGTTCAGACCACAAAGAACCAAAGAAGATTGGTTTTATCCAATGTATAGGCTCCCGCTCAACTGCTGAGGGTAAGCCCTACTGTTCGAGTGTGTGCTGTGCATATGCAACCAAGGAAGCTATGATAGCTGTTGAGCATGACCCAGAACTTGAGGTCTACATCTTCAACATCGATGTGAGGGTATTTGGAAAGAGTTTCGAGGAGTTCTACCAGAGAGCTCAGAAAGATTATGGCATAAAATACATCGACTCGAGGCCGAGTGGAGTTGGTGTCAGAGATGATGGCTCACTCTATGTGATGTACGAAGACCATGAGAGTGGAAAGGTAAAGACCATGGACTTAGACATGGTTGTGCTGTCTGTTGGGCTAGATATGAATCCAAAGATATATGAGCTTGCAGAGGCTCTCGGAATCGAACTGAACGAGTATGGGTTTGTGGAAACAAAGATGGAGGCACCTGTCTGTACATCCCGTGAGGGTGTGTACGTTCTGGGAGCTGCACAAGGTCCAAAAGACATCCCAGACACGGTTGCACAGGCTTCGGGTGCAGCTGCAAAAGCTGAGGCTTTGCTCGCTGAGGCAAGAGGAACTATGATAGAAGTGCCAGAGCTTCCACCAGAGAGAGACGTGAGTGGTGAGATTCCAAGAGTCGGAGTGTTTGTGTGCCACTGTGGTCTGAACATTGGAGGGGTTGTGGATGTTCCGGCTGTTGCAGAATACGCCAAGAGCTTACCATATGTTGTCTATGCAACGGACAACAAATACTCGTGCTCTTCAGACACCCAGGAGCTCATAAAGGAGGCAATAGAGAAATACAAGCTGAACAGAGTTGTGGTTGCTGCATGCACACCAAGAACTCACGAGCCGTTGTTCCAGAACACTGTGAGGGAGGCGGGACTGAACTCGTATCTGTTCGAATTCGTAAACATTCGAGAGCACGTTTCATGGGTAACTCGTGAAGACAAAGAAAGAGCGACTGAGAAGGCGAAGGAACTTATTAGAATGGGGGTTGCAAAGGCTGTAAAGCTCAACCCACTTTATAGAGAGAGGTTGCCTCTCAACCACTCTGCTCTTGTTTTGGGCGGTGGTATATCTGGAATGACTGCTGCACTTGACCTCGCAGATATGGGCTTCCCGGTGTATCTTGTGGAGAGAGAAGGAGAACTCGGTGGGAATCTTAGAAACATCACCCAGCTTCCTGATGGCAGGAATCCAGCCGAAATATATGAGCCGTTGATTGAGAAGGTAAAGAACCATCCAAACATCACACTTTACTTGAACTCAAAGCTCGTTGAGGTAAAGGGATTCATAGGAAACTTCGAAGGTAAGATAGAGACGCCAGAAGGAGAGAAGATCGTAGAGTTCGGTGCTGCAATCGTTGCAACCGGTGCGAGGGAGCTTGTTCCAGAAGGATACTACCACTATGGAGAACAGGAGAATGTGATTACCCAGATGGAGCTTGAGAAGAGGCTGCCTGGGATAAACGCAAAGAATGTTGTGATGATACAGTGCGTTGGTGCAAGATGTCCAGAACGCACATACTGTTCAAGAACCTGTTGTATGGAAGCACTCAAGAATGCTATCCGTATAAAGGAGGAAAGTCCCGATACACAGGTGTACATCATTTACAGAGACATAAGAAGCTATGGATTCATGGAGGAGTTGTACCAGAGGGCAAGAGAGCTTGGTGTTGTGTTCATAAAGTATGACGCAGACAAGCCCCCAGTAGTCGGAAAAGACAATGTATCTGTATATGACAGGCTTCTGAGAAGCAATCTGACAATACCTGCAGATCTCATAGTACTCTCTGTACCAATGGTTGCACCTGAGGGTGCAGAAGAGACCTCGCTCCTCTTCAAAGTTCCAATCGATGTTGTGAGTGGTTTCTTCTTTGAGGCACACGTAAAACTCAGACCAGTTGACTTTGCAACTCCGGGTGTGTATCTGTGTGGTACAGCCCAAGGACCCAAAAACATTCCAGAATCATTATCACAGGCTTCTGCAGCCGCATCAAGAGCTGCCACACTCCTATCAAAAGAGTTCATAGAGGCAGAGGGGATTGTCAGCTGTGTGAACGAGGATGTGTGTATTGGATGTGAGGTGTGTGTGCCGATGTGTCCATACACCGCAATCGAGATGCGTGAAAGAGAGGTTGAGGTGGATGGTAAGAAGGTGATTGTAAAGAAGTCTTCAATCAATCCAGCAGCCTGCACAGGATGTGGAACATGTGTTGCAGCGTGCAACCCAGGAGCGATAGAACAGAGACACTTCCAGAACAACCAGATTCTTGCTCAAGTGAAGGCTGCATTTAACTTCTCCCAAAATGGAGGTGGTGCATGATGGCTGAAGAATGGGAGCCAAAGATTGTTTTGTTTGCCTGTAACTGGTGCTCATATGGTGGGTCTGATGCCGCTGGTGTCGCAAGATTCCAGCAACCCCCAACCACCCGTATCATCAGGGTGATGTGTTCTGGTAGAATCGACCCTGCATTCGTACTTGAAGCATTTCTTGAGGGTGCAGATGGAGTATGTGTGACAGGATGTCATATCGGAGACTGTCACTACATCAACGGAAATGAGAAGACGAAAGTCCGCTATTCATTCCTTGAAAGAGTTGTGAAAGAACTCGGTATAGAGCCAGAAAGACTCAGACTCGAGTGGATATCTGCATCGGAGGGTGAGAAATTTGCCAACTTCGTTAAACAAGTGACTGAGGACATAAAGAAGCTTGGGCCTTCACCGCTTAAGCCGGAGGGAGTGCAATGAACGTTGGAGAATGTTATCTTGGATGGTCAACCAAAGACGAAGTGAGGGAGAAGGGAGCATCTGGTGGTCTTGTTACATCTGTGCTGGCTGCAGCCCTTGAGAAGGGGCTTGTTGAGAAGGTGCTCGTTTTGAAGAAGATAAGTGAGTACGATGCTGAGCCAATAATTACAGATAGTGTTGATGAGGTTCTTGAATCTGCCGGCTCTTTGCACGCAGTACCTGTGGGACTTTCAAAGAAGCTGGGGCTACAGCTAACAAGATTGGGAAAGAAGATAGCAACGGTTGGAAAACCATGTGATGTCAGAGGAATGTATGAAATGGCTCTCAGAGACCAGATAAACATCGACAACACGTACATAGTTGGGCTGAACTGTGGTGGAACAATGCCTCCAATCCTAACGAGAAAGATGTTGAGAGAGGTCTATGAAATCGACCCGGAGGAAGTTGTTGAGGAGGAAATTGCAAAGGGTGAGTTGATATTCAAGACCAAAGATGGAAAAGAGATTGCAAAGAAGATAGACGAGCTTGAGGAGATGGGATACGGAAGGAGAGAGAACTGTCGCTACTGTTTTGTGAAGATTCCAACCAACGCAGACTTAGCATGTGGAAACTGGGGGGTGCCAAAAGCAAAACAAGGGCAGGCAACATTTGTCGAGGTATGCTCTGAAAAGGGAATAGAGCTTCTTGAGAATGCTGTGAATGCTGGATATATTGAGCTTGAGTCAGCATCTGAGAAGGGCATCAACGCAAGAAAGAAAGTTGAACAGGCAATGATAGACTTGGCATCAAAATGGAGAGAAGAACTCCTTCCATCGATACCAGATGAGGAGAGACTCAGCTTCTATATCAAAGAATTGGAGGACTGTATAGGATGTGGTGCTTGCAAGACAGTGTGTCCTGTGTGTGCATGTGGAGATGATTCAAAATGCACTACAATGATATCTGAACTCGACAATCACAAGATTTCACTCTATCATCTGATAAGATTCCTGCACATCATGGATTCCTGTGTTGCGTGTGGAATGTGTACTGATGTCTGTCCAGCAGAGATCAAGATGTCCCAACTTCAGGCAAGATTCTCCCTGCCATTCCAAGAGGAAAAGGAGTATGTTGCAGGGATGACACTTGAAAAACCGCCCTTCTTCGAGGTGAGATAAATGAAGAGTGTGTGTCCGGGATGTAACTTTGGGTGTGGGTTGTATCTCCAGCCAAAGGATGAGGAGATGATAGCTCTCGATTATCGTCGTGGAATACTTGAAGTGGACTTCAAAAAAGGCTCTGAAGTTAATGAAGGAAAGTTATGCAAGTTCGGGGTGGAGCTTCCCGAATACTATGCAAACAAGGCTGTGAGCAAAGTAGATGGTTCAGAAGTTGAATTCGAAAAGGCAGTTGAGGAGGCAGGTAAGAGACTTGCCGGAAAGGATGCAGTCTTTCTGAGCTTTGGGGACTCGACATGTGAAGAATTGATCGCACTTAGCAAGCTTGCTGATGGTAAGATAGAAAGTGGATTGGGCGCTCTTTCTGATATAGACGAGACAGCATACATGTGTATGGCGGTTGGTATTCCGTACGAAGATATTGAAAAAGCTAATAGCATAGTGCTGATAAACGTTGACCCATATGCTCAGTATCCTCTCATACTCAGAAGGATACTGAGGGCAAAAGAGAATGGGTGTAAAGTTGCATACGTTGGATGGAGGAAACCAAGGAATCTTGCAGATAAAGTGATTCTGTTATCGCCGTCAACTTGGATAAAGACACTCGCAGAGTTGGAAAATGAGCTCTCAGAGTTCTTGGGTGAGGGATGTGTGGTAATATCTGACTTGCATCCACATGTTCATCCAGCCCAAGTAAAAACAGCACTCAATCTTGGTAAGGGAAATGTACTTTTCCTGAAGCCGTTCGCCAATCTGACTGGACTGATGTTATTGAAATCATCTGTGTCCGATGATAGAACACTTGACAACCTGATCTCTGAGATCGAAGAGGGGAATGTGAAGGCATTGTTCGTGCATGAGGCTGACCTCATCGAAGTGATGCCCGACAGTGAAAGAGTAAAAGAGGCTTTGCAGAAGCTCGAGGTCTTGGTTGTGCAAACCTCTAGAGCAAGTCCAATAACTGAGATGGCACATGTTGTCATCGCACCAGAACAACTCTGGGAAAAGAAAGGAGTTGTTGTCAACAACGAAGGAAGAATTCTCGAGGTAGGTGGAGAGAGAACAGATGGATTCGAGGCACTTTGTAAGGTGGCTGAGGCACTTGGCAAAGAGAAGATAGAGTTCGATGATGCACACAAACAAGTGTTGGAGAAAGTCGGTGTGGACGTGGTGAATGAATATACAGTACCCGCTTACGAGAGGAAAGAGTATCCAGCACAATCCATAGAGGCGCAAGAATCCGATATCGAGACGGCACTCGTGAAGGTGTACACACCATTTACATGGAGAGACATGGAAGGGCAGTACATCTGCCTGAGCATAAACACGATTGCATCCAAGGGAATCATGAAAGGTAACCTCGTGACAGTTGGGGCAAACGGAAACGAAGGAAGATATCCGTTCAGACCTGATGATGTGGCAGACGATGTTGTGCTTACGTTTGGGAGAATTGACATCGCAAAAGAGAACATAACACCTCTGGAAAAGATTGAAAACACGATATGGACTGAAGAGAAGGAAGAGTGAAACCCGTTCAAACTTCAAGGGTGCATCCTGCACCCTGCCCCATTCCCTCATCAACCCTCACATGCAGACGTTTCAGATTTTTCATTCCAGAGAGCTGTGATGCTATTCTTTCGGCTATGTACCTTGAAAGGTATTCTGATGCAACAGAGTTTATGGGAAGGAGTGCAACATCCTCCTTTGGAAATAGATAACGCTTCTTTCCTACAACTATGCTGTACCCATCCTCCTCATCCCGAATCTTCAACCTTGGGTCTTTTTCTGCTATTAAAACCCGATGGTCAAGTTCATCACAAATCTTTTTCACGATTTCTTTCAGCTCAAAAAAATCTATGAGAAACTCATTTTCAAGCTCTCCCTCGAGCCTGACGCTGACTGCATACGTATGCCCATGAAGGCGTCCACATTTGGGATGCCCGGGTATCAGATGACAAGAGCTAAATCTAAGTTTTCCTCTCCACCCATCGAGCTCTATGAACATTCAATCACCCAATATATCTGAGTTCCTCATCCCGTGTTGATAGCTCTGGTGGGAGCTGTGCTCTCTCCATCTCCCTCAGTTTTGCGATGACCTTTTCCATCTCCTTAGCTCTCTCATCGAGCTTTCCTGTTCCAACCTCAATACCAAGCAAACGCATGAGAACTTTCAGAACACCCTTTGCTCCTTTTGGGTCTATCATGTAACCGGGTGTCACGCCCATAAGACAGACTGCAGGTATTCCACGCTCAACCGCAAGCCCGAGAAGTAAGCCAGATATGCCAACTATACCCCCGCCCGGCTCATTCGGTCTGAACTCCACACCCGCTTCTTTCAAAGGCTCGATAAGAGAGGGGTCATTTACCGCCCCCATGACCTCCTCCTTCTCAACAATATGACCTATGCCATATCCTCCCAGCGTGTATATCATCTTTACATTGTACTCATGTGCGATGTCCAGCACAAGCTCCGCTATCTCATAATGTCCCTCTGGAGTTGTGCTCTGAAAGTCTCCAACCAAGATTAGAAACTCCTTATCATCAACCTTTGCAGCATGAATCTCATTTCTAACCAGTCTTGCAACCCCATCCTCCCCAACAATCACTTGGGGTGGGAAATGAGGGGATATGATTTCGATTATTTTTTCAGCCTTCAATTCCTCAACGAGGTGATCTGCAACCAGCTTTCCAACATGTCCTATGCCGGGTAATCCCTCGATGAGTATTGGACTCTTGAATTCCATATCCTTCAGCTTCTTAACAATTGTCTTCATTCAATCACCTTTTTCAACATCCTTCTGTACTTCACATATCTATCATTCGGAGAGAACCTAGGTGGTCTTGAATACACTGTCCTCGCGCCACATACAGGACAGTTCTCCTTCAAAGTGTATCTCCCACAATCTGGGCATTTGAGAATTTTTGAGCGCAAACAAAATCACCTCTCATCGTACCTATGGAACTCTCCCGTGCCCCCCTTCTTCTGAATATATGATACCACATTCTTGGCAACTTTCTTTAACACATTCTCTGCCAACTTATAATTGGGTGCTATCACCTTCACCCTGTATCTTGGGGCGCCGGTGTATGTGATTTCAAGAGAGACCTCATCATCAACATCATATGCCTTTCTCAGTGATTTTTTTATGACTTCAACACCATCTGGTTTTGTGCATATGAGGTCAAGATAACCAGATATAGTGACTTTGGGTAGCTTTATGTTCTCAGAAGCTATCAGAGCTATTTCCTGTGCCCATTCCTTGGGGACATCAATTTCGACCAGCACTTCTGGGCCATTAGTTGCAACCTTCTCGAAAGCGGTGTAAAGAAGGCCGAAGTTTTCTATCAACTTATCTCTTAAATCATTTATTTCATCATCTGAGAGGCCAATCCTCTCCTTCAGAATGGAGAGCCATTTCATCGCCTTCTGTTCATTCTTCCATTCTTGAATCTTTGCTCTCCTCTGATGTTCATTCACATCCTTTAAAGATAAATCTATTCTGTGTTTTGAGGGTTCAACATCCAAAACTTTACAGACAATCCTCTGACCTTCACGTATGTGGTCTCTTATGTATTTTATCCATCCAGACGCAACTTCAGATATGTGTATGAATCCTTCCTTCCCCTCATATTCGTTCAGCTCAACAAATGCTCCAAAATCCTTTACCTCTTTAACAGTACAGACGACGAACTCTCCCGGCTCTGGCCATTCAGACATCACTCAAGCACCTCGATTATGGGGGTCTTTATCTCAGCCTTTCCTCCCCTCGGCTCTGCCAAAACTCTCCCACACACCACACACCTGACGACGGTACTTGCACATCCAAATATCACTTGTTCATTCTCACAATCCATGCATTTAACTCTGAGAAATCTGCTTCTTGGAGTCTCTTTCATACCGCCTCACCCCGCTATCTCAAACCTCTTTACTCTAACACCCTTTTTCTGATGAGACTTGTTGCACTCCGAGCATTTCAACCTTATATGGGGTCTCTTGGTTGGCTTGTCTCCTCCCGGCACCTTCGAGAACTTTCCGGCGTTTCCGATCCCTTCTTGCCTGTGTTTCTGTCTGACTATTCTGTTAAGAGAGGAGGGTCTTCCCTTCTTCACCTTTTCAAGTGTGTGCTCGGTGTGTTTCCTGCAAAACGGACAGTATGTCCTTATTAACTTTGGTACTTTCATCACTATCACCCCTTCAGTTCTATCTGCATTGCAATCCCTTTTTTCATAAGCACTTCTGCATTACTTCTCGGCAATGTCGCCACATCCTCAGCCTTCAGAGTATATGAGAGTCCATCCCCACCCAAAAATGTTGGGATGTCTCTTAAAACTCGCACAACAACATACTTTATATTGTTTGTGGATACTCCTTCAACTACCTTGGATTTTTTTACCACCTTTTTCTCCCCGCCCTTATCCTCTGCATCCTTTTTGAACTCAATAGAGCTTTCTTTTGCTTTTCTGATAGCTTCATACACTCTTTCATACGTTTCTCTCTCTATTTCAAGCATATTGCTGTAATCACCCATTCTCCCCTGAGTAGCATCCTTCACAGCCAACTTACAAACGATGAGCATTCTGTTTCTGAACAAATTTGAGAGTGATTTCTTGGCTGTTCTAAGCTGATCAGAAAGTCTGATAGCTTCTCTCGAGTTGGCTTCGAGGGTTGAGAAAGTATCCTCTAAGTTTTCTATCAGCTTTCTTGCCTGCTCATAGAAATCCCGTTCAAGCTCGCCAAGTACGCCTGTTTTGGATACTCTCATTGCCTCGACAATATCACTTGGACTTTCAACCATATATACTAACAACACTGCTTTTATATTTTAAAGTGATGATTTTGACAGTTGTGAAAAAGATTCCAATAACAGACAATCATCTCCATCTCTCAGAAAGGGGGAGGGGGATAGAGGCAATACGGGATTTCGAGAGAGCTGGAGGTACACACGCAATTGTAGTTTCCCTTCCTTCATGGATGTATGGTGTAATTGCAAAATGCCCAGAGGATTACGATGTGGGATATGAAGCAACGATCAGAATGGTTGAGAGAGTGAATAAAGAGACTGGTGTGAAGGCGTGGGCTGTGGTTGGAGTCCATCCCGCAGAACTCATTAAGTTGAAGGGTAGAATGAAAATAAGCGAGGCGGTTGAAGTGATGAAGGGGGCACTTGAGAGAGCACAGAAACTTGTTGTAGAGGGAAAATGTGTTGGCATAAAGAGTGGGAGACCGCACTGGAAAGTGAGTGAAGAGGAGTGGGAGCTGTCTTGTGAAGTCATGGAGTACGCCATGAGACTTGCAAAGGAGGTGAACTGCCCTGTCCAACTCCATACAGAAGGAGCAACCGAAGAAGGGATATCTCATATCGGCAGTATCGCAAAGAAGGTTGGTCTTCCCACCCATAAAGTAATAAAACATTACTCTCCTCCTCAACTCCAGATGTTCAGAAAAGGAGGAGTTTTTCCAAGCGTTCTTGCGGTCGATGGGGCGGTTGAAAAGGCACTTGAACAGGGAGATGACTTCTTCATTGAAACAGACTATATAGATGACCCAAAAAGACCGGGTGCTGTTCTTGGTCCGAAGATAGTACCAAAAAGAACACTTTCTGCTTTAAAAAAAGGATATGAAGATGCTCTATGGAAAATACATTGTGAGAATGTGGAGAGAGCATATAATGTAGAGGTGGTCGTATGAAACAGAAAATGGTAAGAGATGTAATGACAAGGGGAGTTGTGACCGTCAGCTGGGACGTGCCAGCTATTGAGGTTGCCAAGACAATGGCCGAGTACAACGTATCTGCGGTTGCAGTTGTGTATCCTGATGGGAGTGTTGCAGGTGTGATTTCTGAGATGGATATTCTTGAGGCTTATGAGAGGATGCAACTCGAACATGCAGTTGCAGAAGATATCATGACGCCTCACATAGAATCGTTAAAGCCAACAACCACTCTGGAAGAGGCTGCAAGGCACATGGTAAAGAGAAGAGTACACAGACTCCTCGTTCTCTCTGAGAGAATGGGGTGTGGTACAAGGCCGGTTGGAGTGATAAGTGCAAGTGATATCATAAAAGAGATAGCAAAATCATTGGGAGAAACAACCTGACTTATCTATGTGAATTATCCATGGTACTTAGTTATGGGTTCAACTGAAAGTTTTCCGCTCTTTACTGCAATTATTGCAGTTGCGGCGGCTTGGGCAGCCTGTATTGTTGTTATGTATGGTATGTCGTAATCAACCGCGGCTCTTCTTATCTCATATCCATCTCTGACTGCCATTTTGCTTGTTGGCGTGTTTATTACAAGCTGGATTTTTCCCTCTTTTATCAAATCAACAACATTGGGGTGTCCTTCTGAAACCTTGTTTATCTCATCTGTCTGAAATCCATTCTCCCGCAGAAATTTGGCGGTGCCTTTTGTTGCGATGATTGAGAGTCCCACTGATGTCAACGCCTCCACAACCTCCAAAATCTTGGGTTTGTCTGCATCGTTCACAGAGATGAAAGCTGTTCCATTGAGTGTAATGGGATTGCCTGCAGCAAGCTCAGCTTTGTAGAAAGCCAATCCAAAATCATAATCAACACCCATTACCTCACCAGTACTTCTCATCTCTGGTCCCAAGATCGGGTCTGCCCCTGGAAGTTTGTTGAACGGAAGCACAACTTCTTTCACAGAAATGCATTTTGGAGGTTCTTCCTCTGTGTATCCCATCTCACTCAACGATTTTCCCATTATAGCCTTGGCTGCTATCTTTGCAAGTGGAATCCCAGTCGCCTTCGAAACGTATGGAATTGTACGACTACTTCTCGGATTCGCCTCAAGAACATAAACAACGCCATCCTTGTATGCCATCTGTATATTTATCAATCCCTTCACACCCAACGCAAGTGCAATGCTTCTCACATACTCCTTCGCCTTATCAACAACAGATTGAGGAAGAGACTGAGGTGGAATGACACATGCGGAATCTCCCGAATGAATCCCAGCCTCTTCGATATGCTCCATCACCGCTCCTATGAAGACATCCCTTCCATCACAAACTGCATCCACATCGATTTCAATCGCCCCTTCAAGGAACTCATCTATGAGGATAGGGTGATTTGGTGATACAGCAGTTGCCTCAGTTATGTACCTCTCAAGCTCATTATCATCATACACAATCTCCATAGCCCTACCACCCAAAACATAAGAGGGGCGAACAAGGACAGGATATCCTATTTTTTTAGCTACCTCTTTGGCTTCCTCTCTCGAAGTTGCTATTCCTGCCCTCGGCTGTGGTATTCCGAGCTCTGTCAATAACATATTGAAACGCTTTCTATCCTCTGCAATGTCTATGCTGTCTGGTGATGTGCCCATGACCTTTGTGGGCAATCTCCTCCTTTCGAGTTCTCTTTCGAGTGGTACAGCAAGATTAACAGACGTCTGCCCCCCAAACTGAACCAACACTCCCTCTGGCTTCTCAGTCTCGATTACATTCATAACATCTTCAAGCGTGATCGGCTCGAAAAAAAGCTTATCAGACGTGTCATAATCAGTGGAAACTGTTTCAGGGTTGTTGTTTATTATCAGTGTCTCAAAACCTTCTTCTTTTAGAGCTGAAACAGCATGAACTGTGCAGTAGTCGAACTCGATTCCCTGTCCTATCCTTATTGGCCCAGAACCTATTATCAGGACTTTTCTTTTCTTGGATGGGCGAGTTTCGCATTCACTCTCATATGTGGAATAGTAATAGGGGGTTGCAGCCTCGAACTCTGCTGCACATGTATCAACCATCTTGTACGTTGCTTTGATTCCATACGATAGTCTCAAATCTGTAATCTCTTCTCTCGATACACCGAGCAACCCCGCTATGTGTTCATCTGTAAAGCCCATTCTCTTTGCCCTTAAAAGCAGTTCTTTTGAGGGTGGGAACTTTGAATTTTTGAGTTCCTCGCTCATTCTCCTAATGTTATCTATTTTGCGTATGAAGAATGGGTCGATATCTGTTAGTTGGGCAACCTCCTCCACACCCATTCCTCTCTCAAGAGCATGGTATATTGCGAAGAGACGAATGTCTGTGGGGACTTTCAAATGATGCTCAATATCCAGGCTCTCATCCCACCAGCCAAGTTCCTTCCCTATTTCAAGGCACCTTACAGCCTTCATAAACGCCTCCTCAAGCGTACGCCCTATTGCCATCACCTCACCGGTGCTCTTCATGGATGTTGTCAGTGTCCTGTCTGCTTGCTTGAACTTGTCGAAGGGCCAACGTGGAATTTTCACAACCACATAATCTATTGTAGGTTCAAAGGATGCAGGAGTCTGTTTTGTTACATCATTCACGATTTCGTCGAGGTGCAAACCAATTGCAATCTTTGCACTCACTCTCGCTATTGGATAGCCTGTGGCTTTTGAGGCGAGAGCAGATGACCTTGATACTCTGGGATTTACCTCCACCACTACATATCTCCCTTCTTTTATGGCGAACTGAATGTTGCAACCTCCTTCTATTCTCAAAGCCCTTATGATTCGTAGGGAGGCATCTCTCAGCATCTGATGCTCCTCGTCTGTCAATGTCTGTGAAGGTGTGATAACTATCGAGTCTCCAGTGTGTATGCCCATGGGGTCCATATTCTCCATATTACAAATCGTGATGCACGTATCCTTTCCGTCCCTCATCACCTCATACTCGATTTCCTTCCAGCCAAGCACACTTTCTTCTACGAGAACTTGATGGATCATCGACCTCTTGAGTCCTTTTTCCACTATATCCTTTAACTCCTCAAGTGTGCGGGCTATACCTCCTCCGAACCCACCCAGAGTGTAGGCAGGTCTTATTATGAGAGGGAGTCCAATATCATCCGCAAACTCAATAGCCTCATCCACACAATAAACAGCCCTGCTTCTCGGCACAGGTTCACCTATACTCTCCAACATATTCTTGAAGAGTTGTCTATCCTCTGCCTGTCTTATCGCTTTAAGTGGTGTTCCAAGAAGCTCTACTCCATACTTCTCAAGAACACCCATATCTGCAAGTGCAGACGATATGTTAAGACCTGTCTGACCTCCAAGCCCCGCTATTATGCCATCTGGTCTTTCCTGCTCTATCACCCTCTCAACAATTTCAGGTGTGAGGGGTTCGATGTATACTTTGTCCGCCATCTCTGGGTCTGTCATGATGGTCGCTGGATTCGAGTTCACAAGCACAACCTTAACACCCTCTTCCTTGAGAGCTCTACAAGCCTGACTACCAGAAAAGTCGAACTCGGCAGCTTGCCCTATCACAATTGGACCTGAGCCTATCAGAAGGACACTCTCAACATCCTCTCTTTTCGGCATTAGAACTCACACCTCACAATCTTATCAAAGAATGCTTCACTGTCGTGTGGTCCGGGAGAGGCTTCAGGATGGAACTGAACAGCTTTCACCATCAACTCACGACACTCCACGCCCTCAACCGTCCCATCGTTCAGATTCACATAGCTAACTCCAAGTCCTGTTCCATCTAACGAAAACTCATCAACAGCAAATCCATGGTTCTGAGAAGTTATCATCACCTTTCCATCTGAGTCCCTGACAGGTTGGTTGGCACCCCTGTGACCAAATTTCAGCTTGTACGTGTCACCACCAAGCCCGAGAGAGATTATCTGATGTCCGAAACATATCCCGTAAATGGGAATCTGCCCTACAATCTCCTTCACACACCTTATGGCATTCTTTGCCCGTTTTGGGTCTCCAGGACCATTTGAAATGAGAAGGGCATCCACCTCACTCTCAACAATAACATCAGGAGAGGTGTCTGCTGGAAATACATGAACTTCACACTCTCTTTTCAGAACATTCGTTATTATATTCCGTTTCACACCCAAATCGAGGATACCTATCTTCTTATCACCTTTCCCAATCACGTAATGTTCTGGGCAAGTAACATCACTCACGAGTTCAAGTTCTGAAATCATAGGATGTCGTCTGGCAAGCTTAACCGCCTCCTCACCATCGAGGGAGTTCGTGATTATGCATGCTCTCAGAGTTCCATAACTTCTCAGCTTTATTGTCAATTCTCTGGTATCCACACCCTCAATACAAACCTTTCCTTCTTTTTTGAGCCACTCTCTGAACGTTAGCTGGGAGGTGTAATGAGACGGAGACTGACAGGCTTCCCTCACAACCACTGCCTCCGCCTTTATTCCATCTGACTGAAACTTCCTCCCACTCACCCCATAGTTTCCTATGAGGGGATAAGTGAACATCAGAATCTGCCCTTTGTACGATGGGTCAGTGAGAGCTTCTTCATAGCCGGTGAATTGGGTTGTGAATACAAGCTCTCCACAAACAACACCCTCGGCCCCGACAGAACAACCATACACTATCGTGCCGTCCTCCAAACCCATCACAGAGTTGTACATGGTGTGGTACATCCTACCAACCTATTCCAATTCTGATAAAAAGTTTTTCTTACATCAATCTAACGAGTTCGCTCACTATATTGTAAGCAACTACATCCTTTGCTCCATCAACAATCCTCTTCCTGTCAGAGAGTATGATGACTCGATTGTAATCCTCCCCCATCCTGAATCTGCCAACATCGTTCGCAACAACCATCAGGAGTGAATATTTCTCTTTTAGATGATTTGCCTCTTTCTCGAGTTCTTCATCGCTCACATGTGTCTCTGCTTTAAATCCAACAATGGGTAAGTCAGGAAAGCTTTTCCTTACTTCAGCAAGCACCTTTTTTGCTGGTTTGAGTTTTATTGTCAATTCTCTATCAGAAGACAGCTTGCTCTCGAAATAAGAGGGTACAAAGTCTGACACTGCCGCCGAGCAAATGAGTAAATCACACCCTTTTCCACACTCTTCCAAACAAGCGTTGAGCATATCCTCAACACTCTCGACATATACGAATTTGAACGGGATATCAAATGGGGGCGATACAGATGAAATCAGTACAACATCTGCCCCTCTCCTGTACAGCTCAAGAGCTATTTCAATCCCTGTCTTTCCAGATGCTCTGCTTGTTATCACCCTCACCGGGTCGATTGGTTCGGTGGTCGCACCCGCTGTTATTACCATCTTTTTCCCAGAAAGCTCTCCCTTCAAAATAGCCCTCTCAACCTCTAAAATGATTGTGGGGGTGGGTGCAAGCTTCGCACTTCCCTCCCCAGCAACAGGATTCACAAATCCAACTCCGAATGATTTCAACTTCTTGATGTTCTCAGCAAGGATTGGATTCTGAAACATCGATTCGTGCATTGCTGGAGCTATTACAACTGAGGAGGGAGATTTTAGGAAAGATGTTGCAAACGTTGTGATTGGAGTGTCTGCTATGCCACAAGCTATCTTGGATATCGTATTTGCAGTTGCGGGAGCTATCAAAAATAAATCACATTCCATACACAGACTGACATGCTCGACCCCCCCTCCTATCTCACACACAACCTTGTTCCCAGAAGCATATTCAAGGGCGTTCGGATGTATTATTCTCTGAGCTTCCTCGCTCATCACACAAAAAACTTCTGCCCCTCTCCTTCTGAGCTCTCTGATGAGTTCAACACACTTCACTGCAGCTATACTTCCGCTCACCCCCACAACTATCTTCTTCCCCTCAAGTCGTTTCATATCATCACCACAGTGTTTGCTGTACCGAAGAAGAGACACCTAAAATATCTTTTGCTTTCTTTGACACCCTATCCACATATTCTTTGGGAGAATACACTCCCATCCTCCAACTTTCGATATGGGCTTTCTCGAGAGCTCTCACGAGAGGGGATAACTCAAAGAGTTGCTTGAACTCCCCTTCTGCTATTTCAATCCTTGCTCTCTTCTCCTCCATTTCTGGGTATGGAGGGATGTCAACCAGAACGTTTTCTGGCTCAATTCCTGCCTCTTCAGCTATCTCGTATGCCAATCTTCTCTCCCTCCCCCTGTATTCAACCACATTTTCACCAACATCTTTCAGCCCCACAAATAACGCTCTCTTGTAGAGTCTTCTTCTCAACACATCCTCAACAATCTTCTTACCCCTCATGCTTTCTAACAATTCCCAATCACACATCATCCTCGCCTCATTTGGTTTCAGCTCCTTTTCTTCAAGCATCTCTGAGAGAGCATGAGAAAGCATACATCCGGCGATTCTCGGAACATGGTGAGCATATACTGTTGGATACATGAGGAACCTTGAGATGAGGAGGGACTCGCCCGCATGCAACCCCCCCTTACCTATAACCGCCCTGCCATTTTTCAGAGCTATCTCGTGTAGGAGATGTTCCACATCAACAAGCCCATACCCTACTCCAGTATAGTACGCATCTCTCCTAAGATAGTCCATGCGGTCTAAATCTATTTCACTCGATAACAGAGGGCCAAACATACCATTGCCATGAACCATGTTTTCGATTACTCTAAGCGAGATACCATGCTCACTGAGTATGTCAGCCATCTCACACCTTCCAAAAATTTTGAGTATGTCAGTGTGGTGAAGTCCGTCATACCTGAAAAGGATATCTTCGAACGTATGTGAAAATGGTGGATGACCCACATCGTGAATCAAACATGCCAACCTAAAATCGACAAGCTCATCTTCTGAGATGTCATCTAACCTCTTTGAAAGCCTTGATGCAAGATAATAAACTCCGAGAGAATGTTCAAACCGAGTATGATTGGCACAAGGATAGACGAGTGAACAAAATCCAAGCTGAGATACTCTTCTCAAGCGTTGAAGTTGAGGAGAATCAAGTATTGATAGAGCCACCTCCTCAACTTCAACATGCCCATACAGAGAATCCCTTATAACGACTTTCTCCCCAATTTATACTACTCCTCCTTTATCTTATGCCTCTGTAAACTCTCTCGTAGGCAAGTTCAACGTCTTCTCCTCTGACGGTCTTCCTCTTTGCGTGATGTGCGAGTTTTATTGCTTCCTCTGCCACATCTCTTGCGTACATTTCGAGTATCTTCGCAAGTGTCGCTCTGCCACTTTCGCTGACTCTCACCTTTCCTCCGCCTACTTCCCTAATTAACCTCTCAACAGATGCAAGAGGAATTATTGTCTTTCTCTTTGCCAATCAAACCACCTCTTGAAAGAGATTTTAAAGTGGTTGTATATAATATTATCTATTTTTTGATTTATTTTTAGATTTAGTAGTGATTAGGTGGGTTAAGGTTATAAGTTGCGTACAAACTTAACAAGCTCATCAATGCTCAGCTTTGTCTGTTCTCCTGTCTCCATATCCCTCAAACTCACGAGCTTCTCCTTTCGCTCTCTCTCTCCCACTACAATGGCATACTTCGCCCCAATTGTGTTTGCTCTCTCAAGCTGTTCTCTGAGCTTTCTTTCCATAACATCAAGCTCAACTGAAAAGTTGCCACCCTGTTCTCTCAACAACTTTGATACCATTACAGCATAATCATACGCTCCAGCATTAACAACCACCAATTTGGTTCTCGTGGGGGGCTCAAGTTTACATATCTCCATCACCCTGTCAAATCCTATACCAAACCCACAGCTCTCAATACTCTCCCCTCCAAAAAGCTCTGAAAGAGAATACGAACCACCACCACACACCTGATTCTCAGCACCAAGACCCTCTGCATACATCTCGAAAACTATGCCTGTGTAGTATTCCAACCCCCTCACAATACTGAAATCGATTTGATAAGGAACTCCATAACATTCAAGTAGTTCCACAAGTTCTGAGAGAGTTTTCAATCCCTCACAAGGTGCAATGTCTGATGCAACCTCAATCGCCTCGTGTGGTTCCATTGGAGAGAGCAGAGACCGAATAGATGAGAGAAGAGGCTCTTCAACATCGATGTTCGTCTCCTTCTTATCGATTTGCCTCAGCACCTTTCTCTGCTGTTCCTCAGAAAGTTGAGAGAGAAGCTTGTTCATCACATCAAGATGGCTAAGTCGTACAGGGCATTCTAAACCCACGGTGCTGAGGATTGTGTGTGCAAGTGCTATCGCCTCTGCATTTGCATATACCTCCGAGCCACCTATCAGCTCAACTCCGAACTGCCAGAACTCTCTGAACCTTCCTTTTTGGGGGCGCTCATATCTGAAGCAGTTTCCAAAGTAATACAACCTCAGCGGTTTTGGTTTTTTCTCCATCGACTCCACATACATCCTAATAACGGGTGCGGTAAGTTCTGGGCGGAGGGCGAGCTCTCTCCCTCCTTTGTCTATGAACCCATACATCTCGTTCCTTATCTCTTCACCAGATTTTATCGTGAATAGCTCGATATGTTCGAATGTTGGAGTGAGAACCTCCTCATATCCCCATCTTTCCACAATATCCCTCATTATCGACTCCACATGACGCCTCTTTCTCATCTCCTCTGGGTCAAAATCCCTCGTTCCTCTTGGTCTCCTTATCATCAACAAACCTCCATCCACTGCACATCAACAACCTCTGAGAGAATTGAGAGCAAGTAAGAAGCCCATCTAAGCTTTTTCCTCTTCATATACGACACGCTTGCATCATCAAAGTCGAAGCCAAGCAAGAGGATGTTATTTGCTCCGAATGCTGTTGCCATATAAGCACATCTGTCTCCATCTGTGAAGCCACCGAAGTTGTACACTGTGTCAAAAGGCTTCGACTGGGTTGTTCCGACCACATTTGTGAGTGCTGGAACATGATCACGAACCAGATGGATATTATCTCCGTGAGCATGCACAACGACAACAGCTCCTTTTCGATTAGCCTCTAATATGTCCTCAACACACCCATCAAGATCGCTCACGATTATATCTGGAATCAAACCCGCATCAAGCAGTTTCGATGTCGCACCATCTGCACTAATAATCACCCTTCCATTACTCTCATTCTTGTCTAGTTTTTCGATGTGTCTTTTGAGAACTTTTGCATCTCCACACACGATTACATCTCTCGTGATAATTGTTTTTAAGATACACGAATCAGCAAGAGCCATGGTTGACAACAACCGTGCCGAATTCTCATCATCCTTTCTACTGAAACCCATGTCCTTCAAAATCTATTCATATACGGGCTCCCACCACCCAAAATCTATGTTTCCATTTTCATCCCATGATATGTGTGTAGACACCATCCCAATACAAATCACCATCCATATTTATATATCCCACTTAAAGAATTATCATGCTCGGAGTTATTGGTGGTACTTTACTTCTTGGCTCAGACATCATCCATGAGCTTGAAGAGAAGGTGGTGAGTACAAAATACGGTGATGTGAAGTGTTATGTGGGGGATTTCGTTGTTTTGATGCGACACGGTACAAATCAAGAAATTCCCCCGCACAGAGTCAATCATAAAGCAAACATATGGGCGTTGAAAATGATGGGCGTGGAGAAGGTGGTGAGCATAAATTCCACTGGCTCACTCAAAGAGGAAATCAAGCCAAACTCGATTCTAATCCCCCATGATTTCGTCTGTTTCTGGGATGTTCCTACATTCTACGAAGACAGAGTACATCATGCACTTCCAGAAATCGATGAAGAGATGAGAAAGAGATTGATAGAGAGTGCGAATGGGATTGGAAATGTGTATGAGAATGGGGTATACGTGCAGACAAAAGGTCCAAGACTTGAAACAAAGGCAGAGGTTAGAGTGTTATCAACGTTTGGGGATGTGGTGGGGATGACATTCGCATCAGAGGCAACACTGTGTTCAGAGGTTGGCATACCGATAGCAAGCATATGTTCTGTGGACAACTATGCACATGGAATAAAAGGCAGGATAACAATGGACGAAATATTCAAAAGTGCAAAGACAAATCAGCAGAAGATACTGAGCGTACTAAACAAGTACATAACAAGATACCCTGAAGGATAACCTTATTTAGTTTTATGTTAGAAACAGTATTAGAACACGCTCATCAAATCACTCGTAGATGGGCTTTTCTGTAAAGAAGGTGATGTAAATGCAGAATCCAGATACCACTAAATATCTCATCCATGCGAGAATAAATGTGGAAGGTGTTGTTGAGAGGCCTGATGTAGTTGGAGCCATATTTGGTCAGACAGAGGGCTTGCTCGGAGATGACCTTGACCTAAGAGAGCTTCAGAAGACGGGAAGGATTGGAAGGATTGAAGTAAAGCTAAGACTCAAGAATGGCAAAGTGAGTGGAACGATTGAGATTCCCTCAAGCCTCGACAAAGTTGAGACTGCGATACTCGCTGCTGCCCTTGAGACTATAGACAGAATAGGGCCATGTGTTGCAAAAATAGAGGTTGAGAAGGTTGAAGATGTGAGGAAATCGAAGCGGAACCAGATTATTGAGAGAGCTAAGGAGATTCTTACCAGACTCTTCGATGAAGGTGTACCCGAAAGCCAAGAAATTACTGAAGAAGTGAAGAGAGCGATTAGAGTTGAGAACATCGTTGAATGGGGGCCTGAGAAACTTCCCGCAGGACCTGATGTCGATGAGTCTGATGAGATAATAATCGTTGAAGGGAGGGCAGACGTTCTGAACCTTCTCCGATATGGTATAAAGAACGCAATCGCCATTGGAGGGACAAACGTTCCTAAATCGATAGCAGAGTTGTGCAGAAACAAGAAAGTGACCGCATTCACAGATGGTGACAGAGGTGGAGAGCTAATAATAAAAGAGCTTCTTGAGATTACAGACATCGACTACATAGCAAGGGCCCCAGAGGGGAAGGGTGTTGAAGAGCTGGTACAAAAGGAGATTATGAAGGCTCTCAGACAGAAAGTTCCGCTGGAGCAGTATCGAAGACATAAAAAACAGAAAGTAGCAGAGAGAGAACCTAATCACTTCTTAAACCACATCAAGGAGCTCAAAGAGACCATGAAAGCAAGACTCATAGACAAAGAGGGAAATGTGGCTGGNGAAGTTGATGTGAAGGAGTTGAGACAGACGCTGAAAGAAAACAACGGTTCAATAATGGCTATCGTATTTGACGGTGTAATCACGCAAGGACTTCTTGACATTGCAGCAGCAAGAGGAGTGCAAAAGATAGTTGGTAGGAAGATAGGGAGTGTTGTGAAAAAGCCCGCTGGGATTGAGATAATCACACTTGACAATCTCACATAAAACTTTTTTAGATTGAGTGTAAAGTGTGAGCCATGTCCTCTGATATCCCGAAGGAATACAATGCGATATCGGTCGAGAGTAAGTGGCACTCCTTGTGGAAGGAGGACATGTATTCATTCGACCCAGAATCGGACAGGCCGAGATACATAATAGATACCCCCCCTCCCTACCCCACAGGAAGTTTCCATATTGGAAATACCCTCAACTGGTGTTATATTGACTTCATAGCCCGTTACAAGAGGATGAGAGGATACAATGTAATGTTCCCACAGGGATGGGACTGCCATGGACTTCCTACCGAGGTGAAAGTGGAGGAGCTGTATGGAATAACGAAGAGTGAGGCGGATAGAGAGGAGTTTAGAAAACTCTGCAGAGAACTTACGCTGACGAATATAGAAAGAATGAAGAATACTATGAAAAGGCTTGGATTCTCAATAGACTGGGGCAACGAGTACATCACAATGAATCCAGAATACTATACCCACACCCAGATATCGTTTGTGAGGATGTACGAGCAAGGTCTGATTTATAGAGAGGAGCACCCAGTCAATTGGTGCCCAAGATGTGAGACTGCCATTGCGTATGCTGAAGTGGAGTATGAGAAGAGAAAGAGTACGCTCCACTACATCCATTTCGATAAACTCGATATAGCAACAACCCGCCCTGAACTTCTGTGTGCATGTGTTGCAATTGCAGTTCATCCGGACGATGAAAGATTCTCATACCTCATAGGTGAGAAGGTTAGAGTCCCACTATTTGAGCATGAGGTTGAGGTGATTGCAGATGAGGAGGTTGACCCGCAATTCGGAACAGGGGCTGTGATGATATGTACATTTGGAGACAAACAAGACGTTAGATGGTGGAAGGAACATTCCCTCCCCTTGAGAAAGGCAATTGGAAAGGACGGGAAGATGACATCACTCGCAGACAAATACGAGGGTATGAGAGTAGATGAGTGTAAGCAGGCGGTTGTGTGGGACCTCAAGAGGGGGGGACTGTTGTACCATCAGGAAGATGTCGAACAGAATGTTGGGATATGCTGGAGATGTAAGACCCCAATAGAGATTCTATCTGAGTCGCAGTGGTTTGTGAAAATAGACCATGAAGATGTTTTGAAGATGGCTGAAGAGATCGAGTGGATTCCCGAACACATGTTTATTCGTCTCAAAAACTGGATTGAGGGGATGGAATGGGACTGGTGTATATCGAGACAGAGATTATTCGCAACCCCTATTCCAGTATGGTACTGTGAGAAGTGTGGTGCTGTAAAGGTTGCTTCAGAAGATGAGTTGCCAGTTGACCCCATGACTGAAAAACCAAAAACACCTTGTGAGAAATGTGGCTCGACAGAGTTCAGGGGAGAGGAGGATGTGCTCGACACGTGGATGGACTCGTCGATATCTGCCCTCTACGTTGGAAGATGGCTCGACAATGGATATCTCCCTCTCCAACTCAGACCGCAAGGACATGACATCATAAGAACATGGGCATTCTACACAATACTGCGTTCAAATGCACTTGTTGGGAAGAGACCATGGGAGACCATAGTAATAAACGGAATGGTTCTTGGAGAGGACGGGCATAAGATGTCAAAGTCGAGAGGAAACTACATCCAGCCAGAGGAGGTTCTTGAAAAGTATGGAGCAGATGCATTGAGACAGTGGGCAGCAATAGGTGGTGCAACCGGCTCAGATATCATGTTCAGATGGAAGGATATCGTGGCAGCATCTCGCTTCCAGCAAAAGCTATGGAGCATTGCAAGGTTCTGTATGCTCGTGGGTCTGAACAAGGAAAAACCTGAAAGGTTGTGGGTAATCGACCGCTGGATTCTATCCAAACTCCAGAAACTTGTGAGCGTGTGTGTTGATGAGATGGACAGATACCAGTTTGACACAACACTCAGAGAGATCAGAAGGTTCTGCTGGAATGTGTTCGCAGATAACTACATAGAGCTCGTTAAGGGAAGACTCTACGGGGGAGATGAAGAGGGAAAGAAAGCTGCAAGATACACCCTCTACATTGTGCTAAACACACTCACAAGACTGCTTGCTCCATTCATTCCTCATATCACAGAGGAGATTTACTCAAAATTTGAAGAAGGGAGTGTTCATCTGTCTCCGTATCCAGAGCCAAATGAAAATCTCATAGATGAAGAGGCTGAGAAGAGCGGAGAGTTAATAGCATCGATAACGTCTGCGATAAGAAGATACAAAGCAGAGCAAAAGATTGCATTGAATGCTCCTCTGAAGAGAATCATGATATATGCAAACGGAGACGATATCGAGAAAGATGACATAGCGGGTACTGTGAACTCTGAAGTGGTGGTTCTGCTTGAGGAACCAAACATAGAGAGAGTTGTCAAGGGATTCAAGCCAAGGATGGATGTGCTTGGACCTATGTTCAGAGAGAAAGCAAGGGACATAATCAAGGCACTTGAAAAACTCACACCTGAAGAGCTTGAAAAAGCAAGCAAGGGTGAGAGAATAAAGGTCTCAATCAACAGCGAAGAGATAATTCTGCCCCCTGAGTCGATAGAGGTAATCTCTGATGTGGTAGTCGGTGGGGAGAAAGTGGATGTTGTTGATGCCGAAGGTGCTGTCGTGCTGATAGTAAGGTGATGTTCTTGATTCTTGAAAAAGCAAAGAAAATCCTCGGGGAGGGATACATATGTGACAATTGCCTTGGGAGATTGTTTGGCAGACTTGCAACTGGCTACACAAATGAGGAAAGAGGAAAGGCAATAAGACTGGTGCTCGAAATGGAAGGGATTCAGGAGAGATAGGAGGGAAAATGCTGGATTTGTAATGGTCTGTTTTCAGAGATAGATAACTGGGTAAAAAAAGCACTGAAAAAACTTGAAGATTATGAGTTCGATACTTTTCTTGTTGGTACGACTGTCTCAGGATTGCTGTCTGCAAACGAAGAATATGCCTGGTCGATTCTCTATGAAAATGGAGAGATACATGCAGAGCCTCTAAAGGCGGAATTGAACAGAGAGGTTGGAAAAAAGATATCTTCCATCCTTGGAAAGGAGGTGGATTTTCATAAACCAGATGTTGTTGTTCACATAGACCTCAAGAATGACGAAGTCAGAATACATCCCAGGTCTGTTTTCATAAAGGGAAGGTATAGAAAGCTTGTAAGAGGATTTCCACAAACAAGGTGGCCCCATCGTTCCTGTAAAGGAAGAGGATGTGAAGAGTGCGGATTCACAGGAAAACAGTATCCCGAAAGTATAGATGAGCTGATATCAAAGAGGGTGATTGAAGAATTTAAAGCAGAGGATACCGCATTTCATGGTGCTGGAAGGGAGGACATAGATGCAAGGATGCTGGGGAGGGGGAGACCGTTTGTGCTTGAGGTGATAAAGCCAAGAAAAAGAAAAATTGACCTAAAATGGCTTGAAGGGGAGGTAAACGAATATTGTGCTGGGAAGGTTGAGGTAATTGGACTCGAGTATGGAGAGAGAGAAGATATCCTTCATGTGAAGAGCATGAAACCTCCCAAAATCTACAGAGTGAGGGTAGAGTTTGAAAAAGAGGTAGAGAAGAAGGTGGTTGAAGAGGCACTTCAAAAGCTCAAAAATACTGTGATATTCCAGAGAACCCCAAAAAGGGTGCTCCATCGAAGAGCAGATCTTACAAGAGAGAGAAGGATTATGAACACAAAACTGGTTTCTCATCAGGGTAGAGAAGCTGTAATTGAAATAGAGGCAGAAAGTGGTACGTACATAAAAGAGCTTGTTTCAGGGGATGAGGGGAGGACGTCTCCCTCGTTGTCCGAACTCTTGGGGCTCGAGGCAAGAGTTGTTGAACTGGATGTCCTTGAAGTTCTTATCTGAATCCCCTCATGTGCGTTTTCTCAACCTTGCCTGAAGACCATGAAGCTTGCAAAAACCTTCTGCATCTCTGCCGTCTATCTTTGTCTCAAAGGAGGCAAGTTCTTTAGAATAAAGGGCATTCGGAGAGCCACGAGCAACCACCACACACGAGCCCGCATGCAACCTCAACTTCACCCATCCGCTCACACATTCTTGTGTTGAATCAATAAACGCATTCAAATCCTTGAACAATGGCTCTTCAACCAAGCCGTGATAAACGAGTTCTGCCCATTCTTGTTCAAGCATCCTTTTTATTTTCAGCTGGCGATAGGTCAACGTGAGCGATTCGAGGTCTCTATGGGCTGTAAGGAGGATGGTTGCAGCTGGATGCTCATAATTCTCCCTCGCCTTTATCCCTATCACCCTGTCCTCTATCATATCTGTTCTTCCAACTCCGTGTCTCCCACCAATCTCGTTCAGCTTCTTTATCAACTCGACTGGCTCAAACGTCTTTCCATTAACTTTGGTCGGAATACCTCTCTCAAATTCTACCATTATTTCCTCTGGACTCGTTTCTTTGGATGATGTCCAAGCATACACCTCTTCAGGCGTAACATTCCCTGGTTCTTCAAGAATTCCTCCCTCTATTGACCTCGACCAGAGATTCTCATCCACACTCCAAGGTTTTTCTTTGGTTGCAGGAACAGGTATCTTGTGCTTCTTTGCATACTCTATCTCCCATTCCCTCGTTAGTTCAAGTTCCCTCATGGGTGCCACAACTTTGAATTCAGTTGCTCTGAATATTGCCTCAAACCTCAGCTGGTCATTTCCTTTTCCTGTGCATCCATGAGCGACAGCATCTGCCCCAACCTTGCGAGCTATATCGATAACTTTTCTTGCGATGAGGGGGCGAGCGATTGCTGTTCCTAAAACATATCCCTCATAACATCCATTCGCCTTTATGAGGGGGAAGATGTAATCCACAACAAATTCTCTCTTCGCATCAATGGTGTAATGTTCGTCAGCTATCATCCTACCTTTCTGCTCTGCCTCTGATATATCTGGCTGTCCAACATCAACCAAAACAGTAATTACGCTATCAAAACCATAATGCTCTCTGAGCAATGGTACGCACACAGATGTGTCCAGCCCTCCGGAATATGCAAGAACTACCTTACCCATGAATTTGATGTTGATAACGTTATAAAAAAGCTTTTTTATAAACTCTTATAATCCCATGTATTCGTTCTGTATTTTCACGACCTCAATCGATGTTTTTGCTCTCGAGTATTCTTCGAGTGGTTGTTTGTTCATCTCCAGAAAAACATGCCCCCACTTAAATTTAGACATGATTTCGAAAGCCATCTCCTTGTACCCCAAGATGTAAAGTGAGGCTGCGAGTGCCTCTGCAGTTGACAGTTTGAATGGCTTACCAAAGTTCACGGGATTTGAGGCAACCAGATATGGAAGCGACCTTGACCTCATGCCACGAACTGGAAACATTTTCTCAACCCTATCCCATGAGCAATCGAGTGCCACAATGGCTGGGGTGTTTGAATCCTCTCTCGAAAGGGCTTTCTTGGAAAATGGGTTCAATAGCACAGAACCCGATGGCGCTTCCCTGAAATTTCTTATAAGGCGTACAAGACCAAATCGGGCGAGTTTTCTGCCCGTACATTTCTTTGGATCACATTGATTTGCATGATAAACCAACAGTCTCATCACTCACAGCAATCCCATTTTTTCAAGTTGTTCTCTCACCTTTTCGACGCCTTTCACACAGGCTTCTGGTGATTTTCCACCGGTGACGACGAGTTTTCCAGAGCTGAATATCAAAACAACCACTTTTGGCTCATCCAATCTGTAAACAAGACCGGGGAACTGCTCTGGCTCGTACTCTATATTCTCAAATCCCATCTCTATCGCTATTGCGTTCAGATTCAGGTCTGCCCCAAGGTCTGCAGAAGCTACGATATTCTGTACCTTGATATCGGGATTCTCGTACGTGGGGATGCCATGGTCTCTAAAGTGTTTGGCAACCCTATGTATGACAGTATGCACATCCTCCACCGACTTTGCACCTGTGCAAACCACCTTTCCAGACGTGAACACGAGGAAGGCAGCCTTCGGATTCTTCACGCGATAAACCAGACCGGGAAATTTCTTTCGATTGTACTCTGCATCCTCGAACTCAGCAACGATACGATTCAGGTCGAAAGAGTCTGCCAGTTTTGTAGAAGCGACAACATTCTCAATCCTTATCATAAAGTGTCCCCACGTTTTTTAGTTATTTTAAACTATTTATATATTCACTTTATATTCAGTTCCTGCCTCAGTTCTCCTATCGTTGCTATTCTCTCTGCAAATGCATTGTGATGATGGATGCTCTCCTCGTTTATCTGGGCTATCGTGACTACAGCATCATCTGGTAGATACGAGAACTCAGATACGATTTTGTATGCCATCGTCCTCACGCAATCCTCTACGAACTTTGGATTTAGGTGTGCCTGATACACCATAAGTGCTTCATCATCTCTCTTTAGAACCTCATATATCTGTGCACTCATCGAAGACTCTATTATTTCGATGATTTTAGAAAGAGAGACCCTCTCGCTGTTATGAACCTGTATTGCAATCCTTCCCCTCCCTCTTTGATTGTGGCTTGGCATGGGCATCCTTTGAAGGAAGGCTTCAATCTTATCGTCTGGTATCCCAACCTTTCTCATTTCCTCTATAGCCCTTGCCCTCATTATGCCTTGGGCACATGGACAGACTGTCATTCCCACTACCTCTGCTCCAACCACTTTCTTGCTTCTAAACTCAGGATCACGATAGGATACTGCCTCAGCAAATATCTCGACCATGTCTTGACAACTTGTTTTCGTTACGGGAGAAACTCTCTTTATCGTGTACTCGCTCCTCATTCTGACCTCTGCCTTTTTTGCATATTCATGACACCCGAGCAAACGATTTGCAACAGCCTCACACAAACTCTCTATTTCGTATATGGGAGAAGAGACCGCTTCCTCAAGCACCTCATTTATGGCTTCGAAGTTTCTTGACAAGTTCGCCCCTTTTCTCTCTGATGGCAGGTCAACGAATATGTCAAACGTTGATATGAGGACGATGGGTCGCTTTCCCTTTCTTGCAACCTCGACAAGCTTCTTAACATTTGTAACTCCAACCCTCGTAAGGTTGAGAGGGATGTCTGGATAGTTCGCTTGGACGTCTGGAAGCTTTTTCATGACAAACCACTTCACGCTTACCTTTTGTCATAACCTTTATATAAGATTAATATAAACAATTGGAAGGGTGGTAAAGTAAATTTGATATAAGTAATATTTTATGTTTTTGTCCAACCACCCCCTCCTCCATTATTCTCAACGTCTGATTGATATCGGATATACCTGAAGTACATCAAGCAAATCTCCCTTCCTCACATGATAATCTTGGAGGGCGAAGAATATCACGCTGTCTATAACTCTCTCGCACTCCACAAGGTAAAGACCCTCATGAGCAACCTTCAAAACACACCCCATTGGATTGAAAGTTCTTCCGTGAGGTATGATGATGTGGTTCTTAGGGATTTTCACCTCTTTCACAGAAATGATGGCAACCTCTCCCTTTTTCAATCTGATGTCCTCGTCTGATATCACCATCTCCCATCGAGCTTTTGTTGATAAAACGAACCAATAAGGAATTGCCCATACATCAGTTCTCTCGAGATGTTCTCCCTCACACAGTGCTATTGTAAAATGCTCTGGAATTGGTTCTTCCATATCTCTTACTTAGGCTTAAACATTAAAAATATATAACATCCCTAAGCAAGTGAGGAGTATGAAGAACTGGTTGATGGAAATTCTTGCATGCCCTCTATGTAAAGGAGAGCTCGAACTGAGAGTAGAGAGAACGGAAGGAGAAGAGATCGTTGAGGGGATGCTCATCTGTAAGGAGTGTAATGTTACATATCCCATAGAAGATGGAATACCCAATATGCTTCCTCCAGAACTGAGGGAGGAGTGAGAGGTCGTGGTAAAGTACATAGTGGTTACGGGCGGAGTGATGAGTGGTCTTGGCAAAGGCATAACAACCGCATCCATCGGAAGACTTCTCAAAAACAAGGGGTACGAAGTCACAGCAATCAAGATAGACCCATATCTCAATGTGGATGCAGGAACTATGAATCCCTATCAGCACGGAGAGGTTTTCGTTCTGGACGATGGTGGGGAAGTAGATTTAGACCTCGGAAACTATGAGAGATTCCTTGATATCGAGCTTACAAAAGACCACAATATCACAACAGGCAAGGTTTACCTTAGTGTCATAACCAAAGAGAGGAGAGGAGAATACCTCGGTAGCACTGTCCAGATAATCCCTCACATAACAGATGAGATAAAGAGGCAGATAAAGGACGTGGCTGAGAGAAGTGAGGCTGAGATATGCCTGATAGAAGTGGGTGGAACGGTTGGAGACATAGAGAGCATGCCTTTCTTAGAAACACTCAGGCAGTTGAGAATGGAAGAAGAAGTGATGTTTGTGCACGTTACTCTTGTTCTCAACGATGCTCAGGGAGAGCAAAAGACGAAACCAACCCAACACTCAGTGAAGGAGTTGAGAGAGTTGGGACTCCAACCAGATGTCATAGTTGCCAGATGTAGAGAGCCACTTCTTGACTCCACAAAAGAGAAGATTTCACTTTTCTGTGATGTTAAAAAGGAGGCTGTAATCGGTGCTGTGGATGTTGATGATATATACAGGCTTCCCTCTGTGTTCGCTGAAGAGGGGCTATTTGATGTGATAAAAGAAAAACTGAAGCTTGATGACAGAGACGCTATGGAGAGTTCGTGGGAAAATGTTGTCATCCAGCTTGACTCGATATCGAGAAGGAAACATGTGAAGATGCCAAGAATTGCAATTGTTGGTAAGTACACACACCTTGTGGACTCGTATCTCAGTATAAGAGAGGCAATCAAACATGCTGCCATGGAGCTTGGATGCAAGCCAAAGATAGAATGGATTGAGGCAGAGGAGTTTGAGGAAGATGAAGAGGGGGTGGAAAGGCTCTGGGATTACCATGGCATACTGGTGCCGGGTGGGTTCGGTACGAGGGGGGTAGAGGGTAAAATGATGGCTATCAGATACGCAAGAGAGCATGACATCCCGTATCTTGGATTGTGTCTTGGTATGCAGTTATCGATTGTGGAGTTTGCAAGAAATGTTGTCGGACTTGAGGGTGCAGGAAGCACAGAGTGGTCGGAGACACCACATCCAGTCATAGATTTACTACCAGAGCAGAAGAAATTGAAAGATTATGGGGGGACGATGAGACTTGGTGGGTATGAGATAGACATAGTAGAGGGGACACTTGCCCATCAGATTTATGGTAGAAAGAAAATAAGAGAGAGGCACAGGCACCGTTATGAGGTAAATCCAAAGTACGTACCTCTCCTTCAAAAGCACGGGCTTGTAATCTCTGGAACACATAAAGAAAGAGTTGAAATAATTGAGTTCCCGAAGAACAGGTTCTATCTTGCAACCCAGTTCCATCCAGAATTCAATTCAAGACCTGGGAAGGCGTCTCCCCCCTTCGTTGGATTTCTCAGATCAATGTTGAGGTGAGCTGATGTGGTCATACGAAATAGGAAAGATAAAGGGAATACCCATAAAAATACACATAACATTCCTGCTTGTTCTTCCTCTGTTCGTGTTCGTTTTCTCGGTTGATAACCGCTTTGGGTTTGGTGATTTTCCTTCTCCATACAACTACATATGGGGGTTGGTGACTGCTATTCTTCTTTTTGTCTCAGTTCTACTCCATGAGCTTGGTCATTCGCTTGTTGCAATGAGATATGGCTCAAGAATACTTGGCATTACACTCTTCATCTTCGGAGGTGTTTCTCAGATAGAAGAGATATCTAAAAAACCATCTGAAGAGGCAAAGATGGCTTTTGTTGGTCCGCTTGTCAGCTTTGTGATTGGCACAACACTGCTCGCACTCTACATGGGGCTCTCGGTGTTTATGGACGGAGGAATAATAAGGGTCTTGCGTGTGCTTGGCTTCATAAACATACTCCTCGGAGCGTTCAACCTCATCCCTGCATTTCCAATGGATGGAGGAAGAATACTCAGAGCATATTTCGCAACAAAATATCCATACACAGAGGCAACAAGAAAAGCTGCATTCATAGGTAAGATATTTGCGTTCATCATGGGACTCGTGGGAGTGTTCGTGAGCATATGGCTTGTGCTCATAGCATTTTTCATATACATCGGTGCGAGTGAAGAGGAGTCTGCAACCCGCATGAAATCCGTTCTTGAAGGTGTGAAGGTTAGAGAACTCATGAGTGAGAACATTGTGTATGCCCTGCCAGACATGAGGGTGTCTGAACTTCTCGAATTGATGTTCCATACAAGATACGCTGGGTATCCTGTTGTATCACGTATTCCAGAAAACGGTCTCATAACAGTAGATGATGTGGTGGGCATAGTCACGTTTAGAGACTTGCAGAGAGTACCTTTCACACAAAGAGAAATTGTGTTTGTAAAAGATGTTATGAACCCGATAGTGGAGACAATAGATGTGGATAATGATGTGTCAGAGGCACTTAAAAAATTACAAGGCTCAACTTCTGGGAGGTTGCTCGTGGTTGAGAATGACAGAGTTGTCGGGATCATATCAAGAACAGACATAGTCAGGGCACTTCAAATTCTGTCTGTGAGAGAGGAGACATAAATGATTGAGAGATTGACTGAGAGGTTGAAAACTCCGTTGGGAGAAGAGGTTCTGAAACTGAGAGCGGGAGACATAGTCGAGCTGAACGGTACGATATATACTGCCAGAGATAGGGCACACATGAGAATGATTGAAAAAGAGGCACCGGTTGAGCTCGAAGGTGCGGTCATATATCACTGCGGACCTCTGGCTATCAACGAAGACGGAGTGTGGAGAGTGGTATCTGCAGGTCCAACCACAAGTGAAAGAATGGCTTACATAACTGAGCCGATTCTCAAAAAAGGTGTTAGAGCAATTGTTGGGAAAGGAGGGATGAGTACTGCACCTGAAATCTTGAAGGGGAAAGGAGTTTATCTTAGTTTTTGTGGGGGGTGTGGTGCTCTGGCTGCATCATTTGTGAAGAGAGCGGTTCCTCACTGGCTGGAACTTGGTATGCCAGAGGCGATGTGGGAATTGGATGTGGAAGGGTTCGGCCCACTCATAGTAAGTGTGGATTCCACTGGAAATAGTCTGTATGAGAAAGTAAGAAAGACATCTAAACAGAGGTTAGATGAGTTGACAAGAGATTAAAAGGATTGGGCAACCAACCCATCTTCTCCAGCAAGCTCCTCAACAAGATGCTCTACTTTTTTTCCATACCATCCCAACAAAATATATTTTGGATGGATGCAAAGCCTCTCTCTCACACTCCCAACTACCCTTCTTAGCTCTGAAACAGAGGGCCATGGAGCTTCTGGATTTATGTAGTCTGGAGTTATTTCAGATATCCCTCCCACATCAGATGCTCCTGCCTTTATGAACTCAGGAAGCATTTCCATGGGTATCAGATTAGGGGGGATCTGAACAACAACATCCTCTGGAAGTTGTTCTCTTGCAATTCTCACACATTCCAAAAGTTCGGTAGGAGGGGGACAAGAATGATTCTCCATGGCAGTCCCCTTCTTCGGTGAGAAGCCCTGTATTATGACCTCCTGAATGTGTCCATACCTCTCATGAAGCTCTGCAATCTTTGACAATGACTCTATTCTATCATCCCAGCTCTCACCTATGCCCACGAGGATACCGGTTGTGAAAGGAATTCTAAGAGAACCTGCGTATCTTATTACTCTCAATCTCTTCTTTGGATTTTTTGAGGGGCTTTTTGCATGTGCAGGCAAATCTGCTGTTGTCTCAAGCATCAGTCCCATGCTCCCGTTGTATGGTTTGAGGTACTTCAACTCTCTTCTTTTCAGCACACCCGCATTTGTGTGGGGTATGAGCCCATAAGATATTGCAAGCTCGCATGCCTTTCTTACATATGCCACAAAGCTCACATATCCCTGCTCATCGAGTGCCCTGACGAAACCCCCCACCCTTGCAGGACTATCCCCAAAAGTGAGAAGTGCTTCAGTTGCCTTCCTTGCCTTTCCAAGCAACACCTCGACATCTTTCAGAGACATGAGGGTGATGTCATCAGACCTGAACCCACAGTACGCACATCTGTTAAAGCAAGTGTGGGTTAATGGTATGAAGACATTCCTCGAATATGTTATCATAGCATTTCCATCCTTCCTAACAACCTATTATATATTATTCTGTGTGATTAGGTATTATGGCGATACATCCGATTGAATATAGATATGGTCATCCTGAGATGAGAGAGGTCTGGAGCGAGGAGGCTCGTTTCAGATACATTCTCGACGTAGAGATTGCACTTGCAAAGGCAGAGGCTGAATTTGGATTGATACCTACAAAAGCAGCAAGTGACATCGAGAGAGGTTCAAAAGTTGTTAAACTTGAGAGGGTGAAGGAGATTGAGAGGGAAATTGAGCATGATATGATGGCGGTTGTGCTCGCCCTCTCTGAGAGAAGCGGGGAAGGAGGCAAATGGGTACATTTTGGTGCGACTTCGAACGACATACTCGATACTGCCACAGCCCTCCAACTAAAAAAGGCTTGCTCCATACTTGAAGAGAGAATTATGATACTGCTCGGCACCCTGTTGAAGTTGGCAGAAGAACACAAGAATACTGTATGCGCTGGCAGGACGCATGGACAGGTGGGTGTTCCCACTACCTATGGCATGAGGTTTGCGGTGTGGGCATGCGAAATACACAGACACCTCGAGAGACTGCGAGAGATGAAGAAGAGATTGCTTGTCGGCAAGCTTGGAGGGGCGGTAGGTACTCTTGCATCACTGGGTTATGAGGGGTTGAAGGTGAGAAAGAGAATGTGCGAAATACTCGGGCTTGGGGAGGTGCTGGTCGCAAACCAAGTAATCCAACGTGATAGACATGCAGAATTTGTGATGTGGATGGCAAACGTTGCAACAACTCTCGATAAGATATGCACCGAGATAAGAACACTCCAGAGGACAGAAATAGGAGAGGTGGAGGAGCCTTTTGGAGAGAAACAGGTCGGTTCATCAACAATGCCACACAAGAAAAACCCGATAAAATCTGAACAGATTTGCGGTCTTGCAAGGGTTGTGAGAGGTTTGGTTGAAGCAGAGCTATTGAACAATGTGCTATGGGATGAGAGAGACCTCACGAACTCTGCCCCAGAGAGGATAATTTTCCCAGAAGGATGCATACTGCTCGACCACATGCTCAGACTCACAGACTACATACTGAGCGGGCTCAAATTCAACCATGAGAGAATCGAGAGAAATATAATGGTGATGGATGGTGTGAACCTTGCCGAGGCTGTGATGATAGAGCTGACAAGGAAAGGAGTGGGAAGACAGAGAGCTCACGAGCTTGTTAGAGAATGCGCGATGAGAGCATATGAGGGTGAGAGTTTCAGGGAGACTCTGCTAAAAGTGATACAACGAGAGGGACTGGACATAAGAAAGGAAGAGCTTGATAAGATGTTAAACCCGAGAAACTACATCGGATGTGCTGTTGAACAGGTAGACATGGTGATAGAAAGACTCAGTAAAGATGCCATCATTGAATAAGTATTACTACTCTATTCTCAAAAACATCAAAATCCCAACCATGCCTCTCACAGACGAGTTTCGCAAGTGACAGCCCAAACCCTACCCTATCCTTTTCGGTCTTGAACCTTGTGAAATATGGTAGCATGCTTATATCCTCGTCAGTGTCAAGAACCAACTCTATCTTTTGGGGGGTTATAACAAACTTTCCTCCCATTTCTTCGGCAACCTATACAAGGTTATCAAGGGCATCATACAACATCGAGTCTGCATTGACAACACACCCTTGTGATTCAGGTGTACAAAATCTGCGAAGATATGCCTCAACATCTATTTTCTGTAATGATAACTGCTTTTTTTCGATTTTGTTTAAAATATTTGCATAATCTAAGAGTTCTATCAATTTGTCAAGCTGTTCAAGAGACTTTTGTATATAAACATCTGATTTTCCCTTATCCCCACAAATCTTCAAAATCTCGATGTAGCCACGTGCTCCCTGTATGTAGTTAGATGCATCGTGTAATAGAAAATCAACCCACCTACGTTTTTCAACCTCCATCCTCAATCCTCGCTAAGACAGAACGTCATGTCTTTTGTGAATGCGAAGTATCCGACTTGGGTGTTCCTCGCTATGTTCATGGCAAACTCTCTCAGTCCGGCAGGCGATGGGTTTGGCTCTCCAAGGAATATGTGGAGTATGTTTCCTCCATCGACTATGGGGAAGAATATATGCTCAATCATCACTCGCTCGTGCAGAGAAATATCTGCATCATACGGGACATGGGTTCCATTCGTGTAATATACGGGCAAATCCCTTGTTTCCCTGATGTTAGAAAGTGCATACTCAACATTCCCTTTTATTGTCCTTACGGCGTATTCTCTGTACTCTCTGTTAAGCAAGTCTGATACTGCGAATCTCTGAACAGTTGTTTCTGCTGGCGTTCTTGCGAGTGCGATTTCCATCCTGTGTTTTTCAGATAGCTCACGTGCATAGAATTCCATCTCAGTCATGGCTCTCACAGCCAGCTTAAAAGCATCCTTTGACTCATGAAGCTGATAGCCAGTGTGGTGCTGAACCATTTCGTTTATGCCCACAACACCTATGGTATAAACTAAGCCATCCATATCAACAGCCTGTGCTCCCTTCTCCCCTGTATTCGGATCACGAGGTCTCTGGGTTGCAAAAGGCATCCTTCCACACTTCACAATCTCATCAATCCATCCCTTTTTCACATGAAATGTTTCTACCGCCAGATCCATCATTCTTTTGAGTTCTTCAAATAGTCTGTTGTCCTCCCCTCCAGCACGATATGCTGCCCTTGGGCAGTTGATAGATACGACCTGAACCGCACCCATCGAGAAGTGGGCACCATTCACAAAGTACATCTTATCCTCGAAATGCTCGTCATTTTCTGCTGTGCTTGAGAACTGGTATGCACAGCACTGATAACATGATACACCTTCTCCACCACCACGATAAGCTGGAATCTGGTTGTCGAAGTATGGGGTACCAAACTTGGCGGTCAGCTCAAAAGATAACGAATAAAGCTCGTCATAGGATGGTGCATCAGGCACATCTTCACCATCATTAAGAAACTCAGGAGTGATTGCAATCTCTGGCTTCGGGAAGTTGAATGGCTTGCCCATCACATCCCCCTGTAGCATGACATTCATCAATGCCTTGAACGCCAATCTCGTTTCCCTCTCAAACTCGCCATACGTTCTGAGCGGTGCTTGAGAACCATCCCAAACTTTTCCAGCATACACAACTGGTTTGTCTCTCCAGAGCTTTGGAACTCCTGGAGTGAGCTGAACAGAAGAGAAGACCATCTGCCCCCCACGGGCAACCATCATCTGTGTCATCTCATAAACAAACATCTGCATCAGCTGTTCTATTTCATCGTAAGAGAGTCCCTCCAAGTAAGGAGCCAAAAATGTGAGGAAGTTGTAGAAGCCTTGCCCCCCTGCAAAGTTAGTCTGGGCACTTCCGAGTGTCTTCACCGCATGAAGTACTGCAACTTCTGGTTTTTTGGCAGGTCCTGCAACCGATGCTTTTCTTCCAGAACCGTCTGGCATGAGACCATAGTAGAAGAAATAACGTAAATCCCAATCCTGACAGAACGCTCTCGTGCCAAAATATTCCAAATCATGTATGTGTATATCCCCATTGAGATGTGCATCTGCAATATGATGAGGGATGCAAAGGAGATACTGTTCTTTTGATATTTTGTCAGCCTTCTTCTTGTGTGAGGTTTCTGCATTCTCCTGAAGGTTTGCATTCTCCTTTGCCTCAAATCCCTTTCCCATGTCTATTTCATATGCATCATACACTGGAATGCCGACGCGTGTGAGAATGTTTCTGTACTCTGGAAAGCCCCATTCAAGTAGAACCGTGTTCACAACCTCTCTAATCAAAGGAGCTGAGAGGAATTTCGGATTCATCCATATGATTCTCTTCTCAGCCTCCCTCGCAACGTCCCATGCAGTGTCTCTGTCCATTGGGGGCATACCATAGAAATGCTCCGCCAATTTCGACTCTCTTATAAGAGTTTCAACAATCCTTTCTTTGTCCCACTCCATTATGTGTCCGTCTGTTGTTCTCACCTTGGGGAGTGGAGAGACATATTCTCCAAACAGGGTTTTTTGTACAAGCCTTTTATCTCTGCTAATGACCTTGCTCTTCATAATCACTCACCCAACATCTCCATGAGGATGTCCTCTTTGACAACTCCCTGATCAAAAAGTTCTGATGGTTGTAAGTATTTATCCCCCACCTGAAGTATCGGTGCTTCAAGTACGAAGACTCCACTTAATCTGAGGTCAACCACATTCTCTGGATTCTCAAGGCTTTTCTCCTCATACTCCACGCCCTTGCTCTTCAAAAACTCCTTCAAGACCTTACATCTCGGACAACGACTCGTAGTGTATACCACTATCCTCCCACTCATATGACCACCACAGACAAATAAACTTCAACTGCTTAACCCAAATAATATCAACCCCATTCATATATATCCATCTATGGTATATGAGTATTGTGAAAGTATTGTGTGGCTTCAATTCCAACATAGATAGAGTTATCAAAGTGAGCAAGGGTGTCTTGAATGAGTTAGAAAGAAAGGGGGCAACCAATGTCGTTGAAACAATTCTCTCACATATGAAATCTGGTAAAGGGAAAGAGTATGTTGTGAATAGAGATGTTGCCCTGATGTTATCTCACATCCGGGGTGAGGACAGACTGGGAGGGAATGCTGCAAACGTTGCCAAAGTTCTATCGTTGCTTGGGGATGGGCCCATGCTCAACGTTGTCTCTCCTGATGTGTTGCCCCTTATACCAAAAGGTGTTATTGTCCCACCTGTGAGTACTGAAGGAGAGTGTGTTCATTATGTTTTCGAGTTTGAAAGAGGGTACTTTGGGGATATTTTTATAAAAAATAGCGATAGGGTCATTTTTACATATGACCCGTTAAATTCTTAGCTTTGTTTGAATCCTGAATTCGAAAAAGAAGCATTGGAACATATAAAAGAATTCGAGGGTATGTTTGCATCCGGGTTTCATCTGGTAAGAAAGTTTGAAGACATTGAACCAGCCCTCTCCTTTCTGAAAAAGATGAACAAAGAAGGAATTGAGATTCATGTAGAACTCGGCTCGATAGCCAACATCGAAGTTGTGAAAAGAGTGCTTGCTGAGATTGATATATAGAGTCTGGGATTCAATGAGGAGGAAATGTCCGAACTTCTGGGTTCCAGTAACCTAAAAAATGCCCTAGAAATGTGGGGGATTCCCATCGTATATGTACATACCAAGGACTTTGTGTATGCAACCATCGCATGCGAGGAGAGAGTTGAGAAGGTTCTGGAAGGTATGAGATGTGGAGTGAGGGTTGCGTCCTTCCTTGCATCTCATGGAACGCTCGAGAACCTCAAGCCAGATATCTCGACTCCACCAAGCAAGAAAGGAGTCGAGCTTGCCCATAGGATGGGTGGTGATGAGAACGGAGCAGTTTTGTATGGGGACGTTATCGAATGTGTTGTTCCTTCACTGTTGGTCGATAAACCAAAGACAACAGTCGGGCTTGGTGATGCTTTCACAGGAGGATACATTCATTAGGTGCTTGAGTGAGGTCGAAGAAGGTACTGGTGTTGGTTATCAGAGACTGTTTCAACGACCTCATACTCCTCCCCCACTTTCGAAAGCAATGCACACACAAGAACCACATCAACGCCCTTCAAATCACTTTCACATCCCCAAAAATTCAGAGAGATTGCGCCATCTATGAGTTCCATGCTCTCAAATCCCTTTGCAAGACCGTGATCTACGACAGCTTCCCCCACCGCATTCACAACCGAAATAGGGTCTTTTGCTGTTATTCCAATGAACGAACAAATACGCGAGCATAACTCCTCTGCATCTCCTTGTTTCACATATTCATAAACCACTTTAAGTATTACATCAGCAAATCCTTCCATACACCACAATAATCCTCCATCTTTAATATTTTTTAGAGAAATCCTTATATAGATGGCATTAGTACAATCTGATGTATCTGTTTTTCTAAACCTTGAGGGGTTTGAATGAAGGAACTGAAAGGAACAACCACAATAGGTATAGTATGCAAAGATGGAGTTGTACTTGCGAGTGAAAGAAGGGCAACAATGGGAACGTTCATAGCGACGCACGAAGCAAAGAAGATCTACCAAATCGATGACCTTGTAGGAATGACAACTGCAGGTGCTGTAGGTGATGCACAGCACCTTGTGAGGATACTCAGCGCAGAGGCAAGATTGCACAAAGTACGGAAGGGGGAGCCTATGAGTGTGAGAGCGATAGCAACACTGCTCTCAAACATACTGAGTGCAAACAAATACTTCTTCCTCGTTCAGCTGTTGGTTGGAGGATTTGATACAAGAGGTCCATCAGTATATTCTCTCGACCTCTTGGGAGGACAGGTTGAAGAGAGGAAGGTAGTTGCAACAGGCTCTGGTTCTCCAATAGCATATGGAGTGCTTGAAGACCAATACCGTGAGGGCATGAGCACAGATGAAGGAGTGAAACTTGCGTTCAAGGCACTGCAGGCAGCAATGAGAAGAGATGCTGCGAGTGGTGATGGTGTGGAAATTGTGAAGATAACAAAAGAAGGATTTGAGTGGGTTGAAGTGGATGAGCTGAAGATAAACGAATGAAACACAGGGGAGCTGAATGGGGTCAGTGGAGGACGTCCTGAAAGAAATAGAAGAGAAGATAAAGGAACTGCTTCCTTCCAATGTGGTCATAACAAGCATAGAATTCGAGGGGCCTGAACTTGTGATATACACAAAAGACCCTCAGAGCTTTGCGGAGGGTGGAAATCTCGTAAGAAAGCTTGCAAAAGACCTCAGGAAGAGGATAGTCATAAGACCAGACCCAAACATACTCATGGAGCCTGAAAGGGCTACTGACATCATAAAAGATATTGTCCCTGAGGAGGCTGGCATCAAAAACCTCCATTTCGACCCAGACACTGGAGAGGTTTTTATAGAAACTGAGAAGCCGGGCATCGTGATAGGAAAACATGGCTCAACACTCAGAGAGATCACAAAGAAGATAGGATGGAGTCCGATTGCGATCAGGGCGCCTCCTATAGACTCTACAACTGTGACCAACATCAGAAAGTACATGAGAGATATCAGAGACGAGAGAAAAAAGATTTTGAGGACGATAGGAAGAAGAATACACAGACCTCTCGAACTCGAAGAAGGGTGGGTCAGACTCACAGCTCTCGGAGGATTTAGAGAAGTTGGCAGGAGCTGTACTCTTATCTCGACGCCGGCAAGTCGTGTGTTTGTTGATTGTGGTGTTAGCGTTGGCTCTGAAAACCGTATCACACCCTACCTAAACATCCCAGAGGCAACACCTCTAAACGGTATTGACGCTGTTGTAATCACACATGCCCATCTTGACCACTCTGGTCTCGTTCCCCTCCTGTTCAAGTACGGATACGAGGGGCCAGTGTATGTCACACCCCCAACCAGAGACCTTATGGTACTGCTCCAACTCGATTATATAGAGGTTGCAGCACGGGAAGGAAAAACAATACCCTATGATTCTTCTCTGATAAGAAAAGCTCTGAAATACACGATTCCTCTTGGCTATGGGGAGGTAACTGATATCACTCCAGACATAAAACTCACCTTCCACAATGCGGGGCATATACTCGGCTCAGCGATATGCCACTTCCACATAGGAGAAGGACACCATAACGTCGTATTCACGGGAGATTTCAAGTTCGAAAAAACGAGGTTGTTCGACCCGGCGGTATGTAAATTTCCGAGAGTGGAGACCCTTGTGATGGAAGCAACCTATGGCGGGAGTCAAGACTACCAGCCCTCAAGAAGAACCGCAGAATCAAATTTGATAAAGGTGGTGAATGAGACAGTCAAGAGGGGGGGAAGGGTTCTCATACCAGCATTCGCAGTCGGTAGAAGTCAAGAGGTGATGCTTGTTCTTGAGGAGGCAATAAGAAAAGGGGTGATGGAAGAGATACCCATCTATCTCGATGGCATGATATGGGAAGCAACTGCAATCCACACAACTCATCCTGAATACCTGAACAATGAACTTAGGGATATGATATTCAGGAGAGGATTGAACCCTTTCCTATCAGATTGTTTTGTCAGAGTGGATAGCAAGGACAAGAGGCTGGAGATCATAGACGATACAGAGCCGTGTGTCATTCTTGCCACGTCTGGCATGCTCAATGGTGGGCCTGTGATGGAATACTTCAACGCAATGGCTCCCATAGAAAAGAACACACTCATATTCGTTGGTTATCAAGCCGAAGGCACAATAGGGAGACGCATACAGAAGGGTTGGAGTGAAATACCATACACCAAGAACGGAAGGATAGAAACGATAAAATTGAGAATGCAAATAGAAACTGTGGATGGATTCTCAGGACACTCAGACCGAAGACAGCTTATGAGCTATGTCCATAACATATCTCCCAAACCGAGTTATGTGGTAACAAACCATGGAGATGAAAAGGCTTGTGTTGAGCTTGCTTCCTCCATATACAAGAAATACCAGATACAGACTCGTTCTCCTCTCAATCTTGAGACGGTCAGACTTCTTTAAATGAGGGTTATGAATGTTAGACAGGAGACTTCTTCTCATATATGGAGGAGTATTCTCAATAATGGGACTTTCGAACTCAATAGTTCCCATACTTGACATGCTTTCAGAAAGTGTCGTGATGTCGAGTATATTGTTCTCAGCGTATTTTGGTGGGGCAATGGTATCGCTTTTGCCATTTGGTATGCTTTCAGATAGATATGGGTACATGCGTATCATATTGTTTAGCATCGTATTGAGTTTCATTTCTGGTGTTGGTATCTCCTTTTTTGATGACCCAACTATACTGGTTCTTATGAGGGTACTCGAAGGGATTGGATGTGGTGCATTTTTCCCTCCCGCCCTATCACTGGTTTCGATGTTGCCAAGAAATAGAATGAGAGTTGGGCAGTTCAACTTCATGATAAATTTTGGTCTCGTTATGGGAATGGTGGCTGGGGGAGGGTTGTCTCTGCTTGTACTCAAAGGTAGTGTGTATGTATTTACATTCCTTCTGGCAATACTCTGTTTAGCTGGTTTAAGAACGACTGATGAACCTCATAAAATTTCTTATGATGTAGGTAGTGATTTTGAGAGAGCAAAGACTTTGACACCCATATCGTTAGTATGTTTTGTTCTGTTTGGATTCACTGGTGTAGTTCTTGCCTTCTATCCATTCTATGCAGAACTATCGAAGCTGTATCTTGGCATTGCCCTCGGGAGTGTGTACTTGGGTGCAATGGTGTTTTCAGAGGTTGCATGGAGAGTCCCTATCAGAAACATAACTGTGGTTGGCATAATAACGACAGCACTCGGAACGTTTCTCTCTGCTTACACCCCACTCGGACTGTTTATCATGGGAGGAGGGTCAGGACTTGCATTCGTGGGTATTGTATGTGATGTCTCACAACTAATAGAGAGAAGTAGAATAAACAGAGGATTTGCCATGGGGATTCTCAACACAGCAATATATGCAGGGTTTTCTATAGTCCCTCCCTTACTTGGACTTTTTAGCAGAGTTCTATCAATCAATGAAATGTTTATAATAAGCTCGATTGTAATAGTACTTTCCATTGCACTCCGTAGAAACACATAAGCATAGAAATACATAATAACCTTGGAAGGAAAAGTGATAATGATGGGTGAAGAGTGTGAAGATGTATACTACTGTCCGAAGAGTATGAAAGAGTTATTGATAGAAATGAAAGACACATCCGAACTCATGGTTGACCTTGCTTTTGCTGCAGTTGTCTATGATAACAGAGAAATTGCAGAGGAAATACTAAGGCTTGAGGAGAAAATAGAGAACTTAGGGTATCATATGTGGGTTGCTGGAATGCTCTCGGCTCGCACGGTCGATGATGCAAAGGAGTTGGTGGGAGTAATGCAAGCATCAGAAGCTGCAAAAATAATATCCTCTGCAGCTGGGGACGTTGCTAAGATGGTTCTCCTCGATATTCCCATCCCCCTCGACTTTAAGCTTGAGCTTCAAGAGGCAGAAGAGACTATCATTAGAGTGAGTGTGTCAGAGGACTCGGTTTTGTGTGATAAGAGTCTGGGAGAAGTTGAACTCGATGCTGAAACTGGTATGTGGGTGATTGCAATAAGAAGGGGAGCAACATGGATATACAACCCGAACAAAGACACTGTCGTGAAGGCAGGGGATGTGTTGTTTGCAAGAGGACATGATGAAGGTGTGCCTCTCTTTGTGAAACTTGCAACTGGGAAAGAATATGAGAAATTAAAACTAACACCATCCAAGATTCTTGAAGACCTTGATATGGCTGTGAATCTGACGATTGAAATGAAGAATACATCAGAGTTGGCGGTCGGTCTTGCATATTTTGCATTGCTCCACAACGACATTGACATAGCGAGGGAGGTTGAATTCCTCGAGGGAAGGATGGACGAGATGATAATAGAACTGACGAGGTGGGTACTCAAAAGTGCAAAGGAAATAGATGAGGTGGACCAGCTTATGGGACTCCTGTATCTTGCAAGTGCATGTGAGATAATATCGGACGCTGCAGAGGATTTGATAAAAGGGGTAGTGAAAGGGTTAGTATCGAGTAAGGTGGTCGAACTTGCGGTCAGGGAGTCAGATGAGATTGTGACTCAGATACTGGTTGAAGAGGGTTCTGAAGTAGATGGGAAAACACTTGGGGAGTTGAAACTCGCTACAGAGACAGGTATGTATGTGCTTGCAATAAGAAGAAAAGGATGGTGGATTTATGATCCAAGTGCAAAGACGAAATTAAAGGCAGGTGATTATCTTATTGCAAGAGGAACGAGAACTGGAGAAGAAATCCTCAAGAGGATTTGCTCAAGAAAGAGAGTGTAAGTGCTCATGTATGTTTGTATAATTTGATTATGTATATAAAGACCCTACCCCTTCTTTTCTACTGAAAATCTTCTTTGTGATAACATTTGTAAGCAATATATATCGAACTTCGATAGTCGCTCTAATAATAATACAATCTCATTTTCCATAAGAAATCATAGGGTCGGTCTTCATATTTTCCATATGAAACAAACGTTTTTTTACAGAAATACTGATACACGTCACCAACATATCATTCCATATAAAAAATTATGATTATTTTTATATAATTATCCGTACACTTGTTTTAGAAATTTTGATAATATTGAGAAGAAAATCCTTTTATTTGTCCAGTTGAAATAAAGGGGTCATAACCATAACTTTTGAATATATATAGATAAGAAGGTGTCTCGGGGAGGAGCATGGCCACAGGAGCGTTAAGCAAGATATTTGAGGAATTACTAAATAAAGATACTCTATTCAAAAACAGAGAGGTACTTCGTTCAAGCCATACACCAGACTATCTCCCTCATAGGGAGGAACAAGTAAATCATCTTGCATCCATACTGGTGTCTGCGTTGAGAGGGGATTCACCCTCCAACGTTCTGATATATGGCAAGACTGGGACAGGGAAAACTGCAGTGGCGAAGTTTGTTGGCAAGGAACTTGAAGACATGGGAGAAGCAAAAGGTCTTCCCCTTTATGTGATATATGTGAACTGTGAGATAGTGGATACACAGTATCGTTTACTCGCACATCTCGCAACATATTTTGGAAGAGACGTCCCTATGACTGGATGGCCTACGGACAGGGTTTATGAGGAGTTCAGGGAGGGACTTGACTCTGAGTTCAGGATTGCCATAATAATATTGGATGAGATAGACAAACTTGCGAGGAGGGGGGATGATGTACTGTACAATCTATCGAGGATGAATTCAAATCTGAAGAACTCAAAGGTTAGTATAATCGGAATCACCAATGACCTCACATTCACAGACCACCTTGACCCGAGGGTGAGGAGCTCTCTTGGGGAGGAAGAGCTAATATTCCCTCCTTACAATGCAACCCAGATAGAGGATATACTCAAACAGAGGGCAGAGGAGGCTTTTAAAGAGGGTGTGTTGGATGATACCGTCATACCGCTGTGTTCTGCGTATGCAGCTCAGGAGCATGGAGATGCAAGAAGAGCTCTTGATCTCTTGAGGATATCTGCAGAGCTTGCAGAGAGGAGGGGAGACAAGAGAGTGACTGAAGAGCATGTACGTATGGCTCAAGATAAGATAGAGGTTGACAGAGTAGTTGAGGTTGTGAGAACCCTCCCGACTCAGTCAAAACTTGTTTTGGCTTCGATAGTATGGCTTAGTGGAAGGATGAAGAGCTTTACAACTGGTGAAATATATAGAGTGTATAGGCAGATGTGCATGTACATAGGTGCTGATGTGCTTACACAGAGAAGAGTCACGGACTTGATATCTGAACTCGATATGCTTGGGATTGTGAATGCGACCGTGATAAGCAAGGGGCGACATGGCAGAACGAAGGAAGTATCTCTCAGTGCCTCCATAGAAACAATCAAGTTGGTTCTCAACGAGGACTACAGACTCAAAGAACTTTCAGGATTCAGAGCCTCAACTCAGACGAGCCTAATTTAATTACTTGAAGTTCAACATTGCAATCTTCAATGAAGATGTATCAAGTACTGGAACCTTTGCAGGCGTTGGTTTCAGGTTCTTCATCTTCTGATATTCTGTCTGTGATTGCCATGCTCCTGAGTTAATAAGCTTCACACCTTTGTAGTTCATGTAATCCACTACATGCACATGTCCTGTATGCAGAACATCAGGAATCTCCTCTATAACGAGATGATCCTCTGGTTCAGGTGCTATCGGAACAGTACTCCCATACATCGGGGCAAGATGTCTCTTTATGAGCATTCTACACATTGCCTCTGCGGGTCGTTCGTAAGAGAGTCCGAGCGTGGGTATGAGGTCATTGAGAGAACGCCCGTGGTACATGAGTATCCTTGTTCCATTCACATCAATGAGTGAAGGATTTCCAACAAATATAACTCTGTCATCAAAGAATTTCTGAATGTTTTCAGATAATGGCGGTTGGGGTTCGGCTTGTCTCACTATGTCATGGTTCCCTGGACACATCACTATCTTAATGTGGGCTGGTATGTCTTCGATGTATTCGGCAAGAGCTTTGTATTGCTCGAATATATTGTCTATAGATAGCTCTGTCTCTTGTTTTGGATAAATACCAATTCCATCTACGAGGTCCCCACACACGAGTATACACGAAACATTCCTTGCCATCCTTTTTGTTTTCGCATCTCCAACATCACAGTTTAACCATCTAACAAATCTGTTCCACGCATCTTCAAGAAAATGTATGCTTCCTACATGCGTATCAGATGTCAGGACAACATACCCTCCATTTTGTTCTGTCAACCTTTTCTGATACCTTTTTTCAGGTATGTCTGGAAAGATAACATCGGTTGCTATAAAGAGCCTCTTCTCTCCATTTAAATGTCCTCTCACACCTATCATCTCATCAGGAAGTATTTCATTCACATCATCAAAACTGTTCTTTGGTATGAGAACAGGCATCACACCACTCTCGTCCTCCAATTCTATTATCACATGCCCACTCCTTGTTGTTCTTTTATCTGAGACAAGTCCCGCAATCCAGACATCATCAGAGGTACCAATCTTTCTCAGGGATGAGATGGGTCTGGGTGAGATTCTATCTGATATGAGAGACACCAGTTTCGAGTATCTACTCTTGAAATAACTAAGAAAGCCTTCATAAGAACCAGTTGATTTCAGATTATTCATTGAATAAACCACATTTATTACATCTTTCTTTCTTATTGATTGATCTTCTATCTCTTCCTCATCTTCTTCTCCTCCATGTTCCTCATCAACCGACTTCTCGACTTCTCCCATAACCTTCTCTACAAGAGTCTTTGTGACAATCAAAACATTTTTATTCTGGAATAGGCTTGCAATCAACTCCAACTCTTCTTGGGTGTATTTGCACAGTAATTTTGCTGCATCCGGCTCAAGCATGAGTTCAAATTGTGCAAACTTCTCAACAACTTTCGCAAGCTCTTCCATCATCACAACATTTATGAGTATAATAGTTATATGTTTTGAAACAATGCGTTCGATACACGGAGCTATAAAAGAGATACTATGGACTGCAGTTCTGCTCGCAGTATTTCTTTCCATGTCTCATTTGATTTTTGGGGTATGGCAACCATTGATAGCTGTTGAGTCTGGAAGCATGGAGCCCCATATATACAAGGGAGATGTTGTGATTGTGAATGCCAAGAAGGATGTGATAACCTGGGAGGAAGGCAAGAATCTAAACTATACATCTTTTGGCGATTATGGTGATGTAATTCTCTACAAAAGATTTGGCACCTCTGAAAAAGTGATTCACAGGGCAATGTATTATGTGGATGTGAATGAGCCGATGTGGGAAGGAGGACCATCTGCACCACATTCTGGTTATATAACCAAGGGCGACAATCCAACCACAAATAAATACTATGATCAGCAAGGTAGCGTGTCTTATATGACACCTATAAAAAAGGAATGGGTTGTTGGAGTTGCAGAGTTCAGGATTCCCAAGATAGGGTACATCACACTTGCTTTCAGAAAGATAGTTGGAGGGCTTATATGAAGGTTGAGATGGTTATGAATAAACGTCCAGTGGTGGCAACAAAGGGTATGCTTGTAACGACAGCAAGAGCACTTGCAAGAGACAACCATCTGAGAATGTTGCCGGTGGTTGATGGTGAGAAAGTGGTGGGTGTAGTCAGGGATGCTGACCTTGTGAGAGTGTCATCTTCCCGTTCAAACATTACTGTTGACGGGTTTGTGTCGGAGTTCACACCTGTGTTTCCCGAGATGGAAATTAAAGAGGCAGTGAGGTTGCTTGTTGATGCAGATGAAGGCTCGACACCCGTGGTTGTATCTCCACAAGACTACACTCTCATAGGTGTTTTTAGTCTGGTGGATGCACTTCACTCTCTTGACTCCTCTTCGATTCCACCAATTCAACTGTCAGACATCATGACAAGAGAGGTTCATGTGTGCAGAAAGGATGAGCCGGTTAGCAGGGTGTGGGACAGATTGGTTGAGTACGACATCACAGGCATGCCAGTTGTTGACGAATCCGACAGAGCTGTAGGAATCGTGACAAGGCACGATCTCATGAAAAAAGGATATGCAAGGATTCACAGGGAGGATGAGAGACCTTCAAGGGCAAGGGATGTAACCACCGTTGAGAATATCATGAGTACACCACTTTACATGCTCCCTCCAGAAGAGTCTGTGGGAGAGGCGATAAGGCTTATTCTCAAGAGGAACATTGGCAGGATAACTGTTGGCAAAGAAAACAAGATAATGGGAATAGTTGACAGAATAGATTTAGCAAGAGCATGCTTCTGCAGATAAGATTCCATACCTTCTAAACAATCAAATTAACATCATCTATTAAATTCTCTCAGCAAATGCAAGGGTTCCAGATACCTTCTTTATCCTCGCCTTCACAAGTTCTCCTTTCTTAGCTCCAGGCACGAATATAGTGTAGTTTTGGTATCTCGCAATTCCATCCCCTCTGTTCCCCACACTCACAATCATCACTTCAACCTCGTCTCCCTTGTTCAGACCTTTACGCATCTTCTCGATAACAACTTTTCTCTTCTTTACAGGTCTGTGAGCACCACATGCCTCACACTTGAGCATTAGTATCCTGTCAGATTTTACAAGTTGTGTGTCTGGTTTTCCGCATTCCGAACAAAGAACATACTCCTCAACATACGAGTTTATCTGCTCACCTATGTCTTCAGCTTGGAATCTTCCCTGAAATATAGCTCTACCTCCTTCAATCTTCCCAGCGGTTCCAAGCTCTCTGAGAAGATACTTCATAAGATGCTCCTCACTTCTGTTCAGTGTATCTGCAATCGAACTAAAATTTTCAAGAATTGTTGTTTTGCCCTCAATAGAGACAACTGGCTTTGGAACAACAAACCTTTCGTCTTCCCTTCTAATGTCTGGCAACCTTTCAAGAGCTCTTTCAAGGTATTCTTCATAACTCATGCCATCTCAACCTCTATTCTAACCGGAGACGGTAATTTGTGTCCCGCCCTCTTGAGAGCCATCTTTGCAATTTCGATATGTTGGGGCTTCACCCTCACAGTCATTACGGTTTGTTCGGGGTGAACCTGTGCGGCAGTTCCGACCGGTTTTCCGAAAGCCCTCCTCATACCATCAGACACTCGGTCAGCTCCAGCACCAGTTGCTTGCTTGTTCTCTCTAAGTACGTGATGTGGATAAACATTCAATTTGAGGTGGTATCCCATCCTGCCAGCTGCCCTCATGAGTATCTTGTTTGCACTGACTCTCGCAGCTTCAAGTGCCATATGTCTTATCTGACATGCTTCCTTCACCTTCAGTCTGAGTGTTACAGGGAAGTCTCCTTTGGGGTCGCCCATATCGAAGTGAACGACCTTGATTCCGGGAACCCCTCCAATGTATTCCTTGCGTGTGTATGGTCGTTCAAGCTTCCGATACATCTTTCCCGGTTTTCTTGCCATTCTCAGCCTCCAGCTTTCAACTACCATTATTACTTTATAAATATGTTGTCCATTTCTTATCATGCTCGTTGGCGGAGTTGCTCATATAGGTGATGTGGAAGAGACCATATCATGGTTAAAGGAAATCAGAAACACAAATCTCGTGCAGATTGTGGATGCAGAATACGTTGCTGGCAGAGAACACATTGAGCTTGCGCTATCGTGTGCAAGGAGAGCCTTCAGAGATGGAGATAACATATCACACGACCCATCTATTGAATTTCTGCTGTGCATGGCTGCAACTAGACAGATAAAGGATGCCAGAAAGATTGGTCTCAAGAGGGGAAAGTGCAGGGTGGTTATTGTTGTCGATTCCATAAACCAAGAAGCAAATCAAGAAACCAGTCAGAGACTCATTCAGATAATACAGCAAAGATTGAAACTTAATCGAGATGACTCCCTCATCCGATGTTCTGAATGGAAATGGTAGACACTCTGTTCATGGTTTTCCATCACAGAACCAGAGATTGAAGCTGTCGGTTAGGACAAGATATGTGAGCTTGTGCTTGAGAGAGTGGTCTTATTTGATGCATTGTTGAGATGAGGTAGGGTGAGGTGTAAGAAATTGAAGATGTTTATGTGTTTGTTTATGTGTTTTTTCTATCTGTTCACACTTCCTTCATCGTGTGCGAGTGTTGTAATTGTCGTGCTTGATGGTCTTGGAAATCTTTACTTGGGTCCCAACACTCCCCATACATTAGATGGCAAAACCCTCCCCAATATAGATGTGCCTGAGTGGATGGAGATAGATTGCAGTGTGGTAGTGAGAGCATCTGAAACCTCAACATCACTTGCCATATTGTTCACAGGGTACAGAAGGGCAACCCCAGAAACACTATCGTATGAGAATGCAACCATCTTCGACATCTTCAGAAACCATGGCTACCATGTGTACGGAATAATGGAGCAAGGGGACAATCGCTACATGTTAAATGAATTGGATGGTGCAATTTCTTTCAAGGGAGACCCAGAGGAAATGAATCTGGTGTTTACAGGAGAGGCTGGTGGATGGGATGTCGTGGATGGAGGATACGACGGGTGGAGCATAAGAGAAGCAATCCATCTAATAGATGAGTTGGCACATCCTTTCATTCTGGTAGTTGAAATTGCATCCATCGATATGGCAGGGCATAGGAGAGGTGTAGAGGCATACATTCAGGAGGCAGAACAGACGCTCAACCAACTCGGAGAACTTGTGGACATTTGTAAGGAGAAGAAAATAGTTGTGGTGATAACAGCAGACCATGGCATGGCGTTCAAGAATGGAAGAGGAGGACACGCAAACATACCTTATCGCTTCACAGACGAGGTGAGAATCGTTCCATTGTATGTTTCTGACCCAACTTCAACCCCATCTCAAAAACCTCCTGATTTCCAGATGTATGAGGAAGATGTTGCTCCATTCGTACTGAGTCTTGTTGGAATAAACGAAACACCAAGATATCATGAAAGCCGAGAACCTATACAAGCACATTGGAAAATATTGGGGGTGATAGTGCTGTTTTTTGTGAATGTGTTTGTGTATGCTCTGCTGAAACGAAAGTAATCACCCTTTAACATATTTCACAAGAGTCTCATCGATAAGGTCCTCCACATCTATGTTCATATTCCTTGCTATAATGAGAGCAACAACTTCCGCATCCAGTATTTTCAACCTCTCTTGAAGTGAGTTTATTCTCGATATTGCCTCTTTCTTTTCCATTTTCTTGCACAGTCTTGACAGTATTCTCTCGAAGAGATCCGGTTTTGAGAAGACTTCTTTGGGAGGGCGGTATGCAACTGGAACATCCACTCCATCCAAGTCAAATGTTGGTGTGAATACGTTATCATCCGCTTCCAGCAACCCCTCAGCGAGCCCTCTTTTCACAAACTCCCTTGCCTCATCGGGTGGACACCACCTGAAATCGAAGGAAAGACAGAAAACGAAGTCGTTCATACTGACCGATTGCTTTCCAACCTTTCTAAACACACTTGCTATTACCTTTTTCATTTCTTCCATTAAACCACCCCATTCAATCAAAATCGAACACAGAACTCTGTGCAGAGTTCTGAGGGTTGTTGGGAAGTTTCACCACCCCATACTTTCCACCACCACCCGGTTCTATTATTAGTTCTCCTTTTCTGAAGAATTTGATTGCTCTTGTAACTCTTTCATCTGCAACCTCTTCTACTTTGTTCAGAGGCTCATCTATCAATACTGCAATCTCAGAGCCAAAGTGGGTTATCAATTTGTTCCATTCCTCTCTCACCGATTTTGTGTGGGTGCCACTCTGATTGAAAGCGAGCCGAATCACCTCTGCAAGAGGTACTATGTGCAGATAAGGAGGTCTGTGTGGAGGGTGGATTGGTTTGTCAAGGTCTGCAAGCTCTCTCACCCTATCTTTGACTCCCTTCTTTATAACACCACCACATTCACATCTCCATTTCCTTGCAATTGCCTCTTCCAGAGTATAGTGAGCATAGCATCTGATACATGCACTCTCGTTGTATTTTCCCTCTTCTGGGAAGAAACCAACATTCAAAACAGATTTTCTTCCTTTCTTTCTGAGAATCCCCATCTTCAACTCCTCAAACGAAATGTCTTCAAGTTCGAATCTGTTGAACTCCCTTGCAAGTTTGTCAAGCCAAGGAGAGTGCGCATCAGAATTTGTGAGAAACGTTATGTCGTGGAGTTCAGACAACATATCTCCATAATCAGAGTCCGCACTCAAACCAAGCTCAAGAAAACTCACGTTCTTTGTCATAGAACCATAACAGTCATAGATGGAGTCAAAATATGCGTACATGGATGTCCAAGGCGTAAATGCATGACAAGGCCCTATCAAACACTCTGCCTCCAGTGCAATCTCAGCTATCTCCTCCCCGCTCAAAATAAGTTTTGGCCTTCCATCAGAGTCTATGTCATTCGAGAAGTGATAGAACCTCTCGTACAATTCCTCTGCTTTAGAAAAATCTGGGACTATGAGCATATGATGGACTCTGTGTTTATCCTCAACCTCAACTGTGAGTATGAAGTATGTGGCTCCGACAATAAAAACACCATCATCTTCGTGATACTCTTTTGCCTCTTTCAGCCATTCTGGATGCAGACAGTCCCCACTACCCATCAGTTGTATTCCTTTCTTCTTTGCCTCTCTTGCTATCTTTTCAAACTCCATAAACTGCGAAGTCGCTCCCGAGTACTTGGAGTGTATATGCAAATCACAGTTCACAATCATCAGGCAGAGTTGAGACAGCGAAGTATTTCAAACCTTCGAGAAGTCTGTGGATGAGGGCCGAATCACTCAGACATCAAAAGAGATATGACCTCTCTCACCACTCTCTCAACCTCATCAACTCTAATCATGATACCCATGTCAAATTTATTCACCAGAGACCTATGAACAGTTGCAAAAACATCTATATCCCCCTCTATCACAACATCTTCAACAAAGTCCCTGAACTTCTTAGATAACATTTCCATTTTTCCTATCTCATCCACCACCAGCAAATCACACTCATCCAGCGATGCAACAACCCTTCCAACACACTCTTCAATATCTCTCACATTCACAACGTACTTACCCAACTTTGCCTCTGATGGTTCTATACTTGATGTCTTCACGTTTGCAAGCACACCCTTCCAACCGTCATGAATCGATATCAGACTGAAACCCACTCTCCCATTGTCTCTAATTTCTGGACTGATGAATCCACACACCCTCCACTCCATTCCCTAAAGCGTATCCACCACTCTCTAAACAACTGTTGATTTGCCACATTTTGGCGGTCCTGTGAGGAATATTTTTTTGTTGTGCATGTTCAAGTCTGTAAAATCTGTAATGCAAGCTCTCTCATCTGCTCACGGTTGCTGTTTCCCATTATAATGAAAAGTAAGTTGTCCTCTTTCCAGATGTAGATGAATCTTATCCTATGTGAAGGCGAGATATCTCTCACCTCAGTGATTTGTTTGTCATCTGCCAGCCATATCGTATATCTGTCGATCTCGTTTGGTAACCCTCCCTGAAATCTTGTGAGATTTAGGAAGTTCAAGTAGCCAGCTGTCGCATCCATGGAGCTTTTCATCTCCACCACATACACAACCACATCGTATGCACCACCATAACTGTACACACCTTCAACAGCACTCACAACATCGACTTTCTTGGGATTCACACTTCTGCTCCCATCAATCAAAGGCATAACATCATCAAGGGAGCTCGGACTCGTTTCTGATGTAAGTACTGCAACCAGTTCAAGGTTTTCAGGCAAGTTCTCAGATGGTAGCTTGGATTCAAGGCCAGTCCCAACCTCATTGCCAGATTGCACACACCCGAGACCAAGGAATACCACCAGTATCACAGCGACTATCAGACGCCTCATACTTTTTTAATCATTGGAAGAGGATATAATGGTTGTGATATGAAACTTGAGGATTGGTTTCCCTATGAACATTTCAGACCATACCAGCGGGAGATGCTCGAGGCAGTAAAAGAGGCTGTTTCTACCAAGTCCATCCAGAGCCCCGTCCTTATGATAAATGCCCCGACAGGAGTAGGAAAAACGAGTTGCATATCTGCAGTCCTGTGCGAAAGAGGAACGAGGAAGGTGGTTGTTGTTCTGAGAACTGTAAGTCAGATAGAAGTGTATCTGGAGGAGATAAGGAGAATAAGAGAGAAGGGGAAGAATGTGAAAGTGTCGTATCTTGTGGGTAGGGAGAAGATGTGCAAGCTCGATAAGAGTTATTCTGCGTGTGAGTATCTGAGGGTTTTGTATGGGAAAGAGCATGAGGGAGAAACATGCCCGTACTACACTGCTTCAAGGAGAGGAAGGAGGCCTTCTGAGGATGCTCTACTCGATGCCTTCAAACTAATCAGAGACATTCCAAGCCCGGACAGATTAAAGGAGATGTGCTCCCGCACATGTCCATACGAGGTTATGAGGATAGCATCGAGAGATGCAGATGTGATATTGCTGAACTACAACCATGTTTTTGATGAGGAGTTGAGAGATATTGTGTTTGAATGGCTTGATATTGATCTTCGGGAGACAATTCTGGTTGTGGATGAAGCACACAACATTGGAAATGCGATTTCTTCGATAAACAGTGTCCATTTTTCAGATGAGGAGACAAGGGATTGGATACCAGAGGATGTGAAGGGGATAACGTCTTCAGACGAGCTTCTGAAGAGAATTGATATAGACAAGGTAGTGGAGAAAGCTGAAAGTGACGAAAGGAAGATGAAAAAGTTTCTCAAACTCCTCCACTCACACAGCATAGTAAGTACAGAGTCAGGTATATGGGTTGGCGAAATAGACCCAAGCCCACACCTTACGAAGTTGGTGGATAGTGTGAGTGTCACGATTATGTTGTCTGGAACGTTCTATCCACTGGATGCATACGAACTCTACTACTTTGGTGGGAAGAGGGCGGATAAGTTATCTCTACCGAATCCGTTCCCCAGAGAGAACCGACTCGTGCTAGTATCGAAGAATGCAACCACCCACTCATCCAAAAGGCGTAAAAGACAGAATATAGAAGAAATAAAAGCTCATCTTGAAGGGATGATAGAAGGCATAGAGGGAAATGTTGCGATTTACTTCACATCTTATGAGATGCTGGAGGATTATGCCGACTTTTGTGAGGGGTTTGGGAAAAGAGTGTTCATCGAGCCAAAGGATGCGAGAGAGGTTCCAAAGCTCTTGAGAGAGTTCATACATTCCAATAACAGTGTGTTGATAGGGGTGTGTGGAGGAAAGCTGTCTGAGGGAGTGGACTACCCGAGAGGAATTCTGAAGGGAGTGTGCGTCGTTGGACTACCCTTCTCTGCATACACCAAGATGCAAAGATGCATAAATGAATAGTTCTCAGATAAGTATGGGAAGAAGGGAGAGTTCATAGCATACACACTTCCCGCTCTGAACAAAGCACTTCAAGCAATTGGCAGGCTGATAAGGGATGAGAGGGATAGAGGGGTCATCCTGCTTTGTGATGCAAGATTTCGAATGAAGGGTGTGGTTGAGCATCTTCCTGAATGGATAAGGGACGAGATGGTTGTTGTGGGTGGCAGGGACATGGGAATTGTGAGAGAGTGGATGAATAGATGGGAAAAGGAGGAAATGGATGAGCAGAGAAGACATCCTAAACTCTGAGAGCCACTTAAATTATGAGAATCTACAGGTTCCTGAAACCACACAGAGGAGGTTAATGGTGGTTGGATGCTCCTCTTATGCCGGAAAGAGTACGCTCGTTACCGCACTTTGCAGAATTTTCTCAAACATGGGAATAGATGTCGTGCCATTCAAGGCACAGAACATGAGTCTCAATTCATGGGTGACAGATGAGGGAGGTGAGATGGGAATTGCACAGGCAATTCAGGCACGGGCAGCAAGACTTGAGCCATCAGTTCATATGAATCCCATTCTTTTGAAGCCGAAGGGAAATATGATGTCTCAAGTGATTGTTCACGGGAAGCCGTATGCTGATTGTGAGGCAGGAGGACTCATCGGGACGAGAGAGATACTCGATTGTGTGATAGAATCTGTGAGAAGGTTATCGAATCACGAGCTCATGATCATAGAAGGAGTTGGTGGAGCTGCTGAGATAAATCTGTACTCAAGAGACATAGCGAACATAATGATTGCAAGACTCCTTAAACCACATTTGATAATAGTGGGGGATATCGAGAGGGGAGGGGTGTTTGCGAGCATATATGGAACATGGAAACTTCTTCCCGAGGACGTGAGAAATCTTGTGAAGGGTTTTGTCATCAACAAGCTCAGAGGAGACCCAAAACTTCTTGGCAATGGCCCAGAAATGCTTGAGGAGATGATGGGCATACCTTGTTTGGGTGTGATACCTTACACAGACATAAGAATACCCTCCGAGGATTCGGTCTCACTCGATGACAAAAAGACTCGGGGAAAGTATCCCATAGATGTTGCTGTGATAAGGCTTCCAAGAATATCAAACTTCACTGATTTCGAACCTCTTGAAGGACTCGTAAATGTTCGTTATGTACCTCTCACTTCATCGCTTGGAGAACCTGATTTGATAGTATTACCTGGAACAAAGAACACAGTTGGAGATCTTGAAGAGCTTAAAAAGAGTGGAATGGCTAAGCAGATAGTCGAAGCGTATAGGAAGGGAATCCCTGTCATTGGTATATGTGGAGGATATCAGATGCTCGGAAAACAAATCATAGACTCTGGGGTTGAGGAGAAGCCTGGGGTTTATAAAGGACTGGGCCTTCTTGACATAACCACGACCTTTGAAAAGTACGAGAAGACAACAGTCCAGACAGAGAAGAGGGTGACTGGCAGGGGAGCAATCCTTGGGAGAATAAAGAACGAAAAGGTCAGAGGATACGAGATACATATGGGGAAGACACATACACAAAAGGGGGCAACACAAAGGCAGGCGTTTGGTGATGACGGTACAGAAAACGAGGACGGTCTTGTTTTTGGGACGTATCTGCATGGCTTGTTCGATAATGAATGTATCCGTAGAGCTTTGATAGAGTTTCTGGCAGAAAGAAAGGGCTTAAAGATAGAAATAAATGTTCAGAACACCCACTACGATCCATATGAGGAGCTTGCGAAACTCGTATCAACTCATGTTGATGTGAATAAGATACTCGGATGGTGTGATTTGAATGAGTAAGGAGATGAAAATATTGGCACTTTTGCTACCTGTTGCGATGACAAGTGGGACACTCATAGCGATATTTGCCTACACATACTTGGGAAAGACAGCTGCCCTGATAAGCCTAAGTGCAGGAGCAATCTCATTCATCATTGGCTTCATCATCTACGAGTATAGACGCAGAAAGAAGATTATGGAAAAGTACTCATATTAATGAATTGTATGTTTTTTGCAGAAGAAGAGCATCCTCTTCAATATTTGGGCTCTCGCATATCACCACTCCTTTCACATCAAAATCAACCATTGCTTTGAGCAATTCGACATAGTTGAAATCAGACTCCTGGAGATTCAAGTGGTTTATCTCTCCCTTCTCACCATATTCAATTCCCTGAACATGAGAGTGCATCTGTTCAAGTGCATCTCTTCCCAACAGGTTTTCTATGCTCTCCAAGATATAGGAAAACTCATCATATGTGTTGTATTTGCCAGTGCGTGCGTGGAGATGAGAGAAATCGACACATGGAAGAACCTGTTCAAGCTCCTCAGACAGACGTATGATCTCTTCAAGTGTGCCGAACTGGGTTTTCTTGCCGGTAGTTTCTGGTCTGACCCATACTTTGTTTCCTTCTGAAGATAGTGTCTCAACAATCTCAGATAGAGCAGACTTCACAACCTCATAAACCTTTTCCGGAGGGTCATTGTGGTAGTATGCGGGATGGAAGGTGATGCTGAACGCCCCACACATCCATCCAACTCTTGCGGTATCAAGAATTCTTTTTATGCTTGCTCTCCTTTTCTCCCCCTCTTTCGAATTCAGATTTATGTAGTAAGGTCCATGTGCTGTGAGAACCACACCAAGTTTCTTGGCAACATTTCTAACAGACTTCGCCTTCGCCACCCCCATCTTCACCCCTCTCACAAACTCAAGCTCCATAGCCCCTAATCCAAGTTTTACAACTTCCCTTATCCCTTCTTCAGCATCTCTGTTCTTTACGCATAAGGGTATGCCAGCAGTACCAAAAACAAGTTTTTCCACACATTTGATTAATTAATAAAATATTTTAAATATTGCGTAAATCTACCTCCATCGGGGGTTTCCACTTGTCAAGGGTTAGATTGACCGAAGTAGCGTTAAGAGATGCACACCAGTCCCTCATGGCAACGAGGATGAGGACGAGGGATATGCTTCCAATTGCAGAGGACCTTGACAGCGTTGGCTATTTTTCTATAGAGGCTTGGGGAGGTGCAACATTCGATGCATGTATGAGATACCTGAATGAGGACCCATGGGAGAGGCTTCGCACACTCAAGAAACACATAACAGAAACACCGATCCAGATGCTTCTGAGAGGACAGAATCTTGTAGGATACAGACACTATCCAGATGACATAGTTGAAAAATTCGTTGAGCTGTCCGCAAAGAACGGTGTTGATGTGTTCAGAATATTCGATGCATTGAATGATGTAAGGAATCTCGTCTTATCTATAAAGACAGCAAAGAGGATGGACGCACATGTTCAGGGAGCGATATGTTATACGATATCTCCAGTCCATACACTCGAATCGTATCTGAAAATGGCTGAAGAGCTGGTCGCTCTTGGGTGTGATTCACTCTGCATAAAAGACATGGCTGGTCTTATCTCTCCCAAGGATGCATACGAACTTGTGAGAGCTTTCAAGAGAGAGTTCGATGTGCCAGTGTGCTTGCACTCCCACTCGACGAGTGGGATGGCACCCATGTCCCATTATGCTGCGTGTGAGGCAGGCGTAGATATCCTCGATACAGCCATATCCCCACTGAGTGGAGGAGCCTCGCACCCTCCCACCGAAAGTTTGGTTGCAGCATTGAAAGGAACCCCCTACGACACCGGACTTGACCTAAATCTACTTGCAAAAATTGCAAAGTACTTCCGAGAAATCAGAGAGAAATACAGTTCAGTGATGTCTCCCATATCTGAGAGGGTGGATGTGGATGTGCTTGTGTATCAACTTCCGGGAGGTATGTTATCCAATCTTGTCTCTCAGTTGAAGGAGCAGAACGCTCTTAAAAAGTTCGAGGAAGTCTTGAGGGAAGTGCCGAAGGTGAGAAAGGATTTGGGGTATCCCCCACTAGTAACACCAACCAGTCAGATAGTGGGGACTCAGGCTGTGCTGAATGTTTTGATGGGAAAGAGGTACAAAAACGTCACAAAAGAGGTTAGGAATTACGTACTTGGTTACTATGGAAAGCCACCTGCACCCATAGACCCGGTGGTGATGAAGCACATTGTTGGAGACGATATGCCGATTACGTGCAGACCAGCAGACTTACTCGAACCAGAGTACGAAAAAGTGAGAAAGGAGGCTGAAGAACTCGGTATAGTGAGCAAGGAAGAGGATATTTTGTCATATGCACTGTATCCTCAGATAGCTGTCGATTTCTTAAAAGGCAATCTGAAGGAAGAACCTCTCGAACCTCCCAAAGAAGCTGTCTCCTCTCCTTCATACATAGGCCCGATGGAGTACAGAGTGGAGGTTGACAACGATGTTTATATCGTGAAAGTAGAACCTCTGGGAATGGAAGTAAAAACACAAGAGATTGTGGAGGGTGGTGTGATCGCTTCGATGAAAGGAACTGTGCTGAGGGTGAAGGTGAAGGAGGGAGATAATGTTTTGGAGGGAGATGTGGTGGCAGTGATAGAAGCTATGAAGATGGAGAACGATGTGGTTGCCCCGAGAAGCGGTGTTGTGAAGAAACTGATGGTCTCGGAAGGAGATGTTGTAAATCCAGGTGATGTAATGATGATTATTGAATAAAAGGGGTGTCTGTGTTGAGTGAGCTTGTTTACATCAATGGAAAATTCGTACCAAAAGAAGAAGCGAGCATATCGATTTACGACCATGGGTTTTTGTATGGGGATGGTGTGTTTGAGGGCATAAGGGCGTACAACGGAAGGGTGTTCAGACTGTATGAGCACATAGACCGACTCTATGATTCTGCGAAGGCAATATCTCTTGAAATCCCCCTCACAAAGGAAGAAATGAAGGAGGTAATACTCGAGACCCTGAGAAGGAATGGACTTAAAGATGCATACATACGTCCCATAGTCACAAGAGGCATCGGAGACCTTGGTCTTGACCCGAGAAAATGTTCGAATCCAACTGTCATAGTGATAACACAGCAGTGGGGAGCGATGTATGGAGACCTTTACGAGAAAGGATTGAGTGCGATTACCGTGTGCATAAGAAGGAATCCTCCTGAGTCTTTACCACCGAACATAAAGTCTCTCAACTATCTGAACAACGTGCTTGCAAAGATAGAAGCGAATGTGAAGGGAGGAGATGAGGCGATTTTTCTTGATGTCAGAGGAAACATCTCCGAAGGCTCTGGAGACAACATATTCATCGTGAAAAGGGGAAAGATAATCACCCCTCCAACTCTCAACAATCTAAGGGGGATAACAAGAGAGGTTGCAATCGAAATTGTTCATAGACTGAATATACCGTTGTACGAGGCCCAGCTCGGACTTTTCGACCTCTACACAGCGGACGAGGTCTTTGTTACAGGAACCGCAGCCGAAATAGCACCTATTGTGAAGATAGATGGCAGGATAATCGGGGATGGGAAACCAGGGAGAATAACGAAAAAACTCATGGAAGAATTCAGAAAGGTCACTGAGAGCGAGGGCACTCCCATTTATCCGGAATGAGCTTTGCAACTGCATACCTTTGCCTCACCTTGGTTATTCTACACCTTACTCTCTCACCTTTTTTCGCACCCTTGATGAACACGACAAAGTCATCGAGTCTTGCAACACCCTCTCCCCTTTCACTCACATCATCCACCCTCACATCATATTCTTCTCCTGGAAGAACTTTGGGATGATAGAACCCCTTGGCAATCACATACACCTCTGCACTCTCCTTTCTTGACGCCTTTGGTGTGAATATGTGTACGTGAGTGAAGTGACTTCTGACCTTCTCAACGAAAGTATTGAACATGTCTCCTTGGAAAACCTTGCACACAAAACTTCCACCTTCTCTCAACATCGATTTAGCAAATTCGAGTGCGTGTTCAGATAGTTCGATTGAACGTGCGTGGTCATAGCTCCACACTCCAGAGAGGTTCGGAGACGCGTCACACATAACGACATCCACTCTCTCCACGATCTCCCTCACCTTTTCCAGCGTCTCCTCTCTCCTTATATCTCCCTTCACAATCTCCACACCCTCTATTGGCTCTATTTCCTGAATATCAACACCGACAACTTTTCCCCTTGTCAGTACCCTTGCCACCTGAAGCCACCCTCCAGGAGCAGCTCCCAGATCAACAACACTCTCCTTCCCTTTGAATAGTCTGAATCGCTCAGCTATCTCGATAAGCTTGTATGCAGCTCTCGAACGAAATCCCTCTCTCTTCGCTTTTCTGTAGTAGTAATCCTTCCTACCTCTCCTCCTCATCCTCATACACCTTCAAGAATCGATAGAATCTCCTTTGCCAGCGAAATACTTCTCTCCTTTGACACCATTAGAGTGTCTGCTCGGATAACATCGATTGCAAACTCCGTACTCTTTGTCTCATCCCTCACATCTATCACAAAGTAGTCTGCAACATCCTCGTAGAGTTGTGACACTCCAACTGAGGAAGACTCCACACCACACGCCCTCATGAGTTTCTCTGCCGGACCGCTCACCGCCTTTTTCCCGATCAACGGAGACACCACCACCGTTGTCTTCTTCTTTACAAGTTTTCTCATTCCCTTCACATGGAGTATCGGACCTATACTCGTGATTGGATTCGATGGTCCTATCACCACACATTTCGTCCTTCGGAATGCCTTTAGTATTTGGTATGTTAGCTTCGCATCTTCAATTCCCTCATGATGAACACCCACCACACATGGCTCTCCCTTTCTTGCAACCCAGAACTCTTGAAAGTGCATCCTTCCTTCTGGCGTCTCCACAAATGTATCAACTTTCTCATCACACATAGGAAGCACTGTCTGTTCTATCCCCATCTGCTTTGCAATCTTGATGGTGGCTTGTGTAAGGGTGTATCCTTTTGAGAGGAACGTGGTTCTTACGATGTGTAATGCCCTGTCTCGATCGCCCAGCATCAAAGGTTCCTCGAACCCGAGTTCGCTGAGGGCCTCGTGGGTGTGGAACGTATCTCCTTCCACCCCCCACCATTTTTCTTTGTCAAGCTTGTCAGATAGCAGATACAACACAGTGTCCAAGTCAGGACATACAAGATTCCCCATCACCCATATATCATCTGCAGTATTCACGATTACCGTCAGCTATGTAGGCTCTATTATCTCTCTCAGTCCATCTATGAGTTTCGGCGTTCCAGTGCCTCCTGACAACACTATCATGTCATCACTCGATTATAACCGCTTCACTTGATATTGTGAATTCTCCACTCGTGATATGTCCAACCGTTCCAAGCTCTTCAATGTTTATCCTTCCTTTCTTCAAAGCCTCATCGGAACACTCCACATGCACAACCTTACCAACAACAAACACATGGTCTCCTGTCTCAAAGCTATCTTGGGTGGTACATTCGATGTTTATGGGCGCCTCAGCAACCGAGGGAGATGCCACAACTTTTGAAGGGATTGGTGTCAATCCAGCCAGCTCAAATTCACTCTTTCCGTAGGGCAGAGGTTCAGCAGTCATAATCGCCTGCTTAGCCCATTCACGGGTGACAGGCACAACAACGAAATCTCCACTCTCAAGCATGTTTCTGAGCGTATCCTTTCCCTTGCCAACCGCCACACCCAAGAGCGGAGGCGAGAATGAAAGTGGTGTGCAGAAGCTGAACGGTGCGATGTTGTGCGCCCCGTTCTTCCCAACAGTAGATACACAGACGACAGGCCTTGGTGCTATCAGTTTATAATAATCATCAACCGCAACCATATATATCCCTTTATTCATCTCACATATATGTACATTTATATGTCTTGCTCTGACTCAGAGTATCCAATAAGGCTGTGCGTGGGCGGAGTTCATAGAAAAGAGGGCAAACATCTGAGAAACCTTCTTGAGAGGTTGAGAGTGAGACCTTTGCAAGGATAGGTTGTTGTGTGCAATCTCGAGGGAAGTGCAAACATCAGTACACTCGATAAACGTTTCTATTCCACAAAAGACGGAATGAGGCTGTTATCTCTGATAGATATGGTAAAGCCAGACATGTATTTCGAACTCCATTCATACTCTCTCTCATCGTACGAAAGGATGACTTCCCCACAGAGGATGGAGATTGAAGGAGTTCCACCCCTTGTTGAGCTCGAGAGAGGCGTTCTTAAGGGTTCAGTGTCCCCCATACTCAGGAACATTTTGTATGATGCCCATCCAAACCCTCCCGAATCGTTCTTTATGCTTGAGCTTCCGATTGATATGAAAGAGAGCGAGGAGATAGCGGTTGAGATATTGGTGGCAGGTCTTACCAGCAACACAAGACTCGAGTTTGTTAAGTACCTCGAGAGGAATTATCCTGAGCAGACACTGGTCGGAAAGGAATTGTTTGAGAGGTTTGCAAAGAAGGTTGGTCTGGGCGGGGAGTATCCATGATGGTAGGAGAGTTGAAAGGAAGTACAGTGTTAATCCAGAAGGAGATGAGAGGGTACGGGAGAAGAACAAAAGAAGGCTCAGTCTTGTCGCTTGTCGAAGCCACTTATCTGCTCTCGGTTGGCAAGATGAAAGTGGTTGAAAACGGAAGAGAACTAACTTTCGAGGAGCTTTTCAAGGAAGGAACCAGAAGAACAGAACGGTTTGAGCTGATGTACACGGTTTACACCGACCTCAGGAACAGAGGTTATCATCCCAGTCTGCACGCAATCGATTTAAAACTATACAGAAGAGGAAAATGTACTGGAGAAGAACCTTCTTGGGCTATCGTTCATGTGTTGAGTGAAAGAGAGCGAATAACATTCTCAAGATTGTGGGATATGACACACAGTATCGAAGGATTGCGTAGAAGACTTGTGATTGCTGTTGTGGATGAGGAGGGAGACATTACATATTATCTCGTGAGAACAGTTGAGCCATCAGGAGAATTCACTATGGAAACAGAGGAAACACCCTTCCAACCCGAAGCAACCCTTCTCTCAGACAGGGCTATTGTGTGGAGAGGAGAGTTCTCAAAAGCCCTGCATGAGAAATTCTTTGGTACCATGCTTGACGAGAACAGACTCCATCTGTCCATGGTAGAGGTTGCGTATCTGCTTGATGAGAATGCACTAACACTCACAGATGTGGATGGAAAGAAAGTGGAGAACATAATGGACATTGGTAAGAGCATAGACTTTGATTTTGATAAAAAACTCACAATATATAGAGACATGAGAAGAAAAGGTCTCATCCCGAAGACCGGATACAAATTCGGCAGTCATTTCAGGGTCTACAAGAGGCCAAACAAACACTCTGACTATTTACTTCACATAGTTGATACGCTCTCTCTACCAGAGATGTCAAAGTCAGTGAGACTCGCTCACTCTGTGAGGAAGAAGATGTTGTTCGCCAACTTAATAATGAATGAGGTAAAGTATATTGAGGTTGAATGGTTCAGACCATGAGCGTGCTTGAGTTCAATATTGAGGATGCATTGGTTGAAGTTGCAAAGAGGGGTGCTGAGACCATAGGTATCTCTCTTCCAACCGGATTGAAGAGACGGATATTTGATTTTGTGCATCCATTTGAGGAAATAGGATGTAAGGTTGTTGTGTCTGGCAAGCCATGTCATGGAGGATGCGATATAGATGTTGAGCTGTTAGAGAGGGTGGACGTTCTTGTTCATGTTGGGCATTCGATGGTCGTACCACTCGAGAATGTGATTTACATCGAGCCGAGGAGCAATGTTGATGTGAGAAAGTGTGTGGAAGAGAGCGTAAAATATCTCAAAGGAAGCAAAATAGCCCTAACAACGATACTTCAATACATCCATAAAATCGATGAAGTGGTTTCAATCTTGGAAAACAATGGTTTTGAGCCGCTGGTGGGCAGTGGGGACACGAGAATATCACACAGGGGACAGGTCCTCGGATGCAACTTCAGTGCGGTTGACAAGACGTGCGATGAGGTGTTGTACCTTGGAGAGGGCGGGTTTCACCCTCTTGGCATAGCACTTGCAACAGGGAAGAGGGTCGTGGTTGCAGACCCGTATTTTGGAGTGAGGGTGATAGACACACAGGAAACAGAGAAGTTGATTAGGAAGAGATATGGTATGATATGGAAGAGCATGGATGCCGAAACGTTCGGCATAATACACTGCACTAAAGTGGGACAGACCAGACCAAAGGTTGTAAAACACATCCACAATCTGTGTGAGAAGTGTGGTAAGAAAGGCGTGGTGATATCGATTGACGAGGTCAGTGAGGAAATTGAGGATTTCGGACTTGATGCTTATGTGATGTGTGGATGTCCAAGAGTTGCGATCGACGATTCTGAAAGGTTTTCAGCACCCATGCTAACACCACAAGAATTTGAAATTGTACTGGGTCTCAGAAAGGAGTACGAACTCGATGAGATAAGGGGATGACACAGGAGTGATGACATGAACATGAACGGAAGCATTGTGTACGAGGGAAATGGGAATTTGTATCTGAACATCACGAACAGATGCACGAACGACTGCATATTTTGTATAAGGAAATATGTTGATGGAATATGGGGGTACAGACTCATGCTCGAGCGTGAGCCATCTCTGGAGGACATTATAAATGTGCTTGAGAGTGTTGATGTGATGAGGTACGATGAAGTTGTGTTTACCGGGTTTGGTGAGCCTCTTATGAGGCTGGACGATGTAATTGAAATCACGAAATATCTGAAGAATAGAGGCGTAAAAAGGGTAAGGTTGGATACGAATGCAAATGCAACTCTATTATATCCACACAGAAACGTTGCCCGTGAATTGAAAGAGAGCGGGATGGATGCGGTTTCCATCAGTTTGAATGCACAAAATGAAAAAAGCTATGAGGAGATATGTAATCCGAAATTAATGGGAGCATTCAACAGAGTCATCGAATTCGCAACCGAGTGTGTGAAGGAGGGGATGGATGTTAGGCTTACGGTTGTAGGGTATGTTGATGTCGATGTACATGCATGTGAGATGATTGCAAGAAAAATAGGTGCAGATTTCTATGTCAGGTAAATTGTTTTGAAGATATTGATGAGATTTAAATATGAATGGTGTTAAGGGCGGTATATATGAAAAACGGGCGTGTGAGAAATATTCGGGTTGAGACAATATCTCAGATACCTATCGAACAACAGCGAATCGAAATAGTTGAAAGGAAGGGTATAGGACATCCAGACAGCATGGCGGATGGGATTGCTGAGGCAATGAGCAGGGCTTTGTGCAAGGAATACAAAAGAAGATTTGGCTTCGTTCTTCATCACAATACAGACGAGACACAGATAGTTGCTGGAAAATCGAAGCCGAAGTTTGGTGGAGGAGAGGTGATATCCCCTATCTACATTTTGTTGGTCGGTAGAGCAACCAAAGAATTTGATGGGGAGAGCATACCCACAGACACAGTTGTGTTGAGGGCTGCCAGAGAGTACATCCATGAGAACTTTCCAAATCTAAAGGACGAGTATGTTGTGCTTGATTGCAGAATCGGAGAAGGCTCAACAGAGTTAAAGGATGTGTTCACAAGGAAAGACAAAGTACCATGTGCCAACGACACATCATTTGGTGTTGGTTATGCTCCGTTCTCTGAAACTGAAAGGCTTGTCTATCATACTGAGCGGTACATCGTTGGAGAACTCAGGAAAAGTGAGCCGGCAATCGGAGAGGATGTAAAGGTGATGGGCGTAAGAAAGGACAACGAAATCGAACTTACAATAGCGTGTGCGATGGTAGATGCTTATGTGGATGACCCACATCACTATGCTCAGATAAAGGAGGAAATAAGGGAAAGAGTGTTTGAAATAGCGCAGGAGTATACGCAACGCAGTGTAAAGGTGTTTGTGAATACTGCAGACTCAGATGGGTGTTATTATCTAACGGTGACCGGAACGTCTGCCGAGATGGGTGATGATGGCTCAGTAGGGCGAGGAAACAGATGCAATGGACTGATAACCCCATACCGGCCCATGAGCATGGAGGCGACGAGTGGCAAGAATCCAATCAACCATGTTGGGAAGATATACAACATCCTATCAAACCAAATCGCATCAGATATTGCATCTGAGGTCGATGGTGTTGAGGAGGTGTACATACGGTTGCTCTCTCAAATAGGCAAGCCGATAGATGAGCCACTTGTTGCAGATGCCCAGATACTTCCAGAAAAAGGAGCGGACATAGATAAGGTTCAGAGAGAAGCAAGGGACATCATAGAGAGATGGTTACCGAACATAACCGAAATCGTGGATATGCTCATTGCAGGTAAGCTCAGAACTTTTTGAGGATGAGGTATGGAGAGAATAATTCCAGAAGAGGATTATGAGATAATAAGGAAGGAGTTGGGAAGGGAACCAAACTTAGTTGAACAAGGGTGTTTTTTGAATCTGTGGAGCGAGCATTGTGCCTATCGTTCGAGTTCAAAGCTTCTGAAAACCCTTCCCACCCAAGGAGAAAGAGTGGTGGTGGGGCCTGGAGAGGATGCAGCGGTTATCAGACTTGAAAACGATATTTGTCTCGTCATCGGGATGGAATCCCACAATCACCCGTCATACGTTGACCCATACAGCGGTGCAGCCACGGGAGTTGGCGGAATTGTTAGAGACATACTCTGCATGGGCGCAAGACCGATTGCATTGATGGACCCACTCTACTTCGGAAACATCGATAATCCCAAGAATCTCTATCTTTTCGAGCACGTGGTTGCTGGCATATCTGACTATGGTAATTGTATAGGTGTGCCTGTGGTGAGGGGAGAGTGTTTTTTTGATGAGAGTTATTCTGGTAATCCACTTGTGAATGTTGTGTGCATAGGCATCGTAAAAGAGGAAAAAATCATTTCGTCAAAGGGAAGAAGAGCAGGGGATTATGTTGTTCTGATAGGCTCTACAACCGGGAGAGATGGGCTTGGTGGAGCATCATTTGCATCTCGAGATTTGTCAAGCACACCAGATGAGGACAGACCGAGTGTTCAGATAGGTGATCCATATACTGAAAAGCTGATAATAGAAGCTACGCTTGAGGCTATGGACAGAGGGATAGTCGAGGCTTGCAAGGATTTGGGAGCCGCAGGACTTGCTGGTGCGAGCTCTGAGATGGCTGCTGGTGGGGGACTTGGAATCAGAATATTTGCTGATGCGGTTCCGTTGAGAGAAAAAGGACTCACAACCTACGAAATACTGTTAGCAGAGTCTCAGGAGAGGATGATAATCGAGGTCAGACCTGAAAATGTTGAGGAGATTGCCGAGATAGCTCGCAAGTATGACATAGCATTTGGTGTTGTGGGTGTTCTAACACAAGAAAAGAAATTTGTGGTCGAACATAATGGGGAAGTGGTTGTTGATCTTCCGATGGATTTGCTTGTTGGCGGAGCCCCCCCTTATGATAGAAAGGCGAGGAAGAGAACCACATACACCCTCCCCTCTGTATCTACAGAAGTATCTGATTACCGTAATATCATTTTGAAAATACTATCTTCTCCGAATGTCGCATTCAAGGACTGGGTGTTCAGACAGTATGACCATGAAGTACAGATAAGAACGTATGTGAAGCCGGGCGAGGACTGTGGTGTTTTACTTGACCCGATGTGTGAGCATATGATTGCGTTGTCTTGCGGGTGCAACCCGAGGCATGTTGCTCTCAATCCGTATGAGGGGACAAAATTGAGTATAATCGAGAACTCTTCGAACCTTGCGGTAGTGGGTGCAGAACCCATATGTATTGTGAACTGCCTGAACTTTGGAAATCCTGAGGATGAGGAGGTGTATTGGGATTTCAGGGAAAGTGTAAGAGGTTTGGGAGACGGAGCAAGAGAAATTGGTGTCCCTGTCGTGGGGGGAAACGTTTCGTTCTACAACGAAAGTGAGGAGTTTGGCACAGAAGTCCTCCCAACACCTTCGATAGGAATGGTTGGAATCCTTCCTAAGATGAGAGTACCATCGATGTATCTGAGTGAGGGGGAGTCCATCGTACTTGTTGGTGCAACGTACGATGAGATGCTGGGAAGCGAATTTTATGAATGCTGTGGTGTTTTATCTGAATCGAACGCACCCAAGTTCAGAAGGGAGTATGTTGAGAGCATCAAGAAGGTTAGAGAGGTTGTGAGACAGGGGATTGTAAGCTCTGCCCATGACCTGTCGATTGGAGGTCTTGCAGTGGGGATATGCAAGATGGCTCTGAAATGCGGAGCAGAAGTCAGGATTGAGCATGATAGTGCGACATTGAATACACTGCTGTTCTCAGAGACATATGGCAGGTTCGTTCTCGGTGTTGAAGAGGAGTTCGTTGACGAAGTCTTATCAAAGACAGGCGGACAGGTGATAGGAAAAGCAGGAGGCAAAAGGATAAAGATAAACGATATATTGCTTGATTTGTCAGATGTTCAGACCGCTTTATCTTCTCTTACGAAAACGATGATTGGAGATGAAAAATGAAGGGTAAGTCAAAGAGGAGCAAATTTCTATCTCTGATCGAGAAGAACCCGAAGATTATCAGAGGTGTAGGAGAGGGTGCAAAGATCCTATATCTGGGAGCTGGTGCTGGAACAACGTTGAGGTTCATGCTCGAACTCATACCACACTCGCATGTATATGCGGTGGAGATAGCACCAAAGCCGATGAGAAAACTCCTCTCGCTCTTCAAAGGAAACGAGAGGGTGATACCTGTACTTGAGGATGCAAACCATCCAGAAAGATATTCAGGGATAGTGGAGAAAGTAGATATGATATATCAGGATGTTGCACAGCCAAATCAGGCAGAGATTGCAATCAAGAATGCCAGATATTTTCTTGACAGGGGGTTGCTGATAATGATGTGTAAACTCAAAAGTATAGACTTTTCAGCTCCCCGTTCAAAAATTGTGAATGAGGTGAGGAAGGAACTCGAGGAAGAGTTCAAAATAGACGAGATTATTAGATTACCCTATCACAAAGACCATGTTTGCTTTGTTGCAAGGAGGGGATATGATGAAGATAGTGGTGCTTGAACATGAAGAGTGTTATGATGGCTCCCAACTCTCTCCCTTATGGGCACTATCGAAGGGTGTGAAGGGCGATTCGATTGTAGCTTTCAAAGGGTCAATGAATGTGGTGGATATAAAGGATGCAGAGGACACAGACATCAGAGGAGACGAACTGATACACTTCATCATGGAGAGGTTTTCAAACCCACCAACTATGATCGAAGCCTATCTCATCCAGAGATTGTTTTTATGTTGTTTGTGTGATGTACTGAGAGAAGAAGGATTCGATGTGGTGAGAAAAGGAGGAGACCTATATATGGGGGAAGGCAAGCTTACAGTATCCATAGCATCCATATCTCCCTCTTCTGAGAAGTTTCACTGTGGTGTGAACCTCACGACAAGTGGAACTCCTGAGGATGTGAAAGTCTCTGCCATCCATGTAAAAGACTGGAAGGCATTTGCAGAGAACGTTGCTATGAGATTTGTGTCTGAACTCGATGACATAGAGAGAGATATATCAAAAAGTAGGACATTGTAATTATGAGAGCTATGAGAGTTGGAGTATGGACAATACTGTTGATAATTGTATTGTTGATGATTGTGCTAATGTTAGCGGGTGGTGGGGAGTACGGCGGAGTTATAATGATCGGCCCAATCCCCATTGTCTTCGGCTCAAACTACAAATGGGCCGTTTTTGCAATGATACTTACCCTCATTCTAATGTC
>MTMG01000016.1 GCA_002010075.1 Methanomicrobia archaeon JdFR-19 | reverse complement strand
CAAGTCCCTCTATTCCACTTTCCTCCTCTTCTTCTTTTTCTTTCTCTTTCTTTTCTTCTGGTTCTTCCTTTTCTTCTTTTTCTTCTACTTCCTCTTTCTCAACTCTTTCCTCTGTCTCAGTCGTACGGATAACGCGCTTTAGCTCATCATCGAGTGCGTCGTCTTTCAGACATGACGCAATCGATAGCATTGAGGAATGAGCCTGCGAGACAAGGATTGTGAGTATCTCTGGCTCGAAAAATTCTGCATTGACACCAAGCGAGAGAGCATCAGAGAGAGCCTTCATTAATATGGTCTCCATTGTCTCTCTAACTGTATATGTGGAATTCACTGCAAGACTGAAAGCCTGAGAAAAAGCCATTGCAACTTTCTCTTCGTACTCTTTTGAGTCGATTGCAAGCTCCGAAGGCTTGAAAATAACCCCATCATGATAGACCACTCTCAAATCAAGTCCTACTTCCATCGGATATATCTCAAGTTTCGACAGAATATCTGCAAGCTCTTTTCCAACTACATCGCCTGCCTTTGCAACTACTGTTCTCTCCCTCACAACAACCTTTCCTCCCTCAATTGCTGCAGGAATTCCAACCCTCTGAAGTTCTCCAACAATTGGCCCAGGTGGAAAAGGTGTCTTGCCTGCCTCGATAACTATGTCCTTAGGGGCGGTCATACCAGGCATTATTGGTGCTGGCACTTTACTTGCCTCAAGCAATTTGTAAAGTTTGAATGGATTGAGATGCGTGAATACGAGTATGGTCTGTTGACTGAGATAGTCTTTCAGTTTTGGATATCCCTCATCAGCACCATCAAAAGCACGTGCCATGAGAGTATTTCTGCTCATCTTCAAGAAGACAAGTCCCCTCAACTCTCTTCTCAGTTTCTGAATTTGACCTGCACTTATTCTAAACACCCCTGCAAGAGCCACAACTGGATACTCTTTCAATAGTTTTCTGATTTCCTCTACCTCTCTCACCTTCCACTCCGGAATATGTTTAACAGCCTCCATCATATCACCCTCACAGAGGGACCCATCGTTGTTGAGACATACACTGAACGAATATTCTGAGAGCCCTTTGGTAGTAAGGATTCAACTCTTGTTATCACAGCCATTGCATTTTCAGCCAAGTCCTCGGGAGACATATTTCTGTTCCCAATCGGAACATGGAATGTAGTCTTATCTCTCGACCTTGCCCTAACAGAATCACATAGAGAGTTTATCAGTTCAACCACATCTTTATCGGGTGTAAGGGGTTTTGGCATCTTGCCCCTCGGACCAAGTATTGGACCGAGTGCTCTCCCAATCTGTGGCATATACTGGGCTTCTGCTATAAAGAAGTCATACTCCTTGGCGAGTTTTCTTGCCTTCTTCCTATCCTCACCAAGAGAGGGTATCTCCGCTGGATCTATCACTGTTGCACCTGCTTCTTTCGCTTTCAATGCTATATCGCCTTTGGCAAACACGCACACCTTCACGTCTCTCCCAAGTCCTTTTGGTAATTTTATCTCGGCATCTATTCTGTTCTGTGGAATACTCATATCAAGATTTTTCAAGTTTATTGCAAGGTCAACACTCTCTACGAAGTTTCTTGAAGGAGCTTCTTCAATCGCTCTCTTAATCTTCTCTACTAGTTCATCCTTGTTCATAAACATCCTCCTGTAGTGCGGGAAAGATTCAACCCCACGACCTCAAAGAGGTCTCCTACATATGGAATAGCCCAATCGTAATTAAGATATTTAATACTTGTGCATATTGTCTTATGATATTCCTGCTGGCAGATTCTGCCCTTGAAATTGTCCCTCCGCGGCTGTGGAACTGCAGAGACGTGAAGGCATATGCTAAAAAGTAGGGGTCCAAACCATCTATGACGTTGCTTGATAGTAGCTATCACCACAGAGCAATGCGAATGTTAGAGAATCCCGATAAAAGAGGAAGGCCAGACATTGTACATTTCTGTCTTCTTGAAGCACTGGGTTCTCCTTTGAATGTAAATAGAAAGTTGAGTACGATCGTTCATACATATGATGGGAAGATAATATAGATTGATCCAACCACACGACTACCAAGAAATTATGAAAGATTCAAGGGATTGATGGCGAAAGTTCTTTTAACCGGAAAAACACCGCTGATAGAGGTAATTGATTAGGAAGTTGAAGATGTTGTTAGTGGGAAGGTCATAGGATTCTCAAGGTCTGGGAAGCCAATTCGACTTTCTGAACTTGAATTTGAAAGTGATGCCACATTTGTTATAGGTGGGTTTCCGCATGGCTCGTTCTCTGACAGTGTTATGAATGTCTTGGATGAATGCGTATCAATAAGCGACTACACTTTAGATGCATGGATTGTTGTTTCAAGAGTCATAACAGAATGTGAAAAGAGAATGGGGCTATTATAAAAAATCAAACATCCCAATAAGGAGAGAGTTTGTCCTTTAATGTTTTCATCAAAGGTGCGAGTGGGTCTGGTTTCTTTTGCTCTACCTCTTCAATTGCCTCATAGAAGTCTGCCATTCCACCATCCATGGCTTCAAAAACCGCATAAACTGAATGGGCGAGGGCGCCCGGGTTATATCCACCTTCAAGCTCAAATACGATTCTTCTCGAGCAACAATCAGATGCAATCCCAACACAGCAACTAGCAAGGGCTTTAAATCCACGTTGAGTTACTCTCATAGTACCCAATGGGTCACTTCTGTGTATATCAAAGCCGGCAGAAACTATCACGAAGTCTGGGTGGTACTGAAGAGCGATGGGCATCACAATCTCACTAAAAATTCTGATGTAATCATCGTTATCACTGCCTTGGGGCACTGGTATATTGACATTAAATCCTTCCCCACTACCTTCTCCCATCTCATCAATCTGTCCTGTTCCAGGGTAGATATTGGGGTCGTGTGTAGATATGTAAAGTACATTTGGGCTGTCATAAAATATTTCCTGAGTTCCATTTCCATGGTGGAGGTCCCAATCCACTATCAAAACTTTATTTGCATGCTTCTCTTCGATCAAGAAAGAGGCAAGAATTGCAGGATTATTTAGGAGGCAGAAACCCATTCCTTTGTTCCTTTCCGCATGATGCCCGGGCGGTCTTACAAGCGCAAAGACTCCCCCATCTACCTCACCATAAAGTATGGACTCTGCCGCACTCAGAAGCCCCCCTGCTGCAAGTAATGCCACATCGAAGGACTCTTTTGAGACAACCGTGTCGATATCAAGCGGTGTTTCGGTCTCACACAGAATTTTTAGATGTTGAAGATACACTTCAGTATGAACTCTCAGAGCTTCCTCCATAGTACAAGCTCTTGGTTTGATAACATTCAGAAGATTCAGCATACCTTTCATTCTAAGATATTCCACAACTTCCTTAACTCGCTCTGGAGATTCTGGATGCTTCCCTGTTTTGTGATCGAGATATCTCTTATCATACACAAGACCAGATTGCATTCAACAACCTCAGTAAACTATTATATCATCCGATGGTTCATTCTTAGAGATATTCTTATCCTCTTTATTTTCCTGTTTACCACGTATTGCCATCTTCATATCCATTATCTCGCCTATCAGTCCATCCACGGTTCTCTTTAACTGCTTCAGCTCACTTTTTATGGAAGAGAGCTCATTAACTTCAACCTCTACTCCAGACTCAAGTTTCTTTTTCATTTCCTCTATCGTTGCCTTCAGAGAGGCTATCTCCTCATCTTTTTGTCTTAAAAGAGATTCAAGACGCTCAATTACGATATCCTTCTCAACCATCCAAATCCTCACCTTCAAGCTCATTGCCCCTAATAGAGTAAAAGTTTTTTGTTTGTTTGTTCATCTCCCACTATGCTTGGAAGAAGTGAGATCAAGAAACTGATAGACATAGGGTTAGTTGAGGAGGCACCTGATATTGAATCACAGCTCCAACCAAATGGACTCGAATTGACTCTCAAAGATGTGGAGATTTTTGATGGAGCTGGAAAACTTGGAATAGATGAGAGAGAGATTGCAAAGTCAAAACCTCTTGAGTTCGATGAGAACGGATGGCTCTTTCTTCCTCCGGGTGCATATAAGCTAAGATTTAACGAGATTGTAAAACTCCCTGTAGATTATGGAGCACTTGCAAAACCACGTTCAACTCTTTTAAGATGCGGAGTTGCAATCCATACCGCAGTATGGGATGCCGGATATCGAGGGAGGGGCGAATGTCTCATGATTGTGTATAACGCCAAAGGTTTCTGGATAAGAAAAGGAGCAAGAATCCTTCAGCTCGTATTCTTCAGACTGAAGGGAGAAAGTGGAAAGGGATATGAAGGGGTGTTTCAAAATGAGAATCTATAAACGAGAACTATAAATAAGTGTGGATTAATTCTTGGAGTTTTGTATGAGAGTTGTGATGAAGTTCGGTGGTGCTTCAGTAGCTGATGGTGAAAAAATAAGCAGGGTCGCCCATATCATTAGAGACTACAATCTCAAAGGATATGAGATAGCTGTGGTTACATCAGCTCTAAAAGGCGTCACAGACCTTTTGATAGAGGGGGCACGGAAAATATCTACTGGTTGTGTGGATGATGTCGAGGAGGTAATCCAAAAACTCAGGGAGAGACACCAGAAAACAATAAACGAGGCTATAAAAGGAAAATACAAGAAGGAAGCTACGGAGAAGATGGAAAGTCTTCTGGAAGAGCTTGAAAAAGTTCTGATGGGAATATGCTATGTAGGAGAGGTTACACCAAGATCTCTTGATTATGTCTCGTGCTTTGGTGAAAGATTTGCTTCGCCAATACTCAGTTTTACACTCCGTTCTATGGGGGTTCCATCATGTTCGCTCGAAGGACACGAAGCTGGAATCATAACTGACGATAGATTTGGAGATGCTAGGCCCCTCGAAAAAACGTATAGACTCGTAAAAGAAAGGGTTCTGCCACTATTGAAGACAAGTGTTCCTGTAATCGCCGGATTCATGGGGGCAACTGAGAGAGGGATTATAACAACTCTGGGAAGGGGTGGCTCAGACCTCACTGCATCTCTTGTGGGTGCTGGTATAAATGCTGATGAAATATGGCTTTGGAAAGAAACTGATGGAATAATGACAACAGACCCAAAGCTTGTCCCAGAGGCAAGAACGCTCCGACAGATCTCTTATTTGGAGGCAATGGAGCTCTCATATTTCGGTGCAAAAATACTCCATCCCAGAGCCATCGAGCCGGCCATACACCACAACATACCCGTGAGAGTGAAGAATACATTCAATCCAGACTTTGAAGGGACGTTGATAGTCGCGGATAATAAGAAAATGGAGCACGTTGTAAAGGCGATAAGTGTGATAAACAATGTCGCCCTCATCAACGTTTCAGGGGCTGGAATGATTGGTACGATTGGTGTTGCTGCCAGAGTTTTTTCCGCTCTTGCAAGAGCACGAGTGAACATCACAATGATTAGCCAAGGCTCTTCAGAGGCAAACATATCTGTTGTTGTTAGGGAGGAGGACGCTGATAAAGCGTATTATGCTCTCAAAGAAGAGTTTCAGAACAATATCGTGAAAGATGTCGATGTTAACAGGAACATTAGTGTGATTGCGGTAGTTGGTGCTGGTATGAGTGGAACTCCCGGAGTCGCGGGTAAAGTATTCTCAGCCATGGGAAGAGAGGGAATCAACATCATCATGATAAGTCAAGGCTCTTCAGAACTCAACATATCGTTTGTTGTGGATGAAAAAGATGCAATACGGGCTGTCCAAGCACTCCACAAAGAATTCGGGCTCCATGAAGTACAGTGATGTGAATTTCAGATACTTCAAAAAGAATAGGTATAGTATAGCTGCCCTACTACCACTGGTGCCTGATGCAAAAGTTGTTAATGAGCCCCGTAACGGCATAATGTTATACAGTTTTTCCACACCACAAAAAGAATATGTATACAAAGAAGTGGATGAGCATAGAAAAAAGTTAAACGCCGTCTGGGTTGCTGGGGGACCTCATCCCTCTGCACGTCCCCAAGAAGTACTCGAACATTTTGATTATGTAGTTGTGGGTGAGGGAGAGAGTGTACTTCCAAAACTGATAGAAGTGTTGAGGAGAGGAGAGATACCAGAAATAGAGGGTGTTGGAAGACTCGAGGATGGTGAGATGGTACTCAAACCACAACGAAAGTATGTGAGCATAGACGAGTACCCACCGTTCTCCCCACAAATGATGGCTCCCATCGAGATAACAAGAGGTTGTCCACACTCATGTGGATTCTGTCAGACTCCAAGACTCTTCGGAAGAAAGATGAGGCACAGAAGCATTGGAAAAATTGTGAAGTATGCAAAATATAGGGATGTAAGGTTCATAAGTCCGAATGCGCTCGCATATGGCTCAGATGGTATTGAGCCAAACCTTGAGAAGGTTGAAAAGCTGTTGTCATCCCTAAAAGGAAAAAGAGTTTTCTTTGGTACGTTTCCATGTGAGGTCAGACCTGAATTTGTCTCAGATCGGGCTCTCGAAATAATAGGTAGGTACTGCTATAACACCCACATCTGCATTGGTGCCCAGTCAGGAAGCGATAGGGTATTGAAAATACTTCGGAGGGGGCATGAAACCGCCGAGGTCTATAAAGCGGTTGAACTCTGTGTCGAACATGGATTCAAGCCGGTCGTTGATATGATATTTGGATTGCCATTCGAGAACGAAGAAGATGAGAGAAGAAGCTTGGACATGGTTAGATGGATAACAAATAAAGGAGGATTAATAAGGGCACACAAATTCATGCCCCTCCCCGGAACCCCACTCGAACATTATCCTCCCACACAAATTAGTGACCGAGTAAAGAGAGTGCTTGGAAAACTTGCATTGAAGGGGAAGGTCAGAGGCAGATGGGAATTATAACTCAGATTGTTTAGCTCTGTATCTCCAAAACATCTCCAACTTTCACATTTCTGATGGTGCCTTCTCTCAATTCCAAAGCCCACCTTGCTCCTGAAACTTTCACTATGTCCCTCCATGGACGAAGTGTTTTTATATCCAATACTTTATATCCATCATCCAGTAATATGAGGTCTATAGAAAACCTCATAAAGAACATATGGATTGTGTATTCTTTAGATGGGTCAAGAGGTATCAGGAGACCATACTTTGGTGAGCGAAACATGAGACCCAGTGCTTTGGATATCCATGAGGTTGCAACAACAAGTGGCACAACTTCACCATTAGTTTTTAATAGCATATCTAATACCAAAACTAATAATAGTATAAAAGTGATGGAGGAGAAATAAAGCAAATGACGGAAGAAGTATGTAAAGTATGCGGGTTACCAAAAGAGCTTTGTATTTGTGAAGAGGTGGCAAAAGAGCAGCAGAGGATAGTGATTAGAGTGAACAAGCGAAGATATGGGAAGGAAGTGACTGTCATAGAGGGAATAGACCCACATGAAATTGACTTGCATGAACTTGCAACTCACCTCAAGTCAAGACTTGCATGTGGCGGAACTGTAAAGGACAATTCGATTGAATTGCAAGGGAATCATCTACACAAGATGAAACAACTGCTCGTGGAAAAAGGATTTTCTCCAGAACAAATAAAAATCTGATTTTTATCTAAATTTGTAGGTTAAAAATGTGTAAATTATGCTTGATATCACCATAGAGAATGCAAAAAGCGAAAGAAAACTGTTTCTTGTTGTCATAGCTTTGTCAAGTCCATAGTTTTGAGAGAGTTCAACATACGAAGGGTTGTTAACGGCAACTTCATACACGACCCAAAGATATGCGAGTCCCCCATATAATAGAATGAAGAGTAATACGAGTATCAGTGTAAGAAGAGCTGCTCCCATGATGGACTCTTTGGGCTCCATTTCCCTATATCGCTGGAGAATCGTAGATGAAAGAACGAAAAGCAAAGACGATACAAAAAACAACGCAGATGGCTGGACAGGTAACTGCTTGAACACAACAATATATTTCAGACCATACCCAATACAAAGTATTAGTAGTGCAATTATTACTATCACGCCAAGATCTCTCAATATACCTCTAACCTTATACTTGAGCCAATACTCAGCTATGTAAATCCCCTCACTCTTCTAAAGAGTACTTTTAATATTTATAGTTGTTTTGTATAGTGGTGGAAGAATGGAATATGTGTTGTCCCCAAACGAGAAAAAGGTCTTGAAGTCTCTTTCATCTAGTGAGAAAAGGATAGAAGAGATTGCCAAAGAAACAGGTCTGTCAAAAGAAGCAACACTTCAGGCATCATATATGCTTGATGACAAAGGACTTGCAAAGGTTAACGAAAGGAAGAGGATATTCTTTAGGCTTACAAAAGAAGGAGAGGAATATGCAAGAAAAGGATTGCCTGAACGCAGATGTTTTGAACTGTTATATTCCAAATCAAACAAAATACCAATATCCCAAATAAAAGAGCTGTTTGGGGAGAAAGAGAGTGGGATAGCAATAGGGTGGATGAAAAAGAAAGGATGGGTAAGGGTAGAGGATGGCATGTTGATTTTGCTCTCAGCTCCTTACGGAGAGGATGAGGTTGTCCTTGAACTGCTACACGCTGAGCAAGGGAATGAAGAGATTCTGCACAGATTCAGAAACAGTATTGAAGAGCTGATGAGGAGGGGGATCGTTGTATCAGAAGAAACTAAGGAATTTTATGTAAGTGCTACCAAAGAAGGGGTTGCACTGTCAAACAAAATCGAGCTTGAGGAGGAAATTTCACAACTAACACCCGACATCATAAGAAGGGGTGAGTGGAAATACAAGCGTTTCAGAAAATACGATATCCACTCACACGCAAAATCTGCAAACATTGGTAAAATTCATCCATATCAGAGACTCATAGAAGAAATGAGGGATATATTTCTGAGCATGGGTTTCAAGGAGATAAAGGGTGAAATAATACAGAGTTCATTCTGGAACTTCGATGCTCTCTTCCAGCCACAAGACCATCCTGCAAGAGAGATGCAAGACACATTCTACTTGGACTCGATGAGTGAGTTGCCGAATGGATATGAAAATGTGAAAGAGGTCCATGAAGGAAAGGTTGATTATACGGAAGGGTGGGGAGGGGCCTGGTCTGAAGAGTTTGCAAAAAGAAATGTATTGCGTACTCACACAACAGCCATAACAATTAGATATCTGGCAGAGAATCCTGAGCCACCTGTAAAGGCTTTCTGTATAGACAGGGTATATAGAAGGGAAGCAATCGACCCCACCCACACCCCAGAATTCGAACAACTTGAAGGAGTTGTGATGGGAGAAGGATTATCGTTAAAACATCTATTTGGGTACCTCAAAGAGTTTTATGCAAGGATGGGGTTCAAAGACATTAGATTCAGACCAGGATACTTCCCCTACACCGAGCCAAGTGTTGAGCCGGAAGTGTTTATAGAAGGGCTTGGATGGGTGGAACTGGGTGGAGCAGGCATATTCAGAGAAGAAGTTACAAAACCGCTCGGAATAAAATATCCTGTTCTTGCATGGGGACTTGGCATCAGCAGGGTTGCGATGCTCAGACTGGGGCTGGATGATTTGAGGAAGTTGTACCACCCCGATATCGAATGGTTGAGGAGTGAGCCAATTTGGAGGAGGGTTTGATATGCCAGTTGTGAGGATTGAGTACAGCGATGTCGAAGAACTCATCGGAATTGACATCAAAACATTTCTCGACAGGCTCCCTATGATTGGGGCAGACATAGAAAGAATAGAGAAAGACTATGTGGATGTAGAGTTCTTCCCAAACAGACCTGATCTGTATTCGGTGGAGGGGGTTGCAAGAGCTATGAGAGGTTTTCTTGATATAGAAACGGGTCTTCCAAAATATGATGTGAAGCCACCACTCATTGAAATTGTAAAGGATGAAAGTGTCTTGAATATCCGTCCTTACATCGTATGCGGGGTTGTTAGAGGTGTAGAATTCACAGACTCATCCATAAGGTCTTTGATGGAGCTACAAGAAGACCTTCACTGGGCTATTGGGAGAGATAGAAAAAAAGTTTCAATAGGCGTTCACGATATCTCACGGGTTAAACCTCCTTTCAAGTATACAACAGTGCCAGCAAACTTTGAGTTTATACCTCTCGATTTTGATGAGCCAATGTCGATAGAGCGAATCCTAAAAGAGCATCCCAAAGGTGTGAAGTATGGACATATACTCGAAGATTTTAATAGATACCCAATAATCACCGATGCTAATGGAGAGGTTCTCTCATTTCCACCCATAATAAATGGTGTGATAACTAGAGTGACAGAGGAGAGCAGAGAACTGTTTATAGATGTTACGGGCACGGACAAATCTGTCCATACTGCTCTGAACATAGTGGTGACGTCACTTGCTGAGAGGGGGGCAACCATAGAAGGGGTACGTGTTATTGAGGTCTCGGGAGATGCTGTAATAACTCCTGACTTGTCCGCCAAAAAGAAAAGGATCGAGCTGAACGAAGTAAACTCTCTGATCGGATTGAAACTAGGAGTTGAGGAGGTTGTTAAGGCTCTTGAAAGGATGAGATATGGTGTTGAGATTGAAAAAGAAATAGTTGTACATGTACCTCCCTACAGAGCAGACATCATGCACTCGTGGGACGTCATAGAAGACATAGCCATTGGATATGGGTATGAGAACGTTCCATGCGAACTGCCGAATGTGTTTACAGTTGGAGAGGCTCACCCACTCTCAATTGCAAAAAAGAGAGTGAGAGAGATTATGACAGGAATGGGATTTCTCGAAGTCATGCCATTCTCGCTAACATGTGAGAAGATACATTATGAGTACATGCGAAGAGAAAGTAATGGCAGAGAGACAAAAGTACTCCATCCACTCACCCAAGAACATACCATGATATGCACAGATTTAATGCCCAGCTTACTGCACATACTCTCGCTAAACAAACACAGAGAGATGCCTCAAAGAATATTCTGTGTTGGTGATGTACTCATTGACGAAAAGACGATACCTCATCTCGCATTTCTCTCATGCCATGCAGAGGCAAACTTCACCGAGGCAAAATCATATGTTATTACGCTATTCAGAGAGATAGACACAGACTTTAGTCTGGATGAAGGGGCTGACCCCGCATTCATAGAGGGGAGGCAGGCTGTAGTAATTGTTGATGAAAAAGAAGTTGGTAGGTTTGGTGAGATTCATCCCGAAGTTCTCTCAAACTTCTCACTTGACCATCCTGCACTCGGTTTCGAGATGGAGCTCATGATATGAATGGGCAAATAAAAGCATTTCTCATAAGCAAAGGAAAAATCAATGTATAGAATTGTATGGATGAAATGATATCAACGTCTTCCGCTGGTCCCTCTGCTGGACAGAAGTCCATATTTCTCAGATTTGGAAAAACAAGAGTTAGGTTAGGCGTGGGTGATGATGCAGAACTTAAGCTTGTGGGTAATTCTGTGCTATTCAAAGGTGAGGAGATAGTCAAAGCAGAAGTGGAGAAGGTCGGTGCTCATTGTCCCGAGCAAGCTTACATAACTGTGTCGAAGAGCTGTGTGATGGGGTGCAAATTCTGTCTCCTCCCGAGGATGAGACCTCAAAGAAGAACAATACCAGAGATAATAGACATAATCGAAAGGGCAAACTCGAGTATAAAGGCAATATCTTTCACATCTGGTGTATTGAGATTGCCCGAAGAAGAGATTGAGAATATGTGTGATGTGATAAAAGCTGTCACAAATTATGGATTGCCCATAGGTGTTTCTGTGTATCCTATAGAAGGGTGCTCCATTAAACTGAAAAAGGCTGGGGCAAGTGAAGTGAAGTACGATGTGCAAACCATGAACAAGAAAATATACAGAATGATGTGTCCAAAATCCTCACTGGAAGAGAGAGTTGAAGGGCTCAGCGAAGGGGTTGAGGTTTTTGGAAGGGGTAATGTCTCCTCAAACATCATAATAGGTCTTGGAGAGAAGGATGAGGAGGTAATTTGCTGGATTGAAGAACTCTGTGAAATTGGTGTGATACCAATCCTCAGAACACTTGAGGGAGAGGTTGCCAAAGGAAAACGACCTTCTCCTGAGAGGCTGATATATCTCGCAAGTGAGTTGAAGGATGCTCTCTCAAGACATAATCTCGACCCTACAAAAGCCAAAACGATGTGTTTGGCGTGTGGTGGATGTGATTTGGTTCCTTTCTTGGACTTATGAATTGGCTGTTATATGTAGCCTTTGAGTTTCCATAACAGTTTCGGATTTCTTCTTACAAGATGTTTCAGTAGTTCATATAGCTGTAGTCCTTTGAATTTGACGTCTGCTATCGATTTTGCAAGTTTATCAAGTTCCTCATCAGACAGAGATATAATATGTTCTTTCACAAGCCAGTTCCTCATAAGCCTCTTTCCCATTTCTTTGAACCATCTTTCTTCATACTCACGAAGTCTCTCAGCAGAAGTATCCCCTTCAGATATGGCTTCCGAGACCACCTCCCCAGCAATCGCACCTGCTTCCATGGCATTCCCAATCCCCCCGCCCGTCAACGGGTCAGATTGCCTTGCAGCATCACCGACAAGCACAATACCCTCTCCGACGATTCCATCTGTGGGCTTGCTAACCGGAACCCCTCCTACAATTATCTCGAGAATCTTTGCATTTGGAAGGTACTTTTTGAGAAAATTGTTAAGATAATTGAAGGGTGCTCCCGCATCTGAAAATGAGCCAAGAATGCCGAGCCCCACGTTTGCACATCCTTCTCCCTTAGGGAATATCCATGCATACCCTCCTGGAGCTATTTCTCTCCCGAGGTAAAACTCACAAAATTCTTGGTCAGTTGAAGGGTCATAAACAAGAGCTTGAGCACACGTCTCTATATCCTTAGGTTTGAGTGATGTATTCATTCCAGCCCATCTACCGACCTTTGACTCTACGCCATCTGCTCCCACAACTACCTTTGCCCTCACACAGAACTTCTTCCCAAGATGTTCAAGTTCAACACCACATACCTTCCCATCTTCAATCAAAAGTCCAGTTGCCCTTGTTTTCACAAGAATCGTTGCACCACTTCGTGCAGCTTCGTGGGCAAGAGCTCTATCGAACAGCTTTCTATCGAGGACATATCCTACCTCCCCACTTTCAAACTCTCCAACCATCTCAACCTTGATACCACTCGGAGAAAATATCCTGAACCCTTTTGCTTCTGCGCATATCCATCTCGGATTCGGCTCAATATGTTTTTTTACAGTATGCTTTGCAATACCTTCTGCACATCTGACCGGATCCCCTATCATTTGTCTTTTTTCTACCATCAGTGTCTTCATACCTCTTTCAGCACAGTTCTTTGCTGTAATCGAGCCTCCGGGACCTGCTCCAACGACAACAACATCGTACTCAGTATCAATCACGCTTTCACCTCGTCAAGTGAGAGAGCTCCCACAGGACATATCTTCACACATGTCCCACACTCTGTACACCCACTACCAATCTCCAACCAAGTTTCGACGAGTTCGAGAACACAATGAGGACATACAGCGACACATGCTCCACAGTATCCGCATACATACCTGTTAACATTGAGTACCATTAAATCACCTGAGGTGTATATAACCTGAAGTGTATATAAGCTCAACTTTCTATCATCGAACTTACGAGACCAAGATACTCCTCTTTTATCGAATAAACAACAGGACTCTTATAATCCTTTTTGTGAGCCTTGAGTATTCCAAGATTTGAGTGGATGTAACCCACCATCGAAGCGATTACTTTTCTCGATACTTTAAACCTTCTCGATACTGCCTTGTGTATCGTATCAACAGTAAATTGTCTAAGTTTAACAACGAATTTCAGAAGATACTTCCTTATACCGCTCTTGTCCAGTTCAAGATATTTCTCAAGCCTCTTCCTAACCTTTGAGCGGAATGAACTCATTATATCACACCATCCCCTTCTATTTGTTCTAATATATAATCTATACCTTTTTTATTCTTTACGGTTTAATTGTTCTTGATGCGTGATGTATTCTCTATACCTGGCATGAAAGTTTGTATAGACGAACACTCGAAGGTCTCTGTAGAGGGGAGACTATCTTTTTTACTGTCTCCAATAATAAAAAAAATGAACGAAAGATTGTCAGAAGAGAGACCGGCTGCCATTCTTGAAGATGGTAGTGTTGTAGCATCCACATGGCTCCCCCCTATCCCCTCAAAAGCTTTCTCAAGACTTATCAAAGCAGAATTTAAACGGGTGATAGGAAAACCAGTCCCAGCCACCCTCTCCATAGAAGTGACTGGAGAATGTAGATGTAAATGCAAGCACTGTACTGTCGCAGGTTCTGAAGAGCCCCCCCTTGAGAATTTGCTCGACATAATCGACCAAGCTCTAAAAATTGGAACTTGCATCATCACCCTCACAGAAGGAGACCCTCTCCTCAGAAAGGACATAATAGATTTAGTGGAGTACGTAGATGATAGGGCAATTGTGAATATGTTCACACCAGCAACTGACTTAACACCAGAAACAGCAGAAAAACTGAAAAAAGCAAATCTTCACACCCTTCTGATAAGTTTATACAGTACAGTTCCTCAAAAACACGATAAAGTGAGAGGACTTGAAGGGGCATATGAAATGGCAATTTCTGGAATCAAATACGGTCTTAAGGCAGGACTCCTTGTTACATTATCTACACACATAGGACACTCAACGATGGGGGAGTTGAGACCACTGTACGAACTCGCAAATTCACTCGGTGTTCATGAGTTCTCGGTGTGGGAGAGCATCCACGACCCGCCGACAAAGGAGGATAAAACCGAGATATTGAGGATGTACTCATAGGTGAACACAAGCTGTGATGGAGCAAGGATGTTTGCATCGACAAGATTTGAAGGAATTGATTTTGGATGTCTTGGTGGTACAAGATGGGCACACGTCGGCGTTGATGGTGGTCTCAGACCTTGTCCATATGTTCCGATATCGTATGGGAACGTGTATGAAGAGGGTTTTGCAAGAGTATGGAAGAAGTTATCAGCGTTTAGGGAGACAGTGAAGGAAATTGATGTGTGTCCTATGCAGAATACCGAATTTGTAAATAATCTCATAAACAACCTAAGTGAATAATTTCAAGTTACAATCTCCTTCACACTATCTGTTTCAATCGCTCTTCTTATTTCAAATGCAATTCTCCTGCCCGTGCTCATAGGACATCTCCAGAGAGCATTCCCATATGGATGACCAATTGAAATGTGGATGTTTGTTCCCCCTCCTATTCTGGGAGCAACATCGTATATGTAGAAGTTCAGGTCTTTGTCAACACACGTTTGAAGACAGAAAGGACCTATGATGCCGGGAGGATAATAGTGCTGTGTCGCTTTCACATAATTCTCTGCGAGTTCGAATACTTTCTCCAAAAGGGACTCTCGGAGGGTTGCCATGTTGTGCCCACATACGGTATATTCTGGATTTATCTGTGAGGAGGGAAGTGTTAGCTGTTGGGGTGCTGGGAGTCTCACATGCCCATCCAGACTCGTTTCAAATCTCCAATCAACTCCTAAAAGCTCGATTTCTTTATCAAGGGGAGAATAGAAGAAGTCAAGATTGAAAACAGGACCTATTACATATCGCTCAATTCTCGCCTTAACAAGGTCTTCCTTGGTTATCACGTCCTGTCTCAATAGTTCCTCTGACTTCTTTACATACTCCTCATAAGACGATGCTGTGAAAAAGCCCCTCTCTAACCTCTTCTTTGCATGGGGTAACTTTACCATTACAAGCTCCTCTATGTCCTCTGGATTCTCGATTCTCTCAGGATATGGAAGTCCTGCCTTTTCAAGTAGCCAGTAATAACTTTTCTCTTCTTCCCTCTCTTCAGACCTCAAAAGATTTCTGCTCCCAACCATCGGAACTCTGAAATCGTTCTCAACAGCATCCATACCGCAGTAGGCAGTAAAAGAACGATTTGGAACAAAAAGAACATTATTTTCAACGAGTGATTTCTGACTCTCTTCTGTTAAAATATCTTTGAAGCTGGGATAAACAACAAATTCATCCACACACCCTTTTCTGTATTTTCCACCTACAATCCTTGACCTGAAATACTGTATATATGTCTTCTCTCTTCCTCTCTCACAGACAACATACGTCGAAAAACCTTCCTCAACAGCACCATCACACACATCCAACGCAGAATGGGATGCCAGCACACCTATTTTGATATCCCCAGAATCATATCCATCCACTATCTCCCATACATCCTCTCGTGGTATCATCTTCATCACTTCCTTTCTTTCATTCGTTATTCCCATATAAAAGAGAAACTGACTAATAACAACAACGACAACCAATGACTATGTACCTCACACAAGAGGAGGAACTCATGCTCAACGGTGAGATGGGAGAAACTCTCCAGATGTGTATGGAGATGCTGGTTGCTTTAGGAGAATTGTACGGTGCAGAGAGACTTATCGATGTGAAAAGTGTTCAGATTTCGGGGGTCTCGTATAAAACCATAGGTGAGGCGGGACTGATGTGGCTATCCAACCTTGAAGGTAGAGTCAAAGTACCATCAATGCTCAATCCTGCTGGAATGGACTTGCAAAGGTGGGAGGAGATGGGCATATCACATGATTTTGCATCAAAACAGCTCGAAATAGTAAGGAAGTTTGCAGAGATTGGTGTTGAAATAACATGCACATGCACACCATATTACCACCATGAGATCAAGATGGGGGACCACCTTGCATGGAGTGAGTCTTCTGCGGTATGTTATGCAAACTCTGTAATTGGGGCAAGGACAAACAGAGAGGGGGGGCCAAGTGCAATCGCTTCGGCGTTAACAGGAAAAACCCCATTATATGGCCTCCATCTCGATGAGAATCGGGTTCCAGATGTGAAGATCATTGTAGAAGGGGGGCTCTCTGGAACAGATTATGGTGCACTTGGTTATGTTGTGGGAGAGTTGATTTGTGAAATGGACAAAAAAATCCCCATCTTCACAACCACTGGAAATCCAACTGATGATGAACTGAAATTATTGGGAGCTTCTCTTGCAGCTACTGGCTCGGTCGCCCTATACCACGTTGAAGGGATTACACCAGAGGCTAAGCAAGTCTCTGGGTTAGATGAAATAGTGATTGAGAGTAGTGAAATAAAAGAAATGTATGGTGTGGATAAAGAGCCAGATTTAGTTGCCTTTGGTTGCCCCCATTGTTCTGAAAACGAGCTCAAAGAGATAGAAAGAATGCTAAAAGGAAGGAAAGTGAAGAGAGAGACGTGGATTTTTGCTTCAAGAAAAGTTATCGAGGACAACAAAAAAGTGGTGGAGAGTATAGAGAAGAGTGGTGTGAAGGTGTTTGCTGATACGTGTATGGTTGTGTCCCCTTTGTGTGAGAATTTTTCATGCATACTCGTTAATTCTGGAAAGGCTTATAGATATGTAAGAACGTTGTGTGGTCTTGAATCAATTTTGTTGCCTACACAGGAGTGTATAGAATGGGCATGCAGACCATCAAGTTGAAGAGTGTATGCAGAGGAAAAGGGAAGGGGAGAATACTCAAAAGCCCGAAGCCCATATCATTCTTGGGGGATATCGATCCCTCGACCGGTATGGTATCTGACCCTGACAATCCCTGCCATGGGGTAAGTGTGAAAGGAAAGGTGCTGGTATTCCCACACGGGAGAGGGTCAACCGTGGGTTCATACGTACTTTATCGTATGAAGGTTGAAGACACTGCTCCAATTGCTCTCGTTAGCATCACTTCAGAACCCATAGTCGTGGTTGGAGCAATTATGGCAAGAATACCTTATCTCGAAGGACTGGATAGAGATACTTTCCTGAAGATACCGCAAAATGCTTATGCAATCGTAAATGCAAATGAAGGATGGATGAAATATGAAGAAGTTTGTGGCAATGTTGCTGATGTTGATGATAGTGGGATGTGTTGAGAATTTGAACAGTGAGAACTTAAACGAAACAGTTGAAGATATTGCAAAAAACTTCGTTAAAAATTCTCCAACATTTGAGTACGATGGAATACCGGGAAGTATAGAGATTACTGAGAAGGAGAAGATAGATGGTGAATGGAAGGTTGTTTTGAGATTCAAATGTACTTCTGCAGGGTATGGCAACAGATCTGGTATGATTGTTGCTCAAGTGATAACAGAACACATCGCTGAGATAATCATACGAGATAATGAAGTAGTATCAGCAATATACGACGGAAAATGGGATGAGATCGCACAGAGACCAATAGAAATAGAAAAATAATAAAAAAAAGAATAACTATCGGACTCGTGGGGTAGGGGATATCCTAGCGGGCTTCGGACCCGCTGACCCGTGTTCGAATCACGGCGAGTCCGTCAATATTATAAGCTTTTGATGAAAAAGCAAAAGGTGGGCCGGTAGATCAGCTGGAAGATCGCCACCTTGGCATGGTGGAGGCCTCGGGTTCGAGTCCCGACCGGTCCACTTCTATGTGAGAGTTCTCAACCAAAAAACATGGCACAAGACTATAATTTTCCATGTCCTCATACGCCCAATATATATAACACATACAAATCAACTCTGAGATATGCGCAAAATAGAACATATTAACGTCGAAGCTGATATCCAGATAGACGAATTATTGAAAAAGGGAGAAGGCTGTGCTTTTGGACTTGGCAGACTCTCATATGCGGCAGATGTACTTTATGAGATGGTAAATGAGGCAACTGTCTTCATGGGACTGGCTGGGGCAATGGTGCCTGCAGGAATGAGGAAAATCATTGTTGAGCTGATGAGGAAAAGATGCATAGATGTCTTTGTAACTACGGGTGCTAATTTGGTACATGACCTCATAGAGGCACTTGGACATCACCATATCAAAGGAATTTACACCGAAAGTGATGTTGAGTTAAGAACGAAAGGAATAAGCAGAATCTACGATGTATATGTTCAAGATGAGGCATTTGAATCACTTGAAAAATGGCTTCTCATGAGATATGCGGAGATAGTTGAAGAGGTCATAGGGTCTGCATCTCCCACTCTCTCCATATCTGAACTACTCTCATACTTGGGGTCAAAAATCAATGACAGGAACTCGATTCTCAGAACAGCATATGATCTGGAAATACCAGTGTTCTGTCCAGCAATTCAAGACTCCATCCTTGGACTTCATGCATGGTTATTCAATCAAACGAAAAATCTGAAGGTGGATGTGTTTTCTGACATGGACTCCATCATAGAAATCGCCTACAAATCAGAGAAAAATGGTGCATTTGTCATCGGAGGAGGAGTTCCAAAGAATTTCATACTTCAGACAATGCTGGTAACACCCAATGGTTTTGACTACGTCATCCAGCTCACAATGGACAGACCTGAAACCGGAGGGCTATCAGGAGCGACGCTTGAAGAAGCCCAATCATGGGGAAAGGTGAGCGAAGATGCAAAGACAGTTACAGTGTATTCAGACGCGACTATAACACTCCCAATCTTGGTTGCATCACTATTCACAAGACTAAAACGTTAATATTCCCTCGCATGCCTGAGGATGTGTCCAATCTCGCCAAGAATTATATCAAGACCCAGTTCCACAGCATTTGGTGAGCCAGGTATACAGAATATTACCTTCCCCCTTACAGTTCCTCCAGAAGCTCTTGAAAGGATGGAAGAAGTGCCAACTTCCTAAAAACTCAACAATCTGAACAGCTCACCAAAGCCCTCTATCTTCTTCTCATAGTATGGCTCAACACTCTCTATTGTCATGTCTCGTGAAGTGAGGCCTGTGCCTCCAACGAAGATTATGGCATCCTATTCCTTCTCCATGAATTTTTCTACAGCCCTCCTTATCATGTCTCTGTCATCAGGCACAAGCATATATGAACATGCATGACCTCTTCTCTCCACCATCTCAATCGCCTTTCTTCCTGAAACATCATCCTCGGGGGGAGTGCTGACTTCCCCCCATCTCCCGTATCTTGAAGTGCTGACCATGCATATACATATCCTAAACACATCTTCCAAATGCTCATGAGTCATATCAACACCCTAACTTAGAACTCAAAAACACTTCTCTGTCCCTTATACTTAACATTATCATCTGATTTACTTACTACATCTGGCACACCCAAGTTTTTCAATACCCTCATGGCAATCCCTCTACCAAGAATATTCTCAACCTCATTGACGGGTGCCTCTATTATGTCCTTGGGCGTTCTAAAACCTGCCTTAAATAATTTTCTCGCTCTGTGCCTGCCTATATCTCTCACAGATACAAGTGGTAGAAGCTCCTCTCTTACCCCATGCTCAAGTCTGCGTTCAAGAGACTTTGCGATATGTACAACATCAAGACCCAACAACCTCGCTATCTCAGACGTTGCATGCGATAGCCATCTTGCACTCTCCACAACAGCCCTAATATCTCCAGGACCAATCCCAAACTCAGAACATATCGTATTCTCTGGCTCTTCTTCAATCCACTTGAAAAGTAGAAGTGTTGTTTTAACTTCCCTCAAGAAGAGGTCATAATCGGCAGTCTCGGGTGGAGGTATTGCAAAGAATTCTCTCTCATGCTGCCAGAGAAAGTCCTCCACTTTCTCGAAATCCTTTGACCTGAGATACAAGGTCTTCATATCTGGTGTTGAACAGATGATATGTAAGAGAGTGACAGGTGTTGCTTCTTCTGCATGTACAATTGAAGAAACAATACGATGAGCAGAAAGCGGGTCAATGTAAAGTCTTGAAACAAGCTTTCCGAGGGGAGTTGCTTCTATTTTACCATCACACATAACCATGTCTGCCTTAATCAAGAAATTAAGAACAGAATTTATGAAGAAAGTCAATGACCACGTGCCTTGTTTCAAGGCATAGAACGTTCTCTCAAAGAAGTCTATGATGTCATCAAGACTCTTTGAATCCCCACTTGCAACCAACGAAAGAACATGTGTTCTTAATGCACTTTCAGAACTTAGCTTGGACTGTATTTCCTCTGGCTCACCCATCACGTACCTCTCCATCAAAAACTCAGCATCCTGAGGTGAACGTGCGACAAGAACTGCTTCACCATATGGGTCAAGATGTGGTCGCCCTGCCCTTCCTGCCATCTGTTTGTATTCCAAGATAGGTATGGGTACACTGCCATATGCTGTGTCGTATCTTTTCACACCCCTTATTATCACCCTCCTAGCTGGTAGATTCAGCCCTGCTGCAAGGGTCGGTGTACTCGTAATACACTTCAGAATTCCATCTCGAAAACCTTTCTCAACAATTCTCCGCTGGACAAAATCGAGACCAGCATGATGAAATGCAACTCCTTTTTTCACACATTCACCAAGTTTTTTCACAATCTCTGTATCGCTTGTTGAGAGAATATCATCAGCGATCTCTCTCAGACTCTCTACTTGCTCAGTTTTTAGTGTCTCTTTCACTACAATCCCAACCTTCTTCGCCATCGCCTCTGCATTCTGTCTTGTACTCTCAAACACAATACACTGCCCACCCTCCTTTACAGTATCCAAAACAAGCGAGACTATTGGCTCCCCATTGATTCCTACTTCTCTCTTTGTACCATCTCTGAACGTAATTGTCCCACCCCAAGAACCCCCAAGAAAAACGCCTTCCTTCAAAGGCACAGGTCTCCATTCACTAACAACACATTCCGCATCAAGCCAGTTCGCAATATCCTCTGCATTTTTTACTGTCGCAGAGAGAGCTACTACCTGAAGATTCGATATCTGTTTCCTCAATTTTGTGATTGTAACTTCAAGTGTGGGTCCTCTTGAAGGAGATTCCAGCAAATGAACTTCATCAACTACAACACATGTTATGCTTTGAATCCAAGGAGCTTCATTCCTCACAAGTGAATCAACTTTTTCAGAGGTGGCAATTACAATATCACATTCCCCGAGCCATTCATCCCTACTGTCAAAATCTCCAGTAGATACGCCCACCTTCACACCCACATCCTCAAACTTTGAGAACTCCTCGTATTTTTCATATGCAAGAGCCTTTAATGGGACTATGTACAGCGATTTCCCACCTTTCATAATGGAATTTATCATAGTTAACTCGGCTATGAGGGTCTTTCCAGATGCTGTAGGAACCGCCATGAGCAGATTTTTTCCTTCGAGAACACCACTTCTCAGAGCTTCTTCTTGAGGTGGATACAGCTCATCAATCCCACGTTTTGTGTAGACCTCAACAAGGTGGGGGGGAAACCCCCTCTCATCGAGAATCTCTTTTAATCTCATCCCACCGTTTAGTATAATAAGATGTTTTATAACTATTTGTGTATGAATATGGATACTGAGCCAAAAGAATCTCTCAGAGAATGTGATGAAGGAACACTCATAGATATTGAGGTCATCCCATCATCAAGCAAATCCATGGTTGCTGGCTATGACCCATGGAGAAAAAGAGCTGTTGTTAAAATAAAGGAAAGAGCGGAGGGTGGGAGGGCAAACAGAGAGTTAATAAAGTTGTTTTCATCAAAATTTGATTCAGATGTCATAATAGTTAAAGGGAGTAAGAGTAAGATGAAGACAATACTCATTAAAAATACTAACAAAGAAGAGGTTTTCAGAACCGTGTGGGGTGGTGGGAAGAAGTGAGGTGTGATGAGAGGATTGAACTCCTTCTCCAAACACTTGAAGAGTTAAAAGAATTATCCAACGATGGTATACCGATTGTAGTTGAGGGGATGAGGGACGTACGTACTCTTCGAGCACTTGGTATCGAGGGACAAATCATACACCTTGGACACGGCTCTGTCATAAACTTTGCAGAGGAGCTAGGGAGAAGATACAACGAGATAATCATATTGACTGACTGGGACAAAAGAGGTGATGAACTATCACAGAGAATAGCAAAGTCATTTAGGGCTTTGGGGGGAAAACCGAACACAAGAATAAGAGGGAGATTTAAAAAGCTGGCAATGAGAGATACAAAAGATGTTGAAGGGTTGTACGGACTTTTTCTGAAAATATCCCACTGAGATAACTCAGAAATCAGATGAGCAAAATTAGCATCCCAATGAGAGCCAGTGTTCCGAGTATATCCATGCAAGCTGTTATGATGGGAATGACAACATTGTCTGGATCCAATCCTCTTCTCACAGATAAGTAAGTCGTATAGTATGCTATTATGTTGGACATGACTGTGATTATTATGCCCGCACCCAAGCATACCAAAATCAATCGTAGAAGACCAGGACTCTCGAACCCAATGACTACACCAATCGCATGAGCAAGAATTCCTATCAAAGGAAACACAATTAGACTAAGTAACAAAAGAGCGGAAAACATACCAATTGTTTCCTTTTCAGGTATTAGCTTTGGTTTCAATAAACCCATTCTCACACTTGAGGAGAGTCTTGCTGCAAGTATGCTTCCAAAGTTCCCTCCCTCCTCGTTAAAAACGGGAACAACAAGAAACATGACTGAAAACGCAATAAGATATTCGATGTTTTTCTCAAGTACAAGTCCTGAAAATGTACTTAAAAGAGCGCACCCCAAGAATATGGGAAGTGTTTGTAGCACAATAGTCCTTGACAGGCTGAATTTGATTGATGCAAGTAAACTCAATCCACAGATTGCAAAAAACATAAAGGAGAATGTATCGAGAAGATGTGGGATATTCATGGCGATGAGTGTCACTAAAAATATCGATGGTACTGTTGTAATATCACCAATGGCTGTGATGAGTGGTGTGGTTACATTGTCTGGGTCCCATCCTTTCTTAAAGCTCGTTGTAGATATGAGAATGGTCGCCACAAAAAGAAATATGCCTGCAAGAACACCACCACAGATAGATATGAATATCAAGCACCATAACGATATCGAGGGCATACCAAACAGAATCATAACTCCTTTTGCAATGAAGGCCAGAAGAGTTGAAAGTACAAGTGTCTGAGTGAATGACGCTAAAAGAAATTGATTAAAAATTTCCCTTTCTCTGAGATCAGGAGATAACTCTCCCGTATGCAGATAACTTCCCATTCTTGCCCCAAGGGATGCATATATATTCCCCCTCATTGCTATGGCTCCGGGAATTAAAACCAGAAGTCCGGGAAGTATTTTTAAATAATCCTCTATCACCCCTAATGAAATTCCTGCAATGATATCTGCTAGAGCACAAATGAAAAGTGCTACAAATCCTTGGGTGATGAGGTCTGAGAACGAAGATACGAAAGCAAGCTCGAACGGGCGTTTTTTTATACCTCTAAAAATGTCTCTCACACCCATTCGACCACCCCTCACTCTCTCGGTGCAATCTATATATAGGTTTAGAGTTGCTTGTAATTTTTTTGTTTAAAATTTCCAACATATAACAGAAAAATATAAATATGAAGCACGTCATAAGATTGTCATCTAATAAGGAGGTGAGGAAATGGGCAAGCAAAATAAGGCACAGGTGGGCATCGGCACCTTGATTATTTTCATAGCAATGGTGCTGGTGGCTGCAGTAGCTGCTGCGGTTCTCATCCAGACATCTGGAGTGCTGCAGCAGAAAGCATCTCAGACAGGGCAAGAGACAATAACTGAAGTCTCGAGTGGACTTGAGATCGTAAAGATTCTGGGCTACGACTCCAACGCTCCGGGTGGAAGCATAGAAAAACTGGCAATCTATGTCACTCCATCAGCAGCAGTTGAAGACATCGACCTCTCGAAGACAATGATATCACTGAGCGATGGTACGAACATCAGGGAGTTCATCTACAACTCGAGTTATTTCACAGATGCAGAGGCAACTGGTGTCTCTAACGTGTTCAATAACAGTTATTACGGTGGTGCAAACGAGTTCGGAATAGTTGTGCTGAATGATGCCGACAGTTCGCTCTCTGCCTCGACACCAACGCTCAACGAGAACGACAAGGTCTTCCTGACTATCGACCTCTCTGACAACAGCATGACACTCTCGACAAGGACAACTGTGACGGGAAGAATACAGCCAGAAGTCGGTGCACCAGCCATCATATCGTTCATAACGCCAACAACCTACACTGACAAAGTGATGGAGCTGCAGAGCTGAGCGAAAATAGAGAAGACTAACAAAGGACCAACATAAAGAAGAGAAAAGTGGGGCTTCAGCCCCTCTATTTTTTAATACTATTTTTAATATGTTGAGGAGTATTGTTGTGTAAATGCGAGTTGGTTTGTTCACAAGACACTTCACACATGGAATGGAAGGCGTTCAGAGATGTGTGTATGAGATCGCAAAAAGACTTGACTGCACCATCTACACAGATGGAAATGAGGATTAGAGTTGTCTCTATGATGGGATAAGGGTGGTACAGCTCAAAGCAGATTCAATCAAGGCGTTTGCCAAGAGAGCATGGGAGGTTGCAGATGAAGATGTCATGAACTTCCATGGTAGCACGCTTGGGTGTCTGATTTTCTCACAAGTTTTCTCAGAAGAGAGAACGGTGCTCACCATACACGATTCAAGAGCAAAATTAACTGAATTCCTGAATCTCAGACCATCGCACTGGAAAGAGGTGGTGAGGCTTATAAAACATCCAAACTTTAGGGCAAGGTTGATTCCTCTATCTATTATAAAGAGGATATTCGATAGGTGGCACATCACAAGTGCAGACCTCTCATGGCTGAACAAAGTAAATGGGCACGAAATTAAGATGGGTGTCGATACCAAGAGATTTAGTTCAGGAGATGGAGAAAGAATCAGAGATGAACTCGGGATGGATGGAAAAGTTATAATGTACATGGGGCATGGATATATGTCAAGAGGAGTAGACGACTTGGTTAGGGTGCATAAATTCTTCAAGAATGCAATACTTCTCCTTGTCCTAAACCCAAAGTATCCAACAACCCACATCGTGAAGATGCTCGAGAAATTGCCACCCCAGACTTACAGAGTAGTAAATGAATTTGTGGATAGACCCGAAGACTATTACAGTGCATCTGATGTTGTCGTCCTTCCGTACAGATACGGAGGAGAGTTGCCACCTTACCCGTTTGTCCTTCTTGAGGCAATGGCATCTGGTAGAAATGTCATCACAACTCCCGTGAATGCCATTCCAAAATTAATAAAAGACGGAGAGAATGGACTACTTGTGAAACCATCAAAACCAGACATGCTCAGAAAAGCTATATCGAGTGCACTCTCACTGTCTCTTGGAGAGGGAGCACGGAAAAGTGTGGATGAATTTGATTGGAATATTGTGGCAAGAAAAATGAAGGAAGTGTATGAGGAGGTAGAAAATGCATAAGGACATTGCAAAATTCTTTGATGAATTTTCAGACTATGAATACAGGGCATTCCAACTCAGCGAAGGGGTCGCTTTTCTGGGTAGGTTTGAGGAAGAATTCATCAGAGAGCATGTTCGTGGTAAAATTTGTCTTGATGTAGGAATTGGCACAGGCAGACTTTCATCAGTGGTGAGGGGGGCTGGCGTCAAGGTCGTTGGAATGGACATATCCGAAAAGATGGCAAAACAAGCAAGTGAAAAAGGATTTGATGTTGTTCTTGGAAGTGCAGACATGTTGCCGTTTAAAGAAAATGTATTCGACATGATTGTGTGTGTGAGGGTGCTGAAATATGTCCCAGACTGGAAGAAAGCAATACACGATGCAGGAAAGGTTCTAAAAAGACATGGATACTACGTTGTTGAGGTTGCTAACTCATTATCAATTGCATATTTCGGAAAAAGGAACTACAAACTATTTAGAATAGGTGAGGTTGAAAGGATAATTGAGGAGAATAAGATGAGGGTGATTGAAAAAAGATGTGGAGCTCGTCTCCCCTTCATACTCTACATCCACGTTCCACTATGGCTTCTCAAACCCATTGAAAAGTTTCTGGGGTATTTATTACCAAGATGTTGGCTATCGAGGAGTGTGCTTTTGCTTGCTGAGAAGTATGAAGATTAAAAACGAGATAAAAAAACATCGTTATGGACTTCTCATCGTGCTATTCTTCTCTTTATTCGCATGGAGAGACGTGTTAATAGAACCAGGACTTGTGAATTATGGTGATTTCGTTTTTCCTCTTATTCTCAAGAACTACCTTACCCACACCTATCCGCTCTGGAAGGAGCTTTGGAGTTACAACAACTTCCAATTCTTCCCAAGAACTGTTGGGTATTCATTCATCATGTGGATTGGTTTCCTTCCTCACATGACCCCTGAGATATTTGAGAGAATTTTCCTCATTTTCATCTACTCACTCAGCGGAATTTCGATGTACTTTGCGACATATCTTCTCCTCAAAGAAGCTTACCAAGGAGATGAACGCACTGAGAAACTGATAATGATTGCTTCGATTGCATCTGCAATAATCTACATCAACAATCCATATGTTATCAACCATATAGGACATATTTACCTCAGATATTCGTATGCATTGGGCCCAATGATACTCGTCTCATACATCAAAACGATCCATTCTGAAAAATACATAAAATGGCTTGTGTTATGTGGTTTTCTCATGGCGCTTGCAGCAGGAACGCAACACTGGATAGTCTTTGGTCCATTTCTTGTAGGGGCTTATTTCTTCTTTGATCTAATTTTAAGGAGGGAATTAAAAGAAAATATTAAAAGAACAGGCTTACTTGCCATTATCTGGCTCGGTTTAGTAGCATACTGGCTCATTCCTGTTATAGAAGTTATCCTGACAAAGGGATGGGTATTTCCAAAGTACATCCTAAGCGCTGAGAGCATACTCTCCCTTCACTCAAAAACAAATCCATACAACGTATTCACCCTGATGAGTTTCTTCTGGCCCAAGTTCGAGTTTGTTCCCTCTGGTATTTTACCAAGAGCCTTATGGGTAGCTTCAAGTCTTGTTCTCCCTATTTCTGCTTTCTTAGCAATAGCAATGAGGCCAAAAAGTAAGTTTGTGCTCTTTCTTGCGATTTGTGTCGTCTTATTCACCTACCTCTCACTCGGCATGGAAGCCCTCACACCCAAATTATACTACTGGTTAATCTTCGAAGCACCATACTCTGGACTGTATGGATGGATGTTCAGAGACCCAAACAAATGGACACAGTTCCTCACAATGAGCTACGCCTTTTTAAGTGCGTTCTTTGTCGTTGAAATATTCAAAAGAATAGAGGAGGGCAATATAAAATTGAAGAAAGGTGTTTCACTGGGGTGTCTCTCTGTTTTAATAGTCGCATCGATGTACTTCGCATGGCCTGGACTTACCGGAGACTTCAACGGGCTGATGAGCCCATCACCCATACCAAAGGAATATGTGGATGGGGTGAATTATCTTAGCGAGCATGGGGACAATTACAAAGTCAAGTGGATGCCTGGATATGCAAGCAGGTATGCAACATGGAACCAGAAATGGACAGGACACTTCGATGTGTTTTCCTCTCCCATCCCAGCAATAGGTGATATGATATTCTACAGTCAATATTATTCCATGTACTTATACGACATTCTGCTGAGAAACAAGACTTCCAACATAGGGGGGCATCTTGCTTCCGCAAACATAAAATTCATCGTCTTTCACAACGACACAGTAGAGATAAGGAATTTTGGTAAACCTAACGACCCTAAAGTTTTAGAGTCTTTGTTAGCCCAGAAAGACATTAAACTCGTTTGGAAGGAAGGGTTTATGTATATTTTTGAGAATGAAAAGACCTCTCCCATTATATATCCATCACCAAAAAATTTCTTGGCTATAGGCTCGATAGACGTGATAACATCGATGAATGCTCTCGATAAATTCGATGCAAATTCTTCCATTGTATTCATCAACCAGCTACCCACCCTCCCCCCTCCTGAAGCTTTCGATGCGGTTGTGTTCGATTCTGCAGAGCCATACTGGGATGCCCTCGCTTATTTCCTGCCCACCATATCAATGGCAGAACACACATCACACTACAACTATAGAACTGGCTGGTCAAGAACAAACTGCTACACCACCACATGGCATACACATCTATCGACCTTCAACAGAATAGACCACTGGAACTTTGGATACTATAAAGGACTTGTTCTCACATATGCTGACGGTGCGAAGATGAGTTTTGATATTGATGTACCATCTCTCGACAGATACATCATTGGCATGAGATACCTACACAACAAAAATGGAGGTGGTATCAGAATATACATAGACGGGCAACCCATCATAGAGGTGAATTCTGAAGGAAATTTAAACGACTTTGTCTGGGCTTTTTCAGATGTTCTGACAATTGATGAGGGGGTGCACAGGATAACGCTCGAAAATGTAGAAGGTTTCAACGCTGTGAATGTTATTACAATTGCAAAGACCGAAGAGTATGAGGATGACAAGAAGAAGATTATGAGATATTTGGAAAACAGACCGAAGATATACTTACTTGAAGCTGAGAGTGATCTTAATTCCATCAACGCCAACATAACCGACTATAGCATGAATTGGAGTCTCGGCAGGGCGGTAGAACTCACAAATTACTCAAGAGTAAATGCAGATATCCACATTATAGACACGAATCCGGAATACAGACTCGCCCTCAAAGTTGTCTCTGAAGGCTCGATTGTCCATGTGAATGTGGGGCAGTACTCATATGACTTTGAGGTCAACAATTCCACATGGATATACACCCCACCCATGAAGTTGAATGAGCTTACAAGAGTTGAAATATCTGTGAGCAATGAGGTTTATCTGGACGAGCTTTTGCTGTATTCAACCGAGAATGGAGATGAGATAGAAGACGTGGTTGGTAAGAAAGAAAGTGAAACCAAAGTTGAATGGGAGAAAAAAAGTGATACAGAGTATTTGGTTCATGTAAAAACTGAAAATCCTTTTTATCTCGTATTTTCAAATGTTTTTGAGCCAAACTGGTATGTTATAGTAGATGGCGAGAAAATCAACAACGTTATAACAAACTCCTATCTCAGTGGGTTCTACATCGATAGAGTTGGGGAGTATTCCTTCACCCTTACATATTACCCAGAAAGATTTGCAATATATGGCTGGGGGATAACATTCTTAACCTTGCTGTTCTGTATCTTACTGATATACAGGGAGAGATAAGATGACAAGGAGAAGATTTGCCCTTTACATACTAACCCTCATCATTTTAATATTCTCAATTCTGACAGTGAATTTGGGGAACCCTCTTGAATTTATTAAACGAACTCAAAGCATTGAAGAGTATGCTGGAGATACATCTCTGAGTGTGGACCTGATTGATGTGATATATAGGGTATCTGAAAGACGTTATATCCAAGCGACAGTTAAAGCCGATGATAGCGCTGTGATTAAGGGAGTGATGGTCAACGGGGAGAGAGTATTCACATGGTATGCAGAGAATCTAACACTTTCAAAGGGAGATGTAGAAAAGATTCTCATATACTATCCATGGGTAGGGAACGAAAGCTATAGAATTGACATAATGATAGATGATGGTAGGGTTTGGGAGACAACAACAGCCCGTCCAGTGGAGTTTGAGGTTGCATTTGAATTGTTCGATGTCTGGACAGAAACTTCCACAACCGGAGAGAAGATAATAAAAGCAAATTATTCACTTAAAAGCTCAGGATATTCGAATCTGACTGTGATGGCATTTTTCTCAGAATACAACCACAAAGACCTCCCGATTTTCATATTTTATGACCGAAATTTCATGCCAAATCAAACACTTCAAAGAGCTGATGAAATAAAGAAATGTTGTGAGTACTTTGGATACAATGTAAGAATGATAACTTGGTTAGAACTTGACGATATTGCCACAAAAATGGAACCTTGTATTCTCATTCTACTGAATCCACTCATGGATTCAAATGAGACAGAAATCTACGATGTGATTCCTTCTATCATATCTGACAGAAATGGCAATGGATTCCTAAAAGATGATTCCGACTATAAGAGAAGCTATCTCTATGACTGGATGAGGAAGGGAATGATTTTCATAACACCTGACTCGACCCAGCCAAACTGGAGAATACTGTACGATGATGGAAGTGTGACAGAAACAAAGGACAAGATTGCTTGGAATGATGCATCTAAGATGTTCACGGATGCAGATAAGACTATTCAAATAGGGTGGGGCTCAGCGGGGACCCCAAGGCCAAAACTGAACATCGAAAAGACGCTTGGATTGAAAACATGGAAAGGAAAGTGGGGATTTGGTGAAAACAGCTTGAGGTCAGAGGGCATAGAATACTACCCATACGGTAGCTTTCTTCTGACTCTCGAAGGAAAGGATTACATCACATACCTGCCTGCCTTCATAAGAGTAGGAGAGGGTGGTTGGATCACGATGAGGGATATTAACCTGTCTAAGGATGTCAGTGGAGAGGCAATAGACCTCGCAAAAATAATACTTCACGAGCCATGGAATACGAACTGGATTAGAGAAGGATGGAACTACGACAGCTCCAGAAAATTCTACAAAGGAATGGGAGGCAGGGTTGAGTTGAACGATACAATCTCTGTCATAATACCATCAAATGTCTTAACAGCTAAAACATACACATTGAGAGTATATCTGACAGCATATAACGAAGATAAAGGAGAATACATTGCTGTGAAGAGATACAAAGAGGTCGAGATATGAAAGAGGCAAGACAGAACATTTCCCAACATTCGACAGTAATGCTCATTTCTTTTGTTGTTGCTTCCCTTCTAAACTATGTTTTCAATGTCTCGATGGGCTGGATTCTCACGCCTGCAGAGTATGGTATGCTTGGTGTATTTCTCTCCCTCTCATACATTCTCAGTGTCTTTGTGAGTTCTGGGATACCACCCTCAATTGCTTTATCCCTCTCATCCTCAAAACAAACAGATGTAAAAAAGACGATAGAGACTGGAATTTTTGCAAACATAGTTATAGGGATTGTCCTTTCCCTCCTTGCATATCTTGGTTATCACATCTACTACAAAGACGGGTCCTACTATCCAAGTATGATTTACCTGCTGATGATCATAGTTCTGTTCTCTGCATGGGGCTGGGCAACAAAGGGTGCTCTCCAAGGACTGTTCATTTTCAAAAGTCTCTCTATCATCCAGGTGATTGAGCCTCTGTCGAAACTGGTCTTCGGACTTGCCCTCGTGTTTATTGGACTCGGAGTGGTGGGGGCGGTTCTCGGTCTGGTGGCTGCTTCCATACTGGGTGCAGTCCTCGGAATGTACTACGTGCTAAAATACCTAAATAAAACGAGAAGTAGTGGAGGAGTAAAAGGAAGCAACGTCATATTATATACTCCCCCCCTTTTCATTGGAATTTTTGGTGTAACTCTCATTGTGAATATGGATTTGCTCAGCGTAAAACTCCTCTACACATTGCAGAATGTCCATGAAACAATAGGATTCTACCAAGCAAATCAAGTTGTAGGCAAAATACCTTATTTTATTGCGGGTGTTGTTCTGAATGTCACATTCCCATACATATCATATCATGCAGTTAAGCCAGAAGTGATGAGGAGATATGCCTCGAAGACGATAAAGTATATACTTCTGTTCTCGATCCCATTCTGCATACTTTTCATAACAATGCCATCAGAAGTCATAACCTTCTTGTATCCTTCCATATATTCCCATGGGGCACAGAGCCTCAGAATATATGGCATTGGGATCGTATCTGCAACCATCACGTTCTCCATGCTCAGAATTCTGCAAGGCTCAGGGTGTCTCAAAAAGCCGGTTTTTGTAGTGGTTGGGTGGATTCTGTTTGAGGCTCTGTTGCTGTACATGTTGGTTCCCCAACTGGGAATTGTCGGCTCGGCTCTTTCAATCACAATCTCATCTCTATTTGGTATGGTAGGAATGTCAATACTCTATGTAAAGACCATAGAGGGCATCCATATCGAAATGTCATATATTCTGAGAACTATTGCATCTCTGTCAGTATTCATGCTCTTCTTGGTGCTGATACCTCACACCGGAAGACTGTTATTACTCATCGATATATCAATCTCATCTGTCGTTTATCTTCTTTTACTTTCAGTGTTTGGAGTCATCGATAGACAAGATGTAGATATCATAACCTCTGGACTGGGGGAGAGGGTATCGTCCTATGCCTTGAAGATATTTGACAAGGTCACTGAGATAGGTAGACCCTAACATACCCCGAATCAAAAATTTTGGAATTAAGATTCTTACTCTCAAGGTTCAAACAATCCCCATACAGCAAAACATATGATGGAGAGGGTAGAGAACTCGAAGGTTGAACTGGATAAAGTGGGGGGGTCACATATGGAGAGGGGAGACCAGACAAAGCAGATGCCCATGTGATGTGAGATGTATCACCAATAACCACGCCATCCCCATGTTCAGATAAAAATCCATAACATTCCATTTCAGACGGTCGAACATCGCTCGGTTTTGTCTCAATAAGACCATTCACAACACTCACGCATGACAGAACAACCAACACAAGAACCAAAACTGATAAAAATGTCTTGCGGGGAATGAATCCGAGAGCATACGGAATTATCATTGTCCCTCCAAGCTCAAGTATCAGAAGAAGGCGCTCATAAAGAGCTAATTTCAGTAAAGCATTCACACCAATCACCACCATCAACATTGAGAGAGAGAAAACTATCTTTGATGGTCTCAATTTCAACACAAAAAATGCAAAAATGAATGAAATAAAACTCAAACTAACAACATTCAATGATATTGGCAGATAACCGCTTTCTCCGAACACGCCACCCACAGAACTATACGCCCCAACGAAGGGTATTATGGGAAGTGTCCCAATAACTGCCATCAGTAGAAGTTTACGAGATTTTTCTATAATCCCCAAAAACGCCATCAACAAAAAGGCAATACCGCCAACTGCTGGATGAGACAGAAGGGAAAGAGATAGAAACAGAGGAGAGAGGATCCTGAGTTCAGATATGATGAGGACAAATATCAGCAATATCAGATACATCTCGGCAAAAAGAAACTTATGATAGTGATACATGAGGGTCAGTATGTGAAGTGGGGCAAATGCAAACAACAACCCCCCAAATAACCCACTATAATTCTTCGCAATAGAGAGAGCAACAACACATACAAACAAAGCAGATAAGGCGGGAGCAAGTGGATACACGAAGTTCAATGTCTGTAGCGTTGTGAGTCCAAGAGTGAGTGAGACTGAGGAGGAGAGAAGGAACGGTACTGGAAGCCATGGATAGAGATGGAAAGAAGGCATATTTCCATGGTTATACATATCTTGTGCAACGTAATAATATGCACCGTCAAGTGCCCCCCATGGAAGTCCATCAAACGGTCTGAGTATCAACGGCAGTACATATAGGGTGTAAGTTAGTAGTGAGACAAAAAGAACAAAAAAAAGTTTTGAGTTGTGTTTCTTGCAATCAAACGCAAGCTTCATGCAAGCACCGCCACGAACAAGAAGAATATACCATTGAGTATAACAAATAGTTTTGCAAGATTGAATTCAAAAGAGTGACGTTCATAAACATCTTTTATTCTTTCAGAACCATAATAGTCCTCAATCATCCTAAAAACGACGCCCAATATTAAGCAGTAGAATGCAACAGTTGCGAGTATATTTATCGACCTAAACCCGATGTTGGCTGTGTACATAAATCCGGTTATGCCGAGGAATATTATGCCCTCTCCTATGAACAAAGCTGAAAGATACTTAGTGTTGATGAATTTGTCTATGACTCTTGAGATGGTCCATTGAGCTTGTTGTGATGGTTGTGCAACCGTAGGTGGGGGAGTGGAGGGAGTAGAAAAGGGGGGAGTGGAAAGTTGTGGTGTGGATACGGGTGGTGATGCGGGCAATCTTTGACTAATTGCTTCCATCAACTTAACAACCTCTGATTCTTCAACTGATGGCCTCTCTGCTGGAGTCCTCTCAAAGGTTATCAGGGAAAGAAGCTTCTTAGCCTCCTCACTCAACACACCCTTGCCTTCAATCGATATCCTCGACAGCTCTTGCACTATCGTTTTCTTGAGTTCAGGGTCCTCCTCTTCAAGTTCAATGACAGAAGTGGGGCGTGTATTCACAATTGACGAGAGAAGTTTCAGCCCCCTGAAAATCTTATACGGGTCGTCTTCTTTCAAGTACTCCAATGCCGAATAGTATCTTTCTACAACCGATTTTGGACGTTTGGGCTTTTCAACTGTATCCTTTATTGTCTTTAATCTATCATAGACCTCGAGAGTCGCTGTCTTTATTGCAATATCCTTCGATTCTTTGAGGCTGTCCAAAAGCTCTAAAATTTCATCAAACTTCTCTCTATTATCAAGCATGAGATCAACAAAAGGCTCTGGACTTCTTGCCAGTATAGAATTCATCCTTCTCAATGCTATGTAGGTCTCCCTATTATCCTCAGAACGTAGTTGGTCGATAAATTCGTTGATCCTCTCTATGGGATTAAGTAGAGGCATTTAAACTAACTCCATATGTGCCTTATATAGCGAATTTTAAAAAAGTTTTTGTAAAATCAGATAAGAAAATGGATGTGTGAACGTGAAAAGAATTGTCGAAAGATGGATTATTCTGAATGTACTTGGACTTATCCTGATAGCGATAATTGGGTTTGAATGGAGTTATGTAATAGGATGGATGAGTGGGGCATTGGTAGGCTCAGTTGTTGTTGAGAGAATCTGATATCATGCTTGAGAGTTTGACAAAGTCCTTAGGTGATAGCTCCTCAGCCCTTTTCTCACCAAACTCCTCGGGAATTTTACACATTGCAAACTCTGGACATCGAGAGATTGCATTTTTGATTTTCTTCCTCCTCTCTCTAAATGCACATTCGAGAAATCTGGAAAAAACCCTCTAATCTACGTCTTCGTGTTGTCTTCTTTTCAATTCAACCACTCCTGAATCAACCGATGGTTTTGGATAGAATGCTCCTCTTGGAATTTTTCTGATTAACCTCACATCACAGTAGTGCTGAACTGCAACACTCAATCTTCCGTAGTCCTTTGTACCTGGTTTTGCAACAAGCCTTCTTGCAAATTCCAGTTGATACGTCAGAATACCTCTCTCAAAATACCTTTCGAGAAGTTTGAATGTGATGGGAGTTGAAATCGAATAGGGAAGATTGGACACAACAACATCAAAATCTGGTAATTCAAGCTTGAGGGCATCTCCATATATGAGTTCAAGATTATCAAATTCTCTCAGTTCAACTTTTAAAATCTAAAAAAGTCTCGGGTCTTTTTCTATTGCATATACCTTTCCTGCCCTTTCACACAACAGTCTCGTTAGAGTGCCAAGACCTGCACCAATTTCAAGCACCACATCATCTTCATTCAGCCCTGCATAATCCACCATCCACTTTAAAATTTTGGAGTCATTAAGAAAACACTGGTCTTTAGACGAAATATAGACCCCATACTTTCTGAGAAGAGAAGCAATCAACATATCACCGTGTAAAAAGTCTATATTTTATGTTTTCCTCTCTCAATTCCTCCTCAACTCTCTTGGCTATCAACTTCTCTGGCTGATAAACTCCCCGAACTCTTGATGTTAGGTCTTCAAAGCTTTTGAACTCCCCTTTTTTCTTCTCCTCTATAATAGCCCACATCAACTTCTTACCTATGCCGGGAAGGAGCTCAAGCATGTGAAGTCTTGGTGTTATGGAATATGCCTTGTTGAAAAACTCAACAAACCTTTCCTCATTCTCAAGAATTATCTCCTCAATTACATGCGGTAGCTCAAGCTTAGCTCCATGTGTCAACTCATCATACTTGATTCTACGTTTTACATGGTCTATCAAGTCCCTCTCGCCCTCCCCTATATAGACTCTTTGATGGGGCTCTGGAACCACGCCCTCCTTTGGTATCAACTCAAGGAGTGTGAAATGTTTTTCGCCAACAGCTTGAACAAGTGGTTTCCGTTGGTATATGGGTCTGGTATCGTCCGGATGACCATAAGGAAGATAATCAAGAACCCATGCATAACTCTCCTTCTCAGGTTTTTTATCCATACAGAAACCCTCCCACCCTCTTTAAAGAGAATACTCTGCAACTATCTCAAGTATTTTATCCAGTTCCTCTTCGGTAAGGGAGAAACGTTCTTTTGCGTATACTGCTCTGAGTTCATCTCTACTTTTAGGGAGGAGATCAGCTATTCTTATTGCAATCTCAAGCTTCATCTTGTCCAGTTCAAGAAGTCTTTCAACCATCTCCCTCGCCTGATCAGACTTCAGACGAGCAAAAGTTTCTGCATGGGTAAGGGCTTTTCTAAACTCATAAGGCAATTCTGTACCCTCTTCACCCTCTTCTGACAATCTTCTCTGCTTTATTTCACTGAGAATCTCCTTGACTTCTGAAAGTGTTAGGGGTACCTCGGAGATTATCTTCTTCACTATCATACTTTACCTCTGTGGAATCAAATGTTCTGGAAGTGATATGACAGTTTTGTACGTATTGCCATCCCTAATCTTCAACAAATACGCCCTACCTCTCTGCCCGATTACTTCTCCCGTTCTCCCATGGAATCTTGGATGTGGGGCGCCTTTATGCACACTCGGATCTATCTTTATATGGACTCTATCACCCACTTCAAACTCCTGTAAAGCTCTTGTTATAGATGATAAACCTCTTTTTCTCTTTGGTTTTTGAAGTTTGTATCTTGTTTTTCTTCGAATCCCATGGGACTTATCCATCACACATCCTCCCAAACAGACTTAAAATCTTGATGTTATAAAGTTTTTGATTATTCTCCTCTGATTGAACAACCAAGACCTTTAAGAATTCGAATAATCTCGTGTTCAATAGATTTAACATCCACATCAGAGAGGATTTCGACTCTGAATGTAATACTTCTCCCCTTTCTATGATTGTATACATCTATGATGCTCACATCTGCTACGTTTTCCACATTTGATATAACCCATCTCAACACATCTTCTGATGCTCCCTCAGGAACAAAGAAAGAAAAATCTCTTCTTGCCCGAGGAACGTTTTTCATTCTCCATTCCATAACCTCATGAGGTTCAAGTATTCTTATGTTCTCAAGCTTGAATACCCCAGTTCTTTTCCCTTCCTTGATTATTAATTCTCTTCCCTTCACATCTACCAAAATCCCTCTATGATACGTTCCTTTTACGTGCTGAACAATAACCTCCTTTCCTATACTCGACATAACATTTTCCAACTCATCTATTGTCCTTCTGATAATTTTGTCTGACCGTCTCAAGGCAGCTTCTGTATTACCAAAATGAGATGCAGACTCTTTCATGGTCTTCACAAATCCTTCTATATCATTTCTCTCAATCAGCTCTGAAAGTCTTCTTGCTTCTTCCAAGAATGCCTTTCTGACTTCAATCGTTTCTGGATTTGTCTGGATTAGTGCATACAAGTAAGGATTCTGTGCAAGTATTCTCCCAACAAAATCTATCATCACCTCATACACAGGACTCATACACTTTCTTGACTTTGCAACATCAAACCCCAATTTCTTCAAGGTCGCACCAATCGAAAGATATGCAAAATGCGTGAGTCCTTGCACTACAGCCATCACTCTATCATGTTCTTCTGCACCCATTACTTCGACATGCGCACCTTCTGATTCAAACAAAGATTTCAACATATCAAATCCTTTTCCAGATTTTGGAGTCCTTACCATTATTACAGTCTGTCCTTTTAGATTTGGGACGGTTGGACCAAACATTGGATGTGTGCCAACAACTTCAACACCTTCTGGAGCGTACTTAAGCATAGCCTCAATCGGCCCTTTCTTGACAGAGGTTACATCAAACAGAATAGACCCTTTTCTCATATGGGGGGCAACCTTTCTAACAACATCCTCAAATACATCGATAGGAACAGAAATCATGACCATATCACACTCCTTCAAGGTTTTCGGATACTCGTCTGCTGGGACATATCTGCAACCGAGCGAGTCTGCCACCTCCCTCCTCTCACCTCTACCAGAAACCATGACTTCCCATCCATGTCTCCTGAACAAAGGAACGAACCACCTACCAAACTTTCCGGTTCCCCCCACTATGAGCAAACGCATGCTTGAAAGTTGTCACCCATTTATAAAACGATTATGATAAATAAAAGAAGGAAAAATGGAATCATTCGCATGAAAAGGATTGGACTCTCTTCAATATCTTCAATGGAAAGAGACTATGAGTGGGCTTTTGACCTTCCTGACCATGGATTTTCTGCTCTCGAAATTATTGCAGAGGGAAAAGGTACTCTAACAAATGAATGGTGTAAAAGAATAACGGACATAAAGGAATCAACTGGACTCACGATAACCGTCCATGCACCATTTTCAGACATAAACATTGCAAGTCTGAACGACGCAATATGGAAAGAGAGCATTAACCAAATAATAACGACAATAGAGCTCACATCAGACTTCTCATCAATGCTCACACTCCACCCCGGCCACTTATCACCGATGTCACTGAACTATCCAGAGATTGCAAAAGAGAGAGTAATCGGAGCATTGAAAACGATTGCGAGAAGGGGAGAGGAACTGGGGATTGTGATTGGTGTCGAGAACATGGTGAATATGAGGTTCATGTTGTGTAGGACAAGGCATGAGATAGAGGAGATCGTGGAGAGTGTTGGGAAGAATGTTGGAATCACATTCGACGTTGGACATGCTCACACAAACAACGAGGTTGATGATTTCTTGAAAAGTGAGATGATTGTGCATGTGCATATACACGATAACGATGGGACATACGATGCACATCTCCCGATAGGTATGGGCACGATAGACTGGAAATGTGTAATAGAGAACCTGTAGAAGAGAGACGTATGCTCAATCATAGAAGCACGGAATGTAAGAGAAGGGATTGCTTCACTAAACACACTCAAAAAATTACTGAAGGTTCGATAAGCATAAGATAAAAATAAATATGGATGAGCATTACTATATTAGCCGTGGGACAGTGGGGTAGCCTGGACGATCCTCGAGCGTTTGGGACGCTTGGACCGCGGTTCGAATCCGCGCTGTCCCATTATATCCTCCCACCCAAAACACATCTATAATGTTCCTCTGCTGCTCTTTTTGGGTCTTCTGCATCGTACACAGCTCTACCCACAATTTCCCAGTCAGCTCCGTAGTTTGAGGGGATTCCGGGTTTTGCACCTTGTACCCCAACACCTGGAGACAATATGTATCCAGAGAATCTATCCCTCACGAATTGAATTCTCTCGGGCTTTGTTGCAGGAACAACAATACCATCCACATCAAGCTGTACTGCCCTATCAACAATCTCATGAAAATGCTTTGCATAGAAATCTCGAGAACCGGGATGGGACATATCTGCAACCACAATCACATCCCCAAGTCCGAGCTCTTTTAGGGCTGAGAGTGTATCAGAGCCACAAAACCCATGAACTATAACACCATCAGCCCCAGCATCAAAGGCAAGTTGGGCAATTATTGAGCTGATATGGGGAATGTCTGCTATCTTTCCATCATACACAACAGGTAGATCACTCTTTTGCTTCAAAAGAGAGATAATATCTATGCTATGTTTCATCTCGAGAGGGCGGCCAACTTTTAACGAGAAGCGCCCTCTCGCACTATTAAGACTATCCACAACTTGTACCGCCTTCTCTAACGAGGTATCCAACGCAACCATAACCCCTTTTCCTTTCAGCTTGCCCATGATTTCACCAATCACCTTTCAATAACTTTCTCTCTAAAGGATGGGTCCTTCATTCTACATTCTCCCGGACATCCTTTAAGAAGTGAGGAGCGAACAATTCTCCTCCATGCCTTTGCAAAAGATTCCGAGTTTACATTTCCAAAGCTATGAGGTATGTAAGCACATGGCAGTACGTCTCCCGTCGCGGTTATATGCGCCCATTTCCTGCCTGCAAAACATCCCATCATCTCGTTTGACATCACATATGGAAAGACGGTAACCCTCACACCATCTTTTGATGTGTTTTTTGAAATATGAAACTCTGAGAGTCTCTTGATATCCTCCTTCGAGAGTACATCTCCCTCCCATCTCCCAACTGACACTATTTCATATATTGACAATTCAGAAACTCCCCAGTCGCACGCAAGAGAATAAAAGTCTTCCAGCCTATCGATATTGTGGGGCCCTATCACCACAAAGAGGTCAACAAGAAGATCATAGAACAGAGAGTTTACCACTGCTTTATAAGCATCTCTAAATGCACCCACCCTCCCCCTGAATTCGTCATGTTCCTTTGCCTCTGGATAGTCCAAACTCACCCTAACCGTATACAATCCAGATGCCTTTAAGGACTCAGCTCTTCTCTCTGTGAGTCCATATCCAGAAGTGAATGTGGCTGTTATCGCTTTTGATGGGTCTACATATCTTATCATATCCTCGAGGTCGCCTCTGAACAACGGCTCTCCCCCATCAAACGTTATCAGATACGTTCCAAGCTTAATCGCATCTGAAATCACCTTTTTAACCACATCAAAAGACAAATCAGCAGTCGGAACATTTGCTACGCCACAATGCTTACATTTATTCGAGCATCTGGTCGTTATTGCGATCGAAACTTGCTCAGGAGTTCTCTTTCTAATCGATGCTTCCATATTCGCTTTGAGTAGTCTTGAGAATGCTGGAGAAGGAATTGGGGGGGTCCAAGTCGAGAGAATCAGTTTTCCTTCTCTTTTCCCTATTGGCTTCTCATACGAGAGTAATTTGTTAAAGCTTTTTAGAAATCTTCTGGCAAATGGAGAGAGAAACCCCTCAGCTTTGAGTTGCATAGGTGAATCGCCAACAAGTTCAAGTCTGATCAACTTTCCCTCATACACGAGCATTATCTGACCTCCTTGATGTCTGCACCAAGTTTTCTCATGTCATCAAAGAAAGATGGATAAGACACAGATACCACCTCCGCATCTTCAATTTCAGCACCACATGTGAGAGAGGCTACTGAGAGAGCCATCACTATCCTATGGTCTTTCCACCCATTTAACTTTGCCCATTTAGGTTTTCCTCCCCATACTTTTAAATAATCCTTCCCTTGTTCACATCTGATGCCCATCTTTGACAATTCACAAGCCATCGCCTAAATTCTATCTGTCTCTTTCAGACGTACATGGGATGCATTTTCTACAACAGTAACGCCCTCTGCATGCACACCCAGTGCGGCAACAGTTGGTGTCAAATCTGGACACTGAGACACATCCACAACTGCACCTTTAAGCTTATTGCCCCCTTTTACATCAACTATCCCTTTCTCACGATCCCAATGAACATCAGCACCCATTTCTCTCAATACATCAACGATTTTTTCATCCGCTTGAAGAGATGGAAACATTCCCACTAACCTCACACGAGAGGGGAGTATAGACGAAGCTGCTAAGATATAAGAAGCTGATGAGAAATCAGATGGAACGGTATATGTGGATAGGTTGAATGTCTGAGAGGGAGGGACAACATATGTGCTGTTCTTGATGAGAACCTCGATGCCAGATCTTTGCAGAATATCAAGCGTCATGTCCACATAGGGGGATGACTTTAGATTCTTTACTTTTATTTTAGATGGCTTGCCACACAAGGGACATGCTATGAGAAGGGCAGAAATGAACTGGGAGCTAATTCCCCCATCGATCTCACAACTCCCTCCTTTCATACCCTAATCTCCACCAAAAACAACAATCGGAGCGGTACCATCTCCCTTGGTGGAGAAGGTCAATGCTCCAAGCTGTGCCATTGCAGAGAGGAGGGGGGCATTGGGTCTCTTTCTCAACGAGTTATCACCAGTCAGCACACTCAAACCAGGAGCAAGTGAACAGAGAGATATCATGAATCTAAGGGTGGTACCAGAATTCTTTGCATCTATCACATCCTCAGGAGTGGAAAGTGAACCACACACACCCTCTATCGCGATGTTGCCCCCTGCATCCACACGAATGCTGGCTCCAAGTGCCTTTACAGCTTCCATAGTGGCACTCGTGTCCTCTGATACCAGAGCGTTCTTTATCTCACAATATTCTGAGAGGGAGCCACACACCACTGCCCGATGAGTGTGGCTCTTTGAAGGAGGTGGGGTGAGTTCTCCTTCAAGCCATTCCACTGGTTGTATCACAACATTCATTTCTGACTCCTCAACCTGCAAATATAAATTCTACTCCAAATTATGGGGGGTGTTATAAATACACTTCTCTTATGATCAGGCTTTTATGAGCAGATTATTGACCCTCTCTTCAGTAGATGGGTGCAGTGTGAAGTACTTCAAAAGGATGTTAGGAAGTTTTGGTGGAACAAAGAAAAGGTTGGATGTGGAGGGGTTTACTCTGACCAGTCTCTGGTTACCAAGTTTCTATATCGCCTCCAAAATTGCCTCTTTTGATGTAATACTTGCTGAGAAGATATCTGCCTCAAACTCAGACTTGCGTGAATACCCACACCTCAACAGTATCGAAGCAACGCTAAGAACCACGACATCGAACAATGGGAGACTGTCATCATCCACTGCAATCCTCCACACCCCAACATCCCTCAAAAAACAAACAAAGCCTGCAAGTACAGAAAACACAGTCCCCAATAGTGTATCTTTACTTTTTATATGATAACACTCATGAGCAAGCACCGCCTCCAGTGCCTCATCAGAGAGAACAACAGGAAGCTCATGTGAAATAACAATGGCACTGCTTCCCAGCCCACCCAACGCAAATGCATTTGGCGTTTCCATTCTGGCAACATACAACTTAGGGGGAGAGATGCCTGTCTTCTCTGATATACTTAGAAGAGTCTCATAAAGCGGACTGGATAACTGAGCGGGTGGAGATGCTTCCTCGATACTATATCCCTCGAGTAATATTTTCCATCCATTTACACCAACATATACTCCCACAAACACCACAATCAAAACAGCTGTCAATCCAATTAAATAACCAAAAATAATGGTGGCAAAAAGAAGTACAATGAATAATATCACAACAAGAATTATAATCCGAGTGAGTGAATGATGCTGAAGTATGCGTGCCGAGTCGGAGCTGTCTGATGAGAGGGTGAAGGCAATCATTTTACTCGTATGTATTTGCTCTATTCTTGTACTTCAGTTTATCGTCATTGGAGAGTGGGCTGGAAAACATGTAGCATTGGATGGAGTGGTTGTTTATGTGAGGGGTGGTGAAAACTACACCTTAATAACAATGGATGTGAATGGAGAACTTGTAAAGGTATATACACCATTTCGTGTGAATGTGAATGTTGGAGATGTTGTGCATGTGGAAGGCTCTCTCAACTGGTACAAGGGAGAGCTTGAAGTAAAGGCTGATATCGTCAGATAATGAAAGTGTTTATATCCAAGAAAATCAAGAAGTGTAATAGAATGGATGACGAATTTGGAGGGCTTGAGTTCGAAACAACAGCAGAGATAGATGTTCCGAAGCTGTTGGTAGAGCAGGTAATAGGGCAAGATAAGGCAGTTGAAGTAATAAAGAAGGCAGCAGTTCAAAGAAGACATGTAATGCTCATAGGTTCGCCTGGAACAGGGAAATCCATGCTGGCGAGGGCAATGGCAGAACTTCTACCAAAGGAAGAACTCGAAGATATTCTAGTGTATCCAAATATAGAAGACCCAAATACTCCCATAATTCGAACCGTTCCTGCAGGAAAAGGAAAAGAAATCGTTGATGCGCACAAACTTGAGGCAAGAAAAAAAGCTCAGGCGAAAAATTCGTTCTTTATGATGATTGCTCTTGGTATCATACTCTTCTCATTCATCACTGGCGAGTGGTTGATGGGCATAATAGCGGTACTCTTACTGTTCATACTCGTTAGACAGATGATGCCCAGAGACGAGGCACTTGTCCCAAAGCTTCTCGTATCCAACATCAATAGAGAGGTTGCTCCATTTGTGGATGCGACTGGCTCACATGCCGGAGCTTTACTCGGAGATGTTAGACACGATCCGTTCCAGTCAGGTGGACTCGAAACTCCTGCCCACGAGAGAGTGGAGGCTGGTGATATACACAGAGCCCACAAAGGTGTACTTTTCATAGACGAGATAAACACTCTGAGGATAGAGTCTCAGCAGAACCTACTGACTGCTCTTCAAGAAAAGAAATATCCAATCACAGGGCAGTCTGAGAGAAGTGCAGGAGCACTTGTGAAAACAGAGCCTGTCCCATGTGATTTTGTGCTGGTGTGTGCCGGCAATTATGATGCAGTTGCAGGTATGCATCCTGCTCTTCGCTCAAGAATCAAAGGATATGGATACGAGGTATACATGGAAGAGACGATGCCAGACACACCAGAAAACAGACGTAAGCTTGTAAGATTTGTTGCCCAAGAGGTCTCAAAGGATGAAAAAATTCCACACTTCACAAGAGACGCTGTTGCCGAAATCATAAGAGAGGCAAGGAGGAAAGCTGGAAGAAAAGGACATCTAACACTCAAGCTCAGAGACCTTGGAGGGCTGATAAGGGTTGCAGGCGATATTGCAATCGAAGAGGGGGCACCCTATGTTGAGGCAAAACATGTGATAAAAGCAAAAGGAATTGCTCGATCAGTCGAGCAACAGATAGCAGACCACTACATAGAAAAGAGAAAAGAGTATGAGGTGTTCCTCAAAGAGGGTTCTGCTGTTGGTAGAGTGAATGGGCTTGCTGTGATCGGGGGAGACTCTGGAATCGTGCTTCCAATCATGGCTGAGGTTACACCATCCCAATCAAAAACAGAGGGGAGGCTTATTGCGACTGGGAGACTCAGAAAGATTGCAAAGGAGGCAGTACAAAACGTCTCTGCCATCATAAAAAACATCACTGGGGCGAGTACTGCTTCAATGGACATCCACATTCAATTTGTGGGAACCTACGAAGGTGTTGAGGGAGACAGTGCATCGATATCGGTTGCCACCGCTGTATTGTCTGCTGTCACAGGCATACCAGTTGATCAGAGTGTTGCCATGACGGGCTCACTCTCTGTGAGGGGGGATGTTCTGCCAGTTGGAGGAATTACATACAAGATAGAAGCAGCTGCCAAGGCTGGTCTGAAAAAGGTACTGATACCAAAGGCAAATTTGGACGATGTGCTTGTTGAGGAGAGATACAAAGCTAAGGTGGATATTGTGCCAGTTTCAACCATTGTTGATGTACTTGAGCATGCTCTCGCCCAGACCCAAGAAAAAGTTAGTCTGATCAAAATCATAAAGAGCATAATTGTATCCAAAGAGCCAAAGCTCAGAGTTGGAAAAGATGGGCTTTCATTACCCCAACCATGAGGCAACTCTATGTTTCAGGATACAAGAAACGTGAATACTGAGTCTTTGAGGATAGTTTTGGAAAACGGGAAAGTTGATGATATATCCTATTCCAAGAGCAATAACACAATAACAAGAGTATTCAAGAATGGCTTTTGGGGATATCACATAAACTGCAACAACAGAAAAGCTATGGAGAATCTACTAACCATTGAAGAAACATGTAAAGATGAACAAAAACCGTATGGAATTTTATACCCAAAAGAGAGACCAAAGAATACATACTATAAACCAAAGATCGACCAAAGAGATATAGATACAGAGGAAAAAATAAGATTTTTAAAAGAAATAGACGTGAAAAATGTGAAGAGTGTAAAGATATCCTATTTTGAAGAGAGTACTTGGACACATTACCAAAATGAAGAGTTTGAAGTCAGCTCATATTATCCGAGAATTGGTGTGTCGATACTATGCATAGCTCGAAGTGGGAACATTTTGCAGATGGCAAAGGAGAGCAGAGCCATGATTGGGGGGTGGGAACTCGTGGAGAAGTGGAATCTGCAAGAACTCGCAGATAAAGCTTCCTCGAGGGCGTTGAATCTCCTCACCGCACACACAGTCAAAGGAGGAAGCATGAGGGTTTTACTCGATCAGCAACTGGGGGGAGTATTCATACACGAGGCAGTGGGGCATGCGATGGAGGCGGACTCTGTACTTGAAGGACGTTCGATCCTATCAGACACACTCGGGAAAAAGATAGCTTCTGAATGTCTGACGGTTGTAGACGACCCCACACTCGATGGCTTTGGCTCATATGCATTCGATGACGAGGGTGTCCCCTCATCAAGACATGAACTGATAAAAGAAGGTGTACATGTTGGATACCTTCACTCAACAGAGACCTCGTCTATTCTTTCCAGTGTGCCGATTGGGGGAAATGCAAGAGCTGAAGGTGCATCAAAGCCCCTTGTGAGAATGAGTAATACGTTTGTTGTTGAGGGAGATATGGGGCTGGACGAAATGTTGTGTGAGCTTGGAAATGGACTGTATTTGTAGGGGTCAAGAGGTGGTGAAGTATCACCTGCAGAGGGTGTGTTTGCTTTCAACGCAGAATATGGATATATTGTAAAGGATGGAGAGATTGGAGAACTTGTCAGAGACGTGTCTATATCTGGCTCAACACTCGAAACCTTGAAAAACATTGAGTGTGTCGGTTCAGAGCTCGAGCTTTTTTCAGGATTCTGTGGGAAAGATGGACAAAGTGTTCCAGTCTCTGATGGGGCGCCTCACCTCCTTGTCAAACTATTGGTTGGAGGTACTTAACAAACTCGATGTCCCACAACAATAAAAGTTATATCATGGAACATATCCCATACTTCAACATGGTTACTCAAGAAGAGCCCCGATTTTATACTCGGGAAAGATGGGATAACTGGGTCCAGAGCTTCAGGGAGAGGTTCAACGAGAAGCAAAGCCTTGACGATTCAGACAACGACTTCTTCATCAGTATGGAAGAAGATGTAATAATTGCATGCCTCAAAGTGCTGAGGGATATGAAAAAGAGAAGGATTTCAAAGAAGAGGGCTCTTGAAACATTCGAGGAAATAGAGGACATTGTACTGTCCAGAGTTGAGCCCATAGGTGGAGATGCAGATTTAATGTTTTCCTCAGTACAAAACACACTTCTGGGTGTTATAAAATCCTGTAAAAAGAGCCTTGAGAAAATAGACAAATCCAAACCCCTTCAAAAACTGGTCTCCGAGGCACTTGAGAAGGAAAAAAGTGGAGATGTTGATGGGGCTCTCGCTCTCATAAGTCTAGTTGGTGCGAGGGTTTTGGAAGGGGAGAAACTGCCTGAGGAACTGATTGACAGTATCCCCTTCGGTATGGTTGCTGAATGGCTCGATGGGATAGAGTTTATGTCTATGGTCGAAATTTACTGACTCATATCAGTTTATTTATCGGATGTTCTTCCTCAAGCACTTTCAATCCCAACTCTTGAGCATTCTCAGCAAGCATTATGTCAACCATTGCAACTGCTGGAAATACCAATCTCGCATTCTCTATCGGACCGTAGAGCAAGAAGTCTGCTCCGAGAATCTGGGCAATAAGATTCGTTCCTATATCTGTAGGTGGATACGCTTCTCTGTATTGCTTCTTGAATTTCTTCATCCAGTCCCATGCACTTGCTGTGTTGTGGAAACCTCCTCCCGCTGGAAGACCAAGAGATGCCTTCACTGTGATTACTGAACGAATGGATGCTCCAGCTCCAACACCAAGGGGCATTGCTGCTACGTCTACGATGGGTCTTGTAATACCACACTCTTCTGCGATTTTGAGAAGTCCTTTCTCAACAAGCCCAGCTCCAGTCTCAAGCACATCCATTTTCCCCTTCACAGTTGGGTCAGTTGCATTGAAGGCAAGTACAATCGAAGAGTCGATCTTGGAGTTCTTTAACCCCTCAATCTCCTCGGCTGACGCAGAAGCATTTATTGAGTTATATATCGCCCTGTCAGATACGCCAATCTCATCACAGTAGGCTGCAGCAGCCACTCTAACATCTGCAGCACTCGAGTCTATCAGGAATGCTGTCTCTTCATCTATTTCAACAAACCAATCTATATAGTTCTTAATAGCCTCTGGTGTTTCTCCCACAATCTGGTTCATGCCCGGAACTCCAGTTACGTCGCTCATCTCAAGTTGAGTGTTCCACAGCTCTTCTGCAGCCTTTTTATCAAAGATGCCTTTATCCTCATCCTCGACGATCTTGTGCCTCCCATAAAACATGGTACCGAAGCAGACTGTTGGATATTCTCCGGGCTGTCCACCTATCTTTATCTTCCCAAATTCAAAGACTTGTTGCCTCTTGTCATACTTAAACATAAAGCACACCTCACACAAATGTAGCTCTCACCATGATGAAGATCAGAAACATAAGAATTCCAACGGTAAGACCGTAAAGAATTCCTATGTCTCTCCCGACCTTTTTACCATACCGTTGAGCCAATTCGGCATGAACGAACTCTATTTTTTCATCTATCTTTTCAAGTCTCTCGACCAGAGACATATACTCCTTGTAGTCCACAACAACATGTGGAATTGTCTTTTGCTCCATAGCTCACACCACCCAATAGATTATTGGTATTAACACGAAGACCATCGCAGCTAAGAATCCTATGAAGAAACCTATTGACTCGGTTGCCATCTCAGCAGACACCCATCTCTCTGTCCTTGCAATCAGTTGAGCTTTGTATTTTGCCCTGTCTACGATTGTGTCCAGACCCATAAGTTGAGGATCAGCCACACTCGGAAGTCCTATCTCAGAGACTGGAGCGGTTACATAACTCTCCTCACCAACAGCCTCTTCACTACCAGTCTCTTTGTTCATCTCCTCATCCATATCACACACCTCCTACTATGAGACCGAGGAGTACAAGCGATATCACAAGCCCTATCATGACTCCTTCAATCCTTCCAGCATACACACCAGCGGCATACTTCTCAAGAATGCCCAACTCAACGATTTGTCTCTCCATCTCCTCAATCCTTGCTTTGATGTCGGTTAGTTCGGCTGCAAGAGGTCTGTATCCTTCAAATGCCTCCTCCTCGGCTTTCTCCTCTACTGCAAGTTCAACCACCATGGGTGGCTCAGGATACGCTCCGGGGTCTTTTGCAAGTGCCTCCTTAATTGCATTTGCTATCTTATCCTTGTCCTCGGTGTTCATCAAATCTATTATTTCAACTTGTTTCTGGAATCTCTCAATCGCCTCATCGGGTAGATTCTCAATGTATGGAATAGCACCTCGTGCATTCACTATTCTGTGATTCTCAACACCATTCTTATGGATGTTTAGGATTGCATCACCGGTTAGATGTCCTTTGACCTCAGAACCTGTCACTATCAAAAATCTTATGTTGGGATTTGATATGATGTTGGCAATCAATCTCTCCACACCTATGTTCTCTGTTTTGGTTGGACCTGCGATTGCTGCACCAACCTCAACAGGAAAACTGCCAAGATGAGAACCCAATGTGGTCACTGCAACGCATGAGTTTGGATCCCCGACAAAATACTCTCCCACAATGGGGGGCCAATCCTTGGGGGGCTCAACTTTTTCAACCATTCACAGACCTCCCAGCAAATGCTTATAGTATATAAGTATCGCCACCAAGAAGCAAACGAGAAGCCCAATTATAAAGCCGTAGAAACTGCCTGTGAATAGGGCACCCCGATATGCAGCTTTATCTCGTCCTTTAAGAGCACTTAGAAGTGGACCGCTCGGACACAATGCATGCATGAGGTCATCTGCAATCTCTTCGAGTACATCCACCCTCTCTGAGATCGCTTCAAGAGAGAACAAAACCAAGTCCTCTCTCTCACTTGCAATTACACTCTCCATAGGCTCAAGAATTATATTGAGTTCTGGTGCAACTCTAACAAATGATGCCATTTACTCTTCCTCCTCAGGTAGTAGTCCAGTACACCATACCGCAAATGCGTCTCTTTTCGTGAGATCCCAGAACTTCATGAAGAACACAATCCACAGTGCAATGCCAAGTGCCAGTATTATGAATCCCGATATGAGTCCTATTGAACTAATGGCCGCAATACCAGCCAGTATCATGGCGATAGCACCCGTCACTTTTGCAAGGGTTATAGTCCTACTCTGCCTCTCATCAGGACCAAGGCAGGCATTGAATGGATTCAGTATTGCAAGTCCACTGGTTATAAGGATCAGTGCAACAAAGCCAGGGTCAATTACATGTCTGACCATGTCCAAGAAGTAGTAACTTCCAGATACTGCAGTCATCAGAGCTATAAGTGTAAGGGAGGCTGCACCAGCTATCTGTAGCGTGGCACTCACAAGAATTGGAACGTTAAGTCCGATGAATCTATTTACCAGATATCCTATCACGGCCCCAATTGCACATGAGGTTAGAAAACCTATCACTGGGCCAATGGCATCAACTCCGAGTTTGTACGATATAGAAAGACCAAACAATGTGGCGATGATGCCCATCCCTATTGCCAGTATTCCTATCGATGGGACACCAGTTCCAAGACCATACTTACTCACATGACTCACTTGGTCGGCACCCCACATGATTGCCATGATTGCACCAATCCCTGCAAAGAATGAAAATATTGTGGTATTAAGGAGAATGTTCAGCGATACAAGATATACTCCAACAAAACCCCCTACAACACCCATCACCATAATTCGTTTGGGGTCAATCTCAAACTCTCCAACCTCTCCTCCAGCGGCAACAGTCATTTCACAGACCTCCTGTCGATATGAAAACAGCAACAATTGAACACATTAGACTTGCAACTGTTGAGACTACAATTGCCTTTGGCAATCTCTTGAACTTGGGGTCATGAAAGCCCTCGATAGTACCACCTATGTTGTAAGATGCAATCACCGCATTCAAGAAGAAGAACCCTATGGCGAATATCCCTGACATGGCTGGATTATGATTGATTTCAAGAAGGGTCCAATAAACCAAAGAGCCTCCAATTCCTCCTAACAATCCACCAATCGTTCCACTCACAAACGATACCGTGGGGATTCCATGTCCCTCTGTGCCTTTGGAAACATATAGGTCTTGTCTGAGCTTTGTGATTGGATCAAACTTCACCTTAGCAGAGGATGGGACAACACCAACACCAAATATGTAAACAATATTCCCCATGAGCATGGTTATACATATCATGAGCATAGCACCGACTGCACCTGAAGCCAGTACTAAGGGCAGATTTGATATGTCATACCCAACAGACTCCATCATGAAGCCAGCACTCACAAGTCCGGTAAGACCAGAACCAGTTGCGAGCATCGTCGTACCAGTTCCAACTCCCGTTGTCTGTGCCATTGCTGCAGGTGCGCCACCGACAGGAACGAAATGGACGGCTGCGGTTACCAAGATTCCTCCAATCATGAGTAGTAGAATCAGTAGTATTACTTCCATTATGCACTCACCTCTCCAACTTCTTCAAGCGTCTTGTAAGGCCCATATGTATTCCGCGCATACTTCTCCAACATAAAGTTCAGCATTATCAGCACTATGACAATCAAAACACCAAGTCCAACAGCGTACCACCCATATCCGAGATCAGGATGGAATACAGTGGTTCTCCAATTATCAAGAAACACTATCAATCCAAATGTCAATCCAGTTACAGGACCTCCGAACTTCGAACAGAACCATGCGTTGTCAATGGAAGACCTGAGTCCAGCCTCTGCTTTTCTCACGACATCTCCTGAAAAAGCAGCATTCAGTCCAGTTCCAAACTCGTGCTGTTGGAAATGTCTTTCAGCCCCATAGAAAACATCACCAGTCGATGAACCAACTGCACCAAGCGTTATGCCCCAGATGAGAGCGAGTAATGGCAGTGTGAACGGATGCAACAGCATATAGTGGAGAATGTAACAGAGAACTAGCGTTGCAAACACAGCCACATACCCATGCCCCATTATCGGGAATACATGCGTTCTTAATATGTCAAGGTATATCGGCTGGTTGTACCTTTTCTGACTCGCAATTCTTCCCAGATGGGCGGGAATTGCAAACATCCCCAAAAGAAATGCACCAACCAGAGAGCCCAATGCTATGGCAACGATCGGAGACGCTTTTACACCAAGCAACACTGCCGCTGTAACCCCTGCCGTAGAGCACCATAGACCATAGGCTGGAGCCTCACCCGATATTGCTTTATTGTAGAGTCTGTGGGGCTTACCCATTTGAGGAGCGAGCTGGACTTGGGAGTTTGGGTTGCTCTGAGAACCAACATCAGTCTCAAGGTCCTCAGCAGCCCCAGCAACTGTTGCAGCTGCACCCATAAGAGCAACAATCCCCATCTCCAATATAATGTCCATTATTTCTTCCTCCCAAATAACAATGAGTTTTTGGAATGTGTAATAAGATAATGTTTTTAAGCCTTTCGATTAATGTTGCACCATACTCAACCGTTTTACATTGCCCCAAAAGATAATCGCACACAACCCGCCAGCCAATGCCACCACCAGAGGCATTGGAGAAAATTTGAAAACAAGAACAAGAACACATATGAAACATATGATTACAACCAAACCTTTTGATGGCTTGTCTTCCCACATCAGGTATACAATTGAAAAGATGACTCCTATGAGGAATAGCTGTTTGATAAAGAGACCACATATAACCAGCGCAATTAGAATATAGATAGGCATGCTATGGAAAAGAAATCTCCCCCTTAAACCTTCTATGAAGAGCAGAAAAGACGATGCAACAACCGATGTGAGAGAGAATAAATCAAGTCCCTGTGCTTCATAACCCAGTATTAAGAAATATGCAAACATACCCAAAACCAAAAAGTTCTTTCTTGTTGAAAGGAACAATAGAAGCGGAGCAGTAAACGGTATTTTAAGACCGAATATCAGACCACACACAACAGCAGCCACAATCGATATCATATCCTTTCCTCCCAGAGTTCACCAATGTCGATATCTGATGGCCCCAAATCGATGGTTGGTACTATTCGGTTAAGCTTGTTCAACATATTCTCCCTTTCTACATACCTTCTGTAAAGCCAGAGTAGAGAGTCAGTATCAAGTTTATCTGGATCATAGAACAGTATGGGGTTTGGTGTCAAAACAATCACATGGTGTGTCTTCTTAATTTCGCACAAAACCTTGACAAGCTCAGATAGGTTTGAAGTTATGTCTGCAATCAGTATCACATACGATGGAGGGATGATTGAAAATGCCTCTATAAGGCCCGATGCAAATCCTTGTCTGCCTTTCAACATACATCTAATCTTCCTCAAGAAGTCTCTTCCCTCTCCTACTCTGATGTTCGGAATTTTGACCCCCCACAACTCAGACTGAATGGACGATATTCCAAGAACTCTCCTTATATTCTCAACTTGTTCATCAGACTTGGTGGGCTTTATTCTGCGCACAACACCTATGTCATCATAAACAACAAATCCAAGTCTGTTGTTGCGGAGAAGATGAGCAAGCTGGAGAGCAAGGGTAGTTGCATACGATATCTTCCCCTTCCTCATACTCCTACCTGCATCGAGAACTATATACACATCCCCCTCCCACTCTCTCAAAAAATCCTTCACAACTAAGTCGCCAAGACGTGTAGTTGCCTTCCATTCAACGTATTTCAAATCGTCTCCCTGTTGGTATCTCCTCAAAGAATCTATTTCGGATGTCTGAAGTCCCAATTTGGTGTGTAGAATACTTGCACCAACATCAGCTTCAACATCTCTCCTTATCCCATCGAGTGAGGGGTAAACCTCTAACTCAATTTTTGAATCTATCTTAATCTCCTCATAGTACAGTCCATGAACGTCTGAGACAATAAGGGTAGGTGCTTCTATCTCATACCTGCCCCTCACAGGAATAACATCATACTTGAAAGTCTTTTCCTCATGACCATTAAGATGAAAGAAAATGGATTCTGCCCAGAATCCGATGGGAAGTTTGTGTATAACTTCCACATTCAATCCCTTATCGCACATGTTTCTAACTTTCAGTCTAAATGAGACCTTTGTGCCCTCAACTACCCTCTCGCCCCCCATTCTTTTTTCTGATGACTCCCATTGGACATCTACAACTGGCCTGAATTCTTTTCTCAAGTACGTTATATACATCAGAATCAAAAATCCGAGAACAGCTGGCATCAGATTCCTGAATAGATAAGACTCTGCAAACAGAATCAGTATTATCAACACTATTATCTCTTCCCTCTTGATGTCCAGTTCAATGTTCATTTTGGTACCTCTATTCCATCGACTATTTCTTTTATGAGTCCTTCCTTTGACAATCCCTCCATACCATACTCCGGCTTTATTATTATTCTATGAGAGAGGACGTAATGTGCAAGTTCCTTCACATCATCTGGTACCACGTAATCTCTCCCTCTCAGATAAGCGAGTGATTTCGATGTGATTAGGAGATGTTCGGCTGCCCTTGGACTCGCCCCCAATCTCACCCTCTCATCATTCCTCGTCTTTGATACGATTTCATATATGTAATCAAAGATTGCATCACTCACCGCCACCTTTTTCACTTCATCATATATCTCTGAAAGCTCGATTTTCAGTTTTTCAATGTTTTCGGTATTCTCAACGTGTTTTCTTCTCAAAAGATTCAATTCCTCTTCCTTTTCTGGATAATCTATGCTGATTCTCATGATGAATCTATCAAGTTGTGCTGATGGCAATGCATACACACCCTCGTGCTCGACAGGGTTCATGGTTGCAATCACAAGAAAGGGCTCGTCTAACTTGTACGTCGTCCCTTCTATGGTAACCTGCCTCTCCTGCATTGCTTCGAGCAACGCACTCTGGGTTTTCGGAGATGCTCTGTTGATTTCATCAGCAAGTACGATGTTTGCGAATATTGGTCCCTTTCTCACCCTGAATTCAGACAATTTCTGGTCATAGATCACACTGCCGATGATGTCTGCTGGCATGAGGTCTGGGGTGAGTTGGATACGTGTGAATTTGAGACCTATAACATCTGAAAATGTCTTTGCGATTGTAGTTTTGGCAACACCTGGCACACCTTCAAGAAGCACATGTCCTCTTGAGAGGAGAGCGACCGTTAATAGCTCAACAACATCTTCCTTTCCAACCACTACTTTGCTAACCTCATTCTTTATCTTTTCCAGAATTTTCGAGTTCATTTCCATCACCGTGCTTTGAACCACTTCTCATTTCCTTTATCATCCTACCAAACAATTTATCATCCACCCATGCTGGAAGTTCTCTTTGCCTCGTTCTTCGGGACATTCTGAATTTAATGTTTCCTAAGAGTGAAATGAAACCGACAACCACAAGCACAAACATTACCCATCCAGCACTTCTCCTATCGAGTTCTTTGTACACATAGGTTGTACTCATAGAATAGGGGTTGAAGTCTGAATGATGGACTTCGTCGAAATAAAATTTGTTTCCAAGATACGATGCAAGAGCAACCATGAAGTCCTTGTTTTCAGGATACAAATCATTCATCAATGCACTCGGGTCTGAGAACAAGATTATTCTTCCGCTTCCGTATTTTATCTCCGCAAACACAACATAACTCCCTGACTTATTAACGATGTCATCCACCCCTCCAATAACAGACATCGTGCTTGAAAAACCCTCACCTCCTGTGGTGATGGCAGAAGGTACATCCAGAACCACCTTATCAAAACCCTGGAGTTCTGAACTGAATTTCACAACAACTGGAAACTCCATACTTTTTGTATAAAAAATGTCTTTCAGAGGTTTGTTATAGAAAGTGGCATCAACTCCCATTTTGGTGAGAAGGGAATTTGCACTTCCGAAATCGTCTGCTATGAATAAAATCCCCCCATTCTCAACAAACTTTCTCACAACATCTGCCTCATGAGATGAGAAACTAATATCTGGCCCAACCACCACGAGTGTTCCATCAAATCCGCCCAACGTATTATACGGATACATAACTGGTATAACACCCCCCCTCTCATGCAGTATTTTTGCAAACTCTGAACAACCATTCCATCCGGTGTTGAACATACTAAACTCGCATGAGCTTTTTGTGATTGGGACTGTCAGCGCAGAGGAAAGCAAAAGAGTGGTGAAAGCAATCAAAAATATCTTCTTCACTCCCCCACCTCCCCTAGAAGTCTGGAATATTCCTCTCTCTCCTTTTCATTAAGTCCAGCGCTCCCATACACAGCCTTCTCATGAAGCTCTGTGATGATTTTGAGTTTTTCATATTCTGGCTTCCCCTCCAACTCTCTTAATAGCTCTCTGGGTGTCAAGCTCTTTTTCAGACCGTACTTTGAAACAAGTCTATCGAACAATTCCTTGTAGTTCTCTGGTTTTTTGTGTTCAGGTTTGTATTCGGTTCTTGGCTCAACTGACTTTACTTCCTCAATTTTCTTCTCAATTTCGTCTTCCCCTCTCCCTCTTTTTATTCTTGGCTTTATCAAATAAACCAACAACAAACCACCAGACAACAGCAAAAGTAAATATGGCACTCTTCTGCCCTGAATATCCACAAATATTTTGTTGGACATTGCGGGAGCGTACAGCGTGTCCCCTTCAAAGTAGGCATACACCTCATACCTCCCCGGCTGGTCGAGTGTTATGTTGAACTTGTCCCTCGTGTTCACAACTTCTTCTGTGGAATTCACAACGAGATGAATCGGTAGAGCATATTCTGGATGCCCATGATATGAAAATATGCTCCCCCTGACCTCGGTTGTGTTATCCGTACTCAAAACAATATGTATAGGAATTCTTGAAAAGAATATCTTGCATTCTGCATAACTTCCCTCATGCGTATCGTTTCCAAGATAGGAAACTGACAAATTTAGAAATCCCTCTGTTTTTCTTGTTGCATTGACTGTAAAGTATTCTTTATCGATTTTCCCAACTTCATAGCCATCAGAACCAGAAACATTCACAAAAACACTGTCCACCACTCTACCATACTCATCCACCACTTTTCCTTTTACCTCTACCCACTCTCCAACAGTGGCATTCGAGGGATAGGACAGCAATATATGGGTGGGAATCTTTCTGACGTCTAACCTGATGATGTTTGACCTCACAACACCTAATTTGATTTTCCCTTCCGCAAACAAAACATGTTCTCCAAGCTCGGTGAATGTGTGGGTGGTGTAGAAAGTTCCATTACCGGGAAGATATACATGATACACATCCTTTCCATCGATGTACAACGTGATGTCGTTGAGGTTCTTTGCAAACACCTGTATCAGGACTTCTTCTCCCAGTACTGGATTGGTATCGGATACAGACGCTATAAGAAGCTTTCCAGTTATCGGAATTTTCAACGTCTTATTAAACAATTCCTCATAATTTTCTATCAAAAGAGCAATATCTTCAGTTTTGTTCCTTAAATCAGAGACATCAAATATGTATCCACCCGATAATTCCATCTCATCTATCTCATCAATCGACTGGTTGATTTGGGAGAGACCAAATTTCATATTCAACAAAGAGTATCTCGCATCAACATACGATTCATTTTTCATTTCATTAAGAAAATCATTCTGTGACTTTACAAGTAAATTCACTCCCTTGCTCATTTTGTAAAATGGGTTTATAACCACAGATAAATTCGTTTCAACTCCTTTGAGCTCATACAACTCCACCTCTCTCATCAGAGAGTCCATCTTCAGTTCTGCCTTCTTTGACATGTTTACATGTGGTTCTTCGGCTATCACCCCATCCAAACATCTTTCCTCATACTCGATGAAATCGGAGAGAAAAAGATACAGTCCTTCATCACTTGCACTGCTCTCATAGGGAAGGTGTCTGACAGTCTCGGCATATCCCGCCCCCCCAAACAAAACCATGAGTAATACGAGCAGTATCGAATATCTCATCCTACAAACATTGGGCGAATTTTATTTAAATCTTGATGATGATGATGCTTTTGTGAAAGATATAGACAAAAGGACTCTGTGTGGAGTTTCGCTCCTTTCGATTGGGATTGTTGTGTTGAGTGTGGGAGTCATTTACGGGGAGAGAACAACCCTCAACGTGGGGATATGTGGTATATTCATTGGAGTGGTTGTCCTTAGCCTCTCTCCACCCGGATACATAAAAGAAGAGGCTTTTGATGCAATGGTGAGTTCGTACCAGAAAACATTGAACGATATCATCAAGAATCTGAATCTGAAGAATGCGGTGTACATCCCACCATACCAGAATCTACCAGAGGGGGGTGTGTTCCTACCCGCACAGGAAGAGTTTGATATTGACTTGGCAAAATTGGATGAGGAAGCGGTATTTTTAACAGATGCTGGGATAGGAATGGTGATAAGACCGCTTGGAGCTAAGCTCTTGAAGATGTGCGAAAAGGATTTGGAGAGAGAGATTACTGGACTGGAAATGGTTGAGGGTTGTACTGCCACTCTAAAAGCTCTTGAGCTGGCAGACTCCATCAGAGTAGATGAATTGGGAAACAAGATAAGGGTGAATATCAATGTGAGGATGAAAGGATGTTCAGATATGTGCAAGAGTGTGGCATGTCCTGTATGCAGTTGTATCCTCCTTTCGATATCAAAGGCTACTGGAGAATTGATAGCAGTAAAGGAGTTCAACCACGAGGATGGCTTTGTTGAAATAACTGTAGAAAAAATTGGTAGGGTCGAAGAATGGATGTGAGAGACTACATCGTATTAACATTGTCAATCTGGGCGGTTTTGACAGTTCTACTGGTGAGAAGTGTTGAAGTTTATGCAACCCTCCTTCTCATTGGACTGTTAGTGGTGATGGCTGTTGCCAGTGAATTTATGGGCTTTCGTTCGAGAGAGAACATCAAATTATTGCTATACACAATGTTATTTATCTTCGCAGTGATAGTTATGAAAAGAGCGTATGGGGTGCTTTGATGGTGGAAGTAGATGAGCGGTCTGAAAAGAAACTCATACCTTTATGCCGCCCCTCAATAACAGCCAAAGAATTCAGATACTTGTAGGAAGTGTTGAAATCCGGAAGGCTTTCCTCAGGTCCTTGGGTGAAAAAACTCGAACAAAAATTTGCAGAATACTGTGGTGTAAATGAGGCGATCGCAACATCAAGTGGCACAACCGCTCTCGATGTTGTTTTGAAAGCTCTCGGGATTGGAAAAGGAGATGAGGTTATAGTTCCATCATTCACCTTCATTGCAACAGCTAATTCTGTCCTTTTTCAGGGAGCTAAACCAGTTTTTGCTGATGTTGAGTCAGAGACATTCTGCATAGACCCAGAAGATGTGGCAGAACGTATAACCAAAAAAACACGTGCGATAATAGGGGTTCATCTGTTCGGACATCCTTTCGATGTGGATGCTTTGAGTGAGTTGTGTGAAGACCACTCGCTCGTTCTGATAGAAGATGCCGCACAAGCACATGGGGCAGAATGGGATGGAAAAAAAGTAGGATCTTTCGGCATAGGGTGTTTCTCGCTGTATGCAACAAAGAACATGACATCCGGAGAAGGTGGCATTATCACAACAAACGACTCGGAGCTTGCCTCCCGTATTAGAATGTTAATAAACCATGGACGTTCAGACCATCATACTCATACGATTTTAGGGTACAATTACAGAATGAGTGATGTACATGCGTCGATTGGAGTTGCCCAGCTCGAACGACTTGACGAAATGAATGAGATAAGGAGAAGGAGTGCAGACCTTCTCAGAAATATTCACATTGAAGAGGTCCGCCATCCTGTTGAGAGAGACAGGGCAAAGCATGTTTATCATCAATATGTTGTTTTGTGTGAATCGCACGAGGTCAGAGAGGAGTTGAAGAGGTATATGTTATCACATGGAGTGGAGTGTGGTGTGTATTATCCATCCCCAGTGCAGAGCCAACCACTTTACAGGAACAAAGGATATACTGTCGATACTCCTGTATCTCAAGACATATCCAAAAGGGTTCTAAGCATACCAGTGCATCCATCATTAAAGAGAGAGGAAATTTAGAGGGTAATTGAGATAATGAACTCCTTTGGAGGTTGAAAATGAAGGCGGGAGTTATTGGTGTGGGAGTGATGGGAAAAAACCATGTAAGAGTGTATACAGAGATTAAAGGAGTGGATGAGGTGTGGGTATACGACCCAGATGAGGAGGCAATGAAGGAAGTCATGGAGCAATACGATGCTCAATGTACGGCATCCCTCCCACAGCTCTTGAATAATGTGGATTTTGTGAGTGTGTGTGCCCCAACAAAGTTTCACACTGAAATAGCTAAAGAGGCAATTGAGAAAGGTGTTCACTGTCTTGTGGAGAAGCCTCTGGCATCGACTTATGTTGAAGCTCTTGAACTGTGTGAATTAGCCAGTAATTCAGATGTGATAACTGGTGTTGGACATATTGAGAGATTCAACCCAGTTGTACAGGAAATTAAAAGACTTATACACTCTCCAAAGCTGATAAGCATCAAAAGACATAACCCAACATCGTCCCGGATAACAGATGTGGATGTGGTGGTCGACCTGATGATACATGATATCGACATAGTATGGAACTCCCTTTTAAAAGAAAAAGAATACACGCTCTACTCAATATATGCAGAGGATGTTGCGTGCGTTCTATCCACATTCAACCATTGTATTGTATCTATGTCCGCAAGCAGAGTTGCATGTAAGAAAATCCGCTTCATATATGTGGAAGATGAAGGATACACGTTAGAGGGAGACCTAATGTCTCATGAACTCTATATATATAGATACCCAAAAAGATACGAACAGATAAACGCTGTGTATAGACAGGAAAATCTCATTGAAAAAGTTCTTATCGGAAGGGTTGAGCCTTTGAAAGAGGAATTGAGAAGTTTTGTGAATGCTATTAATGGCAAAGGGGAATTTCCCGTCTCTTTTGAAGATGGCGCACAGAATATCAAAATAGCAGAGGAGATAAAGAATGGAAAAAAATTTGAGGGGATTCATACATCACACGGCAATTGTTGAAGGGGAAGTGGGAGAAGGGACAAAAATATGGCACTTCGTCCACATAAGAGAGAAAGCTGTTGTGGGAAAAGAGTGTAACATCGGAAAAGGTGTTTACATAGACAAAGGTGTTAGAATAGGAGACAGAGTGAAGATTCAGAACTTTGTATCTGTGTACAGCGGTGTCACGATCGAGGATGATGTGTTCATAGGACCTTCTGTGACGTTCACCAACGACCTGTATCCAAGAGCATTTCTTTGGGATGAGACGAGAAAGTGTGAAACACTTGTGAAGAAGGGAGCGAGCATTGGGGCAAACGCTACCGTACTATGTGGTATTGAGATTGGAGAGTATGCAATGGTGGGGGCTGGTGCGGTTGTGACTTCAAATGTTCCACCCCATGGTCTCGTATATGGCAATCCAGCCAGATTGAAAGGTTTTGTATGCTACTGTGGACATCCTCTAAAAGAGAGAGTAAAAGAAGATAATGGAGTATGGTATAGATGTGGTGTATGCGGGTAGGAGGTGAGAATATCGAAGACATGATATCTGTTGTTGGGCTTGGAAGGGTTGGACTGCCGATTGCAGCTGTTGCAGCAGATGCGGGATTGGAGGTTGTTGGTGTAGATGTGGACGAGAAAAAGGTGAAAATGATAAACAGAGGTGAGAATCCAATTCCAGAAGAGCCTCATCTTTCAGAACTCGTTCGTGCACATGGTGGAAATAGACTGAAAGCTACAACATCTTACGACGATGCATCTGAGTGTGATGCATTCATAATCATCGTCCCCCTCTTGCTCGATGATAACCATACACCAGACACATCAATTTTCGAAGATGCGGTGCGTTCAGTTGGAAGGGTTATGAAAAAGGGAGCAGTGGTGGTGGTGGAGACCACTGTACCCCCCGGGACCACCGAGAATTTGGTTAGAAAATGGCTTGAGGAGGAGAGTGGATTAAAACTGGGTGAATACTATTTAGCCCATTCCCCAGAAAGGATAATGACAGGATACAGCATATCACGTTTGAAGGAGTTTCCCAAAGTGGTGGGAGGTGTTGATGAACAAAGTGGAATTAAGGCTTTTGAGATATACAAGAAGTTCATTCCTAACTTACATTTAGTCTCATCTGCAAGGGTTGCAGAGTTCATTAAAATAATGGAGGGTTGTTATCGAGATGTGAATATTGCATTGGCGAGTGAGCTTTTCAAGCTCGCAAATGAACTTGGTATCGATTTTCATGAGGCAAGAAAATATGCTAACCATGAGTATTGCCATGTCCATTTACCATCGACAGGAGTTGGTGGGCATTGCATTCCAGTTTATCCGTGGTTTTTAATAAAGGAGATGGAAAAGAGGGAGAGACTTAATTATGCCAGACTGCTGAGGACAGCAAGAGAGTTAAATGACGAGATGGTGAATTATTGGGCTGAAAGAATAGTTTTAGAGTGCAAGAAAATCAATAAGCCATTAAAAGAGGTGAAGATTTGTATCAAGGGTCTCACATTTCGGAAAGGTGTTAGAGAACTGAATCATAGTAGAAATATTGTGTTGGCAAAACTCTTGATGAATAATGGACTTAATGTGTTTGTTTATGATGAAATGTTCAACAAGGAGAAGATTGAGGAGCTTGGTTTTAGATGGATTGAACCCAAGGATGCTGATATCGTGTTTGATACATTTGAGTTAAGAACGATTTTAAATAAATAAGTTTGAAGCTCAAGATCTGTCGATTTTAGCCCTTGGAGTGATTTCTTTCGATCTCAATGTTGTTTATGTGTCAATTATGGTATAAAGAAGATTAAGCAAGTTGTTGGAGTTTACAGTGGACTGCGGTAGTTACGATAGTTTTGAGCTATTTGTGTACTTATACGGAGATTAAGATTTTTTCACGCCCTTAACATGTAAACAGTCAGGAATAAACAGTATACCTTTATAACCCTTAATTACACGCTTAATGTTCTTAATTCCACACTCTTCCAATAACTTTTTAAGAAGGCGATACGAAAAGCCACATTTATGGTAGTTTCCTTCGTGTTCCTGCCCACCGTAAATGTGTACTATGTTTTCCCATGTCGGTCTTAAAAAGAATATTAATGCTCTCATCCTTAACCAAGGCACTTTTATCTCAATCGTCCCCGCTTTTTTTAAGACTCTGACCCATTCTTCTAAAACATCTTTAACTTCACGATGACTAAAGTGCTCCAATAGATGTGAAGAATAAATATGGTCGAAAACTTCTTCCTTGAAGGGCAAATAACGGGCATCAGCAATGATGTCAACATCTTTGGTTCTATGAATATCTATGCCAATAGCCCCCTCGAGTTTGTTTTCTCCACACCCGATGTCGAGAACAATTTTCTCTTTCATTTCAATAACTCCTCATTTAAATGATATTTATTTGTACTGCATATTTTCAACTTTACATTCAATAATTTGTGGTGCTTGGTCAATTCCAAAATAAATAATTGTAAGTAGTAAAGGTTTTGGAAATGTTAGAGAACTCGGGTATCTGAAAGATTTGCGCTATTTTATATGTGTTTAGACAATAAATTCGACAATTTTATTAACACCTCTTGAAATCGAATAATTATGTTTAAATTTATTCAAAAAGTAACTCTTTGTAAGAATCTAATATTCTTAATTGCATCACCATTACTTATCGCTGTGACTTGTCATTAGGGCGGGTAGGCTATTGCTACTCTGGAATAAATTAAAAACCATAAAAATCAAGAGGTTAAGAGAATGAGAATCTGGAAACCAAAGAACAGAGATGACTTGCGGAACCACTTAAGCGACCCTTTATTCAAGAATGCTTACTTTTTAATGCTATCTTCAATAACGTCTGCTGGCTCAGGATTCTTTTTCTGGCTTATCGTTGCGAGGTTTTATCCTGCTGAAGAGGTTGGATTGGCATCGGCTATAATCTCCGCCATGAATTTTATTTTAATACTCTCATTACTTGGATTTGATATTTCGCTGGTCAGATTTATACCTGAAAGAAAAGATAAAATGGAATTTATAAATACTTGCCTTACAATTTCTTTTATCACATCTCTTTCTTTAGCATCGATATTTGTTGCAGGAATAAGTATATGGGCCCCTTCTTTAAGCATGATAATGGAAAAGAAAACACTTCTTTTTCTATTTCTCCTATATACCTCCATAATACCTTTAGCATCTTTACAAAGTAGGGGCATATTTGCTGGATTTAGAAAAGCGGAATATTCATTTATCCTGATGGTTGTAACGTTTGCTAGAATCGGAGTTGTGCCTTTCTTAACGATTTTTGGAGCTTTGGGGATTTACTTGTCTTACGGCTTAACCTCACTTCTAGCTTTTCTGATTGGAATTTTCTTAATTTCAAAGATTATAACATATAAACCAATTCCAACAGTAAAAAAAGATGTTATTAACGAAATCTTTCACTATTCTTTGGGGAATTACATCGCCGGAGTTTTTCAATTCTTGCCGAACGTTATTCTCCCGATAATGGTTTTAAACGTTTTAGGAGCTGAACAAAACGCTTACTTTTTTATAGCGTGGTCAGTTTCTAACTTATTGGTTATTATTCCTGGCGCTGTTTCAACATCGTTGCTTGCTGAAGGTTCCTATGAATACGAGAAACTTGAGTGGAATATAAGGAAAGCTATGAAGTTTACTTTTGTTTTGATTGGAATTAGTATACCAACTATCTTCATCTTAGGAGACCATATACTATGGATATTCGGTGAAAAATATGCTGAAGAAAGTTTTGATATTTTGAGGGTTCTTGTGCTTGGGGCAGTTCCGTTCTCCGTAAATACAATTTATGCTTATGTCAAACGTATTCAGAAGAAAGTTAAGTCGATAATCTTAGTTTATGGAGGTATATCGATATTAACATTGGTAGGGGGATATTTGATGATGTTAGAGTATGGAATTATTGGAATTGGATTTGCCTGGGTTTTGGCCAATCTTATTGTAACTGCTTTTATCTTTTTCCATAAAAAATTAATATAAATAAAACTGACATTGACTCTAAATGCTGTTTACCTTTTAATTTACGTATATTGCGGCTCCCCCACTGTCATAAATCTTATTTGATTTAACTAGCGTTTGATATAGTGGAGCAAATTTAACTTCATCCTTCGTAATTTTCCCAAGAAATGCATAAGAGTCAATTAACTTTTGTGTATTAAAAGATATTTTTATGATATGATTATACAAAAATCCAGCTACTAATGTCCCATCTCTACTCTTGACGGATGGAGCAGGATTTATAACTGACACATTATAGATTCTATATTCTTTTAGCCATTTTACACCATCTACCTCAGCCAAATCATAAACGTGCCATTTTGGATCCTTATTTAAGTCAATAGCATATGGTACAGAGTCCCCTGACACTTCATGAGCCAATCCAGAACTAAAGAGAAATAATATACATAAAAATAATGAGAAAGATTTAGACATTAGTTCTGTTTTAGACTTTATTTTAAAAGATACTCTATTAACTAATTCAAAAATGGACTTAAAACCAATAAATGCAAATGAAGAGAGGAGAATAAGTGTTATTTGCAAACTTCTATCCATAGCCAAGCTCAGAGTCTTAAACGCTTGATACACCAAGAAACAACTAAACGCTATTGCAATCAACCCAAAGATATGGTTTTTGCATATAATTTCTCTTTTTAAATAAGATAGAATCAATTTTATGATTCCATACGAGATAAACGATAAAAGAGCTATGTAAATGCCTTTATATACATCCCACAATAGACTAGGTGTTTGTAGCGTTAGATAACTCATACCTGAACGTACTTCGGGATTAAATAAATTGTACAGATTTCCTATAGCGTAATACCCTATACCAACTATTTCGTTAAAGGTATAACTCGCCGATGTATAAGAATACCAACTGGTAATAAGAACAAAAAGTAGTACTGGTATTAATACAGACATGTTATCCTTAAGTTTAAACATATAAATAACAAATACTGCAAAAACTAACGAAAGTAAAAAAAGATAACTTACGCCATAATGCGATAAGGGCAACATGAACAAAAAAAGAACCACCAATACATTTTTCATTCTTATGTTTTCCTTGAACATTAATATTAATGCTAAAATCAAAAAGACTTCAGCTATATATTGTTTATCGATCATGTCTTTAAAGAACCCGTAGTAAAACATAAAAACAAATGGTGAAAAAAACGCTATTTTATCATCATTGAATTGCATTTTAGCTAAGTAATATATCCCAATTGGTACCAATGAAAAGAAAAATGGATATATTATTTTATATATCCATACTAAATCTAAATCAAGCAAAATGGAATAAATCGGAGCCAAGAGTACAATCACTAAAAGTGAATTAACCCCATAAGGTAAATCAGATTCCCAATAACCGCTCTCTTTTATTAAATTTGCAACATAATATTGAAAATGTATATCCCAAGACCATAAATAGTTAGATACTAGTTGAGTGCTAAAAAGAATTGAAATTGCTGATATCCAAATCAATATAACATGCAATTCTTTAAATTTGTACAAAAATGGTATCAGTGAAATTATAATGATAAGCAAAATATTCACATAATTTACATTATAGTAGTTTAAGAGATATGTTCCCAACACGCTTAAAGTGGGTATTGTAACCAACAAATTAATCTGTAAAAGATTTATCTCCATGTTTTTGTCATCATTTATGATATTCAGATTACTATCTCTAAAATAACAGACAACCAATAATATGAACAAAACTGAGTTATATGTTATAAAAAGAGAGATAAAAGAGATTGGTACAAAATTTAATACTAAAGCTATTTCATTTAAGAAAAATCCCAAAAAAGTGCTAAAAGCCATGCTCAATCCAACAACTAAGAGAATGTTAAGAATACGATCAAGGTTGTGAATTTTTAATATTCTAAGGATTATAAACCCGGGTATAAACGTAAGAATAATAAAGCCTAGCAACTGCGGTAGGAAGGGGATTTTAAGCAGGAATTTGTCTGTGAAAATTATACCATCGTATGCTATTAAAATAGATAGAACAAATAAAGTAAACCTCCTCATTTGCCAATCATTTAATTTAAGCATATCAGGTATCATCATAAGAGAACCTCTTTGTTACTTCATTGTAAACCTCCATATGCATCTTCGCAATATTATTCCATGACAACTTCTCTGCTTTTCTAAGTGCATTTTTTGACATATTCTTCCTTAATTTGTTGTCTCCTAAGATTTTAACTATCGCATCTGCAAGAGCTTTTGAATCTTTTGTTGGTACAATGAAACCTTCCATGCGATTCTCAATCACGCTCGGTAAATCCCCGGCGTCTGTAATAACTACAGGCTTTCCAAACGACAAAGCTATTGTCAAAACTCCACTGTGACCTTTGTGGTGGATATAGGGCAAGATTACAACACTTGCACGTTGAAAAAGTTGGGCTGCTAATTCATTCGATATGAACTCGTTATAAATTTCCAATCTCGATCCATCTAATTTGCCAATTAGCGTATTATATCTCTCCATATCACCTTCGCCAGCTATTACTAACTTAACATCTTTTATATCTTCCATAACAATTTTCATCGCTTTTAACAGATATTCTAACCCCTTATTTTCTTGTACGTAACCAAAGAACAGCACTACTTTCTCTCCATCATAGATTTCATTAACTTTAGCAAAGTTCTTAAAGAATGAATAAGCTCCATGTGGTATTACTTCTATTTTGCTTGGGACAACACCCCTGCTGATAAGTGTTTTCTTATCATTCTCTGTATGAACGATTATTTTCTTTGGATCTATGGATCTTTTACATAACTCGGCAATAGAGAAAACTATGGCCTTGGTTAGACCATACCGTCTTGGGGAAAATAAGAATGATTCGAATGTTGCATGGAACGTGCATATCACAGGGTAATTCTTGTCAATATCGTACAATCGTGTAAAAAATGCAGAATACGGATATACCTCTGTAAAATGAACTATATCTGGATTCAAATCTTTTAACACTCTGTAAATATTCCTATATGATGCAAAATTACTAATATTCCCTAATGTAAATGCTCTTAGAAGATTTCCACGTGAAAATGTTATTGGCTTGAAGGCATGTATTATTTGTACATTTTTATTAAAAATTCTATCATTTTCATCCTTTGGCTTTAGAACAACTACATCAACATAACTAGATACAGCATTAGCTAATTCAGCCGTGTAATGGGGTATTCCACCCCAGCTAACCGTTAAAGGATAAACGACTTTCATAATTTTCTAATTATACTATCAATCAAATTTATATATTCTTTTGGATTTTTTGATTTTATAATATAACAGTTGGAAATTTCGACAACTTCTTTAAGTATTTTCCGTTCTTCATTCATTATTTTATATAAATCAAAATCTGAATTGAAATATGAATATGCATTTAATAAGGGGTCATGACAATACGGAAATTCTGCTCGATTCATAGACAAAATCTTATGTAATAGTAAATCTTTATCAACTTCTTCCACTTTAGTTTCGCCTCTCTCAAGTAGCATTATATAACCAATTTTAGATTTTTTTTCAATTTTAATATCTTTCAGGAAATTTACTATCTCAGAGAGTGGTTGCTTAGTATAAAACGGAAAGATAGGTATTTTTTCAGCAAGAAAACTATGTAACCTGTTTTTATACGATTTTAAATATTTTGCATACGATGTTGTCAATGGACAAGAAAAAACATTCAAATTGGAATCTACTACAGCAACCTCTTCAGAAACAAAACTATATCCTTTTTTCATAGCCAGCATCATTGTTGTAGACTTACCAGTATCTGGTGGAGCAGGTAAAAGTACTGAAACACCATTTTTAGATATACACGCACAATGAACTGGAGCATAACCTCTTTCAAGTAATTTAGTTGTGACAATATTTTGTAGTATTAGTCCGGGTGGAAATAATCCTCCCCCCAAGGTAAAACGTATAAGATTGTAATATTTTTTATTTACATAAATGCTAAATGTATTTCCTTTATCTTCATATATCAATTGTATTATATTGCTTAAGATGGATCTTTCAAAATAAATTTTATTTTCTTCCACATTTATTTTATAAAGGCCGTATTTTATCCAGTTATTGGAATCTGGCTTTTCAATGCTTTTTACAACATTAAATTCTGCGGTTAGAAGTGTGCTTTCATCCCCATCAAATATATCCGCCAGATGATTTGCAAAATGATTAAATGTATGATAGCAAAATGTATTTGCTAATTTAGGATTAGTTATGATTTTTAGTAGTTCAGGAATCACAATATATGATTTTTTGTTATTATTTTCAGTTCTAGTCATTTTAAATCCTCCTTAACACAAACCAAAACAACTCGATAACTTAAATTCGGGAACATTGTTAAAAATTTATCCAGAGCTCTAATGATTCCTTTAAATTTCATATTTTCTGGCAATTGAGCGCATGAACCTTTAACTTCAACGATTTTAAAATTGTGAATATCTAACAGCTTTTTGAGTGAGTTTAATGTTAAAACCCGTATATGATCCAAAGATTGGTCAGAATCTGGCTCATAAATTCTACCAACATTCATTCTTGTACTAACACCCATTGGAAACGGTTGATAACCAAAAAGCAAAGCCAATCTATTATGAATGGCAGCAAGATTTGGTGTTGATAACACAAATACACCATCAGCCTTCAAAACTTTGTAAACTTCTTCAAGAAAGTGATCTGGATCGAACAAATGTTCTATTACTTCCAAAGCCGTAACAACATCGAAATAATTATCATCAAAGGGGAGTTCTTCCTCGTCAACATCAACCTTAAAAGCCTTAACTCCATTTTTTCTCGCCATCTCAACACCTTTTTCAGATATATCAACACCATAAACATCCTCAGCTCCACAGCTTTTAGACATCAACATCGTAAATTTTCCATCACCACAACCGATATCTAAGAATCTGTCAGCTTTGAGCTTTGAGAGTATTTCAATTACTTTAAGATGTCTATCTTGCAATTTACTAATATTTTCTGGAGTTATTCCAACAAATCTATCAACATATCTCTTTTTAGACATCTTTAACACCTATTTATGTCTTCATAAACTTTGATATATCTATAAGCTATTTTTTCCCAGTTAAACTCCTCTTCCGCAAGTGTTCTACTATTTTTACTCATCCTCTCTCTTTCTTCCTCATTTTCTATTAAATATTCTATCTTTTCTGCCAACTGTTTTTCATTTCCAGGTTCAATCAAAAATCCATTCCATCCATCTCTTATTTGCATTGGAATTCCTCCAACATTTGAACCTATTAAAGGTTTGCCTGAAGCTAACGCTTCTTTCAAAGCTACCGGGTCTCCTTCTCCAAACGAGGGCAAAACGAAAACATCGCAAGCGGAATACAAAGCCCTCAAATCTTCATAAGAAACGAAGTCTGTAAATTTAATATTCATGTCCAGCCCCCTTTCTTTAACGTATTTCACAACCCTGTTCGCAAATTCCTCATCAAGCTTTAGATTTCCAACAATTAAAAACGTTAAATCTTTATGATTCTTTAAAATTATCTCTGCCGCCTTTACTAAACAATCAACCCCTTTTCTCGGTGTTATCGTGCCAGCGAACATTACTGTAGTTTCATTAAGTCCATATTTTTCCCTAACCCGCTCTATCTCATCCTTACTAATGCTAAATTCATTCACATTTATACCGTTAGGAATTATCTCAAGTTTTTCATCCTTTAATCCTTTTGCAACAAGTAAATATTTGATATTTTCATTTAACACAACACTTTTTTTAACTCGTTTCATTAAATAAAGGTCTGGAGAGAAGAATTTTAGAAACGGTAATTTTGAATCCAAACTGAATCTCTTTTTCTCATCACCTATGTGGGCAGTATACACCATCTTTTCCCCAATCTTTATGTTCAGGTTAACAAGTATACAAGCAGCAAATGGGAAATGCACATGGATTACATCAAAATTCTCCTTTTTAAGAAATTTGTTTATCTTGAAGGCCATGCTTACACTATCAGAAAACAAATGCATAAATCCATTTGGACTTTTTATTAGCTTATAAGGCGCTGCTGGCAATTTCTCAGCCCTAATTCTTACATATCTCACGTCGTGTATATATTCCTCCTCTGGATCGTTTTTATCATGTCCCCTTTCCAAAATGGTAACATTGTGACCCTTTTTAGCAGTATATTTTGCCAGATAGTATACTACTGAAGGAACCGATCCTATTCCGGGTAACGCTTTCTCTCCCGGGGTTCCGTAATCGTCGAAGATTTGTAGGATTTTCATGCTATCCCCCTGCCCCCAATATATTTTAAAAACATCTTAGCCGAATACCACAACCTCTTAGCCTCCTGCCATGCATGCTTTCTTAATATCTGTCTCAGAGCTACTGGGATGTAATCCAATGACAGATAATAATCCCTCAAAATCCTATCAACCTCTTTCACAATCTCATCAGCTGTAAGCCAAGGATACGACACTACGCTCTTCTGATGCCCTTGCTCATCAAGATACTCGTTCGGGTCCTCAGTTAACAAATATCCATTCTTTTTGTACCACTCATAAAGCTCAGTACCTGGAAACGGCGATGATACAGACACTTGCAACTGCTCGGGCTTTATCTCTTTGATAAACTTCTTTGTCTTCTCAATCGTCTCTTTGGTCTCCCCAGGCAACCCTATTATAAAATCGGCATGCAAAAACAACCCAGCCTTTTTAACGTTCTTAGCAAATTCCCTCGCCTGCTCGACTGTAAACCCCTTCTTTATATTTTTCAGTATGTTGTTATCTGCAGACTCAAAACCGACTATTAAAAACCTGCAATTAGCTTTTTTTATTTCTTTCATAGTTTCCAAATCCAGCGTATCAACTCTCGCATTGCAAGACCATGTGATCTCTAAATCTCTATCCATATACTTCCTGCAGAACTCTCTAACCCTCTTCTTGCTGACGGTGAATGTATCATCCTCAAAGAACACCTCCTTTACTTCAGGCAAGTTTTCTTCTATCCACTCAAGTTCATCCAGAATGTTGTCTACGCTTCTAACTCTATATTTCCTACCCATAGAAGTCTGAGGCCAAGCACAAAAAGTGCACTCATAAGGACAACCTCTCCCAGTGAAAATCTGAACCATTGGATACAGAGAGTAGTTAAGGAAGTAATCGTAAATGTTCAGATGCTTCTTATAAACCTCTGAAACAAACGGTAATTCTTCAATTTGTTTCGACGTAGACCATGGTCTATTTGGGTTGTGAACTATCTTCTCATTTTGTTTAAATGATATCCCCAAAACATCCTGAATACTCCTCCCTTTCTCCATTTTCTCTACCAACTCAGCTAAAGTAAATTCATATTCATATCTCGCGACAATATCTATAACTCCCAATATCTTCTCCGGGAATTGTGACGTCGGTGGGCCAACCATCACAATTGGAACATCAAATTCTCCCTTAATCTTTCTTGAAACGTCAAGATCGTTGTTTAAACTTGTAAAGCTCGTTCCAACAACAACTATATCCGGATTGAACTTCTTTAAATCTCTTAAAACGTCATCAACATTCCAGTTCCAAGCTGGACAATCAACGAGTCTGACCTTATGACCCTTTTGCTCAAGCAAACCAGTTGCGTAGGATAGCCACATGGGATAGTATAAAGTCCCTCCCCTCCCAGTATCTTGCCACCTCATTTCCCTGCCAAAGTGATAGAAATATGGCGGATTAAGCATGTATATCTTCATAAGTTTTTCACCATTCTTTTCTTTCGACTGGTTTAAATGTTCCTCTTATAAATCCCAACCCCCAACCCCAAAACCAAATGGCTATCAGTAGATACATTGTAATGAAATCTATAAACCTTCTTTTGTGTTTAATCGTAAGTAAAGCGCTTAATATGCCTATACCAATACCTCCCACAACCAAGATGCCCAATGCAACTGAGAGAAAGAAAGCATTGAAGTACGAGAGTAGTAATAACAAAAACACTATCAAAACTAAAATCGACGGGGTAAAGTGAAACCATCTCCCCATATCTCTATGCAATTTTATCGCCTGCATCCTTCCGATGCCGTAATTCCAAGCCATTTTAATAAACTTTTTCCAAGTCGGCTTCCTGTAATGGTAAACTACAGCAAAAGGCGTATAGAGAATTTTGTATCCTCTATTTCTAATTCTATAATCAAGTTCTTCGTCGTCAACTGTAACCAAACTGTAATTAAACCCTCCAACCTCCTCTAAAACTTCCTTTCTATACATTACGTTGCATGTCGGATTGTGGTAGATTTCTCTAGCCTGCCCCCCACTCAGTCCATATCTGGCTCCAACCTTGCTGAGAAAAGACAAAACTATACCCACATATTTTGCAAATTCTGTATCGTCTTCTGGTGTTACATTTGGTCCACCTATTGCGGCAACTTTCTCATCCTTAAAGTGTTTTATCAACTCCTTTATCCAATTTCTATCGACAACACAATCGGCGTCAGTAAAGGCTATGAACTCGCCTTTAGCATGTTTAACCCCAAGGTCTCTTGCATAGCTTATTCTCCCTTTATCCTCAAAGATTACTTTACATCCGTATTTTTTTGTAATCTCTACTGTGTTATCCGTTGAATATCCATCGACAATTATAACTTCCAAATTATCTTTTGGATAATCCAAATTCTGAATTGATCTAAGACATTTTTCAAGTATATCTCCATTGTTTTTTGTAGGAATTACAATCGAAACTGTGCTATTCATACTAACGGCACCCTTAATTTTCTCTTATCCTCCTCTGAAGCCTATCAAAAGAAACCATCGGCAGGAGCAAGATGGCTGGAGCAACTCCTAATCTGGAAAGAGTTCCATAGCTCTTAGAAGGTTCTGTAATCCCACATCTCAGAATAACACCTCTCTTTACAAAGGGGTACAAGAGCGTTACCGGTCCACCATCCAGCATATCAAGAAACAAATGGATGAAGAGATAGAATGATACACTCAGAGAATATTCTAACTCTCTTCTCACAGTGTATGTCAGAATCCAAGGTAGAAAGATATGACTTGAGAGACTCGTAGTATCACCCCTTACACTCTTTCGCTAAGCATGCTCAGGAAAAACGAATAGAATAGTGTCTGCAACCCGATAACGAGCAGTGTAAACGCCAGAACATCCTGACTCAGCATAGGCAAATTCTTGAAACCGCTGTCAACCCAGTTCCACACTAAATAAATGGTATAAGCAAATCCAGTAAAGAATATCAAGAGTCCAATTGTTATCCCTTTCTCCAAAGATAACCTTTTGACAATAAACTCTGCAATTCCGTCATTTAGAATATCCATTTTTGCTCTATATATCTTCCCAGCCAATCCTAAAAAGATAAGTTGGTAACCAATTATGGCTAGCAAACTTGAGGCAATCATAGAATGGACTCCCAAACCAGTAGATCCAAAATTTGAGATGCCGACACTAATAAGCAGAACTAAAGCCATACTCAAAATAAACAACAACACTCCAGGCAAAATAAAGAGATAAGTTGGAGCATAAAGCAGCATGAACCTCAAATGTCTCCATCCATCCCTGAATGATTTAAGCTTTGGTTCTGAGTCTTGTCGAGGATAGTATGTTATGGGCACTTCTTTTATTCTTAACCTAGCCCAAACGGCCCTTATGATCATCTCCGAGGCGAATTCCATTCCCTCTCCTTTCAGTTTCATCTTCTCCAAACTCTCTCTCGTAAAAGCCCTGAAACCTGAGTGGGCATCACTCACACCAGCTTTAAAAAAGAAGTTTAAAAGGAATGTAAGAAGAGGGTTTCCTATATACCTATGTAGCCAAGGCATTGCATCATCTAAGATATTACCCTTGAACCTGCTTCCAATTACCAGTTCCGCCTCCCCTTTCCTTAAAGGTTCAAGAAGCTTAGGTATCTCAAGAAAGTCGTAAGTATTATCTGCGTCCCCAACAACGATATACTTGCCTTTAACATGCTTAAAAGCACAGAGATAAGCGTAACCGTATCCTTTTTTATCAGGAGTAACAACCTTGGCTCCCAGGGATCTTGCGATCTCTGGAGTCATATCAGTAGAGTTGTCCGCAACTATTATCTCTCCTTTTATGTTGTGGTCCCTGAAGACCCTTTTCACTTTCTCTATACATATGCCAATTATTTTTTCCTCGTTAAGGGACGGTATAACCACTGACACCTCTACTGAATTTTCACCCACTTAGCATACACCCCCAATGCATGATGGTATCTACCTAATTTATCATCATAACTGATAGTATCATGTAAATAACTTTCCAAAGTTCAACGGAGCAAAGACTAACGCATCATGAAAATCAATCTCTAAAACATCATACTTGTCAACAACAGTCCACAACATACGAACTGATCTGTTCCGAGGCTCCTGTTATTAAAACTTTCACAACTTTAAATTTCTGGATTTGTTATTATAATTAATGAGACAAAATTAAATAAATTCCATTTATAAATGAATAACATGAACAGAGTGACGATATTTATAGGACTGGTAATTATCTTCTTGATAGCAATTATTTCTACGATAATACACTTTTTTGGGATTCTGTTCTTTTTGAGAGTCTTGTTTGGTATTGTTTATTTATGTGCCACCACGCTGTTTGCAATTATTGTTTTCTTACTTGCTTATGCAAAGAATCTCAAATTCCTTGCTTTATCGGTTGCAGGACTCATAACATCTGGGTATGCAACCTACCAAACATACAAATGGTCTGAGCCAATGCACGTTGTATACATAACAGGTGTGTATCTGGTTGCTCTTGGTATTCTGGTATGGTGGTTGATGGAACCTGAGATGAGTCTGGTAGATAGAATGAAAAGTGCAGAGTCTCTTGAAAGGAAAGGAAAGTTCAGGGAGGCTGCAAGAAAATATGAGAAAGATGGGAAATATCGGGAGGCTGCTGAATGTTATCTGAAGGCTGAGATGCCAGAATCTGCTGTTTGGTGTTATGAGAGGGCGGGTGAATATAAAAGGGTTGCAAAAATCTACACCAAACTGGCAGAAGATAAGAAAGGAGGAAAATACTGGAAAGAAGCATATGAATTCTGGAAGAGGGCGGGTGAATATAAAAAGGCTGCAGAATGTCTCGAAAAATATGCTGAAAATGAGCCATGGTACTGGGGAGATGTTGCAAAATTGTGGGAAGAGATTTCAAATAAGGATAGAGCCAAGAGGGCATGGAAGGGAGCTCTGGAATATTATGTGAAAGAGGCTGAGGAGGAGGGTGTTTTCTGGGAAGATGTGGCTAATATATGCAGGAGATTGGGAGACCTCGAAAAAGCAAGGGAGGCAATGATGAAATATGTGGAATACTGCAAGGCTGAGGCAGAGAAAGACGGTGGGTGGTGGAAACACGTTGCGGAAGGGTATGAAGAATTGGGTGAGGAAGAGAGAGCTGAAGAGGTGAGGAAGAAATATATTGAACATAAAAATACAAAAATAGATTGAAACTTCTATCATAAAGCGAGGTTAGACAGAAGTTCTTGCCAATTTCTTCCCCTTGTTCTTGTCTTTCATAAAATTTTAGGATTATGTTGATGTTTTCGGGTAAATTATTCCACAACAACATTTAGATTCAAACTCTGAATCTCACCCTGTATGGCATCCTTAATCCTGTTTTCGTAATCAGTCCCAGCATAGTCCCTCATTTTTTCTGGCTCTGAGGATGGGGGTAGGATGCCATCCTTGAAGAGCAAAAACCACATCTTGTATCTCCCGGGTTTATCGATTGAGAATGTGTATGGTATCTCCCACTGAGGTGTCCAATTTTCTCCTACATCCACTGGCATGTGCTCGAGCGTTACATTAAATCTATCAAAGAAATACATTTCGTTGATAATGGTCTTGTTGTTCTCATAGGCTGCATTCACAAGCCATATTTCAACCGTGTAATTCACAGTTCTGTGCTCATGATTTGCTATACCAATTATGAGTTTGCCCTTCTGCCCGACTTTTAGATGGGTTGGATAATCAGAAGCTTTACCCTTCTCTCCAAGTATGTAGAATTCCGTGAATTTCTCTCCCTGCTTTGGGGTCGCAACCACATATCCCAAAACAGCAACAGAAACAACAATAGACACCACCAACACGACAGTCAGAACTCTGTTCAGTCTCTTCTCCCCCAATTCAAATTTTATTTCAACCTTTGGGACAAATGGCTCTCGTGAGTTGATTCTTCTGTAAATTGAGAGCAATGAAAAAATGATGTTAAATGATATTAAACTCAACAAAATCGGGGTCAGTGCGATTCCAAAGGATGTGTAGTTGAGAGCAAGACCAACCAAAGGAACCATAGCGACACTCATCCCAAACGATAAGGCAATTCTCTCGATGCTGTCCAATTCTTTCTCAGGAAACAAAAAACTCACGAACGAATATCCGGGGAAGAAAAGTATGAAAGGTAAACCTACAACCTTTCTCAAAATGCTTTCTGGAAAAAGCCATATTATCAGAGCCAGAAGGACTGAGAGGAGGATTATCGTGAGCAAGTCCCATACTTTCATCAACTTCTGCATACTCATCCCATGAATAAATATAGATAAAAATCTTCGTTTTATATATGGAGTTGGTCTTTGAAGTGGTTGAAATTAGAGGGAAGTGCCCGGTTTACAAAGAAGGTGATAGAATAGTGATAGAGGGGGCAGAGATAAACATCAACAAAACAGATGCATTGTGCATCCATGCACTGCCCTCCTTATTACATTATGCGGTTGCTTTGAGAGAGAGGGTAAATCCTGTAAAGCTCGGACTTTCAAAGGATGAGAACTATGCATACATCCAATGCCTTGACCCGGGCGAGCCATACACAGAAGGCGGAACTGTCGTGTTCAGATGTAAGGTGAGGTGATAAGCATTAACGAAATCTCATTTGCTCTAATGTCTATGATGGCATTCGGTATGGTTGGGATAGTGTATAAGGTTGCTACTGAGCACATGAACCCTCTATCGGTGGTGTTCTTTGTGTATGTATTCTCTGCCACTTTGATGGGTGTCGTGTGGTCACTCTCGCCAGACAAGTCCATAACCTTGGAAGGAATGAAACTTGTGGTATTGGCTTCTATCTTGGCGGTCATTGGCATGGTTTCTTACATGTATGCTCTGAAACTTGGGGAGGCAAGTGTGGTTGTTCCCATCAGAAATCTGGCTCTGGTTGTTACGGTGTGTCTTGCTATCACGATTCTGAAAGAAAATATGGATCTGACAAAGTTAGGTGGAATTATTATGGCTGTCTTTGCATTGATTCTGTTGAGTAGGTGATTGTATGAAAGTAGCATCGATAGTTGGAGCAAGGCCAAATTTCATAAAACTCGCTCCTTTATCAAAAGAGCTGAGAAAAGAGTTTGACGAGGTGATAATACATACTGGACAACACTATTCCTATGAAATGAATAAGATGTTTTTTGATGAACTTGGGATTCCAAAGCCGAATTACCATCTGGGGGTTGGGTCTGGAACACATGGTTATCAGACGGGGGAAATGATAAAGAGAATAGAAGATGTCCTTCTTAAGGAGAGACCAGATGTTGTTTTGGTTTATGGGGATACCAATACAACTTTAGCTGGAGCTCTTGCGGCTGTGAAATTACATATAAAGGTGGGGCATGTTGAGGCGGGTCTGAGGTCTTACGATAGGAAGATGCCAGAGGAGATAAACAGGGTTCTGACCGACCACTGTTCAGATTATCTGTTTTGTCCGACTGAGAAGGCGGTTGAGAACCTGAGGGGAGAAGGGATAACTGAAGGAGTGTATATGGTGGGAGATGTGATGGTTGATGCCCTCAGAGAGAGTATAAAGGTCGCAGAAAAGAAATCGAAGATTCTGGATGAACTGGATATAAAACCAAAGGAGTATTATCTGGCGACTATTCATAGGGCTGAGAACACTGACAGTTTTGAGAGAATGAAAAGCATAGTTGAGGCTTTTTGTGAAATCGGGAATGTTGTGTTCCCATGCCATCCAAGAACTGAAAAGATGTTGAAAAAATTCGGTTTGTGGGACTCTTTAAGGGAAATCAAAGTTATAAAACCAGTTGGATATCTGGATATGCTTATGCTGGAAAAGAACGCAAAGTTAATTCTGACAGATTCTGGTGGTGTTCAGAAAGAAGCCTACATTTTGAGAGTACCATGTATAACCCTAAGAAACAATACAGAATGGGTTGAGACGGTGGAAGAGGAGTGGAACGTATTGGTGGGAACAGATAAAGATAAGATAGTGAAAACGAGTATGAATTTCAATCCTGAAAATCCACAAAGTGATATATTTGGGGATGGGGGGGCAAGTGAGAGAATTAAAGAGATATTAAAGCTAATATGAAGGTATTACAGATGATTGAAACGTTGAAACAAAATAAAGAGCTTTGGGAATTATTTACGAAACGAGAGGAGTACAACCCAACGATTTTAGATCGATATCAGAGATACCCATATCGTATTAGCAAGCATAAAAATGTTTTAGAGCCAGAGGTATCAAAATTCCTATTGGAGAACGGCTTAGAAGTCGGGTATCCAGAAGGCAAGAAATTTGCGGTTTGTCTGACTCACGATATTGATACCCTCTATCCTTCCAAATCGAGTACGATATACTGTGCCATCAGAAGTTTGAGGTGTGGTCAAACCAAGAATGCTTTTAAAATTCTGCTCAGCAACATAAAAAGATAGAATTATCTATGGAATTTTAAAGATATCATGAAACTTGAAGAGAAATATGGTGCAAAGTCGAGTTTCTATTTCTTAACAGTGGAAGAAGGAGATTTGGACTTCAATTTCAATGTTGAAGATTTAGATAACGAGTTGGGATACATAATAGATAACGGATGGGAAGTTGGTCTGCATGGTGGACACAATTCATACAATAACTTGGATGATGTCAGAGAGAAGAAGAAAAGGCTGGAAAAGGTGTTAGGTAAAAAATTAATCGGTTATAGGAACCACTACTTGAAATTCAAAGTTCCAGATACTTGGATTGTTCTGGAAAAAGCTGGCTTTAAATATGATACAACTTTCGGTTATGCAGATGCTGTCGGATTTAGAAATGGGATGTGCCATCCTTTTAAACCCTTCAACCTACATACAAACAAATAGATTGACATTCTCGAAATTCCTTTGGTCATTATGGACTGTACGTTGTTTGAGCATATGAAATTAAATGTGGGAGACGCATGGAAAATTACCAAGCGACTTATTGACACTGTTGAAAGGTACAATGGAGTTATCACTATCCTCTGGCATAATACCTACATGTTTGGAGACATGTTAAAGTTTTATGAAAAGATATTGAAGTATTCTCATGAAAAAGAAGCGTGGATGACGAGTGGAGAAGAGATTTACAAATGGTGGACGTAGATAGGAGATAAATAAATGTCTGAGATAGAAATTAGAGAATTAAAAAAGGATGAATACGAAAAATGGGACGAAATAGTTGAGAAGTCTCCATACGGCACAATATTTCACAGCAGTGTCTGGCTAACAACATGCAGTAATCTATTAAATAAAAAACTAAAAATCTATGGATTCTTTGAAAATAATCAACTAATCGGAGGTTGTTCTTTATACCTTCACAAAAAAGGATTTTTAAAAGTAGCATCCTCCACTTGTGAAATGACGCCATATGGTGGAGTTGTGTTGGTAGAGGTACCAGATAGTAAAGTAAGGATGCGGGAACATAGAAACCATAATATTATACGCTCTTTGTGTGATGTACTCGATTCTGAAGGTCTTGATCGTGTATCATTAACTTTCTCTCCTGAGTTTGTTGATGTCAGACCATTCATCTGGAATGGCTGGGATACTAAAGTCTTGTACACATATTATCTGGGTTTAGACAATTTCGAAAATAAGATTTCCAGAGATGTAAAACGGAATATCAACAAAGCAATAAAAAACGAAATAATCATTGAAAAGTCAGAAGATATAGATTCATTTTATGAATTATTTGAAATGACTTTTTCACGCCAAGGATTGAACCCACCTGCAACCAAAAGATTCCTTGCAGAAGTATTTGATATGGTACTGAAAAATGAAAAGGGAGAGATGTGGGTAGCACAAACAAAGTCTGAAGAGATAGCTGCATCAGAGATTTTTGTTTATGACAGGAAAAAAGTTTATAGATGGTCTGCTGCAACCCATCCAGAACTCAGAAGAACAGGTGCTTATTCCCTGCTCTTGCATAAGGTATTTCAGGATATGCAGAGTAGAGGATTTAAAGAAGTCAATCTAATGGCAGCGAATACACCCCAACTGGCAGAGTTCATAACAGGTTTTAATCCTAAATTAGTGCCATATTATGGGGTGGAAAAGTTGAATGTTACATATAGTTTCATAAAGGTGTTGTTAAAAAGTGGGATAATGAAATGGATGAAGAAAATATGAAAATTTTTGTGATGGGTCTAACATCAACATCACTCGGAGCAATGGAGTACCATAATCTGGGTAATTATGCAATCATGGAGCCCTTGATAAAATATTTAAAAAAAGAATTTCCTCATGCAGAGATAACCACATCCATCCAAATGTCAGATGATTTTTGCAAAAAATTCAACATTGAATCAAAAAGAGACGAACGTTTCTGGACTTATGGTGTGAAAACTGCAATAACCACTGCAGTAGATATTCTAAAAATTTCGGTGTGGGCATTTTTCTATTATATTTTTCATTTAAATCTCAATTTCATCTTAAAAAAGAGTGTATTACTTAATGAACTGCAAGAGGCAGATTTGATTATAGATTTCAGTGGAGACCTTTACGGAGATAACTCAGAGTTTAATAGGTTCTTGGAGGGATGTGCTAGGATTTTGTTCGCGAAAATTTTGGGCAAACCAGTGGTTATGTTTGCTGGTTCACCAGGCCCATTTGGAAGTACTTGGCGTAGAATGTTGGCAAAATTTGTTCTCAATAGGGTTGACTTGATTACAAACAGAGAGCCTTTAAGCACTGAGTTGCTACAAGAAATGGGAATCACCAACACACATATGGTAACCACTGCTTGTCCTGCCTTTTTATTTGATGCAAAGAGAAAAGAGGAAGCAATGGATGTCCTAAAAAACGAAAGAATTCTCCCAAAAACCAAACCGTTGGTAGGCTTCATATTAAGTGGGTGGAATATGCCTAAACCACCATTCTTTAAAGTCCCAAGAGACGATGAAGAACTAAAACCATTTGTGGATTTGATAGGGCATATACTTGAACACTATGATGTAAAGGTTGTTTTGATGGCCCATCAAAATAGAACAGATGACCAAGGTAATTTAATCCCAGGAAGTGATTACCATATAATCTCTCAGCTCTATAGCCTACTAAATCACCAGTACCAAGATGATGAACTGACTATGGTCAAAGGACTTTACGATGCAGCAACCATGAAAACAATTATTGGATGTTGTGATTTCTTGATTAGCGGACGGTTGCATGGTGCCATTGCAGGATTATCCCAATGCATTCCAACGGTTATTATTGACTATGGAAATGGACCAAGACCACACAAGCTACGTGGTATTGCAAAACTGGTAGGTATAGAGGCGTATATCTGTGACCCCACTAACGCACAGGACATGATAGAGAAAGTCTCCTTAGCATGGGAGAACAGAGACAGAATAAGAGAATATCTGAAAAAAAGAATGCCAGAAGTTAAAAAATTAGCAAAATACAATTTTGAAATTCTACACTCAATCAGTAAATAAATGTATTGTGGAGGTAAAAGATGCTCTCAAAAATCTACAATATCCTCAAAATTAAGCGACAATTGATTTTTTCCCTTGATAATCCAAACGATATCAATTTTGTCCCTGTAAAAGCAGAGGTTGATATCACCGAGATTACATTTGATAACGTTGAACATGTTGCTGATTTCAGGGAAAAGGAGCATATATCGGCGTTCCTCAAGTTTCTTGAAGAGGGGCAATATGGAGTTTATGCTTGGATAGGCTCGCAAGTCGTTGGTCATGCTTGGGCTAAAGTATGCAAAAAAGACCACTGTAGGGTGAATGGGTACATGGACATTTACCAAAATGAGGCTTTTATCCATTATTGTCATGTTAGCAAAGATTACCGTGGAAAAAATATCTACCCGGCAATGGTAGCCACTCTATGTCAAAAGTTGTTTTCTGATGCAATGGTCAAGCGTGTGTTAATCGATACTGAAGTTGATAACAGAGCCTCTTTACGGGGAATTAGTAAGGTTGGATTTAAACCACTCGGGAAAGGGGTATATGTCCAGTTTTTAGGGCGACTAATATATAAGCATGAACAATTTAAATCTTGCAGCGTAATGGAGAGAACATGATGACGCCGGGATTATCGATCAAGAGACATGAGAAATACTATGAGGCATTGGGTCCTGTACCAGAAGGAAACTTATCATCATTAGATTACTACCGTTTTGAGCTCGTGAAACGCCATATTTGTGGCAAATCAGTTCTTGATGTAGGTTGTGCTCGAGGAGATTTTTTGAAGTTGATTAAATCAGAGTATCAGATTGCTGGAATTGAGGCAACAAAAAAACGTGCAGAAGACTGCAACAAAATACTGGACCAGGATGTTGTCAGAGTCTGCAATGTAGAGGAGGGAATTGGTTTTGAAGACAACAACTTTGATACTGTGGTTTGCATGGAGGTTCTCGAGCATCTTATAAACCCCCAAGAAACTTTAGAACATCTGATAAGAATTAGCAGAATAAGAACCATAATCACCGTTCCGTATGATGAAAAAATAAAATGGATACTGTGCATACACTGTGCCAAATATACGCCAGTGTCTGGACATTTACATTCTTTTAATGAAGTAAAACTAAAACAATACATAGATGGTCTCAAAGCGGATGTAAAAAGGATAAAACTATCAAAATTCGGAAATTCATTTTTAAGGTTTGTACCGAGTTTTGTTCCATTCAGGTTAAAATTTTTGATTGATAAAATATTTTGTAAATTATTTCCCAGACATACTAAGTGGATTCTCTTGATTGTTGATAAAAGAGGGGACATATGACTCTAAAAAAGAAATTCACCAGCGATGTATTATTCTATGGTATTTCGAGCGGTCTGATGAGTTTATTCGGATTTATAACCTTGCCAATTCTAACAAAAACGTTATCTCAGGAGTTATACGGCGTATGGGTTCAGATAATGATTACAACCTCACTCCTATTGCCCTTTATCACAGTTAGTTTTCAGGTATCAGTTGTAAGATTTCTGGCTGGCAATGAAAACAAACAGAGAGTTAGCTCGCTGTTTCACTCCATGTTGGGAATCGTATTTCTGAATAGTTTGTTGTTTGTTCTGATTACTTTCATCTTTAAAGATACTCTAAGCAGTTTTATTTTTGGAGACCCATCTTTCCGCACTTTTGTACCTCTTCTGGGTCTGTGGATCATGGCAGAGGCAATCTACATCATGAGCACATCTTTTATGAGAGCAAAAAACAAAATAAAACTCCTATCTCTGGTTAACATAGGATATGCAATACCTCGCATACTGATACTGTATTTAGTTCTGGTTATTTTCGGTGGAGATATCAGACTAGTCCTGATACTCTACATCATAACAAGCATTGTTTTCTCTCTGCTCGTGTATTTACTTGAGGTTGTGAGAACTGTCGGTGTATTCATAGAGATGCATAACTTAAAAAGGACATTGAAAGATTTGCTCAAATTTTCATTGCCTTTCATACCCAATGGCATATTGATGTGGGTCTTAGCGTCAAGTGACCGATATTTCATTGTCCATCTACTAAGTTTATCAGAGAATGCAGTTTATTCTGCAGCTTACAGTCTCACCTCTGTTTTAAGCTTGTTTTACATGCCACTGGGATTTGTAGTATATCCGCTGTTGGTTGAGTTCTGGGAGAAAGGTCAAAAAGACATTGTTAGAACACTCTTCGAGAAATCTACCAGAATATACATCTTCCTTGTTGTACCTGCAATTTTTGGTCTTTATACTCTGGGACCAAAATTAATTTTGATTTTAACTACGAGCGATTATACCGTAAGTCCTGCAATCATTTTGTGGATTTCTGTAGGTATATTGTTTTTAGGAATTTACCAAATAAATGTTTATATCATACACTTAATAAAAAAGACCTATTACAATACGATTATTTTCTTCACCGCCGCAATTATCAACGTTGTGTTGAATTATATTCTCATTAAAGCAATAGGTATAGAAGGAGCTGCAATTTCCACACTCATATCTTATCTCTTTTTAGCTTCTGTAATCGCCATCTTAGCTCGAAAAGAGATACATTATGCTTTTGATATTAAATTAATGATAAAATGTATTTTTGCTTCCTTGATTATGTTCTTCGTTATTAAACAAATTGCAATAAATGATATCTTTACGATTTTAATAATCATAATTTTAGGTTTCTCTGTGTATGTGATACTTTCAATAATCCTGAAATCGATTACTCAAGAAGATATAAACGACATTAAGCATGTATTGGGATTTGATAAATCTTAAAAATTTAAAACCTGTTGATTATAGAGTGAAGTCTCATTTCCCCCTTGCCACGATTTCACATACTTCTGCAACCTTCCTCGCCACCACTTCCCAGCTGTGATTTTCCACTACGTATTTTCTGCCATTCTTCCCCATTTCCAACTGCAACTTTTTGTCTTTCAGTAATCTCACTATCGTTTCTGCCAGCTTCTCGGGGTTCTCTGGCTCTACTAATGCCCCTCCGCCAATTTTTTCCAACACCTCAAAACCATCTACCCTGCTTGCCACCACCGCTTTCCCACACGCCATATACTCATACAACTTTAAAGGAGAGTATCCGGATTTTAGAGGTCTCTTGTAAACTACACAGACATCACTTGCACTGATGTACAACGGAACCTTCTCATAGGGGACTGACCCTGTGAAAATAACGTTCCCAGACACTCTCAGGTTATCTGCAAGTTCTTCAAGTTCTTTTCTCATCATGCCATCTCCGACCACCAAGAATTTGGTGTTGGGACAACTTTTCAGTATCAAAGGAACTGATCGAATGAGGTATTCAACACCCTGCCATTTGAAAAGGGAGCCAACAAAACACACATATTTTGAGTTATAATCGAGATTGAGTTCTTTTTTTGCTTCTTTTTCGTCAATTGGTCTGAACACATCTGTGTTAGCTCCATTCTCTATCACAGTTATCTTATCATCAGGAATGTTGTATGTCCTCATTATCTCCTCTTTTATTTTTTGAGTCACTGCCACAATGGCATCCGCATATCTATAACTCCTCTCATTCAGCCTATGTAATATATAACCCGTTATCGAATTTATCAGTTTCATCTCTTCGCTTAGAAGCCCATTCACCTCAACAACCACCCGAACACCAAATACTTTGCCGATAATGACTGCAAAAAATGAATTTTCCCCTCTTGTATAGATTAAATCAGGATTTTCAGAGATTATTTTTTTAATAAGTATCGTAGAAGATTTTAAAATACTGAATAAACCAGTAAAAACTGGAATGTTGAAAGACACACCCATATCTATTGCAATGATATCCAAAAACTTTGAGAGATTTTCCCTCAACTCCCTCACATGTATCCTGTCTCCACCACTTTCATACGAGACCTGTGGCATATACAACACAATCTTCATCATAACAATATTTGCTCAGTTAAATATATCTCTCATATTTCTGACAATTCCTGCCAATATTTCAGAGGTATACTCTTCAATTTAGTTTAAAAGAGACCTATGAGAACTCCCACACCTATACTCATCAAAACAAATCCCGCGAACACGTTTATCCTTTTCTCAATTATGTGAGAGATTGAATGCAACGATTTGAGTGAGAGAAAGACAAGTACACCTATTACAAACAAGGTTGAGAGAACGAAACATACGAGTGTCAATGCCATTGTCATTCCTCCATACGGTATAGATGCAACCATCACTGGAATAAAAGGCACACAAGGAGACACTGACGCTATCAATATGAGTGAGTACGAGAGAACATTGGTATCGTGAGAGTGGTCGTGATGGACGTGTTTGTAATCATTTTTGTAATGTCGCATCGACATTATGGTGTATGCAAGACCGAACACAAACAACAAAGAGCCTGAAAATAGACTCTCAAAGTTCTCGAGTCTATGGGATACCGACATACCTATCAGTATCACACCAATTCCTATAAGAACAGAGGTTGTGATGTGTCCCAGTCCCCCGGCAAGAGCCACCAAGACAGACCTCGATAGCCCCCACCTCTCGGCTCTTGAAACCACAACAAAGGGCATCCAGTGGTCTGGAGCAATCGAATGAATGACCCCAAGTATAACAGCAGCCATTATTACCCCTGTTTCCAGCATAACCAAATTTTTAGATTAAAAATTTAAAAAACTATTTATTCTATCTGACAAATTTGTTAAAACTTTTTAAAATTACTTTTTAATTAGTTAAAACGAAGTAATAAAATCTGGAACTTGTTTGGACTAAGTGTATTAAGATACGATAGTAAAATCAGAAAATTTGGATGAGAAATGAGAATGGGAGATGAGGTTAGCAGCGAGCTGCAGTTCCCATGCGCGCGAGCAGCATAGTACAGTGCAGCACGTGGGCGGGCTTATCTTCTGAGTTCGGAATGGGTTCAGGAGTACCCCCGCCACTATGGCCGCTAAACTCATCTCCCTAAGCCAAGGTCCGGATTCGAACCGGAGTAACGTCGCTCTGCAGGCGACTGCGTAGCCACTCCGCCACCTTGGCATAAACCATGTACAAGCAAAGTCCAAATATCGCCTGGGCCAAGGCAAAGTAGGCTGGCACGGACTTTAGTAGCCGTGGACTGAGCACCTCGTTACCTTGGTGCTTACATCCCGGCCCTATCAAACCCGTCTTTTACGGGCGTCCTTAATGAGGTCTCTTTTTGGGGGTGGCTTCGGGCTTAGATGCTTTCAGCCCTTATCCACATAGCGCGTGGCTTCTCGGCAGTGCCCTGCCGGACAACCGATCGACTAGAGGCGCCGTTGCCCAGTTCCTCTCGTACTATGAGCAACTTCCCCTCAGACCTCAAACACCTCCGATAGATAGTAACCGACCTGTCTCACGACGGTCTAAACCCAGCTCACGATCCCCTTTAATAGGCGAACAACCTCACCCTTGGCCGCTGCTGCACGGCCAGGATGGAGAGAACCGACATCGAGGTAGCAAGCCACCGGGTCGATATGTGCTCTTGCCGGTGACGACTCTGTTATCCCCGGGGTAGCTTTTCTGACATCAATGGCCCTCATCAAGAGGGCTCATTGGTTCGTTAGGCCCGACTTTCGTCTCGCGATCTCTCGGTATGGAAGATCGCGTCAAGCCGGCTTTTGCCCTTACACTCTTCTCAGGGTTTCCGTCCCTGATGAGCCGACCTTAGGGCGCCCTTGATACCTTTTCAAGGGCGTCCCGCCCCAGGCAAACTGCCCACCTATCGTTGTCCTCCTTTCGGAGTTAGAGCCGTAGTTCCAGAAGGGTGGTATTCCACTGGCGGCTCCACACCCCCTGGCGAGGGNGCTTCGACGCCTCCCACCTATCCTCTACATCCAGAACCACGACCCAGCGACAGGCTGCAGTAAAGCTCCACGGGGTCTTCACTTCCCATCGGAGGTCTCCAGACTCTTCACTGGAATGTGGGGTTCACCGGGCTCTGGCTAGGGACAGTGGGACTCTCGTTGGTCCATTCATGCAAGCCGCCAATTAAGCGGCAAGGTATTACGCTACCTTAAGAGGGTCAGAGTTACCCCCGCCGTTGACAGGCCCTTCGCCCAGTTGAACCTGGGTTTCAGGTACCTGCACTGGGCAGGATTCACAGGCTGTACTAGTCCTTACGGAGTTGCAGCCTGCTATGTTGTTATTAGACAGTCGGAGTCCCCCTGTCACTGCGACCTGCTCCATCTCGGAGCAGGCACCCCTTCTCCCGAAGTTACGGGGCTAATTTGCCGAATTCCCTTAGCCAGAATACCCCGACACGCCTGGGCCTTCTCAGCCTGAGACACCTGTGTCAGTTCTCGGTACGGTCACCTGGCACCCTTTTCACGGGCTCCCGGGGTCAGCCGACTTACGTCATCACGTCTTCACCCACTTCTCGCCATTACGGCTCTCCGTGGGCTTCAACGCTTGAACAGGTTGGCGCCCCTGCTCGGCCTACCCGGAAGCGTCGGGATTGGATTGCCAGGTGGTGCAGGAATATTAACCTGCTTCCCTCTTCGGTGCACTCGAATTACGGTGCACCTTAGGACCGACTAACCCTCGGCTGACGAACATTGCCGAGGAAACCTGGCCCTTTCGGCGGTTGGGATTCTCACCCAACTATGCTGCTACTAACGCCAGGATTCTCGTTCCTACGCGGTCCACAGGACCTCACAGCCCTGCTTCTACCCACGCAGGACGCCCCCCTACCGGATCACCTTACGGTGCCCCATGGTATCGGTGGTCGGCTTAAGCCCCGTCCATTTTCAGGGCCCCAAACCTCGACTGGTGAGCTGTTACGCACTCTTTAAAGGATAGCTGCTTCTAAGCTCACCTCCCAGTTGTCTTAGGCTTGGGACGCCTTTTATTGGTAACACTTAGCCGACACTTAGGGACCTTAACCATGGGCTGGGTTTATCCCCTTGCGGACTGGAAGCTTACCCCCCAGCCCGGACTCCGGACTTCTCAGGCGACGGCGGATTCGGAGTTTGACAGGGAAGCGAGGAGTTTCCTCCCCTATCTTCCCAATCAGTGCTCTACCCCGCCGACTACCTCAGTCCAGGTCATGCTGTGGCATGTTTCGGGGGGAACCAGCTATTCCCGGGCTCGATTAATCTTTCACTCCTAGACGCGGGTCAGAGGAGCGATTTGCATATCAGCACCCCTTCGGCCCTCCACGCGAGTTTCCTCGCGCTTCAGCCTGCCCACGCCTAGATCGCCCGGCTTCGGGTCTTGTCCAGGTGACTCCGGGCACTTTTAGTACCCCGCACCACACCCTTTCGGGCTACGTGCATGTCGCTTTCGCTTCGGCTCCCCACGTGAAGTGGTTAACCTCGCCACCCAGACAAACTCCCTGGCCCGTTCTTCAAAACGTACGGTACGACGTTGCACAGCGATGCCCGTACTACCGCCTCGCGACGGGTTCCTTCGCATCGCCGATCCTTTCACGCCGTACCCCACTATCACCAGCTGGTTTCAGGCGCTTTTCACCTCCCTCCTCGGGGTACTTTTCAGCTTTCAGTCACCCTACTACTGCGCTATCGGTCTCAAGACGTATTTAGTTTTGGAAGTTGATGCCTCCCAGCTTCCCGTGAGATTTCCAACCCACGGTACTCAGGACACAGGACAAACCCCCTGGATTACACCTACGTGGCTTTCACACTCTATGGCGCTCCGTTCCAGGAGACTTCGGTTTCTCCAGGTCGGGTTTTATTGTCCTGTGCCTACAACACCACATTTCCATGCCCTCATCGAGCACGGATTCGGTTTGAACTGTGCCGCTTTCACTCGCCGTTACTCACGGCATCCCAATTGGTTTCTTCTCCTGCCCCTACTAAGATGTTTCAATTCGGGGCGTTCCCCCTCCCTAACGGGAGTGACGCGCGAAGCGTCAGGAAGTCCCATTCGGAGATCCCCGGATCTAAGGCTCCCTGCACCTCCCCGGGGCTTATCGCAGCTTGGCACGTCCTTCATCAGCGCTTGAGCCGAGCCATCCACCAGCTGGCATAGAGCCAGGCTCTACCTCACCTTGGCCCAGTAAGCGTCTGGACTTTGCTTGTACATGGTCTCTTCGCCCTGTATGGGCTCAACCCTTCCCAGACGAGACAATAGCTCGTCTGGTGCATCACACATGGACTCGCTGGGATTCGAACCCAGGGCCTCTGCCTCGCAAAGGCAGCGATCTTCCAGCTGATCTACGAGCCCATCTGATGGGTCTTGGCAACCTTACGGCTTCCGATCGGAGTATACTATGCCCACATTTGTGGGCTTTGTAGGAGGTGATCCAGCCGCAGATTCCCCTACGGCTACCTTGTTACGACTTAACCCCACTCGCGAAGCCCAAGTTCGAAAACGGCACTATGTCCGTTCCCTCACTTGGACCTCACTCGCGTGGTTTGACGGGCGGTGTGTGCAAGGAGCAGGGACGTATTCACCGCGCTATGTTGAAGCGCGATTACTACGGATTCCAGCTTCACGAGGGCGGGTTGCAGCCCTCGATCCGAACTACGGTTGGGTTTATGGGATTGCCTTCCCCTCTCGGGGTCGATGCCCATTGTCCCAACCATTGTAGCCCGCGTGTATCCCAGGGGATTCGGGGCATACGGACCTACCGTAGCCCGCACCTTCCTCCGCTTTAGCAGCGGCGGTCCCCACAATGTACCCATCGCCCCGGAGGGCATGCTGGCAATTGTGGGCGCGGGTCTCGCTCGTTGCCTGACTTAACAGGATGCTTCACAGTACGAACTGGCGACGGCCATGCACCTCCTCTCAGCTAATCTGGTAAGGTCTTTAGCCTGACCTTCATCTCGCTGTCTCCCCTGGTAAGGTTTCCGGCGTTGAATCCAATTAAACCGCAGGCTCCACCCGTTGTGGTGCTCCCCCGCCAATTCCTTTAAGTTTCAGCCTTGCGGCCGTACTTCCCAGGTGGCTCGCTTCACGGCTTCCCTACGGCACCAGGCACAGTCACGCCATGCCTGACACCTAGCGAGCATCGTTTACGGCTGGGACTACCCGGGTATCTAATCCGGTTCGTGCCCCCAGCTTTCGTCCCTCACCGTCGGACCCGTTCTGGTGAGACGCCTTCGCCACAGGTGGTCCCTCAGGGATTACAGGATTTCACCCCTACCCCTGAGGTACCTCTCACCTCTCCCGGTCCCAAGCCCAGCAGTATCCCCTGATCGCCTGACGGTTAAGCCGCCAGATTTCCCAAGGGACTTACTAGGCCGGCTACGGACGCTTTAGACCCAATAAAAGTGGCTACCACTCGAGCCGCCGGTGTTACCGCGGCGGCTGGCACCGGTCTTGCCCGGCCCTTGCTATCGGATGCTTTTTAGGCATCCGGACAGCCGACGCCATGCGCCGGCACTCGGGGTCCCCTTATCACGGTTTCCCGCATTGTAAAGTTTTCGCGCCTGCTGCACCCCGTAGGGCCTGGATTCATGTCTCAGAATCCATCTCCGGGCTCCTGCTCCCACAGCCCGTACCCGTCGTAGGCTAGTGGGTACGTTACACCCACTACTACCTGATAGGCCGCAGACCCATCCTTGGGCGGAGTCAGAAGACTCCTTTTGGGCTATGGTGCATTCCAGCATCCATAGCCTATCCGGTATTATCCCCAGTTTCCCGGGGTTATCCCGGTCCCAAGGGTAGGTTATCCACGTGTTACTGAGCAGTGCGCCATGCTCCCCCGAAGGGGAACATACGACTCGCATGGCTTAGTCGGACCCCGATAGCAGTAGCCTCTGGCAGGATCAACCAGAGTTGAACTGGCGGGGTTTAAATTAAATTAGCAACTCCGATCGGAATTAACCGGGTTGCCAAGACCCATGTCAGACGGAATAGATCACTATCCAGTCCCCATTTGAATATTGCACGGCTTGAAAGCGACCCTTCACAACATGGGATTTCCCCACTCTCTGGGTCGACGCCGGTCACCGTGCAACGATGTAAATAACATATTTACAAAGGGAATATTATTTTACTACTATCCATATTTAAGCTTTGCTCTCAACGTCCTCGCAAATCTTTAAGTGCCTTCACATGTTCAACTCTCTTGTTTATTAACTCTTTTGTCCCTATGTCCTTCCTATGGTAGAGCTCCCCTCTTATATTTCCAATTGCTCTTTCAGCCTTTTTCTCTGCCTCTTCCAGAGTATCTGCAATACCAACAACACCAACAGCTCTTGAACGAGTTGTGTATATTACGCCATCTTTCTCATACACGCTCGCAAAAAACAACAACGTATCCCCTACATCACCTACATATACTGGTGAGTCTGCTACCGGATTATCTGGATAGCCTTTCGGGACAAGATACTTACAAACGGTTGCCTTATGCTCAAAATCGATATCACCCAGCTTTCCCTCAGCACACTCCTGAAGTACATATGAGAAATCGGTACGCATGATTGGAAGTATGTTCAAAGCCTCTGGATCCCCAAATCTGACATTGAACTCGACAACATACACGCCCTCGGCAGTCAGCATGAACTGACCATACAAAACACCTCTATAAGGTGTATTCGTCTCATTTTTCGCATTTTTTACAACATCTTTCATGATTTTACAGGCTTCATCATATTCTTCTTGTGTGAGGAACGGCAAAAGATGGTTAGCATCACTGTAAGACCCCATCCCTCCTGTATTTGGACCTGTATCTCCCTCATATGCTCTTTTGTGGTCTTGGACTGCAGGAGAGAATGCAAGATTGGTCCCATCACAGAACGCCTGAATTGTGAATTCCTCTCCCTCCAGTTTCTCCTCAACAACAACCTTATGCCCAGCTGACAACAGCTTTGAGGAATACTCAAGCACTTCCTCCGCATTGTTGAGATGCTCGCCCATCACCTTTACACCCTTGCCTCCTGTCAAACCAGATGGTTTTATTGCTGCCTCGCCTATCTGTCTGAGAGCATTTTCAATCTCTTCAACACTCTCACACACAACGAACTCGGGATACCCTCTGATCGAGTACTTTCTCATGAACTCCCTTGCCCATGCCTTGTCAAATTCGAGTCTTGCGACATCTTTCCTCGGACCGAATGTAAATATGCCTACGTCCTCCAAAGCATCAGCAACTCCCTCTGCCAAAGGAGCTTCAGGACCTATCACAGCGTAATCCACTCCAACCTCTGTAGCATATTCCACGACTTCATTGGGGTCTGTTTCAGAGCCAATATGGAACTCAGAAAGAGACGCAATTCCTGGATTTTTCTTAGACATAAAAGAGAAAAGTTCAGAGGAGTTCGAGAGAGTTTTTGCAATTGCATGCTCTCTCCCACCACTCCCAACAACAAGCACCTTCATGTTTCTCCCTCTTTCAGCACATCATCATACTCTCCAGCATCAATTGCTTTCTGGACTTCCTTTGGACTCTTCCCATCAACTGTAATTCCCATCGAAAGACAAGTTCCAAGAACTTCCTTCACAGCGCCTTTGATATCATACGATAACATGTCTGTCCTCTTCATTCTTGCAACCTTTAAAATCTGCTCAAACTTCAGGTCTGCTATCTTGCTTGCACCAGCATCTCCAGAGCCTTTTTCTATCCCTGCTTCCTTTTTCAAAAGTGCTGTCGTGGGTGGAGTCCCAACCGTTATTGTGAAGTTCTTTTCCTCATCCACCACTATTTTCACAGGAACTTCCATGCCATCATAGTCTGCTGTCAGCTCATTGATCTTATCAACCACCTCTTTAACATTAATACCAAGTGGCCCAAGGGCAGGACCGAGAGGTGGCCCAGGGGTTGCTTTCCCACCACTTACCAAAACTTCAACAACTGGCATTCACTCTTCCTCCTTTCTCAGAACCCTCACATGATCCCCTCTCACAGTAACTGGTATTGGAACCATTGCCTCGAATAGTTCCACTGTTATCTCCTCATGAAGCTCATCGATTCGTTTCACCCTTGCCTTCTCGCCTTTGAACGGGCCTGCAATTAGCTCAACTATGCTTCCTTCAAGAATTCCACTCACAGACGGCTTTGGTGTCAGGAAGTGCTCCACTTCCGCAAAATCGGTTGAACCTTTCACAACTCCCTTTGCATGCGGAATAGTCATAATAGCAGAATCCACTATCTCTTTTCTTGGAGATTCGATAAGCACATAACCCTTCAATTCGTCTGGCACAAGTATCGCCCTTATATCAAGCTTGTTCTTCTTTGCAATCTGAGTAATCATATTTGCAACAGACCTCTCCTGATTCGCTGTTGTTTTCACAGCAAATATCTTGCTTTCCTCCATTTAATCCCCTCAAAAGTAAGTTGGTAATTCACTGAGTAAAAGATATACAACAAAACCTATCAAACCTATGAAAAGTATGCCAGCTGCTGCAATCTTGGAGACCATATAGAACTCATCCTTGGATGGTTTCCTCGCGTATCTGAGCACTCTGATGTACTCTCTGAGTTTCAATTTCACAGATTCAATACTAAGATTCTTCAAAAAGGTCTCAATTGTGTCAATTTGTAGAGACCTCTCACTCACCTCGCGTCTTGTCATGTTTATCAGCCTCTAAGCCCGTTAGAGTATGTCAATACCGTACTTACTCTTAGCTTTGGGGGATGGACCATATATCTGTGGTGATTTTACGCCAGTTAGTATTATGAGCGTTCTCACCTTTGACTCAAAGTCTGGTTCGATTCTTGCACCCCAGATGATTCTTGCATCTGGGTCGATCTGAGTGTACACCTCTTCACATGCCTTCTTCGCCTCAGAGACCGTAAGGTCAGGACCGCCTGTTATGTTGATTAGGGCAGCCTTTGCTGTGGATATATCCACATCAAGTAATGGACTTCTCAGCGCTCTCTGAACTGCCTCAACCGCCCTATCATCACCATCAGACTCTCCGAGACCTATCATCGCCACACCGCCGTCCTCCATCACAGTCTTCACATCTGCAAAGTCGAGATTCACCAGTCCTGTCTTTGTGACAAGTTCTGTGATACCCTTCACAGCGTGCATGAGTACCTCATCCGCAACCTTGAAGGCTGCTGTAAGTGGGAGTCTTGGCACAACATCAAGAAGACGGTCGTTTGGTATCACTATTACTGTGTCTGACACATCCTTCAATCTCTCAAGTCCAGCAAGTGCATTCTCCTGTCTAATCTTCCCCTCAACCGAGAAGGGTAGCGTGACTACCCCTATCGTAAGGGCACCTGCATCCGCAGCTGTCTCAGCTACGATGGGGACTGCACCAGTACCTGTACCTCCTCCAAGGCCACATGTCACAAAAACCATGTCTGCTCCTTCAACAAGTTTTGATATCTCGTCCCTGTTCTCCTGTGCACTCGCCTCACCAATCTGGGGCCATCCTCCCGCACCAAGTCCTCTCGTTGTCTTTCTGCCGATCAATAATTTGCGGTCTGCCGATACACTCAACAAATGTCTCGCATCTGTGTTGATTGCTATAAGCTCCGCACCCTCTATACCCTCTTCAAACATTCTGTTTATGGTGTTGTTGCCAGCACCTCCACATCCAATCACTTTTATCCTGGGCATCAACTGCTCAAGAAGTGCTTGAAGCTCTGCATCAATGTCCTCGTTCTGCAGTACTGGGGACTTAGTACGCGGGCTGCTACGGGCAATTGCATCTTCAACGATGGTCTTCATACTAACTCTCCTTTTATCAGCTTGACTTCAATATTAAAAGCTATGCTCTCACACTCATATACCATCTCTGGTTTAATAGCTTTTCCATCTACTTCAACCATTTCTCCTTTTAAAAGTTTTCTCAACTCTGCCCCACTCAAACCGAGTGATTCTGCTTTTTGCATATTAATCTTCCTCCTCCTTACGATTATTTCGGCTGGGGAATGAAACTCATATTCCTCATAAGATGACAAAACATTAAAAAGTATGTCCTTTGCCTTCTCAACAACTGACTTATCAAACCCAAAGATAATGGGTAGAATGTTTCCATTCTCGGACTCTATGTGCCCCAACCCATGCTCCTCTATGAGTTTCCTCAGCGAGTTTCTGTATCTTCTGTCAAGATAATCCCACAAATCTCTTGGCATCTCCACAAACAACAATGAATCTTTGCTCTCACGACCATGAACGCCAGTGTCAATCCTTACTCTCCCCAGTGATGACAGCTTCAGATAGTCCTCCATGCCCAGCACTCCAACCGCCCTTACATCTTTTTCTTTCAGAATTATATATCCAAATTTGTTTGCAATCTCCTCGATTCGTTTCCTTAAAGATGTAGAGACAGATTTCTTATCCACATAAATGAACTCTGCTTTTGACTTCTCAACCGCCTCCATCAACACACCCTCATCCATCCTCTCAAGCATAACACTCGAAAAACAATGACCAAAACTCACATTCGAGGAGGACATCAACTCTGTCTCCCTCCTCAGATAATGTGGTCCACCCAGACCAACACCAACCGGACATTTTTTCTCCTTACCTATACTATCTAGTATAGCCCGTGCTACGACCTCTCCTGCCCAACTGTCTTTCCATTCGGATGGAGAGCTGCCTATCTCAACAAAGACAAGAGGGATACGTACCTCAACGGGTCCATGATGTGTTGCTTCCATGACAACTTTCCATTCACTTTCCTGAGCGTATCTCATCAGATTCAGAAGTATCATTCTCATGAGATGAGGAGATGGCACACACAACGAAGACCCATACACCCCAGTGAAATGGGTTGTAAAAATCTTTCCAGATGTGTCACTCTTGTGTCTGGATGCAAATATGAGAGAATCTACATGAAAACCACTCAACTTTCTGTCAATATCGTTAAGGTTTGTGAGGTTATCCTTTACATCTACGATACACACATCCTCTCTCGCCCATGCGTTCTCAATCAATTCATCATTTCCAAAATCAATTTCATCCCAATCAGCAATTCTGAGTAAATTATCTTTGATATTCTGGCTTGCTATGTCCAATCTTGAACATACGATAACATACATATTCATACCCTTCTTGGTAGATGTACTCTCACCGAAACAGAGTCCTCTCCAATCTTCTGCCACTCCATACTTCCCTGATGGAGTTTAGCGATCTCAGAAGCCAAATAAAGTCCAAGCCCGCGTGAGGAAGTTATGTACTCGGGTGATAGCAATTTTTCAAAATCTGAAAGAGATGTGCCCTCTGCAACGAATTCCAAGATTGCATCCTCACCCTCGACTCTCTTGATGATGTTCAATTTTCCTCCCCTCGACGTTCTTATCGAAATGTTCTCTACAACATCATATATGAGCTGTCGAAGGCTTGCTTCATCCCCTTTCAAAACAATCTCTTCTCCAGATACTTCAACATTCAATCCCTTCTGTTCCAGAATAAAGGATAAATCAGACAAAATCTCGTCTATCAGTTTTCCAATGTATATGTCTCTCCATTCCATTCTCCCGTCCTCGATTCTGACAAGACTCAAAAGCTTGCCAACAACTGCCTCCAATTTAGATGTGCTTCTGACCATTGCATTGACCATCTGTGAAAGTCGCTCATCCTTCACATAATCACTGTCTTCTATGAGGGAAAGATATCCATGAAGTGTTGTTAGTGGTCCTTTGAGGTCATGCAAAGTTATGTCCACAAACTTCATTTTGAGTTCATCGAGTTTCTTTAACTCATGATAAGCATCCCTTATCGTATTGGAATATCTCCTAATGTCCACATCAAGTCGAGTTCTCTCAATAAGGTGAGATAATTGGAGACATATTGACTCGATAAAACTCTCTTGGACCTCATTAACATCAATACCATCCCATCCAAGCTTGAGAACTCCTTCCTCCTCCCCCACAGAAAATGTATGAGAAATAGAAAGAAGATTATCAATGTTATCAACATCACCATAACATGCCTTACACTCCTTCCCAAGAATAATCAAGCCTGCACTTGCGTTGAGATTTCTAACAATCGTATTCAGTGCTTCATTCAACACAGCCTGCTCATCATCGCCCTTCACAGATGCAAGTTCATAAAGTGTTCTCAGTTCATTCGCATATCTCTCCATCTGCTCAATTGCAACACCTCTCTCAATGACGTACACCAATATCTTCCCCAACTCTTTCAAAACAAACCTTTCATATTCTGTCCACACCTTTGGGCGGTTGTTTAGCAAAACAATCGCTACACCATTATCAAAGCACATAGCAAGCAAAGATTCAACCTTTAATCCCTTCAAAATCTCCCTCGTTTCTCCATCCACATCGTCTGTGGAAGATATGGAGACAAAATTCTCCTCCTCTACCAACTCCCTGAAAACATCAAAATTCACATCTTTTATTCTTTCTTTCATTCCCTCTCTATGCTCTGAGTCCCACACATAAACCTGATTGAGGCTATTTTTTATGAAGTGCAAAAGCAGAGTCCCATCAACGCCCATGAATTCTCCAATCCTCTGAAGACATAGCTCTATCCTCTCTTCCAGTTTGCTATCGATGATTGTTGACTCCAGTATATCGCTGACAACGTTCTCGATTTCAAGCCTGATTTTCAGCCATTCTTCTATACTTTTTATGTCTGTGATGTCAAACACACATCCGAGAATCGCATTCCTTCCTTCATACTCAACTAAAGTGGGTATGATGATGACCCATAACAGACTTCCATCCTTTCTTATGCTCTTTACAACATGCGAAGTGGGTAACCCTCCAACTCTACCTTTGATTGCTTTATTTGTAAATTCTTCAAGAAGCTCCTGCCCCTCTGGTGTTATGAGTCTTTTATAATCTGTAAAGAGTAATTCGTCACGTGTATATCCACTCATCTCACAAAATGCTCTGTTTACGAATTTGAAATAGCCGTCTTGGTATATGTAAACCCCGATAGGTAACGATTCTAACATCGACATGTTCGTGCTATTTATTTCCATCACCATATTTTTTGTTATGACATAAATATTAACATAACGTTAATTGTGAGATGGTGATGCAAGATGGACATGCAAAAAATAATCGAAAGGATGGAAAAGAGAGACTCAGCGAGAGAGGAGACGATGAAACTCACAAGAGAGGTTACAAGATTATCTGCAAGAGCAATCAGACAGATACACCGTTCTCTCGAGAATTTGAGTGAGGTTGAGGAGAGTAAAAATTCGATAAAAAAGGCAAGAAAATTGTTGGAAGAGGTTAATGAGACATTAAAAGACTTGCCTGAGATATACTATGCTGGATTTGTTGAGAATGCACAACAGGAGTTTGTAGAGGCATCAATCACCTTCAACATTGTGAGGGCATTTGAAGATGGAAATGACGTGGATATACCATCACCAGAAGAACTGAACGTAACAGACCCCTCTTACCTTAAAGGGCTTGCAGATGCGATTGGAGAATGTAGAAGATACATCATATCACTGCTAATGAAGAAAGAGACAGTAAAAGCATAGAGAGTGCTCGCTCTGTGCGAAGAGATTCATCACACACTCATGGAGTTCGACTTTCCAGACGCCCTCACACACGGACTGAGGCACAAGACTGATATTGCATCCCAGCTCATAGATAAAACGAGAAGCGATATAGTTTCGGTACTTGCTGCAGATAGAATTGAAAAGGTGGTGAAAAACATTGGGTGAATTTTGGTTTGATGAACACACAGCAGACGTGAAGTTTCATGCAAAAGGGGAGAGCATTGAAGACCTCTTTGAGAGCTCGGCACTTGCACTCTTTGAGGCAATGGTTGATACAAGCAAAGTTGAGCCAAAAGAAGAGAGGATAATTGAAATCGAGGGATGGGGAAAAGAGCTCACTGAAATTCTTTATGACTTTCTAACAGAACTCATAATCATATTCGAGGTTGAAAACCTTGTATTTTCACGGTTTGATGTGAATTTTGAGAACAATAGATTAAAAGCAAGATGCTGGGGAGAGAAGATAGATGTGGAAAAACATGAATTCAGAGGGGACGTGAAGGCTGTAACGTTTCATGAGCTAACAGTTGAGAAGGAGAATGGATACACGGCAACCGTTGTGCTTGATACATGAGGGGATAAGGTGTTAAAAGCACTACGTTCTGGAATCTCGCTCCTATCAAGAATACCAGTTGGAATGGAAGACCTTAACATATCTAAAGAAACTTATCTCTTTGTCCCAATTGGGGGGTTTCTCGGTCTCATAATCGGGATTATCTCATATTTCTTTGTATTGGTATTTCCCCCAGAACTCTCAGCCTTTCTGATATTGGTTGTGATATACTGGGTGTGCGGTTTCAACCATCTCGATGGACTGGCTGACATGGGGGACGGAATAATGGCACAAGGAAACAAAGAGAGAAAGATAAGTGCTATGAAGGATGTGAGGCTGGGCGTAGGTGGAATAGGAACTGTCGTTCTGTATTTGATAGGTCTGTATGCTGTTTTAGTTCTCATCTCTGCCAATGCATCCCTCTCAATGATTGCCATACTCGTGGGGGAGATTTGCGCAAAGCATTCTATGGTGATGATGTGTGCACTTGGAAAACCTATTTCACAGGGGATGGGGGCTCTCTTTCTGAAAAACACCACAAAAAAACATTTGCTTTTGAGTTTTATTTTCAGTTTCTTCTTAATTATCCCATTGTATTCCCTAGGAATGATTATCCTAGGGATTCTTGCAATTGTTTCATCAACTCTTGGCTCAATTTCTCTTCTTTATATAGCTGAAAAGAATTTCGGTGGTGTGAACGGAGATATAATAGGGGCATCTAACGAGGTTGGAAGGATTTTGGCACTTATTGTGATTGGGGGTATCGCATGTATGCACTTGTGATGGCTGGTGGGAAGGGAAAGAGAATGAAAAAGGGGGGCATATAGACAGAAAAGCCGTTGATAGAAATATGTGGGAAACCCATTATACAACGTATAATCGATGTTCTCAATAATGCCCCCTCAATAGACAGAGTGTATGTAGTGGTTTCACCCCATGTTCCTCATACCATCAGATGGCTTGCCGACAGAGATATTGAAATGTTCATGGGGAGGGGAGAGGGATACCTACAAGACATGATGGAGGCGGTTGAGAGTTTGAAAATAAAAGAGCCATTCATCGTTTGTATGGGAGACCTCCCTCTTCTGAATACGGAACTCATAGAACTCATAATCAGCGAGTATAGGAAACACGAAAAACCCGCACTCTCTGTGCATGTGCCATTGTGTTTATGTAGACAGCTCAATATACACCCTGATACTGTTCTTCAAGGAGACTTGGTTCCTTGCGGCATAAACATACTCAAGGGAGAGAGGGTGAGATATGAACAAGATGAGTTCAAATTCGTCATCAATAGAGTAGAGGGTGCTGTCAACATAAACTGGCCACATGATATAACAATAGCAGAAAAGCTTTGTGGGAGGAAAAGATTATGGATATCATGAGAGAGATGTTCAACATACCAGCACAGGATGAGATAAAGAAAGGGCTTACAACCGATATCTACTTCCTAAGAACCGAAGAAGTTCTCAGAACAAAGAATGTGAACCCCAAAGTCGTGGCTGAGATCACGTGTACATCCCACGCAGTTTTTGCTGGTCTTGATGAGGCACTGAAGCTGTTGGAAGGATTACCCATTGATGTTTATGCTGTTCCAGAGGGAACGATAATCCATCCCCGAGAACCAGTTATTTGTATAGAGGGACATTATCTCGACTTTGCAAGATATGAAAACCCAATCCTTGGATTCGTATGTCAGGCAAGTGGAATTGCAACGAATGCAACCAAAATCAGATAGGCTGCAGGCGATAAAAAGGTATTCTCCTTCGGCACAAGAAGAGTACATCCTTCGCTTGCAATTGTTGTCGAAAGGAGTGCATGGATTGGGGGAGTAGATGGTGTGAGTAATTATATTGCTGCTCAAAGGCTTGGCATACCTTGTGTTGGAACAATGCCACACGCCCTCATCATATGTTTTGAAAATCAAGCGAATGCATGGATTGCGTTTGACGAGGTTCTGCCAGAAGATGTGCCAAGAGTGTGTCTGTGTGATACATATTACGATGAGAAAACAGAGAGCATAATGGCAGCAGAAATACTTGGAGAAAAACTGGATGGTGTGAGGCTCGATACGACATCATCAAGAAGAGGAAACATGAGAGCAATCGTGGAGGAGGTGAGGTTCGAACTCGACATAAGAGGATACGAAGACGTGGAGATAGTTGTGAGTGGGAGTCTGGATGACGACGCAGTTTCAGAATTGAGAGATGTTGCAGATGCGTTTGGAGTTGGGACGTTCATATCTGCTGCAAAACCGATAGATTTTGCCCTCGATATTGTCGAGAGGGAGGGTGTGCCCTGTGCGAAGAGAGGAAAATTAGGAGGTAGAAAACAGGTGTGGAGAAAATGGGAAGACCTATCACATGCCTTGACATCTGCAGATGCAAAAATGGAAGGGATGGAACCGATTCTTGAGAAGGTTATGGAAGATGGTGAGATACTCATAAAGCCAGACCACAACATCGCAAGGGGGCATTTGCTATCCCAACTCCAATCATTTTTCTGATTTTTTAATTTTGGAGACAAGAGATGAGAGTTCGTCTTTCATCTTTCTTGTTATCCAAAAGAGTGGGCAGTATTCACATCCTGTTCCTTTTTCTCCACAAACTATACTCTCACCTTCCTTCAAACTCTATTGTGAGTTTTCCTTCTCTGAACTTGGAGCTTATAATTCTTCTTCCCACCAACGTTGTAGGTAGGGTTATGATTCTCTTGTAGTTCCCCACAACAACAGCAAGCTCATCACCCTTACTAAAAAGTTCAAGTTCATCCTTTGATGCAAAAGGTAACATAATCTCAAGTATGAACTTATCATCCCCCCTTTTGAGAGACATGGGGGAGTGAGTGATTCTAACGTGTGTAGGGTCCTCATCCCCTGTACCATACAGTCCTCTTGCCACCTCTTTCAGCGAGCCTATGCCAGAAACCTCGCGCCTGAGGAGTTTCAACTTTCTGATGGGCAATGGTGAGAACGACATCTCAGCCAATTCTATGTACTTAGACTGCGAAGAGAGCCATTCGGAGAAGTATGCATCTTGAACCTCATGTGGAATTATCTTGTTTAAAATAATCTCATCAACATGAAGACCGTAAAGCATGAGGTACGTATATGCTCGATGTGACTCCTTTAAGACCATCTTTTCAGGATTGACTACCAACCTAACAGTTGTGGTTCTTGGGTCTGTAAGAATTTGGGATAATCTATCTATTCCGTTGTATATTTTCTCAATGGAATCAAAAACATTGTCCTCTGGAAACGGAACTGATAAGAGTCTGTTTGCAACCGGTCTTATGGCCTTTGCCAGTTTTCTCTCGACACTAAAAAGGTGCTCCATATACCACCTCATAACCTCTGGAAATGACAACAGCTGAAGGGTGCCTGCTGTTGGTGCACAATCCACAATCACAACATCATATTTCTCAGAAAGACGTATCAGTCTCAGAAGGCTGAATAATTCTTCCATCCCTGGAAAGATTGAAAGCTCTTCAGCAACAACGTTGTCAAGACCCTGAGAAGAGAAAAGTGTTTTGAAGTACGTCTGAACAACACCCCAGTTCTTCTTTATCTCACTCTGCACATTCACTTCCAGACCATCCAGATTATCCAACACAGGGGTTGGTTCATCCGCCAGCTCAAACTCAAAGGCATCTGAAAGACTGTGTGCAGAATCAGTGGACATAACAAGGGTATGGTAGCCAAGTTCAGAACATTTGAGGGCGGTTGCTGCAGATACGGTGCTCTTTCCAACCCCTCCCTTTCCTGTGTATAATATTATTCTCCTCATTCTTGTATCTCATCCTAATATTCTGACCTCAACATCTGGAGCATATTCTGAAACGAGTCTCTCGAACTCCTTTGGGTCTCTTTCAAGACCCTTGAGATAGTTGTAATGCATCGGTATCACTATCTTCGGCGAAATCAAACTAACAGCCTTGGCAGCATCCTCAACATCCATCGTATAAGTTCCGCCTATCGGCAACAATCCAATATCTGCTTTGATATTCTTCATCTCCGGAATCAAATCTGTATCCCCTGCATGATATACTTTGACTCGCCCCATTTCAACTATGTACCCAACTCCAAGCCCTCTGGGATGGAACGGTTTTCCTATGTTGTATGCTGGAACAGCTTCTATTCTAACACCTTTATGTTCTACAACATCCCCCTCTGATACGCTCTGACAACGTATTCCATGTGCAGATAACTTCGTGCAACATCCCTTTGGGCACACAACAATGGTCTCGTCTTTCATGAGTAACCCTATGTTATCCTCCGGACAGTGGTCATAGTGCTCATGGGTTGATAGAATTATATCTGCCTTTGGAGGGTTCTGCGGGAGCACATACGGGTCTATATACACGCATATCTCATCAAACCTAAGAAGGAAGGATGCATGCCCCAGCCAGGTGATCTCTACTTCATCGTATATTGTGCTGTTCATGTGTTATAGTTTTATCTTGAAAGAATAAAAAAGTAAGTATAGAAGGGGGAAGTTTGATTGAAGATTATGAAGATTCATCCTTGTGGTGGTAAAGAACTATACAGTGCTGAAGCTCATATTGAGGAAATAAGAATCACAGAGGATGTGAAGAAGACCTTTAAAAAATACTTTAAAGTCTTAGTTTCTCCAGACAATCAGTTCATGATGCTTGAGGACAAGAAGGGGTGTAGAATATTGATTTTTTCGACTGGAAGGATTGTCATAAGAATGGCAAGCTCTGAAGATGAGGTTAAAAAGTATTTCAGGATGGTAGAGGAGGCTTTCGTTAAATGAATGTGGAAGAAATCCGCAAGGATTTCCCCATCCTGTTGGATAAAGACAACAAAGAGCATAAGCCCATAATATACTTTGACAATGCCTGTATGAGTCTAAAACCAGAATGTGTGATATCTGAGATGGTTAGATATTACCATGAATTCTCGGCGTGCGGTGGGAGGTCTATACACTACCTTTCAAGAAGGGTGAGTGAAGAAGTTGAGAAGGCAAGAGAAGAGATAGCTTCCTTCTTTGGCTGTAAAGACGCAAGAGAGTTTGTGTTTGTGAAGAACACTACTGAAGCAATAAACCTCGTATCTTACGGTCTAAATCTCAAAAAAGGAGATGTTGTCCTAACATCAGACAAAGAACATAATTCCAACCTTGTCCCATGGCAGATGCTTTCAAAGAAGAAAGGAATAGAACACAGAATTGTGCCCACCCGCGAGGACAATACGCTCGACATAGAGGTTTTCGAGAAGTTTGTAAAAGGTGCTTCACTAGTTAGCATTGTACATACCTCAAATCTTGATGGATATACTATGCCAGCAAAGGAGATAATAGAAATAGCACACGAACACGATGCACTTGTTCTGTTGGATGGTGCGCAAAGTGCACCGCACATGCAGATAGACCTGAAAAAACTGGATGTTGATTTGTTTGCCTTCTCACTCCATAAAATGCTTGGTCCTACGGGGGTGGGATGTCTTTATGGAAAGTACGAGATACTCGAAAAACTGGAGCCATTCATAACAGGAGGGGATACGGTCGATGACACAACATACACCTCAGCACAGTTCAAGGATGTACCTTCAAAGTTCGAGGCTGGACTTGGAAACTATGCTGGATATGTTGGCGCTGGTGAGGCGATAAGATATCTCAAAAAAGTTGGGATGAAAAACATCCGTGAACATGAAATCAAATTAAACAGAATAATCGACAGAGAGTTAAGGGAATTTGATGGTTTAAAGATAATCGGACCTGAAGATGCTTCGTTGAGGGGGGGAATCACAAGTTTTGTAGTTGAAGATACAGACTCGCATGATATCGCCCTGATTTTAAGTGAGGGGTCGAGAATATTTGTTAGGTCGGGGGCATTCTGTGTACACTCGTGGTTCAACTCACGAAGGGTTCCTCCTGCACTGCGAGTTTCTCTTTACATCTACAACACCAAAGAGGAGTGTAAAATTTTCATTGAGAAGCTTAGAGAGGTGTTGGGTTTACTCTAAAATGTGGTACATCCTCTGCATCAATGAATTATTAAGCCTCAACCTTCACAGATTTTATTTCTGTCCTTCTCACTTCCACCCTTCTCAGAGGATAGACCACCTTTGCTTCTCTGTAGAGAAGTGATGACAGCTTTCCTGAAAGTATCTCATAAATGAAGTCATCAAATGTTAATTCCTTTGATCTTTTTAGTATTATATCCTCCATAATTTTTCTGATAGCTTTTATCTGACTTGTATTGGCTCTCTTTATAGTAAAAGCAGAGGCTTTCACTCTTAAAACTCTCCCATCCTTGGTGGATACTAAAACATTCACATCAACCTTGGAAGTTCTCCTTCGGATGAGAGAACGAATATAGTCTCTTGTCATATCATGCCCTATGAACTCTGTATTTGCATTCTCCCCGGCGACATCTATAACCTTAAACTTCAACTTTATGTGCTGCTTTGACATATCTCCATCTATGTCGCCAAGCGTTGTTTCTATTGTCCTACCAATAACCAGCGAAGGGTCAGAAGCTATTGTCTCGCCTACTGGCTTGTAATCAAACTGGGGGGGAGCGAGAATTTTGTACCACTTCTTTGTCTTCCAAGTATCTACTTTTCTACCCCTTGTAACCTTTGCCATATTTTGATCACCTTCACTTCATGCAAGAGATTTCGGAGACCTCTTTATCTTTCTTCTCTTCTTGCCCTTCGATGTGTATCTCTGTGCAGGTCCAGGTTTAGTGTATATACTATCTGACTCTGGAACAAGCCTTATCTTGCCTTTCCTGTTCTTTATCCTAACCCACTTAATGCTCCCAGTTTTTCCCATCCGCTCACCTCTTTATAAACTCTGTGTATCCACACCTGCCACATGACCGTCTGTCCTTATGTTCAGCCAAGAAAATTCCTTCACCACATCTCGGACACCATTGTCTTTTTCTTACCAGCTTATCTCCCTTAATCTCATAATAATCACTCACTCTCATCTTGCTCCTTCACCTCTTCATTCTCATTTTCTTGATTTTCTTGTTCATTTTCCTCTCCTTCTGAAACTTCGCCCTCCTCCATATCCCTAATGTTTCTTTCTATGATATGTTCAAGCTCAATCTCCTTCACTTTCTCTGGACTCTCATAAATCTTTGCATAGCCTAACACTTCTCGCTTGCCAAACATTGTCTCCATTCTGTCAAGCACTAACAAATCATCCTTAGTATCAAGAAGTGCCAAAAGCTTTTTCCTTACTTCCTTCCTTGAGGGAGTTGCTCCATCTGTTGCTATTCTGAATTTTATCTCCCTTCTTGAAAGAAGATCATTTTTTCTATCCTCAAGTATCTCAATCTCCATATATCCACCTCCAAAGCTCATCACTTGGATTTGGCTACTCCATCATCTCCATTATCTCCTTCATCCTCATTTTGAGAGGCTCACTTACGAAGAGAGCCACGTACCCTTCCTCTGGCTGTCCATAGAGTACAAGACTTCCCTCTGGGACGAGCAACGATACTGGCAAGACAGCTAAATCCTCTTCCCCATTTATAAATATTCGTGTCTTCTTTCTCTCTCGGAGAGTGCTGATGATTGTCAGGATGAGCTCACGTGTTATCGTAGCTGGAGGATTGCAAACTTCAACGCGTTCAAAAAGTGGATGGTTTGTTCCATCCAGTATTTCATCAGATACTTTCTTTCTTTGAGAACGTGCATCAACAAAACATATGTCTGGAACTATACCTTCTTTCAGTATATTGTATGTTATGATGTCTCCAACAGACACCAACATCACGGGTTTGTACTTTTCAACGATGGGGCGGACTTCTCCTTTGAAAACCGGTCCCACTGGTTTTCTCAGAGTTTCTCTAAGCCAGTTTGGTAGCTTTGCTATTGTCTCACACACTTATCGCACCTTCAAAGCATATTTACCTGGTACTTTTATGCCCATCTTCTGGGCAATTTTTGAATTAGATGGATCTATGATTATTAAATATCCGCTCCAATCAGAGCTTGTTGGAGCATTACAAACCACACATACCTCTCCCTCTACAATTGCATGACATTCTTTACATGCTTTTTCTTTCATGCAACTTCCTCCTTCTTCCTCTCTTCTTCGAGGTGTTCATACTTTCCAAGACCTACCTGTCTCATTGTCAAACCTATCTTGCTCTCTCTTGGGTCTCTCTCGTTAAGAGAAAGAGCAACAACCCGCACTCTAACTTTATCGCCCTCAGATATGGAGAGTTTTGTATCCTTTGCAACAAGTCTTGCTTTCTTTGAGTCATAAGACATGAAATCACTTGTTATTTGGCTTATATGGAGTAATCCGTCCATTGGACCAATGCTCACAAAGGCACCAAACTCAACAACCTCAACCACGATTCCGTCAATAACCTCCTGAAGCACTGGCTGAAATACGAGAGCCTCGAATGTGGTATCGTAATACACCGCTCCATCACCAAAAAGAATATGACCGTCGCCAATTTCAACTATGTCCAATATAGAAACTATCATTCCAAGATGTCTGTCTATTCTTCCCTCTAGTTTCTCCCTCAGAGCCCTCGATACAGAAATCTCTATATCCTCCCCAAGCTCTGTGGGGGGAACTCTAACTGTATCGTAGAGAACACATTTTTTATACATACTAAGCCCACACACATTAAGAAGATATAAAGACTTTTTCATAGAAAGTCAAGATGACTCAGTCCCCTCATACCCACTACATCTATCCCCTTCTTTTTAGCTTTGATTCTCAACTCTCTATCGTTTGTCGCTATCGCACTTCCTGAATCCATAGCAAGTTCAATTATTAAGTTATCAATATCTTCCCCGGAACCTTCTATCCGCCTACACATCGACGCCAGTTCAAGACCGACCTTTGCTGCAATCCTTTCCTTCCCCCTCTTTTTCTCAACACATTTTTTCAGCTCCCTAAAAACTCCTTCTGGAACCAAAAAATCTGTGAATCCCAGCCTTTCGAGTTCTCTGAAGATGTCAATACCATGAATATGAGGTGTCATTAAAATGCTCGTGTCAAGAATTATTTTCCCTGTCATTTTTTCTTCAGAATTCCATAACCTATTAGTCTCCATCTCGAGCCGATTCTTCTTGATATTGCAATTCTTGCACCCTCTTCTGCACACACAGGTCTCTTCAGTTTAATGGTTGTTGTGAATTTACCTTTGCTCTCCCTTGCACTGGTTACAACACCGACAGTTGTTGCAGTTCCAACATTCAGCATGAGGGGTTCCCTCGTCGATATCGGTTCAACTTCGAACTCGTCTGCAGTTCCAACAACCCTCTCGAGGAGTGTTAGTTCCATATCGAATTCATCCCACACCGGTGGAAGAGTATTTATCTCGCCAGCAATCTGTCCGGCAAGAGAGTCACCCTTCGTGAGATAAGGGTCAAGTAGTGTACCAAGTGCTATAAGTCCTCCCGGAGTTGCTTCTTTAAGGCTTTCATTTCCAGCCATTATGCTCGTTATTGTGGTCTTCAGGGGTTTCCATTTCGTTGTACCTTCTGCCTCTATCTTTATCCCAGGTCTTATCTCAATTTCCTGTCCGACTCTGAATCTTCCCTGAGAAAGGCTTCCGCCAATCACACCGCCCATTATCTTCTCAAGTGGTGTTCCTGGCTTGTTGACATCGAAAGAGCGGGCGATGTACATCCTAGCGGGCTTTGACATATCTCTTTCTGGTTCTGGAATCTTATCAAGCAACGTCTTTATCAAAACATCTATGTTCACCTTCTGTTGAGCAGATACCGGCACGATAGGGGCATTTTCAGCAACTGTTCCCTTAACAAATTCCTTTATCTGATGATAATGCTCAAGGAGTTGCTCTTTATCAACAATATCTATCTTGTTCTGCACTATCACTATATTTTTCACACCAACGATATTGAGAGCCATGAGATGCTCCTTTGTCTGGGGTTGGGGGCAAGGCTCATTGGCTGCTATCACAAGAACCGCCCCATCCATTATGGCGGCTCCAGACAACATTGTGGCCATCAGCGTCTCATGCCCAGGCGAATCAACAAATGAGACTTTTCTTAAGAATTCTGTGTCCACATCATGCACTGGGCACTTTTTCTCCACCATATAACAGTCCGGGTCAGGACACAGTGGGCATTTCCTAAACTCCGTATCGGCATATCCAAGCCTTATCGATATCCCTCTCTTGATTTCCTCGCTGTGTCTGTCTGTCCAGACCCCTGACATCGCTGCGACTAAGGTTGTTTTCCCATGGTCAACATGCCCCACCATCCCTATGTTAAGGGTCGGCTGTCTCAATCTCACTCCACCTCTTGCATCCCTTCAAGCATATTCCTTATTATAGTTAATGGTTATTCTTTCATAAACCTCTCAAGCTCGTATCTCTCTCTTTTAGCTCTTAAATATGAGAGATAATGTCTGACGATGAACACGAGCATAAAAAACGATAACGTTGGCAGTAAAAACTCAATGATTTTCAAGGTTGTTTTGCTTGGTATTCTGATACTTTTTGGATTCATAACATCTCCGAGTTTATTGGTGTCTTGAAGTCCTAAAGCGTGTCCAAACTCATGTATGGCAACCGTTTTGAGTGTCCTTTTTCCATATAGCCACCATTTCAATCCATTATCAAAGTATTCAAGAACTATCTCCTTACGAGAGGTATCCTCAATAACATATCCTCCTCTCCCACCAAATTCTCCCTTGCCATTGATGTCGTCTGTCCATCTAACAACTATATCTGCATCATATACATTCTCAACGATATTAAAGCTAACAGAACGATGTTTTTCCCAGTACTTCATCGCATTCAATATAATTTGTTCGTGATTTGGGTCTGAATGCTCAATATACACATCTATCGGTGCATCCATATTGACATCTGCAAACGAGACAACACCAGAAAGTAAAAGACAGACAACAATAATTGCATTGCTCATCTATCCTCCCTTCTCACCAGCTCAGATAAAAACCTATCTAACTCGTTCAAGTAATGTGACTGACTTAAACTTCCGTAAGGAAACTTCTTTCCACACTTTATCAGTCTTTTCGGAAGGATATGGACATGGACATTCGTCTGTTCTGATGCTCTTTTCATTGCTTCTCTGAATTCCCCAAGACAATAGGCAATCCTCACCTTGTAATTATTCCTTGTTTTTAGAAGATAACGTGATATTCTTTCTGTCTCAATTTCGATAAAGGTCTCTTTTATTTCTGGTATCGTACATTTTCCAAGGACGAATTTGTAATGAGAGAACGGATATTCTTCATCGAGTTCTCTCGGAACTATTCCACACGTTCCAAACACAACAATGTGCGTATCCTCGCGAGGGAGATACTTGAATACAACACTGTCAAACAATTTATGACTTGGACTCTCGTGATATGGCTTTCTCACAGAGCATGGCAGGAAGACAGCATATTTCTTCACCGGTGGCTGATAACACTCAAAGACCCACTCAAGTGCCTTCATCATATCTGGATGTGTGAGGACGCCCGGTCCCTCGAGCGGTATTTCCCTACACCTCTCATCCTCTGGGATTATCATCATTCGAAGAGTTTATGTGTTGTTTGATTAAATGTTTTGGTGGAAAAATGCCAAGAGATATAAAACTTGATCAGATGATGTCGAAGGCGGTTGAGTGTGCAGAGCACATAAAGAGACATGAGAGAGCTCTCGTTGTCTCACACATAGATGCTGATGGACTGACATCTGGTGCGATTGCAGTTCTTGCTCTTGAAAGGGCTGGACTCACTTGTGAGGTCATGTTTCTGAAACAACTCGACAAAGAATCGCTTGAAAGGATAACTGACTCAGGATACGAACTTGTTGTTTTTACAGATCTGGGAAGTGGACTCATTGACACGATTGAATCACTTGATATAAACGCTGTGGTCGTTGACCACCACATACCTTCTCAATCGGAGTATGTGTATCATTTAAATCCTTGTTTGTTTGGTGTAGAGGGGTCATACGAGGCGAGTGGTAGCACAATGACATACATTCTTGCAAGAGCCCTTCAAGGTGATTTGAATGTGGATTTGTCTCCGCTTGCAATAGTTGGGGCAGTTGGAGACCTTCAACAGATTAAGAAGGGAAAACTAACTGGACTGAATAGAATCGTTCTTGAACAAGGTAAAAGAAAAGGGTATCTCTCTTACATAAACGACCTGAAATTATTTGGAAAACAAACAAAGCCGGTATTCAAACTCCTTCAGTATTCTGTAGACCCAGTTCTCCCCGGTCTCACGGGAAGAGAGGATGCATGTATATCGTTTCTGAGAGGATGTGGAATCGAGTTGAAAGGTGAAAGATGGAAGAGATGGATAGACCTCACCCAAAATGAGAAAAGAAAAGTTGTATCTTCCCTTATAAAGTACTGTATTGCCCGCGGACTCTCTCCCGATGTTGCTCAACAGCTTGTTGGTGAAGTATATATCCTTGAGAAAGAGAAGGAAGGTACTGAGCTAAGGGATGCATCTGAGTACTCAACACTTCTCAATGCAACCGCCCGATACGATGAGGCTGAGGTTGGTCTGGCAGTGTGTCTTGGTGATAGAGAAAGAGCGTTATCTAGAGCGAGGACATTGTTGGGAGAGCACAGAAGAAATCTGGTAGATGGACTTTCTTTTGTGATGGAGAATGGAGTGATAAAAAGAGAATCCTATGTGTATTTCGATGCAGGGTCAAGAATAAAAGATACGATTGTGGGGATTGTTGCAGGAATGAGTATGAGCATGGTTGGAAGGGAGGTTCCCATTATCGCCATTGCAGAAACTGACGATGGAAAACTCAAGATTTCCGCACGCACAACACAATCTAAAGCACGCAAAGGAATAAATCTTGCAGAGGCTCTCTCGATGGCGGCCTCCATCGTTGGTGGTGTGGGTGGGGGGCATCCAGTTGCCGCTGGTGCAACAATCCCCCGCACAAAAAAGGATGAATTCTTGAATGCACTTGAAAAGATTCTGTGTGACCAGCTTGGGAATTAACAATTTTCAGATTTCCACTTCTCGTACCCACATTCAGGACATCCCAAATCCCATGCTTTTCTGCCCTTTGTATAGATTCGTAGATGATGAATTCCGTGTTTTTCACATATTTTGTCAAGCACGTATATCCTTCCACTTCGTGGGAGGGGTAAAGAGAATGTGCATTCTGGGTATCCCGTACATCCGATAAAGCGTCCTCCCTTCTTCGACTTCCTTATAACAAGCTTTGAGCCACACTCTCTACATATTCCAACAACTGAGTCCTCCATCACACCATTTCTCAGATGTTCTGATATTCCTTCTCTCTCCATCGAGAGCGTTTTGAGAATCTCTGAAAGCATGCCTCTCGATTCATCCAAAACCTCATCCGGAATCGCATCTCCCCTTGAAATCTTTTCCATGTCTTCCTCAAGTCTTCTTGTCATGTCTGGCTTTGTTATAGATGGGGCATACTTTTCAAGTGTCTCAATTACAGAAAACGATAGTTTTGTTGGCTTTATAGGATTTCCATGAACATAAGCTCTCTCATACAATTTCCCTATTATCTCATGTCTCGTTGATTTTGTTCCTATCCCTAGCTTTTCCATGAGCTTTATGAGGGAACCCTGAGTGAATCTCGGTGGGGGCTTTGTTTCCCCCTCTACAATTTTTGAAGAGAGAATCGAGAACTCATCTCCAACCACCATATCTGGCAATGGATTTTCTGATATCTTGGAATAGGTATAAACAGCTCTCCATCCTAGGTTTATGAGAGTTGTGCCATATGCCTTTAAAACCTCTCCACCACTTTCAAAAGTGGCTTGCTTACTCTCAACCACACAAGGGGGATACAAAGTTGCAAGGAACCTCCTAACAACTAGTTCATATATCTTCCACTCTTTCTCAGAAAGTTCCTCTCGCGAAGCTGGTGATGATGGGTATATCGGGGGATGGTCTGTCGTTTCCTTCTTTCCTCTTGTTGGCTTCAATGTGTCTCCTAAAAGTGGTTTTACATACTCTCTAAATTCTGTTTTTGATAAAAATTTTAAAACGCTTTTGAGATTGAGTGAGGCGGGATAAACTGTATTGTCTGTCCTTGGATAGGATATGTATCCATTCGTGTAGAGATTCTCTGCTATGCTCATGGCATTCGATGCACTAAAGCCTATGGACGTTGCTGCCCGAAGGAATTCAGTTGTGTTGAATGGAATGGGCGGTCTTTCATTCTTTACAATGCTTTTCAAGTCGAGCAATTTAGCTATATTATCGAGGGAGTTCAAAATCTTCTGAGCTTCTTCATAGGTCTCGAACCTACCGTGTGCATGACGTGCAACAACTCCATTTTCAAGCTCCACCTCAACCTCAAAATACTTTTTTGGTTTGAAACTCTGTATCTCTTTCTCTCTCCCAACAAGAAGGGCAAGCGTTGGAGACTGCACCCTTCCAACAGATAAAAAACTCTTACCTACCCTCCCAGCACTCAGAGACAGAAAACGTGTGAGAGTTGCACCCCATGTTAAATCCACAATCTGTCTAACTTCTGCAGAAGCTGCAAGATTGTAGTCTACCTCTACAGGATTCGAAAAAGCATTCAAAATCTCTTCTTTGGTGACAGTACTATACCTCACCCTATCTACCCTCACATCCTCAAGATTTCTGGATTCGCTTATTACTCTCAAAGCCTCAACGCCTATAAGTTCCCCTTCTCTGTCATAATCGGTGGCAATTGTGATTCTCTCTACTTCTCTGCTCAGCTTCTTTAACAGTTTTATGTATTTTCTATGCACAGGGACATGAACAATCTCTGCAAAGATTAAGTCCCTCAGATTGGTCTCTTCCCATCTACTGTATTCTTTGGGGAAGTCAACCGAGAGAATATGTCCTCTGAGTCCCATCACGATTTTGTCACCAAAAGAATAAACATCAACACCTTCTATCCTCTCTCTATTATATGTGCCACCTGAAAGTATCTCTGCAATTCTCTTTGCAGTATTATTTTTCTCAGTCACTATCAGATGCTTTGGCATTGATTGTATCCCTTCACATCGATACATAAAGCTTTTTTGTGTTGAAGATGTGTGTTGCTCACATGAAAATACTGACTATCGACATAGGTCTCGGCACGCAGGACATTCTGCTCTTCGATGAAGACAGGGAGGTGGAGAACTGCATAAAAATGGTTCTGCCATCTCCCACCTATCTCATGGCAGAAAAAATAAGGGAAGCAAGAAGGCAGAAGAATGATGTATTCTTGAGTGGGGGGGTGATGGGGGGAGGACATATAACAAGAGCTGTAAAAGAACACATCGAGATGGGGCTAAATGTCTATGCAACACCTGATGCTGCCCTTACCTTTAAAGATGACCTCGAAAAAGTAAGGAAGATGGGAGTGCATATCACATCCACGCCTCCCAATGGAGCTGTGCATCTTGAATTATCTGATCTGAATATCGAAATGTTTGAGAGGATACTGTCTCAAGTAGATGAGGAGGTTCCACCGTATATGGCGGTCGCAGTTCAGGACCATGGATTTTCCCTTGGTTCGAACAGGGATTTCCGATTTTCGCATCTCAAAAAGATAATAGAAGAGGGGGGAGACATAAACAAATTTGTGTATTTCGAAAACATTCCATCATATCTAACAAGAATGAAAAGAATACAAGAAGATGCCCACCCAAGAAAATGTGTTGTGATGGATACAGGTCCAGCTGCCATATTCGGATGTCTTGTTTGTGAGGATGTGTCATCAGCAATAGTAATAAACGTTGGTAATGGACACACACTCGGAGCATCTGTAGTAGACGATAGAGTTGTTGGGATATTTGAACACCATACCCACCTCCTGAGTCCGAGAAGAATCGATGAGCTAATAGATGGGCTAATGAACGGGAAGTTATCGCATGAAGAGATAAAGGCGGAAGGTGGGCATGGTGCATATATACTTGAAAATGTGAATGATGCAGAAATCTTCGCAACAGGTCCAAACAGATATCTCCTCAGAGAGTGTACACACGAAGTGAACTTTCCAGCACCCTTTGGGGATATGATGCTTACCGGATGCTTTGGACTTCTCATAGGAGCTTCACTGAAACTTGGTTTTGATTTTCCGTGAGGGGATGTTATGCTGGTATTTCTGTGGATTGCCATAGCCCTCTTTGGTATATGCTCGTTCACAAGAAATATGAAAGTGGGTGGAGTTGGATGGCTTTTCTTTGCTGTTCACTGGGGTATGCAACCCATCCATTACATCGAAATTCGAGACTGGTACAACATAGCTCTGACAATCCTCACCGCAATCTTCTGTCTATTGATATCATATAGGATTTTAAAATCAAAAAAGGAAGAGCCATTTCTCACACTCACAAAGGCGTCATTTATAGGGGGAATTGTGTATTTTCCATTCGCTGAGGTAACATTCCTAAAAGAGCATATAATAGAGGTGGTTGCCTCCCAAAGTGTATGGCTGGCAAATATGCTGGGAAAAGAAGCATTTTTTAATGGGCAAAACATGATATCGCTTGGAGGATTCACAATCGAGATAATACTTACATGCACAGCAATCGAAAGTATGGCACTCTTCATAGGGCTCATCATGGCAATTGATGCTGAGTTCAAGAGAAAGTTAATGGCATTCATAATATCGGTTCCAGTTATCTACATGTTAAACCTATTCAGGAATGCCATTGTTCTAATCGCATCTGGAGAGAGATGGTTATCACCAGATCCTTTCGAAAGCTTTTATCTTGCACATGCTGTATATGCAAAGATAGGCTCGACGATTGCACTCGTGTTGATAGCATACGGTGTGCTTAAAATACTCCCAGAGCTTCTGGACTTTCTTGATGACCTCATATGTGTGCTAAAGGGGGATAGAACGAATGAGAGAACGTAAAATAAGGTTAGGTAAATTGATGCTATGGGGTATTACCCTCTCATCACTGATACTGTATCTTTTCACAGGAGATAGAACATATTACTTCCTCTTCGCGTTTACTGCATCTGTTTTAATTCTGTCGTTTCTACTATCATCCAAAGATGATGAGAGAGAGATTGCAAAGGATTCCAAAGTCTTACTCTCGCCAGCAGATGGAAAGGTGATAGATGTGAAGAAAAACAGTGTGTCGATATTCATGAGTCTGTTCGATGCTCATACTGTCAGGAGCCCCTGCAAGGGAAAAGTTGTGGAGATAAAGAAAATAAAGGGGGGACACCTACCCGCATTTTTGAAGCGAACTGATGAGAGAAATGAGAGGGTTATAATTTTTCTTGAACATGAGGGAGACAGGGTTGTACTAAACCTTGTTTCAGGTATGCTTGCTCGCACTGTTTTATGTGATGTGGAGAAGGGAAAGGTTGTAGAACAGGGAGAAAAGGTTGGTACGATAGTCCTGGGTTCAAGAGTTGATGTTGAATTCTCAGATATTTGGACTGCAACAATTTCGAAAGGTCAGAAGGTGAAAAGTGGGCTAAGCGTGATCGCGCGCAAGAAGGGGTCAGCATGAATGATAAGGGCATATTCATGTTAACACGGATATCAGATACAATAACAGTCTTTTCAATATGTCTCGGTTTTTCGTCCCTCATTTTCACATTTGAGGGAATGCTCAAAATATCTGCATCTCTAATCTTGTTATGTGCTCTTCTCGATGGCGTGGATGGTGTGATTGCCAGACTTGAAGACAGGTGCACAAGAGAATTTGGTGTTATGCTTGATTCACTCTCAGATGCACTTGCGTTCTGTGTTTCCCCAGCATTTTTCTCATACAGCATACTATCAAATTTCTCGTCAGGTCATTTTCTCAACCTCATCCTCATCATATGTGCAGTGTATGTTGCATTTGGTATGATGAGACTTGCTCGTTTCAATGTGAGGTATGTTGAAAAAAGAAAGAGGAATGGATTTGAAGGATTACCAACAACTGCATCAGGTATCATCCTGTCAACGCTCCTAATCCTCGAGTTTTATGAGAATTCTCTCATCTACCTACACCCAATCATAATGCTCATTCTGTCAATCTTGATGATAGGAAACTCTTACTACCCAAAACCACGAAAGAAAGAGGTTGTTATACCATTTTCCATACTATCCATATCATTTATAATATCTGTGTTGTTATCCTTACATATAACTGTTATAACTGGGTTGTTGATAATGGTGGCAATGGGGGTTTATGTACTCTCACCCCTCATACCATACAGAGAATGGATTGAGAGGTGAGATAGATGGAAGATGATAAAGTAAAGAAGATCTCAAAAATGTTGGAGTTGGGCGGAACGATGCTTGCCCAACATTGCAGTAAGTGCGGATCCCCCTTGTTTAGATACAAAGGAAGAATATTGTGCCCAGTTTGTGAGAGTGAGGAGAAGAGTGAAGAGAAAAAGGTAGAGAAAAGAGGGGCGAGGGTAGACTCAGAGGGTCTTGGGCTATGGAACGCATCAATATCTCTGAGACAGAAATTCCTTGAATTATCAGAAGAACTCGAACAAGAGAAAGACCCAAGAAGGATGCTTGAGCTTCTGAAAGTCATGGAGAAGATCATAGAAGTGATGAGAGAGTTAAAATGATAAGGAATTAATCAGAAGATGTCATCCTGTGCATAGCTTCTCCCCAATTTGAGAGCTAACTCGGCTCGTGCAAGTTCCTTTCCAAGATACAATGCATGTTCAATATATGAGATGCCATCTCTCTCAAGAATTGTATCATAAACCTCTTTTGCACTTCTTCCTCTCACACACCATCCATCTGTGTGTCTTGCAATTATGTACCCATCATCAGATATGTTGATTGTGTATGAGCCTTTTGGATCACACATCCAGATGTCCCTTTCCACCCCATCCACACATCCACATGAATTTGGCAATGAAGGTCTTCTTCTCTTCTCTTTCAGAACCAGCAAATCGATTCCTAAATCCTTTGGAGGTGTGTTCCTGATTTTAGACAACACCATCATGCATGAGGAGAGCCAAAGTTCTCTGACGCTACCTCTCGTCTTTGGAGAATACTCTGGAGTAAAAAGAATTGAAACTCCTAGTTCATGCCCAATAGCTGATAACACTGCATTCATACCAACACTATCGGCATCAAATAGCTCCACAACATTCCCAACACCAAAGAACAGAGGTGTTTTTTTGTCTCTTATTCTGAAATCGATATAATCCTGAATAGATTTTACCAACCCCTTTGAGCCTTTTATTTCAAGCAATGGGTCTGCTATCAATTTCTCTGCTCCCATAGACCTCGCCCTCTCCAAGTTCTCCATTATCCCATGCTCATTATCAGGTACCACCACATATGCAATATCCTCTTCAAGCTCCTCCAGCTCATCCATCACGTTTTTGTTTATACTGAGGACAAGATCGCNCCCCGCCTCTACTCCAGCCAATATGAGTTCTGGAGAAAGGGTATCCACACTTACTGGACACTCAACAACATTCCTCACCCGTTTAACACACCTTTTTACATCATTCTCATCCGCATCAAGAGATATCCCGAGATCTATCATATCTGCACCGTTCTCAACAAAGTACCTGACTTTCTCACAAAGTTCATGTGAGTCTAATTTATCCACATCCACAACCTCGGCAAGCACCTTCATTCTCGAGTTTCCTCCTATCTTCACATTTCTGAGAGTGAAGGATGGCACTGCGTCTCTCTCATACGAACTCACATCATCCAGCGCTCTTTTTCTCATATGTTCTGCAAAAAGTACGCAAGCTGGGATTTCTTTGGAAAGCTCAACCTCTCCTAAAAGAGGAAGCACATATCTTAAATCATACGCATGTTTTGGTCCAAGTCTTACTGGGATTGAAAACTTCTCCTCAACCTCAGAAAAATCCGATGTTATTAGTCCAGAAACCAATATCATATCAAAATCAAGATTTTCCCTTTCTTTTAGATACGATATCAATTTTTTTGAGTTTATGAATGCAGCTACATCCACATCTAATACGCCGACCTCGATTCCATCGATGTGCGCATCCCTCACAGCTTTTATAACCTCATTCTGAGCAAGTCTGCCCGTGACTACAAGCACCTTCATCAAACACCAATATCCTATGGAGCGTAAAACATTTTTGGATTGACAGAGTAATCACATGTATGCTAAAAATAGACTTTCATGTTCACTCATAGCACTCCCATGACTCAAAGAGCAGATACGAAGAGATAGTATTCAACGCACTCAAAAGAGGGTTGGATGGAATTGTGATATGTGACCATAATACAATAGAAGGTGGATACAGAATTGCAGAGTGGGTCGATAATAACGATATTAAGTTGCTCGTCATCCCAGGAGTCGAAGTATCAACATCAAGAGGGCATCTCATCGTTCTCCTTCCACAGAGAGACTTCAAGATAGGAGAGGATCCGGAAGAAGTCATAAAAACAGCACATAAAGATGGCTCTATTGTGATTGCTCCCCACCCATTCCACAGATTCAGACACGGGATAGGTAAGATAAAGGGGGTGGATGCGATAGAGGTGATAAACTCAAAGTACATACTCTCCCACTCAAATAAGTTGGCTGAAATGTATGCGCGTTCTAAGAATATACCAGAGGTGGGGGGTAGCGATTCCCATATCCCTTCAACTGTTGGAATTGCCTATACAGAAGTCTACACAGCTGGAGGGATAGATGATGTGATTGAGGCAGTATGTGATGGAAAGACAAAAGCATTTGGTGAGCGGGCGCCATTTCAGACGATTGCAACCCAATTTTCTTGGAGTATAAAAAGGAAGGTAAGGAAAATTATGAGATGATATCTGATATTATGTCTCTCAGCTCTGTCTAAGTGATTCCTCCTTTTTTTCCAGAGTTCTTTACAAAGTTCATTGCCTTTTCAAGCTCATCTTCACACAGTTCGTATCCCATGCATCGTGCAAAATGCATGAGTGCTTTCCGACCGGTGTGTTTTCCTATTACAAATCTGCGAGACATTCCAACTAATTCAGGCGGGAAAGGTTCGTAAGTTCTTGGATCACGTAAAACCGCACTAACATGAATCCCTGACTCGTGTGTGAATGCGTTCGACCCGACTATGGCTTTGTTTGGAGCAACCGACAGTCCAGAAAACTCTTCGACCATTTTCGATAGCTTGTGGAGAAGTCCAATATTGTACTTCCTAACATCGAAGTGAAGGTAAAGGGCAAGAAGTACTTCTTCCAAAGATGCATTTCCTGCTCTCTCGCCAATACCATTCACAGTTGTATGAGCTTGCTCAACCCCACATTCAAGTGCAGTCAACGTATTTGCACTTGCCATCCCCAAATCATCATGACAATGTATGCATAACGGGGTAGATACTCTCTGTTTTAACCAACATACTAACTTTTGGGTGGATGAAGGTGTGAGAACGCCAACTGTGTCGGCTATACTAAGATAGTCAGCTCCCACCTCTTCTGCCATATTAAAATATTTCAGAATCGTTTGAGGATTTGTTCTGCTTGCATCTTCAAGTGCAAACCTAACGGTCAATCCATACTCCTTCCCCCTTTCGATAGCATTCAGTGCATTATCAACGATTTTTTCAAGTGGCTCATTGTATTTTATTCTGTGAATCTCTGAGACGGATATGAACACAGAAACAACATCCACATCACATTCTGCAGCCAAATCAACATCTTCGAGAGAGGCTCTTGCAAGACAACATACATCTGCACTCAAACCAAGCTTCGCAATCTTTTTCACACTCTCCCTTTCCTCATCTGAGACAGAAGGAAAACCGGCCTCAACAACCTCAACACCAACCTCATCAAGCATTAGGGCAATCTCAATCTTCTCATCCTGCGAAAAAACAACTCCCGGCGCCTGCTCTCCATCCCTCAACGTCACATCACAGATTTCCATGATTCGAGGCAATGTTTATTATTATTAAAGTGTTGCCCAGCACCAACTCCTGAGCATCATTCAAGGGATTGTTCCCCTGTCCTCTCAAGTAACCCTCGTGCTGGGGCGTGTCGCGTACCCGGGTTAACTTGACGCTCATCGATAGCCTGAGGCTCTCTCACGCAAGGACCTATCGGTACGCTTGTTACCCACCTCTTGCCCTGATGCTCATAAAAATCACACCAGTCCTCGAAGGTGGGCTAACTTAATTATACTCAAATGTTAATAAATTTTTTGTGGAAATATGGAGAGACGTTGAGAGGATACAAAAGGAAATATGAAGGAGAAGGGAAAATATGAAGGGGTGTATATGCCCCTCCAAACTACGCTGAACGTCCAGATCTCATTCAAGAATCTGCTCAAACAACTCCTCGTCCACCTTGTGCATCATTGGAATCCCTGTCACCTCAGAAGCAAGTGGGTCAAGAGCTGCCAAGTCGTCTCTTGAAATTAGTTCAAGTCTGAACTTCCTCGAGCCCGCAAGCAACTGTTTCAGACCGACTTTTATCCTCTCGAGATATGTGTAAAGTCCGACAGCTGTCCACGGAATGTCATTTCCAACCTTATTGCCATACTCTGCCTTTAGGTCATCCGCAAGAATGAAGAACTTGTCTGGAGAATCGCCAAACTTGTTCACAAAGTCCTTTGGTAGCTTGCCTTTCTCAGCAAGTTCGCAGAAGTATGCTGCCTTCATCACAGCAGTTAATGGAGACCTCCCAGTTGTTACCGTCTTTATGAGTGGTCCATCTCCGAAGTTGCTCATTGCAATTGACTTGAATATCTGTGTCTCGTTTATGAAAGCTCCTGCCATACTTATGTCTGGCACATATCTTCCCATCTTCTTCAGCTTGTTAGCGCCTTTTAGAATCAAAGCTTCAAGATATATCGTAGGAACTCCCATCTCATTCATCATCGGCACGGGAGACATTCCTGTCCCGCCACCAGCCCCGTCAAACGTAATGTAGTCAACTTTTGCTTCAGATGCTACTTTTAATGTCCATGCAACATCCTCGGGTCTATAACATCCTGTCTTTATGGTAACGTACTTCGCCCCCATCTCCCTAAGATTCTCAACATCCTCCACGACCTCAACTCTCTCGGGAGAGCCGACTCTACTATGTCTTTCAAACGTTTTGAACAGTCCATCCTTGAATGCTTGCTGTACCTCTGGATCTTCTGGGTCTGGCAAGACAAGATAACCTCTCTTCTTCAGTTCTATTGCCTTTTCAAGTGTATATACCCTGATTTCGCCACCAATGGCTTTCGCACCCTGCCCCCACTTTCTCTCAAGGACATTTACCTCGAGCTTTGAAATCACATACTCATCTACGCCAAGCCTCTGGTCTTCAACATTTGTCTGAACAGCCACCTCTCCATATTTGCCATCCCAGAATTCCCTGAACAGTTTGATACGTCTCTCCATCTCAGGAGACTTCACAACTTTCCCATTCTCGATTTGAGACTCAGAGTCAACCCCACAGACGTTCTCACCGACAATGAGAATTACGCCAGCCAGAGCAGAGCCAACTGCTATACCATCCCAATACTTCCTCGCAACATCTGTAGAACCGTACGCACCATTTGCAAGCGGTAACTTTACTTTGATGCCCCCTATCTTAGACTCCACCGAAACACTTGGGAAAAGCATCTTGTCTGGGTCTGGAACTGTGCCTTCTGCACCTCTGAGCTTTGCAAGTATGTTGAAATTGCTCCAATCAAGTCCATAGTCCTTGAGTGAAGACGCCGTACTTTCGCCGAAGTACTCCGGATCTGGGTACAGTACTTCTCTGCCTCTAAAAGCGGAGAGGCTTATCTCACACAAAAACGGGCAGTCTTTCACACACAGTGGACACATACCGCTCTGAGGGTTCACATCACGCACTCTCGTTCGCGTTGCTGTCGTAGACATTGCATTCAGGTAAGAGGAGTTTTTGAAAACCCTTTCCATACTAACACCCCCCTATACTTCCTCTGACTCATATAAAAAAGTTTTCGAAAAATTAAAATATATATAATAGACCGCTTATTACCAAAAAAACAAAAGCTATGATGAAACCAAATTTTATCAACAATTCGTTGTCTAAATCAGAAAAGATGTTCTTATTCCCCTTATAAGCATAATAAACCTGTCCCTTATAAGGGTGTGATATCACATACCCATCTCTCTCAAGAAAACCCAGTTCTCGAGAAACAAGAGTTTCATCAACACTTAGCTCAGCAGAAAGCTCAGCAGACGTAAAAGCCTTATCACTATTCTTTTTCAGAAGTTCTCTCAAAGCATTGTATAGCCCATACGAACTCTCAAACTGCTCTCTTGTGATTGGCATGATGGTAATTTGAATGATATCATATTTATAGATGGTTGAAAAAGGAGGAGTCAGATGAAGGAGAGACTGCTAAAACTTTTAAAAGGATGCATCTCAAAGGAGAGAGTCGTGCTCTCATCTGGAAAGGTCAGCTCTTTCTACATAGATGGTAGACTGATAACACTGCATCCAGAAGGGGCGTTTCTTGTTGCAAGTCTGATGCTCGATATCATAGAGGATATGGATGTTGATGCTGTTGGGGGACCAACGCTGGGGGCAGACCCCATTTGCGGTGCAATTGCTCTTCTGAGTCATCTCAGAGGAGACCCAATTCCCACATTCATAGTCCGAAAGGAACCAAAGACACATGGAATGAGAAGGCACATAGAGGGGCCACTCGAAAAAGAGATGAGAGTGGCGTTGGTGGATGATGTGGTGACTACTGGCTCATCCCTGCTCAGAGTGGCGAGGATTCTGAGAGACGAAGGACATGTGGTCAAAGGAGCAATTGTCATAGTGGATAGAGAAGAAGGGGCAGAAGAGAGTTTGAAAAAGGAGAATATTCCACTATATCCACTGTTCAGGAAACAAGAATTGTTATGACTCGTCTCTTCTCAGCCATTGCTTAATCGCACACAACTCCCCACACATTGAGCAAACATCTTCTCCCTTACTTCTTGCATGTATCTGTGCTGTCTTTACTGGGTCAATTGCGAGATTTATTTGTCTTGACCAGTTCAGTTCAGCCCTTGCATGAGCCATTTCATCATCCCATTTCCTTTCATCCTCGAGCTTGACAATGTCTGCTATATGTGATGCAATTCTTGTAAGTATCACCGCCTCCCTAACCTCTTCTTCAGTTGGAAGTGCAAGATGTTCTGAGGCGGTACATACACATATGAAGTCAGCTCCATGCATTCCAGCAACTGCCCCACCAATTGCAGCAACCACGTGGTCGTATCCCGGTGCTATGTCTGTGGGGAGTGGTCCGAGTAAGTAGATAGGTGCATTATGCACAATTCTTTTCATAGACCGAACAGAACAAGCTATACGGTCGATTGGGACGTGTCCCGGTCCCTCAACCATCACCTGAACCCCAACTTCTCTCGCTCTTCTCACAAGCTCACCAAGCACTATTTGCTCTGAGAGTTCGGCACCATCAGAGGCATCGTGTATGCATCCTGGTCTTAATCCATCTCCCAAACTTATCGTCACATCATATTCTCTACACATATCAAGAACGGTATCAAACTCCTTATAATATGGATTCTCAAGTCCAGTCTCTTCTATCCATCTCGCTGTCAGGCTCCCGCCTCTTGAAACTATCCCCAAAATTCTGTTGGACTTTTTAAGATGTGTCACCGTCTCCCTAGTCACACCGGCATGAATCGTAACAAAATCCACACCATCCTTTATGTGAGACTCAAGAGATTTTAAAAAATCGTCTTCGCCAACATCAGCAACTTGCTTGTTAACAAAAGGCTCATAAACAGGGACGGTACCAACTGGGATGGAAACTCCTTTTATGATTTTCCTTCTTACACTTCTCAACTCTTTTCCAATGGATAGATCCATCACAGTATGTGCCCCTGCTTGTTCAGCTGCCTTTGCCTTTCTAAGCTCGCCCTCTGGATCAAAAACCATTGGGGAGGTTCCAATATTTGCATTCACCTTTGTTTTCAATCCCTCTCCAATTGCACATAGCTTCCTCTCTCTGTCAGAATTCTTCACATTCAGGGGGATGACTGCTCTGCCACTCGCAACTAATTTGCATAACTTCCTCGGCTCGATATTCTCGATTAATGCAACCTTCTCGAATGTCGTAAGCAAACCCTTTCTTGCATCATCTACCAATGTCATCATACAGAAACTTGATACTCACGTTTTTAAGGTTGTTGTATATGCCCAAATTTATCAAAAGCGGAGTGAGTGATTCAACAAGCGGTGAGTTTTCAAGTGGACCTCCATCAAAAGGTCTAAGATTTGCATCAATCGCCAGCTCAAACGCAACCTTCTTCGCCTCCTCCTCGCCACATACCACCACATCATACCCTCCCTCGGGATTTACCAGCCCTTTCGCAGGGACTGTGTGAAACGCAGATGCAAGTGATGCACTCTCAGGTAAAATTGTCCTCACAAGAAGGGCTGCAGAGCCTTCCTCAGGGGGTGTATATTCTGCACGGTTTGATGAGACTCTCATTGGAACAACTGGTGATATCACACACTTGCCTTCAATCACATGCCTGACGCTCTCAATTGTGGTTGTGACATATTCAAAAGGCACACATAATACCACAACATCTGCCTGTTCGACTGCACTCTCATTACTACACCCAACTAATCGCGTGGTACCAGCATGCTTGGAATATTCCAGCACACAAGTCTTCGCCTTCTCCTCGAGTCTTGAACCAATCAATACATCGTGTTTGGAGGCCCACCTCACAGCAAGACCTTTTCCTATATTTCCTGTACCTCCCACAAGAGCAATTTTCATAATAGTGAATGTGTCTGCACTAACTTAACCTTTTTTATTGTTTGAGATTTTTAGATATACCAACATGAGCGAAGAGAGAGTTATGGAGTATGTTAAAAAAAATGCAGAAAAGAGAGGATATAAGCTAAATCCGAATGAGGAAATACTGATGACTGTTGTCAAAGGACTTGCAAACAACTGGTCAAAGTATGGAAAGCCCTTCTGTCCTTGTAGGCTGGAGAAAGTTGTCTGTCCCTGTAAATACCTTGAAGATGAGATAAAAGAAATGGGACACTGTCACTGCCAATTATTCATTAAAGGGGAGGAGTAAATGTGCCAAGTGCTCTGGAGGTGTATGCTCTTCTTCCAAAAACAAACTGTAAGATATGTGGAGAGACAACATGTATGGCGTTTGCAACAGCCCTTCTGATTGGAAAGAGGAAACTTGAGGAGTGCAAGCCACTATTTGAGGAGGACAAATACGCAAAGAGTCTTGAGAAATTGAAAGAGATGATTGAGCCGATTGCTGGAGCAAAAGAGACAGGATTTGTGATACACCCTGAGAAATGTTCTGGATGTGGTAATTGTGTGGTTGCATGCCCAGTAAACGTGGCAGAGGATAGACAAGTTGCAAGTGGAAAGGGACCGAGTGAGGGTGGGAAAGTGATAATAAGAGTGAAGAATGGGGTGGTTGTTGATGTGGATATAAAGAGATGCAGAAGATTCGGCCCAGAGAGGATATTATGTACTGCGTGTGTTGATACATGTGCATACAAAGCAATAGAATTTGTGGGGATATGACATGTGGGAAGAACTTTATGAGGAAGCTGTAAAGGATGCTATTAAAGAGCTTGAAAATGTAGATGGAGTTTTTGTTGCATACAACGCAAATATAGACTTAATCAGGTTTCTTTCTGAGGAGGATGTTCAAAGACTTGTTGATATGGTCGATTCTCGTGAATTGATAAGACGAATGACTGAATATCCAAGAAGAATAGACACACCACTCGATCTCATAGCAAGGCTGATGATATCTATTGAAGGCGGAAAGGCTGCTGAAGTACCAGTGTATGCCATGGAAATAGATGGATGGTTGAGAGAGAACGTGGGATTTGATGAAAAGAGGTTAGGGGGGCAAGCTGGCATAATAACTCATCTGCTTTCAAGACTGGATATAAGAAATGTGATAGCATACATCCCTTGGCTCTCTCCAGAAATTGCAGAGCTCATAGAAAGAGACAACGTTTTCTGCCCAGTAATAAAAAATGGAAAACCAATTCTCGTCCCACCCACCGAAGCTTGTGAAAAGGGAAAAGGAAAGACAAACTGGATTCTTGAGTATAGGAAAGGGATGAATATAACCGTTGGAGATAAAAGAATAGTATGCCCCAGAGATAATCGGCTGATATTGTCATTCAGACCACCATGGATCAGGATTGAAATGAAAAATGAGTTATTGAACAGGATACACAACATATGCGCCCATATTGATGGTGCAATACTCTCAGGATACCAGATGATAAAAAAGGAATATGAGGATGGTACCACATACCATCACTACGTAAGAAACTCTGTGGAGGTCATAAAAAGATTGAGAGAGGTCTCACCCAATGCGAAGGTGCACGTCGAATTCACATCTATTCAGGATAGGGAGATTAGAGAGACGATCCTCAGAGAGATAGTAAAACTGAACGTACACAGTCTCGGGCTCGATGCGGTGGAAGTTGCAAATGCTCTCAATGTTCTCGGACACGAAGAAATTGCATCAAGAATCATCAAAAGGGAGAGAACAGAAAATTTATTTGAAGGTACAAAGAGGCTATTCCAAGAGCTTGAACTTGAAAGAGTCCATTTGCATGCTCTTGGGCATTATATATGTATCCGCTCAAAGGAAGACGGAGTTGAAGGGGCTGAAGTGGAGAGAGATGCACTATTATTTGCATCTGCACTAACGGCATCAAGAGCTATGAAGGGAGATGTAAAATCGAGAGAGGATGCTCTTCTCGGTCTCCATGTTCCCGTTTACAATGACATCGATTATTTGCTCGAATTTCTAACAAGATACGAAGGATGTGAGACAGTAATGGAGGGGATTGTTGAGGGGGAGGATTTCTATTGTGTGATTGTTCCAACCAAAGTTGTCGATAATCCAGTTGCAACTGTTGGACTGGGAGATACAATCTCTGCATCAGCATTCGTAGTAAATCTCTCCAAACTTTCCAAAGATAAGTCACTCTTTTGTCCAGTTAACCCACAAAATTAAAATAAGAAATGTATAGAAGGATGGGGTCTTAGTTGGACGGAAATAGAAATGAAAAAGACAAAGAATATCCAACAGTAAAGGTTGAAGGTAAAAAGATACCTTTCGACCCTGCTCAGTTGAGACGAATACAAGAACACCCTTGTTTTTCAGAAGAGGCGTGCCACATATTTGGAAGAATTCACCTTCCAGTTGCTCCAAATTGCAACATACAGTGCAATTACTGTGTGAGAAAGTTCGATTGTGTGAATGAGAGTAGACCGGGTGTTACAAGCCGTGTTATCACACCTGAAGAGGCAATTGAGAGGGTGAGGGAAGTTGTAAAGAGGTTTCCCAACATCAAAGTGGTGGGGATTGCCGGTCCGGGTGAGCCTTTGTTCAATGACCAGACATTTGAAACATTCCGGCTTCTAAAAAAAGAGTTTTCAAAATTACTATTCTGCGTGAGTACCAACGGGCTGTTGCTCCCTGAAAAGATTGACGAATTGAACGGGCTTGACGTGAGAAACGTAACCATCACGATAAACGCCATTGACCAAGAAATAGCATCCAAAATATATTCGTGGGTATTTTACCAAGGCAAAAAATACCGAGACATTGAGGGAGTGAAGATTCTCATCAATAACCAACTCAAAGGACTTGAAGAGGCTGTCCAAAAAAAGATGATTGTAAAGGTGAATACAGTTTTGATACCAACCATCAACGATTCCCATGTTATCGAGATTGCAAAGAAAATAGCAGATATGGGCGCATATATGCATAATATCATCCCACTAATACCGCAGTACAAACTCTCACACATTCGCCCCCCCACACCTGAAGAGAAAGAGAGGATTCAGAAAGAATGTTCGAAATATGTCAAAGAAATGAAACACTGCAGACAGTGTAGAGCAGATGCAATTGGAAAACTTGGAAAAGACCTTCAGAAATATCTATTTGGCTGATATCTGGTGAAATGGTTCGTTTTGAGATTTAGTTGTTTAGATAATCTCCCACCTGTCATCAATTGGAAAGTCCTCTCTTATCCACATCATGGGCAGAGAATTGTGTATTATGAAGTACTCTCTCACAACCCCTGCACAATTGAAGAAAGGGTCTTTTGATGATAAATCTTCAACCATCTCAACCTTAATAATCTCTCTCCTGCTTTCTATGTTGTGTTCTTTCATCAGCTTTCCTATCGGACGCTCAGCCCCCTAAATATCTCTCCTCAACATGGGGGGCATTCTATCAAGAACAGAAAGAGAGAGGGCAGAGACCAATGGCTGATTTTTAACAACCAGTAGAACCCTTCTCCAGTTCACGAGACCTCCTTTTTCCATGTTGAGAAGGGTTGCGATCTTCTCATCCGCTTTTATTACCTCTTGTTCTACTGCCTCCACTCTAACCTCATCGCCAAAGAAGACCTCGAGGAGATGAGTGAGGGAGCCATCTGTCGCAATACATACCCTAACTGGAAGGGGAACATTCAGCTCATGTATTAAACGTAGTATATCATCCATCTAAACTATGCAAAGCAAAGAAATATTAAAAGTTAGCGAGATTCTATCAACAATGCTTAGAGTACGTTCATGTTCAAGGATACATATAACCTTGATAGACATGAATGCGTCACTTGGTAGAGTTGATGGTGGTGTTGGACTAACACTTGAAGAGCCTTGCATAGAAATTCTGGCAAATTCAGATATTGCTGATGAAGGGGCAGAAGAGACACTGGAAAGATTGAGAAAAGCTGTGAGAAAAGTACATGAAAAGATGGGATACGATTCTCAACACCATCCCATCCATTTCAAAGTCCTCTCAACATATCCGTCCCACGTGGGTCTTGGATGGGGGACTCAATGCGATCTCTCAGCAGCTCTGGCTTTTTCTGAACTCTATGGTCTGAGCCTTTCGGTTAGGGAGCTGGCAGAACTCGTCGAGAGAGGTGGGACATCTGGGATAGGTGTTGCTGCGTTTGAGTATGGGGGCTTCATAGTAGATGGGGGACACAAATTTACAGACAAACGAGGTTTCAAACCATCATCTGCAAGTAAAGTACCTCCCCCTCCCATCATTGCCCGCTATGAGTTTCCATCATGGGAGATCGTGGTTGCCATTCCAGAATTCAAAGGTGCCTCATCCTCACACGAGATAGACATATTCAAAGAATTCTGTCCAATTGATGAGGCTGAAATTGGAAAAGTGTGTAGGACTATTCTGATGAAGATGCTTCCTGCCGTGATTGAAGAAGATATTGTGGAGTTTGGGGAGGCGTTGAACTTGCTTCAAACCATTGGATTCAAGAAAGTTGAGGTGAATCTTCAACATCCTTCTGTTAGAGAATTGATGGAGGTTATGAGGGGAGCGGGGGCACATGGAGTTGGAATGAGTTCTTTTGGACCTACACTCATAGGGGTGTGTGATGGAGAGGGAAAAAGTGTGAAAAGGGAGGCAGAGCGTTTTCTATCTGAAAAGGGAGGGGGGAGAGTAATTCTCACAACCGCAAGAAATCGTGGTGCTGAAATCGAGTGGCGATAATGCTTATGTATTGCGTGGTTAGAGTGTGAATAACAATATTTATCTATACCTTCCTTCTAAAAAAGAAGGGTGATAATACTTGGTCACGCCGAGGAGGGCACTTCTCAGTGTTTCTGATAAACGTGGCATAGTTGAGCTGGCATCGTTTCTTTCTCGAATGAATGTGGAAATAATATCAACAGGTGGAACTGCACACCTTCTTGAAAAGGAGGGGATACCTTTCATCCACATTTCAGAATACACATCATACCCCGAAATGTTGGAAGGGAGGGTAAAAACACTTCATCCCCTCATACACGGTGGAATCTTGGCTGTCAGAGACAAGCACATGGGCGAGGCGGGTAGAGAAGGTATAAAACCAATAGACCTTGTTTGTGTGAATCTGTATCCGTTTGAAGAGACTGTGAAGAGGGGGGCTGAGCTTGACGAAGCAATTGAGAACATAGACATTGGTGGGGTTGCCCTCATAAGGGCTGCTGCAAAGAACTTTCGTGATGTGATTCTCCTCACAGACCCAGATGATTACAAATGTGTAATGGAAGAGTTAAGAAGGGATGGAAAGGTTTCGCTTGAGACACGGAAGAGACTTGCTGTGAAGGGATTCAGAACAACTGCAGACTACGATTCAAGAATAGATGAGTACCTATCAATGAAACTCCTCGGTGAGAGAGTTGTGAGAATGGAATTCAGAAATGGCAGAATGCTCAGATATGGTGAGAACTACCACCAGATTGGAGAAGTGTTCTTTGACCCTACTCAAGCCGAAGTGACTCTCTCACATGCAATCCAACTCCATGGAAAACAGCTATCATACACAAACGTGCTCGATTTTGATAGTGCTCTTGAATGTGTGAAAGATGTGTACTCTCACTTTGATGATGTGGTGGTGGCGATTATGAAGCATACGAACCCATGTGGACTTGCAACCGGTTCATCGCTCAAAGATACGCTCAAAGCAGCATGGGAGGGAGATCCAATATCTGCTTTTGGTAGCATCATATGTACGAACACTCCATTTGACAGAGACTCTGCCATCTACTTGAAGGATAAATTTGTTGAGGGGATTCTCGCCCCCTCTTTTGATGATGATGCCTTATCGGTATTGAAAGAGAAAAAAAGGATAATGTTGCTCGAACTTCATGGGGATTGGAGGAAGAGAACGATTAACCATGTGTACAGATTCATACTTGGAGGAGTTCTCAGACAGACAAGAGATCTTGCCCTCACAAATGAATGGAAGACTGTTACGAAGAAAGAGTTTCCTAAAGAGAAGATGGGACTTGCAAAATTTTCTTGGATTGCTTGTAAGCATGTGAAATCGAATGCGGTTGTGATTGCAAGGGAATGGACTCAGGGATTCTCACTCCTCTCAGTTGGAGGGGGGCAACCAAATAGAGTCGATGCAATCAAGAAACTTGCCATTTTAAAGGCAATCGAGAATCTCAGAAGGGAATGGGATGGCAATGGTAGTTTTGAGGATTTTGCAAAGAAGATACTTTCTGAGTGCGTTCTTTCATCCGACGCATTCTTTCCATTTCCAGACAGCATAGAGGAATCAGCAAAGGGTTGGATTCAATATATTATTTCTCCCGGAGGCTCGATAAGAGACAGAGAGGTGATTGAAACAGCTGACAAATATGGCATTGCCATGATATTCACCGGAATGCGACATTTTCTCCACTGAAATTAAGAAAGACTATGTCTCCCACCCTAATATCCAAAAACTTAGATGCATCTCCCATGCCGAGTGCTATCTCCCAAAATCCAAGAGAGCCTTTGTATGCTGTTAGCGAGCCGGGAACGTAGGTAGGGTGTGAAGTAGACTTAATCTAAAAGTCATTCACACAGAAGGACCCTGGAAGTCCAAAACGTTCATTTGGAATGTTAAGAATCAAATTGCCAAAACAATCAACATATATCACCTCAGCCCACATTCCATCCTTTTCCAACCTCGGCTCTCCAAAGTCCATCCATTCAAACGATGCAGTAGGATTGGCAATCCCTTCAGAAATCAGAGTCTCAAAATCTTCAGATAACACCACGCCTGCTCCAACACCATATTCGACGCCACTACACCCCCCTCTACAATCCACCATATCTCTATCAATCTTAATCTCATAAATCTCTCCCCCACAAACAGAAAGCAAGGGAATAAGGAGACCGTTGTCTGGGCCCACAACTAAACCTTTTTCAGTTCTGATGCACAAAACTCTCTTGCTTTGGGAAAGGGGTCCCACCACTCCAAGATGGACTGAGTAGGGGAAATGATTAAGAGCGGATAACAAACATAAAGCACCTGCTCTCTTTGCCCACCTCGGTATAGAGTTTGTGATGTCGAGTATCTGAACGTCGTCTGTGATGCCCAAGACTATGCCCTTTAAAAGAGAAGAATACAAATCCCCCATATCAGACGTTATAGTTAGTATCTTCATACAAATCCCCCCAAATTACCAAAAACAAACCACAGACCAAAGATAATCAAAAATGCTCCACATCCCCTCAACACCAGTGTGTAGATATCGTATCTAAGAAATCTTCTTGTTTTTGCAACCATCAAAGAGATGCCACCATACCATCCAAAATCTGCGACAAGATGCCCAACCATGAGAATCGTTGCACCATACAAACTTGGAAGACCAAGAGACAACATTGCAAACCCCGCTGTAAGCCACCATATCCAAAAATACGGGTTCAAAGCAGATGTCAAAGCTCCAGCAATCACCATATTCCCAAACGTTGTTTTATTCTCAACATAAGTCTTCTTGAGCATTGTAAAACCAAATATGATCATAATCGTACCGCCGATTATGCCGACCACATGTATCCATCTATCGACAAGTGTGTATAAACCAAAAACTATCAGAACGAATATTCCAATCTCAATCGTACCATGCCCAAGAACTGCCTTTGGTCCAGCACTCAAACCTTCTTTGAGAGAGCCTTCTATGGTGGCAATGAGCATGGGTCCCGGAGCTACTGCACCTGTAAGTCCCACCAAGAACCCTATTCCCAGATACAAAAGATACTCCATCAGAGCATGACCTCTATGTCAAGCTGTTCTGCCAACTCTTTATAACGGTTTCTTATTGTGACCTCGGTCACACCAGCAACCTCAGCAACCTGCCTCTGTGTTCTCCTATCACCACACAATATGGAGGATATGTATATGGCGGCTGCAGCGACTCCTGTCGGACCCCTACCACTTGTCAATTCTTTCTCCCCAGCTTGTCTTAGAATCTCTATTGCCTTTGCCTGAACATCGCCTCTCAGACCGAGCCCAGAGCAGAATCTTGGAACATAATCAATTGGTGAGGTTGGCTGAAGTTTGAGACCCAATTCCCTCGCAACAAAGCGATATGTTCTTCCTATTTCCTTCCTTGAAACTCTCGATACCTCTGCGATTTCGTCAAGTGTCCTTGGAACGCTCCACTGTCTACAAGATGCATAAAGTGCAGCTGCTGCAACCCCCTCGATGCTTCTCCCTCTGATCAGATTTTTCTTTACAGCTTTGCTATATATTCTGGATGCAGTCTCGCGAACATTTCTTGGAAGTCCAAGGGCAGATGCCATCCTATTCATCTCAGACAAAGCGAAAGCAAGATTGCGTTCGGTTGCATTGCTGACTCTTATCCTTCTCTGCCACTTTCTAAGCCTGTACAACTGGGCTCTCTGCTTTGAGGAAATGGACTTACCATAAGAATCGCGATTTCTCCAATCTATCATTGTGGATAGACCCTTGTCATGAATTGTGGAAGTCATTGGTGCGCCAACCCTTGAACGCTTTGTTTTCTGCTCGCTGTCAAATGCTCTCCACTCTGGACCTTGATCAATAAAGTTAGCTTCAATCACAAGCCCGCATTTATTACAGACAAGCTCAGCTCTCTCATAATCATGAGAAAGAATACGACTACCACACTCAGGACATTCTACTATGGCTTCCTCTACCTCTTTCTTCTCCTCTTTTTCTTTCTCTTTTTCTCTCTTAAGCTCCACTACCTTCGCAACCTCAAACTCTTGTTTTTCAGTCTCTTTCTCCATGAGCATCTCACCTCATATACACTCTCTTTCCTACGAGGGTAAGGGGGTCAATCTTTTTCCTGAGCTTAACTGCAACATACGGCCTGCTAACGGGCCCAAATATGTCAACCACGGAGCCAAGTTTTTTATTCTCTCTCGTTATTATCTCACTCCCTATCGATGGTAGCTTGCTCCCTTCAAGTCTGACTATTAAGTTCCTTTGTCCAGAGCAATGAAGTACAACCCCCAAACGCCTCATAAAACCACTAAACAAATTTATTTGTCCATTATTAAATTTCTTGATTGCACCTAAACTTATATATGTAAGTAAATTTCATACTATTTAAATGTATCTATTAGTCATTTTTGATGTTTTAATTTCTCAACTTTTACATCCACAACAACATGCTCAACCCCTGGAGCAAACTTCTTTACTCTCCTAATCGATAACGGAACTATCGAGACCTTCTCAAGGATGGCTGCCCTTTCAAGATATTTGAGTGGTCGTTCCCTTATTTTTGTAGGCACACTCTCATGATAGTGCAGAATGCCATTACCGCCTAAAAACCTTATAGCCTTTCTTATATATATCACACGTTCTCCGATCTCGCCCGGGTCTCCTATCAACCCCATAAAAACCCTGTCAGCCTCTTCAAGGATGTCTACACGAAGAGAATCACCCAAAACAGGAATGACGTTGTCGAGTTTGTTCAGCTTCACATTTCTGACAAGATAACGATATGCAATTGGATTTATTTCAATTGCGTAAATCTTCTTTGGGTGCGCCCACTTGGCACATGGCAACGAGAGTTGGCCTATTCCTGCAAACATATCAATTACTATCTCATCCTTTCCAACCATCCCCATCCTTATTCTCTCACTTAGGTTTCCCTTTGAGAACATCAACTTACACACATCAATCTCATACATCACTCCGTTCTCTTTATGAACCGTAACAGGAGATGCATCCTCTGGATATACCACCTGCCTATTTGGGACTCTCTGGACACCCTTTATTCCTCTATCAAGCACAACACATCTGCATCTTGGATTATCTCTCAACAACTCTACCGCAATCTCCCTTACATCTGACAGATTGCTCGACTTCACTATTATTATGTCTCCCAAGATGTACCAGCTTTTCATACCTTCATGCTTCAAACGTCTCGAGATATTTTGCACCACTGTTTTTAACGAATGTTCTGCATACCTCATCTGGATTGCCTATCGCTTTGATTTGTCCATTTTCAATCCACATAACTCTGTGTGCAACCTCCTTCATGAAATGCATATGATGGCTTACAATAACAATAGATGTCCCAAACTCTCTGTTCACATTCTTCAGATGATTTGCAACATCCATAAGAGTTATCGGGTCTATGTCTCCAAATGGCTCATCTAGTATCAGTAACTCAGGGTGTGAAGAGAGAACAATCGCAAGCATAGCCCTCACACCTTCACCAACAGAAAGTTGGTCTCCTGTGGTGTCCATGAGCCTTGGATCAAGTCCAAGAGCTTTGAATACTGGCTCAGCTGTACGCCTTGCTTCCTCTTTAGGAACACTCGGGAACAATTTAGCTATTATGTCTGGCTCAAGTTCCCTAAGCATCTCACTTGCATGTTCGGGCTTCATATCTGCTATCAAGTACAGTCTATCAAGCAATACATCGGATATTCCCATCTCTCTCGCTCTTTGTCTCACTCTTTCGACATCTCCTTTTATTCCAAGCCTCTGAGATATCTGAGAGAGCAGAGTTGAATGGGGGGAGAGCGTAAATTCCTGATACATAATACCTATCCTTCTTCTTGCCTCCATTCTCTCCCTCGAGTACGTTGACAGTTCAACCCATTTTCCATCCAGATTGAACTTCACATTTCCTCCATCGGGCTGTAGGACTCCTGCAAGCATCTCAACAAATGTTGTTTTCCCACCACCGCTGTTTCCAACCACCCCTAAAATCTCACCCGTGGTTATCTCAACACTCAAATCGTTCAAGGCGAATGTTTCTCCTGTTATCAGACTATAACGCTTTGTCAGATTGGTTGCAATCAACTTCTTTTCATCTGTTTTTGGTGATGTTTGGGGGGTGGGCTCTGGCATCATTTTCAAAAACACTTCTATCACATCTTTCGGTCTTCCTTTCTCCCTTATTCTACCACTCTCAAGCCACAACACTCTATCAGCAACATAATTCACAACCTCTGGAAGATGAGAAACTATGAGTATGGGTATATCCAATTCCTCCCTCACAGAAAGTATTGTATCAAGAACTTCTTGTTTTGTTCTCGGACATGCCATAGTTGCTGGCTCATCAAGAAGTAGAAGTCTAGGTCTCTTTGCAAGAAGTCTGGCAAGTATCAGTCTCTGTTTCTCACCACTACTCAACAAAAGAGCTATGTGATTCTTCTTGTGAGAAAGTCCCACCATCTCAAGATATCTCTCAGCCTCTTTTGAGAGTTCGGAGTACTCCTTACTATGTTTAGGGGGAAGAGATTCATAACCGTATCTGTTTGCATACAATCTTCTCATCACATTTTCAAGGGCACTCTCACTTTCTATACTGAACGAACGCTGTAGATATATGCCAGTTGCAAGCTGAAGCCATTTGAACTCGTCTTCTGATGAAAACGGTGTTATCATTCTCCCGTCCAAGTCTATCATCCCTTCATCGAACGGCTCTATGCCAGCCAGAATCCTCAGAAGAGTGGACTTCCCCCCTCCACTTGTACCAATTATGCCCACTACCTCCCCATTCTCGACCTTAAAACTCACACGGTCCAGTGCTCTAACAACCTTTGAGTTCTTTCTATACTCTTTTGCTACCCCATCCACAAGCAACATAATCTATACTTATAACACCACTCTTTTTAAGGTTATGATAACACATACAGTGATATGATTGGAGTAGATGTTATATTGGATGTATGTATGCATCTATCACCAAATGAGAGCTGTTTGATAGTATCAGATAACATGACTCCAAGAGTAATCGAAGAAGCACTTTTCTCTGGTGCATTGAAAAGAGGTAGTGAAGTTGGACTCTTGAGAATAAGGGCAAGAAAAGTAAATGGAGAGGAGCCGCCCTCCTTTGTGAGAGAGGCGATGAAAAGAGTGGATGTCGTGCTCGTCCCAACATCAAAATCATTAACTCACACGAACGCAAGAAGAGAGGCAAACAAGCATGGCGCGAGAATTGCAAGCATGCCTGGCATCACACCAGACATGCTCATTCAAGGTGGTCTGACGGCAAACTATGAGATGGTAAACAGAACTTGTGAGATTTTGAAGGAGAGACTCAAAGGAGCAGAGAGCATACATATTACAACACCGCTCGGGACGGATGTCGAACTCGATGTGAAGGGAAGAAGATGGCACGCAGATAGAGGGATTTGTAGGGAGAAAGGATGTATTACGAACTTACCAGCTGGAGAGGTGTACGTGAGCCCGAAAAACGCAGAGGGAGTGGTGGTTGTGGATGGCTCTATGGCTGGGATTGGGAAATTGGATGGTACTTTGAGAATGGAAATAAGGGACAGGTGTGTCGTAGAGATAGAGGGAGAAGGCAGTTCCAAATTGAACTCGATGTTAGATGAGATTGGATAGCTTGCGAGGAACATTGCAGAGTTTGGTATAGGGACGAATCCAAAGGCGAGGCTGATTGGGAATGTGCTGGAGGATGAAAAGGTTGCTGGGACAGTACACCTGGCTCTTGGAAACTCGGCATCGTTTGGTGGGGAGGTTGATGTACCGATTCATCTGGATGGTGTGATAACAAATCCGACTGTGGTTGTGGACGGCGAATTACTCGATTTAACATTGTGAGGGAGAAACATGATCTGGTTATGGTTTGGTGTGCTCGATAAATCGTTGAGGCCGATTAAAATTATCCGTAATTTCGATGATTTGGTAGAGCATTGTATGAAAGTTGAGCCGAATTATGCGTATGTCTCGCCAAAGGAGGTTGCTCTTAAGTTCTGGGATGAAACAGACTACTATGCGCTTTTGAGCAAAGTAATGCACGAGGTAGTCAGGAGGAAGATAGAAAACGTTGAGAGAGATGAAAAAATAGTGCAAGCAATTGAAACACTGGATGACCTCACAAAGTGTATGAATCTCATTTCGGAAAGAATATCTGAATGGGAAGAAATCGGGTTGGAGAACAAAGATTTGGAAAGTGCAAGAGAAGTTTTACATTATACAAGAGAGAAGATGATTGAAAAGGTTAGTAACGAGGTTAAAAAAGTTGCACCAAATTTGTATGAGGTTGCAACACCCTTGATAGCTGCTCGGCTCATAAGAGAGGCTGGAGGGTTGAGAAAACTGGCAATGATGCCATCAAGCAGAATTCAGGTTCTTGGCTCGAGGGGGGCTCTTTTCAGACATCTCAGAGGAAAAGCACCTTCTCCAAAGCATGGAGTGATATACACTCATCCAGCACTTGGTACCAAAAAAGAGAGGGGAAAGAGAGCGAGAGTATTGGCATCTCTCATATCCAAAGCTGCAAGAATAGACTATTTCAGAAGGGAGCTTGAACCCAAAATAGTAGAGGAAATGAATAAAAAACTGATAAATAAAAAATTTTCAAGTTGAAAATTCTGAATTTATCCGTACATACTCCTCTGAAAGATCACAGCCCCATGCAACAGCAGAGTATTTTCCACACCCCAAATCCACTGTGATTTTGACCTCATCACAGTCCATCTTCTTCTTCAATTCTTCGTAATCAAAATTCTGTATTTCTCCACTCTTCACAACCCACACGTCTGCAATCGCAATTGAGAGTGTATCAGGTGATGCTCTAGCTCCACTATAACCAAGGGCAGCCACGATTCTCCCCCAATTTGGGTCTCTACCGTACACAGCTGTCTTCAGAAGAGTGGAATTCGCTATTGTTCTTGCAGACTTTCTCGCATCCTCTAGAGAAGATGCGCCTCTCACCTCAACCGTTATCAGTGTTGTTGCACCCTCGGCACCTTTTGCCATCATTTTAGCAAGCTCTACGCACACGTATTCCAGCCCTTTTGTGAAGTTCTCTTTGACCTGTGGTATATCCTCTCTGCGGTTGGAAACTGTAGTGAGCAGAACCATGTCGTTTGTGCTCATATCACCATCTATTGTCAGCATATGAAACGATTTGTCAACGGACTGTTTTAGGCACTCTTTCAAAGTAGAGGGCGATAATGGAGCGTCTGTGAAGATGAAAGCAAGCATGGTTGCCATATTTGGATATACCATACCAGCGCCCTTTGCCATCCCACCAACCACGACTCTGTTTTTTCCCTCGCCAACCTCGACTGCAACCTCTTTTTTCTCCCGGTCTGTTGTCAATATTGCTTCTGCAGCTCTATGTGCGCCTTCCTTACCATGTTCAAGAGTTTGTGCCACTTTCTCAATCTGCCTCTTTATGAGTTTCATGTCAAGTCTTCTTCCTATTATGCCGGTCGAGGAAACAAGTGTCTCATCCTCTGGTATTCCCATGCACTCGGCAGCAAACCTTGCCATCTCCCTTGCATCCTCAATCCCCTCTGAACCAGTGTACGAGTTTGCATTTCCGCTTGATATCACGATTCCTGAAAACTTTCCCCCAGTTTTACCCAGCTTCTCCTTGCACACAATTAGAGGGGGAGCCATAAATCTATTTTTTGTGAACATTCCAGTACACAATCCTCTTGCCCTTATAAGGGCAAGTCCACTACCCTCTTCCTTTACGCCACTTGCCTCAACCCCTTCCACAGCACATATCCCGCCATCTATCTCGAACATGTTCCAACCTATTGCCTTACTTATATAAGTTAGTAGGTTTTAAAGGCTCTGTAAATGAGTTATGAATGCTGGGAGATTGCAAAACGAATAAGGAACTTTATTGGAGTAAAAAGAAAAAGGGCAATAGGAGAATTTGTCTCAACGCTCGGTATATCTGGATTTGGGGACGATGCAGCAATCATAGATGTCCAAGGAGACCACTATCTCTTGCTGGCTACAGATGGAATATGGAACAGACTAATGAGAAATCCATGGTGGGCGGGATACGCATCTGTAATCGTGAATGTAAATGATATCGCTGCAATGGGGGGGAGCGTGATTGCCATGGTGAATGTTGTGTCTGCCGGAGACAGTGAAACCAGAAAAGAGATAGCAAGAGGTATGAGGGAGGCATGTTAGAAATTCAATGTCAGTATGGTTGGAGGACATACACATCCAGATACTCCTTACAGTTCGTTGTCGGTTGCTGTGCTTGGGAGAGTGAAGAGAGGATGCGAGATAAAGAGCAACACTGCACTCGCGGGAGATGATGTGATAGCAGCTTACGACCTCGATGGGAAACTGGGTCCAACTTCTCCATACAGTTGGGAAGGAATAAGCAGAAAAAATCCAGATGAAATAGAGAGAATGTACGATTCTATGAAAAATCTCGGGGAGAGAAGGATTGTTAGATCTGGAAAAGATATAAGCAACCCAGGTATCATCGGGACGCTTGGGATGTTATGTGAAGCGAGTGGAGTTGGGGCTGTGGTGGATATAGAGCAAATACCAAAGCCTGACGAAATACCTCTATCCCAATGGTTGTTAATACATCCCTCAACTGGATTCATTGTTACCGCATCTTCTCAAAACACAGAAGAGGTTATTTCGATATTTGAAAGAAGTGGATTGTCTGCATCTAAAATAGGAAAGATAAAACAGAAATGTAGTGTATCCATCAGAATGTATGGGAGAGAGGTGGAGGTATTCAATCTCAAAAAAGAGTCGATAACTGGAGTACTTAGGTGAGAACGATGTGGGTTTACGCACTTGGAAACGAGGCTATTGCTCAGGCATTGATGGAAGCGGGTGTAGGAGTGGTTGCAGGATATCCAGGAACTCCATCCTCTGAGATTATAGAAACTCTGGCAAAGATGTCTTCAGATATGCACATAGAATGGTCTGTCAACGAAAAGGTTGCGCTCGAGGTTGCAATCGGGGCATCATGGTGCGGCGTCAGGGCTACCGCAACCATGAAACATGTTGGACTGAATGCATGTGCAGACCCATTCATGACGCTCGGATACACAGGAGTAAGAGGTGGTTTGATAGCTGTGGTGGCTGATGACCCGGGATGTCACTCATCCCAGAACGAACAAGATACAAGAAGATACACAACATTCGCCAAAGTACCATGTCTTGAGCCATCATGCCCGCAGGAATGCTACGAACTCACGCTTGAAGGATTTGATTTCTCAGAAAAAACAGAATTGCCAGTTGTCTTGAGAACAAGTACACGAGTATCCCATGCAAAACAGACGATAATCATAAAAAATAAGAGGAAATCAATCAAAAAAGGAAAATTTATAAAAGACCCTAAAAGATTTGTCATGGTTCCTGCCAATGCAAGAAAAGCTCATCAGAAGCTTGAAAAGAAGTACGGTGCGCTAATGAGGGAAGGAACGGGACATTCATTTATAGAATGGAAGGACACAATAGGAATCGCATCATCTGGAGTTGCAAGACTCTACACAACAGAGGCATGTAATAACTTAGGTGTTTCGCCTACAATCCTCCATGTCCGAGGGTACCCTATTGGGGAAGAGATAATAAAGGAATTTCTTGAGGAATGCTCAAAGGTATTGGTTGTTGAGGAACTTGAACCCGTTGTTGAAGAGATGATTATGCAAGTAAAAGCAAAATTTGGTATCGATACGCCCGTATATGGTAAATTGTCCTCGAATTCCATTCCAAAATGTGGAGAACTAAATGCCAATATAACCGAGAGTGTGATAAGACATTGGGTCAGGGAGGAGAACAAAAACAATAACGAAAGTAATCCACCACCCTCCACCTCTTTCTCGCCTCTCTCACATGAAGAGAGTGCATGGAAACTACCAAAGAGAGTTCCCGTCATGTGTGCAGGATGTCCTCATAGAGCAACTTTCTATGAAATGAAGGTCGCATTTGGCGGTGATGCTATCTTTCCAAGTGACATAGGATGTTATACCCTTGGTATATCGATGGACACAGTTGATACCACACTTTGCATGGGGGCAAGCATAACGATAGGTTCTGGGATGTATCATGCAGGGGAAAGGGAGGTATGTTGTACGATTGGCGATTCTACATTCATACACACAGGCATTCCAGGATTGATTAACGCAGCATACAACAAAGCTAACATTACAGTTGTAATCTTGGACAATTCAACAACAGCTATGACGGGACATCAACCACACCCCGGGATCGGATTGAGCGCGAGACACGAGAGGACATTTCTACTTGATTTGACGGAAATTGCAAAAGTGTGTGGTGCCACATATGTTGAGGTGATAGACCCATACGATGTTGATACATCCATAAATGCTCTGAAGAGGGCGAGAGAACATGAGGGGTTGTCTGTGATACTCGCAAAGAGAGAGTGTATAATGTTGAGGGTTTCGAAGAGGGATAAGAGAGATTACATAGTAGAAGGATGTAAAGGATGTAAAAAATGTCTTGAACTGCAATGCCCTGCCATAGAATTCCATGACAATAAAGCAAAAATAAACAATTTATGTAATGGGTGTGGTGTGTGCGCCCAGATATGTCCCTTTGAAGCCATAAGAGAGATGGATAAAAATGACTCTTGATGAAGTTATAAGGGCAAGGACAGGAGATATCATCGCAAGAAGTGCTTCTTTTATTGTAAGATTTGGTATTAGAGCAAATATGCTGACGACCATATCGCTGATTTTCGCATTTTTAAGTGGGGTATCATTGTATGCAGACATGTTGTGGGCAGGACTGGTGTTTCTCGTACTCTCAGGTTTGTCTGATGCCCTCGATGGTGCAATCGCACGACATATGCAATGTGAGAGTAAAAAAGGGGACTTTCTTGACCATGTTGTTGATAGATATGCAGATGTATTCATCCTATGTGGAATTATTCTCGGTGGATATACTCCACTGTGGATTGGTGTTGTTGCAATAACTGGCGTGTTATTGACAAGCTACATGGGTACCCAAGCACAGGCTGTGATGTTTGAGAGACTGTACAAAGGAATTATGGGCAGGACTGACAGACTTGTGGTCATCATCATAGGCATATTGTTGAATGGAATCTATCCCCATCCAGTGATGGGAATGTACATACTGGGATGGACGATTGGCATTATTGGCATTGCAAGCCATATAACGGCAATTCAGAGATTCTACATTGTGTGGAAAACTCTTGAAGATTGAGATTAAATAACACAAAGAAGCCCCTCCCCAAACTCAAGAGCCCTCATTCAACTCATAGAGCCCAAGAGCTTTAAAATCACTGTCTATATGTCAATATTTAAATTTTACTAACAGCATCACCATTGCTCTGTTCACCTTTTCAAACCCTCTCCAGAATTTCGGCTACCCTCTCTTCTTCTGTTAAAATCTTATTGGTTTCAGGATTAACGGCATAACACGCTCCATCTACAATTCTCGTAGTTAATTCACCCCTAGCATATTTATTACCTTTCAAATGTGGTGCATCCAACAGCCCTATTTCAATACTTCTACTTATTGTTCCGGGGTCTGTCCAAGGGTCATTCACATCCTCACCAGCTATCTTTTTAATGGCTTCAAGTAGAACACTGGCTTCTCTTACCAACTCTTCTTTTCTTCTTTTCACATTTATACTCGACGCAATATCGGGTAATCCCATAATAAGACAGTTCTGGATAACACCTTTAGCAATTTTGCAACTCTCTATTATTTCTTTAGCTGTGGCTGCATGCTCCCCCTCTGAGTACCCCACAACATGAACAATGTGTGGTTTGAGTGCCATTGAAATCGTAAGAGAGTAAGCTAATTGACCTTTTGCAATGTCTGGGTCTGGAGAGAGACTTGCCAGACCTGTTCTTACCATTCTATAAGAGACAAAACTCTCATCATGTAATGTTTCAATCAAATCAACCTTCGCAAGCATTTTTGCTAAGTCCATTTCTGGCGAAATTCCGGGTGGTGTATTGAACATATATTGCATAACATAATGCCGGACTCCCAATTTCTTTGCATTGTATGCAGCAATAAAAGCTGTAACAACCTCAATGGTGTCTGAAGTATTTCTCAATGCCCATTGATGCGATTCATTCACTTCCACTGGTACGCCATGCTGGGCATACCATCTGATTGCTTCTTGGTTTTCTTTTATCGCATCTAAAACAGGTCTTTTTGATCTTCCATCCAACTCACTATACCAGCATAAAGGTACAGCACCCCAAGCTATGTTTATTGTCTCCACTAACATTTGAGCCCATTTTACAAGATCACGTGTCCCTGCATAGCATCTCACAAGTGGATAGTTGCCACATCTCGTTGCAGAGTAGATTGCCTCCAAATCTTCGGGCTTTCTTATGGGTACTCCGCCTGCACCATCAAGCTTTGGATCCATTTCATCGGGATGGAAGAAATGCTCTTGTGCATTTTGGTCAGGTGCTATTGAAAGGATGTCCAGTACCTTTGATTCTGCTATTTCCTTCGCTCCTTTGACGGTCTCTTCTAAAGACGGTTGTCCAAAATGGTGTCTTATCAAAGGCATGGGATACTTCCATTCGATATATTCTGGAAGTGTTTGAGGATATTTCACAGAAGCCTCTGAAACTCTTTGTGTTCCCTTCAAATATCTAACCACATCTTCAAGTGCTTCAGCTCCAGAGAAGGTTGCATCAAAAATACCTATCTCTTTACCTCTTTCCACAACGGGGGGCGTACCACCAAGAATGAACTTTTTAGAGAGCAGATTGTGCTGTTGAATTTTCTGCTTCAACTCAATGAATAACTCTCTTGCGACATCATCAGTGAGTCGATAACTCACTGCAACGATGTCTGGGTCTTGCTCTTTAATTGATTGTACTAACTTCTGAATCGGTACCGCGGACCCTATAAATACTGTAGTATAACCTTCCTGTTCGGCTAACGCCAAAAAATTCATAAGTCCTGCAACATGAATGCAATTGCCTATTGCCGCCCCAAGGATTTTTCCTCTTTTCATCTTCTTACAGCCCCCCATTATCAACTAACCTCTTTATGTCGTTCACACTCAAACCTTTTAATCCCAACTTTTCTACTGTTCTGCCGTTTTTCCAAAAATCAATTCCGGTAAGCCTTGAAGCCAATTGAATTATTAATTTGATATTTGGTGTTGGTACACCGAGCATATCACCCAAAGAGGCAAGGGGGACTAACCCTGTGGGCACATCTTCGAATATATACCTATGTTGTAATGTCATGGGGGCGTCTATCGTATGATATTTATCATTGTTTTGTAATGCTTCATAAAGCGTCTCTCCCTTCACTCCATAGGCCTCGTAAAGCCAATCCTTTGCTGACAATGCATCTATTCCCAAAGCTTCGGCTACATCCATTCTTTCTTTATCTATAATTTCTAAAAATTTAGCAACTGTCGGAGTAATGGCTTCATAATAGTATTTAAAGTTGGTTTGTGGTGTTTCTATCCAGCCTGCATTTAATAACGTTGGTGTTGGATGAAATATCGCCCCTATATTATCCAAACTTGTTTTTAGTACATTGGTTGCTGGAACAAATTGAGGATAAATGTCCTTCATAATCTCAACTACGTTGTTTGTCTGAGTGGCAGGAAGGGTTGCTAATGGAACTCGTTTTTTCAAAGCAAGTATCTCCACTTCTGTATGTTCCTTGCATCGGCTTGTATAAATGATCGTCTGTGTCTCAGCAATGATAATATCTGCACTGGATCCATTTTTTCTTACAACATTGATAAACTCCAATGCACCAAATGTACGGCCCGGGGTAAGAACGACGAGTTGACCGTCTTTTAGATAAGGAGCACAAAGCTTGGCTACATCTTCATGTCCCGATGCGGGGACGACTACTATTATTATATCTGCATCCTCAATTGCTTCCTTTATATTTGTGGTAACTTTGTTCAACTCTCCAAATGCATTGATTATGCCAGTTACTTCTATTCCTTTCTTTCTTTGAATGTGTTTGATTCTCTCTCTGCTTCTGTTGTAGAGATTAACCTCAAACCCCATTAAAGCAAGATGAGCAGCAGTTGCTTGACCTCCTCCTCCGGCTCCAATGACAGCGAACTTCAAATCATCCTCTTTATTGAATATTTTTGATTCATCCACCATTTACCAATGCCCCCCTTTCCAGTTCAAAACCCTAACAACCACACATTGGCATCACTTTGGTCATCCATTGCAACTTAATATCCCTATCAATCATGTATAAACTTGAGAAAGAACACCTTTAAAATTATAAAAGTTATGGGGCGAAATTCTATTCTAGGTATGGTGGAACTGCATCCCTGAATCATCAATGGCTCTCTTCTTTGAATGCTTCTGAGGAGAAAATCTATGCTCAATTGATGGGGGAGTAATCCTGAACTCAAAATACCAGCTCATCCACCGAACATAACGTTCCCTTTAGCACCTTACCAATATGATATAAAGCATACTCCATCTCATACTCATTTAAAGATGCGACGCACTCTTTCGGCACGACCGTATTGTAATATCTTTGAAGGGCATCTGCAGTTGTATGAAGGACACAGATATTCACAAGTGTGCCACAGATGATTAACGTCTTTATACTGCATTCCCGAAGGTGGTGTTCGATATCTGTATCAAGAAAAACAGAATACGCTCCTTTTTTAAATACAAGCTCATTTTCAAGTGGTGACAATTCATCAACAATCTCAGCCCCCCACGTACCCTGAATACAATGGGGGGGCCAATAATCGAAGTGAGGGTCATCTGGCTCATGCCAGTCCTGAGAGTACGCAATCATCATCTTGCTCTCTCTTGCCCAATCCAGTACTTTCTTTATGTATGGTATTATCGATTGAGACTGCTCAGAATAAAGGGCACCGTCTGGCTTGCAAAAATCGTTCTGCATATCTACTATCAACAACATCGTTGACTCTGGTTCTACTCTCATAATAACTAATTTGGTTCTATTGCTATTTAGCTATTTAGTAAGTAATATTCCTGTTTTGTTATTCAAGTGCTATCTTAGCTCTTTCTATGTCGTTCACCCTCAACACAAGATAAGGATTCCCATCGCTTGAAAGAGACATGTACGCATAATCAACACTTATGCCATGTTCAGCCAGTTTCTTTGAGACTGTGTAAAGACTGTCTTTGAGGTTTAGGAGTTCCACCCCTAACATCGAAGTCTTTGTCACAGTAAAACCTGCATCAGACAGTGCTTTGTATGCTCTATCTGGTTCACTCGTTATTAGATGAAAAACACCAAAGGCTCCAGCCTCAGCAATAGTGAATGCGAGGATGTCAACATCTGCATTCCTCAAAATCTCAAACACCTTTGACATTCTCCCGGGCTTGTTCTCTGCAAATAGTGATATCTGGGTCAAAACTTCATTCTTTACCATATTTTACTCCCTCACAGTTTCCTTTTATCTATAACTTTCTTAGCCTTACCCATCGATCTCGGAAGTGTTCCGTACTCCACAAGCTCAACATCAACACTCAGTCCAAGGATTGTTCTGAGTTTTGTTGCTATTCTGTCACTTAGCTCCATCAAATCACCTATGCGATCACTGAATGCCTCAGGAGTTACTTCAACCTGAACTGTCATCACATCTAACTCACCCTTTCTGTCAAGCACGATCTGGAAGTGCTCGCCAACTTCATGCATCTTCATAAGCACCTCTTCGATCTGACTTGGGAATACGTTCACTCCTCTCACTATCAACATGTCATCTGTTCTTCCAAGTATTCTCATGATTCTTTGATGGGTGCGTCCGCATGCGCATTTCTCGCTTTCCAAAACTGTTATGTCGCCTGTTCTGTACCTTATAATGGGCATAGCTTCTTTCCTCAATGTCGTTACAACTAACTCCCCTCTTTCTCCATCCCCTACCTGCTCACCTGTCTCTGGGTCGATGATCTCTGGATAGAACAGATCTCCCCATATGTGTATCCCGCACTTTTCCTCGCACTCCGTAAATAGGGGACCTGACAACTCAGATGTTCCATATATGTCGAATGCATCTATGCCGGTCAAATTCTCAATCCTTACTCTTGTCTCTTCAGACCAGGGCTCTGCTCCGAATACCCCTCTCCGAAGGGTCGTTTCTCTTATATCAACGCCCATCTCTCTCGCCACTTCTATCATATGGAGGAAGTAGGATGGTGTACATGCTATCGTCGTGGTTCCGAGATCCTTCATCAGTTCGATTTGTCTCTCAGTATTCCCAGCACTCGTTGGTAATACAGATGCTCCAATCTCCTCAGCTCCATAATGCAGACCAAGACCACCTGTAAATAAACCATACCCATAACTTACCTGCACTATATCCCTCTTACCACAGCCAATCGAGACGAGGGCTCTTGCGAGCGATGTTGTCCAAGCTTTGATGTCATCACTGGTGTATCCAACCAAAGTTGGCTTTCCTGTGGTTCCAGAGGAGGCATGAAATCTCACCACATGGTCAAGCGGGACACAGAAAAGTCCAAAGGGATAGTTGTCTCTGAGGTCTTGTTTGGTTGTGAATGGTAACTTTGTGATGTCTTCTATACCACTTATGTCTTCGGGATGTATTCCTGCATCTCTCAATCTTCTTCTGTAGAATGGAGAGTTTCTGTATACGTAGTCAACGAGATATCTGAGTCTCTTGGACTGGAGTTCTTTTAATTCATCTCTTGGCATTTTTTCAAT
>MTMG01000013.1 GCA_002010075.1 Methanomicrobia archaeon JdFR-19 | reverse complement strand
GATTCCTCGGAAAAGGAGGATTGAAACACTTCCCCAATCTCCCCAACCAATCCGAGATTAACACGTTTCAGAAGGATTCCTCGGAAAAGGAGGATTGAAACCAAAGTTAATTTATGCATGGGTATAGCATACTTTGGTTTCAGAAGGATTCCTCGGAAAAGGAGGATTGAAACTGCTCAAAAATACTGTATAGTTCAATCATTTCTTTTGTTTCAGAAGGATTCCTCGGAAAAGGAGGATTGAAACGAGTAGAACTCTCTTTTTAGCTTCTCTGTTATCTCTGTTTCAGAAGGATTCCTCGGAAAAGGAGGATTGAAACTACTTTTTAACTCTGGTTCGAACAAATTCAAAAGAAGTTTCAGAAGGATTCCTCGGAAAAGGAGGATTGAAACCCTCGTGGGCGGGCGCAAGCTCGGGCTGGGTGGCGTTTCAGAAGGATTCCTCGGAAAAGGAGGATTGAAAGCTATCTCACAAATATATTTTACTCCGTTCTTAATTGTTTCAGAAGGATTCCTCGGAAAAGGAGGATTGAAAGTTGTAAATTAATTGATTATGATAATTTGAGTTAAAAGTTTCAGAAGGATTCCTCGGAAAAGGAGGATTGAAAGCTTTTCTTATCCCAAACCAATGCCTTAAATCTCACGTTTCAGAAGGATTCCTCGGAAAAGGAGGATTGAAAGTTAGCAACACTTGAGGGTCTCTGAGTTATACTTAGTTTCAGAAGGATTCCTCGGAAAAGGAGGATTGAAAGCTTCGTACTGGGCATAAAAAACTGGGCAGAAGTGGTTATTTTTTACGCTTACGACTGGAAAAAATCATTTTCTAACTTTTTTATTTGATTTTGTATCAACAATCTCAAAATACACATTTTCTATACCTTCTGTGTATAACACATCCCCTTCCTTCATCTCATCAAGCTCAGCACCCAGCTCATCCAAATCCTTGAGTTTACCAACATATTTTATTTTTCCCATCTTTCACATCTCTCCCCTCTTTTTCTATTACAATTCTGAAACCTATCTCAGACTTCTCAACAAATACCCATTCTCCCTCTGGCAACTCTTCGAGGTCTTTCTCACTTCTGAGATGTACCTTTTTTGTCATTGCAGTCATTTTATCCCATTTATATAAATTCTTTTCACTCATGTCGAAATAAGACTAAGAAAACTACAGTAATTTACTTTTTTCCTTATTTTAATGCTAATTTTGGTAATTTAACTTTGTTTTTCATTTCTGTAATGTTTTTCACAAAACCAATGTCTCTATAACACCAAAGTTTTACAAGAGTTTTTACCCCACCTTTATCCCCAACGCAAAACCAGCCATAAAACTTCCTGCAAAAGGTAGGTTTGACACAAGACCCGACACGAACTGGGGACCCTCATTCAAAATTGGGAGGAGAGACGAGACCAAACCACTCAATTTGTCATAATTCACAATCACTATGCCCTTGTTTCCCAGATACAGAACCAAAAGAACCACGAGTCCACCCAAAACCGCAATCAACTTCCCAATCTTCTTGAGAGCATAGCCCACAAGAAAACCACCTATCCCCCCTACTCCAAGCTGATATGATATGGGAGCAAGTGCCGAAGAGAGGGTAGGTACTATGCTAACATCAGCCATGTTTCAACCTCTGACACCAAGGTTAAAATCCCTTTCGATTCCAAAACTATTTAATCTATGTATATAAATAGGAATTCGATGTCAGAAACAGACCTAACAAGGATAGGTGTTTCTCTTCCAGAGAGTCTTCTTTCACGTTTTGATGAAATCATAAAAGAAAGGGGATACTCTTCGAGATCTGAGGGAATAAGGGATGCAATACGCACATACATCAACCACTACGAGTGGATAAGCAGAATAGAAGGGGAGAAACTTGGAGTACTCACCGTGGTTTATGACCACAGTAAACGCGGTCTTGTGGATGAACTGACAGACATACAGCACCATGCTCTCGGAATCATACATTCCTCCCTCCACATACATCTTGATGAGGAGAACTGTCTCGAGATAATTATTTTGAAAGGGGAAGGACGGGCTGTCAAGGACATAACAGACAGAATCATGGCTCTCAGAGGTGTGAAACACGTCAGGTTGAACACTGTAGTGCCAAATCCCTGAGGTGCATACCATGAGGGACTTCTTGCAGAGTATCGATGTCAGGGAGGTTGAGGGTGAGTACTCTCCCATGCTCGAGGCTTCGAAGGTTATACGCGAACTCAATGTGCCTTGTCTCCTTAAAGTTCGGGGATGGGATGGTGGGGTTTGGAAGGTCGCATCGAACATTTTCAGTTCGAGAGAGATTCTCTGCCGTGCGTTGGGATGCAGAAAGGAGAACCTGATAAAGAGGTTGATGGGTGGTGGGGGTGGAAGTGTGAAAGTTGTGAAGGATTCCCCCACACTCGAGTTCGAGAAGGATGCAAATCTGAGAGAGCTTCCAATTCTCCAGCATTTCAAAGAAGATGGTGGACCCTATATCACAGGTGGTGTTTTGTTTTCTGAGTACGAGGGGGTGCAGAACGCATCAGTACACAGAATCCAAGTTCTTGACACCAAGAGGGGGGCGGTGAGGCTTGTTGCTCCGAGGCATACCTACCTGCTTCACTCAAAAGCAGTCGAGAACGGAGATGATTTACCGGTTGCTCTCGCCATTGGGGTTGAGCCGGTTGTTCTTCTTTCCGCATGCACAAGAGTCGAACTCGGCATGGAACTCCTCTACGCCTCCTCGCTCAAAGGGAAACCAATAGAAGTGTTTGAATGTTCGAACGGTGTCAAGGTCCCTCACGCAGAGTTTGTGCTTGAAGGCCATATCTCGTCAGAAAGGGAGAAGGAAGGGCCTTTCGTTGATATAACAGGTACATATGACAAAGTGAGACACGAACCGGTTATTTACTTCGAAAAAATGTATCACCGTTCAGACCCGATATACCATGCAATCATGCCATCCAGTTCAGAACACAAGATTCTCATGGGAATCCCCTACGAGCCCATCATATACAGGGCTGTTTCTGAAGTGGCGGATGTTGTGAATGTTGTGATGAGTGAAGGTGGGTGCTGTTATCTGCATGCAATTGTCCAGATCAGGAAGAAAACAGAAGGGGATGGGAAGAATGCTGCTCTCGCAGCTCTCGGTGCGCATGGCTCGTTGAAGCATGTGGTCGTTGTTGATGAGGATATCGATGTATTTGACATAAATGATGTGGAGTATGCAATTGCGACAAGGGTTCAGGCAGACCGGGATGTGTTCATAGTAAAGGGAGCAAGAGGTAGCTCACTCGACCCATCGAGTGTGGATGGCACATCGGCGAAAGTTGGGATTGATGCCACCAAAAAGAACAATCTGGATGCTTACAAGAGAGTGAAAGAATGATAAAGCGATGGTATTTAATATGAGATACATAAAATAATCAATAAAAAAATCTATTGAGAGGGATGGCTTTGGAAGGCTACTCGCTTGGGATACAGAGGCTGGATGATGTGGTTGGTCCAGTACCTCCTGGAACAAACATCCTAATCATCGGCCCCCCCATGAGCTCGAAGGATGTTCTGTTGATGCAAATGGCAGCCTATGCGTTCATGAACAAGGAGGCAGTAATATTCATCAGCACGAACATTCCGGGTAACAAACTGGTTGATATGCTACATGATATTGATGGATTCGATGAGGAGAAGATCGGTATTGTGGACTGCATAGCAAGGACTCTTGGTATCATGTCCCCCGAGACCGACCTTATTCAGATGGCTTCTTCTCCAGTTGACTTGACTGGCATTGGTGTGAGAATCAGCAAGTATTTTGAAGATTTCTACATGAGAAAGGGAATAAAGAAAATAAGGCTCATCATGAACTCTCTATCCACGATACTGATGTACTCCAACATAAAAACGGTGTATCGATTTCTGCATGTATTCACTGGAAGGACAAGGTCTGCAGATGCACTTGGCTTGTTCGGAATCGAAAGCGACATGCATGATGAACAGACTCTCTCCACTCTCAAACAGCTGTTCGATGGTGTAATCGAACTCAAGATAGAAGGGGATAAAGAATACGTCAGAGCGGTTGGATTCACACCAAAGCCAACAGAATGGGTTTTGTTGGAGGAGGGCGGAGGAGATTGAGTTGCTTGAGACAGGAATCCCCAAGCTCGACAAGCTCCTTGGCGGGGGGATACCACGTGGTAGAACTCTGATTTACTACGCCTATCCGGGAGTTGAAGGAAAAGTTTTTGGTATGCAAACTCTGTACAACCATCTCAAAAAGCATCATTCTGCAATATTCTTGACAACAAGTTGCTCACCGACACCCTTGTTCAAAGAACTGAAAGAATTTGGATGGAACTTCTTTGCATATCTGGGTGAGAAGTTTAGGGTTATTGACTCATACTCGCCGTTCATAGGGACGAAAGACGAGCTGGGCATCCCAATGGATGAGACTGAGGTGATAGAAAGCTACACCCTCCATCTCCTCAGAGAGATGGAAAACATCGGTGAGCCGACGCTTGTGGTTGTGGATTCTCTCTCCACCATCATGGACCTCTGTGGTGAGTACGAGACACTGGAAGCGGTGAGGGAGTGGAACAGATACGCAAAAATCCACGAACATGTTATAGTATACAACTTCACTGCATGGCCATATTCTGAGGATGTTTTACAGGAGCTGAAAGAAAATACGTTCGAAGCAACCATCATGATAGGTGGGATTGCAGAGAGAGTCATATTCGGACAGTACTTTGGACTTCTCAAAGCAGAGTGGACGCCAGCCGAACGTAAGTCGGTATTGTTCAAGGTCGTAAGACCGGGCGGTATAAGAGTGTATGTTCCAAAAATCGTGGTCACAGGACCGCACAACGCAGGCAAGTCAACCTTTATCAGGGCACTCTCAACAGAAGCTGTTTCGGTTGACAGACTCGGGACAACGGTTGCACTCGACAGGGGACATGTTGAATACAAAGGACTTTCAGTTGATTTGTTCGGAACACCAGGACAGGAAAGATTTGACCCGCTTCTCAAAATAATAGGGGGGGAGGCGATGGGAGTGTTTCTTGTGGTTGATTCAACAAAATCGAGAGACTTCGTCAGGGCAAAACAGATGCTCGAGAGCATAAAGGCATATGGACTTCCGTTCGTTGTGATAGCAAACAAACAAGACCTTCCAGATGCACTGAGTCCAGAGGAGATTCGGGAAAGGTTTTCGCTTCCAAGAAATGTTGATGTGATTCCAACGATTGCATCAGATGGGGTTGGAGTCTTCGAGGCACTCGAAAGACTTGTGGACAGAATAATGGAAGACGGAATAAATGAAGGGGGAGTCTGATGGGGGTCATGGAGCCGATTCAGAAAATGCTTGATGAATTTGTGCAGAGAGGTATGGCAACCAGTATTATCGCAGCAACAAGAGATGGTCTTCTGATTGCATCGAGTCCGTACAAAGGATTCAAGGAAGAGGTGTTTGCAGCAATGTGTGCAACCCTCCTCGCATCTGCTGAAACATCCATGTCAGAGCTTGCTAACGAAGAGCCTCAAACCATATTTGCAAAGGGAGAGAATTTCATACTGGTTGTGATTGGAGCTGGAGAGAATGTGATAATAGGGGGACTGGTCTCATCTGAAAGTGAGATATGCGAGGTTGAGAAGCTCGCCCATGACATAGAGGACATAATAAAGCAAAAGTCTTAATAACAGTTAATAGAAGTGATGCTCATGCGATGGCAGGGAAAATCAAGAAGGAAGGTAAGTGGTGGAAGAGTTGTTCTTTCAAGAGGGAAGAGAAGGTTCGAACTCGGGAGAGAGCCTGCCCTTACCCATGTGAGTGAGGAAAAGAGGCTTAAGAAGGTAAGGGCTAGAGGTGGAAACATAAAGCTGAGGCTGTTGAGGGTAAATGAGGCTGTTGTCGTTGATAAAGAGGGAAGAGCGAGAAAGGTGAAGATAGAAATGGTCGTTGACAACCCAGCCAACAAACACTTCGTAAGAAGGAACATAATTACCAAAGGAGCAATAATAAAAACTGAGCTGGGAGATGCCAAGGTGACGAGCAGACCCGGACAGCATGGGGTTGTAAATGCGGTTTTGATTGAATGAGGCTCAGTTTTATTGAATACTTTATTGAGTAAAATTAAAATAAAATTTAAAACTCCCCGAATGGGGGAAGTGTTCCTTTTTTGTATCTGTCGTAAACTCTGGCACACTCCTTGAGAACATCTGGTGCAATGTACATTTTCTCTCTCCTCACACCTTTGGAGAACGAAGGTATCTCAATCTCAACCTCCACCACGTCTCCCTCCACCAGACTCAGATTACACTTTCCCTCTACTATTTTCTTGTCCATTCTCCTCTCGGTTTCCGCACACAGTTCGAGACATCTCTCGCACAGGTTTCTCCACATTCCTTCCGGATACACGTATGAGTACGTGGGAACCTTCACCCTCACAGGTATGAGTGTTGGTTCGCTTCTTCCACACAGATCACAATCAGCCATCTTTCACCACCTCACAAGAACACCTCTGCCACTTTCATCGCCACATCCACAAATGGTCCCGGATAGACACCCAGCAACACCGTCCCGAGCAGAGCTAACAGAACCGCCACCACGTAAGCGGTTGGTTCTCCCTTCAAATCGAACTTTGGCTTGTCCCAGTACATCACCTTCACAACCCTTGCATAGTAGAACAGCGACAAAGCACTGTTGAGTATTGCGATTACAGCGAGCCAAGCGAGACCTCCATATATTGCAGCGCTGAATATGAGGAGTTTGCTGACGAATCCCGCGGTGAGTGGGATGCCTGCAAGGGCGAACAGGAATACTGTGAGTGAGAATGCGGTTATTGGTGCGGTCTTCGATAAACCTGAGAAGTTGTCTATGTCGTCCTCATCCACCTTTATCTTGTCTCTCAAAAGCATATAACCGACTGTTCCCACCGCAAGGAATGCTCCTCCCTTCATGAACGCATGAGAGAGGATGTAGAACAGAGCTCCACCCATCGCAAGATTCACAACCGAATCGACATGTGTATACGAGACAACGACAAGAGCCATTGCGATGTAGCCTGCCTGAGCTATCGATGAATAGGCGAGCATCCTCTTCAGACTCCTTTGGGTGAGAGCGACCAGATTTCCATATGTCATTGTGATGACAGCAATGACGGCAAACACCATGTACCATTCAGTCCTGAGGGCAATCAGAGCGAGTACGATGAGCTTGAAGGCAGCAACGAATCCCATCTTCTTGGACCCGGCTGCGAGCATCGCAGAAACCACAGTGGGAGCTCCCTGATATGTGTCTGGTGCCCACATATGGAACGGAACAAGAGCCATCTTGAAGCCAAGCCCAGCAATTATGAGTACGAGGGCTGCGAGTGTGTACCCACTCATCTCAAAACTCATCTGGGATAGGGCTGTGAAGTTGGTGGTACCTGTTATTCCGTATATGAGAGACATGCCCAGCAACAGTATGGCTGAAGAAAGAGCGCCTATCATGAAGTACTTGAAGCCAGCCTCGATGCTTCTCGGATTCTCTTTGTCGAATGCAGCCAAGACATACGTGGCTATGCTTCCAAGCTCGAAAGCCACAAACAGAGATACAAGGTCATTTGCAGAAGCCACGAACATCATTCCGACTGTTGCTATCAACAGCAGGAAATAGTACTCTCCTTGATGAGCATTACCATGATAGTATCTGAGGGATGCGATGATTGTTAGGAGTGTGACCAGCAGAAATACCACCTTGAAGAACTGTGAGAGCGGGTCAAACACCAGTGAGTTGTATAGGAGGGTTGCATTAACCGAGAAGTTCATTATCACAAGACCCAGAGATACCACACCACCCACAAACGCAAGGTATCCGAGGATGGAACGGTATTTGAGACCGATTAGGATTATGGCAAATGCGAACAGTGTCAGCACTGCCTCTGGCAATAACACCCCGTAGTTGGAGAGAATCCACTCAATGTTCATATCAGCACCTCCACAAACACTGCAACAGCTTCAAACAACTTCAGTATCGGGGCTGGATGGAGACCGAACAGGATTATCAGACCGAGCAGTATAGCCATCGGCAACATCTGAATCGCTCCCACATCCTTCACCTCTCCAAGATTCTCATTATACGGTCCAAACAGGGCTCTCTGCATAGCCCAGATATAGTAAGAAGCTGTGATCAGAACACCAACCAGAGCCAGCAGTACATACACCGGGAGTGACGGATACGCCCCCATGAGGGTGAGGAACTCTGCAACGAAACCGCTCATGCCCGGAAGTCCAAGTGATGCAAGGAAGCCACCCATCACAAGGAAAGCAACAATCGGCATCTTGTTCGTTATTCCGCTGAGCTCTGGAATCATTCGTGTGCCTGTGTTCGACTGTATCACACCCACAAGCATGAACAATAACGCAATGATGAGTCCGTGTGAGAACATCTGGAACATTGCACCTGACAGAGACAGAGCTGAGAACGATGCAACCCCTATGAGTACGTAGCCCATGTGGGACACCGAAGAAAAGGCAATCATCCTCTTCAGGTCTGTCTGTGCGAGGGCAAGGAAAGCTCCGTAAAGTATGCTCACAACACCCAAAATCGCTATAATCTTCACAAATAGGGTGAGGGATGGAACCGCAGGCAACATTGGAAGTGAGATTCTCAATATACCGTATGCACCCATCTTGGACAGCAAAGAAGCAATCACAACCGTTCCTGGGGTTGGTGCTTCACAGTATGCATCTGGTAGCCATCCATGTAGTGGGACAGAGGGAAGCTTCACGATGAAGCCGAAGAGTATGGCTGCGAAGATGATGTTCCTCAAATCGGTCGGGAGAGTCGCAAACGCACCTATGAGAGAGAGAAGGTCAAAACTTCCGATGCCGCTCTCGAAGTACAGGGCAAATACCCCCAAGAGCATCACAAGACTCCCCACATGTGTGTAGATGAAGAACTTGATTGCTGCATGCTCTCTTTTCGGCCCACCGAACATACCTATGACGAAATACAGAGGTATGAGGGTGAGTTCCCAGAATATGTAGAATATGATGAAGTCGAGGGCGGTGAATACGCCTATGAGGGCGCTCTCAAGCACGAGCATCAGAGGATAGAAAACCTGGGGTGTGTATGGAAGTCTCCAGCTATATATGATGGTGAGTGGGAACACTATGCCAGTGAGAATCAAAAGAGGCAGTGATAACCCGTCAATGCCAAACTTCAGCGATATGCCAAGCGCACTTATCCATCCGTAGTGTTCCACGTACGAAAGGGTGGATGGGTCATGTATCTGCTGATACATCACCAGCGATATCACCAGAGGCACAAGCGAGAACACAAGAGCTATTGCCTTCGCACCCCCCCTGAATATGGAGGCAAGCAACGCACCTATGAACGGGATCAGAATCATTGCAGATATCGTAAACATCATTCACAACCACCCCCACAATCCAATGATGAGAAGTCCCGTACCCAGAGCCACCGCAGTCGCATAATGTCTCACAATACCACTCTGTGCCATTCTCAGAATCTCACCGAGGAGGAAACCTGTCTGTGTGATGAGCCATATCGAGCCATCGATGAATATTCTCTCCACCACCTTTGTGAGAATAGCAACGCCCATCGTAATTCTCATCGATATGAAATCGATGATTGGAAGTTCGTAGTACTTGGTTATCAACAGCCTGTATATTGGGTTGGTTGGTGAGACTATGCTCTCTGGGTCTGGTTTCTTAGCCCAGTACACCATAGCAGCTATCAAAACACCAACAACTGCAAAGGCGAGCGGTAGTATTAGGAACGAATGCTCAACATGAACCTCCATCAGATGATAACCACCCATGGCTGAGAGTACCTCTGGATCAGTGCCAGCTATTCTCTCAAACGTTCTGCCAACATACTCCACAAATATTTTACCACCAAACCACGAATTCACAGCTCCAGCAAACACGAGCGAGCAGAATGCAAGTATGATCAGAGGAACTGTCATGAGCCAAGGTGATTCATGTGGCTTTCCTTTCGGAAGTCTCGACTTACCCACAAATGCCATGAACCATGCTCTGAAAATATAGGTGGCAGTGAGCAGAACCGTGAACAGACCCATCAGATATGGCAACAAATCTCCAGAGCCGAGCCCATATTCGAGAGCTGCCTCGATTATCGCATCCTTTGAGTAATACCCGCTCGTGATCGGGATGCCCGCCAGTGCCAGCGAGCCTATGAGCATGGTATAACCGGTTATCTTCATCTTAGAGAGCAAACCCCCCATCAGTCTGATGTCGTTCGTGTGTGTCGCATGAATCACACTTCCAGAGCAAAGGAACAGCAATGCCTTGAAGAATGCATGGGATATTAGGTGGAGCATTGCAATGCCAACCGCAGCCATCCCGATTATCGCACCGCTTCCCAGTGCAAGCATCATATAACCAAGCTGACTTATCGTCGAGTATGCCAGCACTCTTTTGATGTCGTTCATCACAAGACCCATCGTCGCAGCTATCAATGCTGTGAAGGCTCCGAGGTAAGCAACAACCACCAATGAGTAGGGCGCTGCAAGGAACATTGGGAACGTTCTTGCAACGAGATACACACCCGCAGTAACCATGGTTGCAGCATGTATGAGTGCTGAGACGGTTGTCGGGCCCTCCATCGCATCCGGAAGCCAAATGTGCAGGGGGAACTGACCGCTCTTACCAGCAGCACCACCCAAGAACAGCAGTGTTATGAGTGTTAGCTGGAGAGGTGGAATGTCTGTGATGTGACGGAATATCTCCAAAAGCGAGAGCGGATATTGAGAATCGGGAGCGAATTTAATCATGTTGGCATATGTGATAAAGATACCAGCGAGTAAAAGCACATCTCCAACTCTTGTGACCAAGAACGCTTTCTTTGCAGCAGATGCTGCGGATGGTTTCCTGTACCAGTATCCTATCAAAAGATACGAACAGAGACCGACAAGCTCCCAGCTCAGGAAGAACAGGAACAAATTATCTGCAATCACCACACCCAACATACCTGCGGTGAATAACGAAGTTTCTGCATAGTACCTTTCTCCCTGCCCCTTCATGTACTCCATCGAATAGATGTGGATTATGAGGGAGACAAAGGACACCATGCACAGCATCACAGCAGCGAGCGGGTCAACGAGGATTCCTATGTTGATTAAAGAGAACCAGTGCCAACTCTGATGAATCACTTCCCCACTCGGGTATATCTCCAGTAGGACTCCAACGGAGATTATGGTCGAACCAGCTATCGCAAGCACTGGTATGAACGAACCTTGTCCAGGTAGCTTCCTCCCCAAAAACAGTGTGAGTATGAAGCCGAAGATTGGTAAGAGTGGTATCAGTACAGCATATTCCTGCATTCTTCACCACCTCAGTATGTTTATTGTGTCCACGTTTATCGCACCCTTATGTCTGAATATCATGAGAAGGATTGCAAATCCGACAACCGCCTCAGCTGCTGCCAGTGCTATCGAGAAGAGGGCAAAAACCTGCCCAGATATGTCATCATGGTAGTTGGAAAAGGCAACGAGATTTATGTTCGCAGAGTTCAGCATCAGCTCTATCGACATCATCATCCTGATTCCGCTCCTCGCACTCACCATTCCGAAGACGCCTATGGCAAACACCGTCATCGCAAGTGCAAGCACATACATCACCGGTATCATGAGTTCTCCCTCCTCCAGCCCTTTATCGCTATGTATATTGCACCCACGAAGGCAGCCAAAAGTACGAGTGATAACACCTCAAACGGGACGACGTATGTGGTGAACATGTGCTCGCCGATTGCAACGCTCCCGCTCTCGTATTTCGTGAGAACATAGGAGGGGGACTTGAACAATGCAAACCATGAGGTGTTCGAGAATATCGCAAGATAGAGTCCCGCAAGGAATACAAGGGAGGTGATGGCATGAGGGATGAGCCTGATTGCCTTCTTCAAATCATCCATATCAAACATATCAAACATTTTCATCCCTCCCTGTGAGCATGATTGCGAACAGTATCAGAACACCTATTCCACCCACATACACAAGGATTTGCATGATCCCAAGCAGGGGAGCGTACAACAGAATGTACAACGCTCCAACACCGAACAGCGAACCCATAAGGTAGAAAGCAGCATGCACTATATCTGGTGCAAGGACGACCATCACCGAACAAAACAGAATTGCAAGTGCTATTACTCCAAACATCAACATATCAAGCATTTTCACTCCTCCCCTTCTTTTTTGGTCTTCTCGGCTTTCTTTTCGGATTTCTTTTCAGCTTTCTTTTCGCCCTTCTTTTCAGCCTTCTTCCCCGTCTCCCTCAGCTTCTTTATTTCATCAGCATACCTCTTGTGGAAGTCCTTCGGAATCAGTCTCCTCGGAGAGTATATCAACTCATGTCTGTACCACTCAGTGAGCTCGTAATTGGGGGTCATCCTTAGGGCATCAACCGGACATGCTTCCTCACATAACCCACAGAACAAACATGTTCCGATGTCTATTTGCGGGTACCCTTTCTTGTTCTTTGGATTCCTGTAAGGATAGTTAAGGGGAACAAGTTGTATGCAGTAATTCGGACACACCCTCACGCAATTTCCACACCCTATACATCGGGTTGGTATGAGTTCCTGAAGTCCTCTCCATCGTTCAGATACCTCTGTCTCCACCTCAGGATACAGCCTAGTTACTTCATCCCTCCTGAGCGTTCCCAACAACAGCTTTATGTTCTTCAGAACCATCTCCACCCCTCCTTAAAGCATCACCCCTATCGCTGAAGCCCACGCAAGGTTCACGAGCGAGAGCGGTAGCAAAATCTTCCACCCAAGCCTCTGCACTTGGTCGATTCTGTATCTCGGAAGAGACCATCTGACCACCAAAACAGCCAGTATCACCAACAGCACCTTTCCGAAGAATACGGGAAGTGTCAGATTCGCTGGCATGTCAAATGGAAGTGTCCATCCTCCAAGGAAGAGCAGGACGAAAAGACATGCACCCAGTATCAGATGGAAGTACTCGGAGAAGTATATCAAAGCCCACCTCATACCACTGTAATCAACACCCCATCCTGCAACCAGCTCCTCCTCAGCCTCGGGCTGGTCAAACGGCTTTGAGCCCATGTCCGCAAGCAGAGACACACCGAACACGAAGAAACCAAGGGGCTGGAGAATCAATAACCATGCTGGAACATGTTCGAGTCCTAAAAAGCTGAGTGAGGTCTGGAAATTCACGATATCCACGAAGTTCAGTGAGCCCACCATGACCGCAGCACTCACAACCGTTATGGCAAGTGGCACCTCATACCCGATCATCTTGGCAATGCTCCTGAATGCACCGATGACAGCGTATTTGCTCGCCGAGCCCCATCCAGCCATGAATATGCCGAAAACCGAAATGGCAGCCATCGCCTCCACATACAGCACCCCTATGTCCATGTTGGTGATTGCCATCAGGTACTGCTTTCCAAACACCTCCACATAGCCAAAGGGCATACCTGCTGCCATCATCAATGCGGAGAGTATCGCAATGATTGGGGCGCCCGTAAACAGCCATATGTCAGCTGTCTCAGGGACAAGGTCCTCTTTCGTGAACAACTTGATGGCATCTGCAAGGAGTTGGAGCTGTCCGTATCTTCCTCCAACCCGATTTGGACCGAATCTTGTTTGCATATCAGCAGAAAACTTCCTTTCAAGCCAGACAACGAACATTCCTGCAACGAACAGAATTCCGGTTATCACACACGCACCAACAAACCCGATGAGAAGCGGTTTCAAAAATGGATACTGGGAGAAAATGTGGATGAGGTATGTGTGTAAAAGGTCTATGACTGTACCTACTTCTTCCACTACCATACCAATCACCTGTCCACCTCACTCGTACATCCATCCATACTTCCGATAATGGCGGGAACATCTGCAACATACACACCCTCAAGAACAGGCGGGAGTGCCTGAAGGGTTGCGTATGCGGGTCCTCTTATCCTGACTCTGTACGGCTTTGGAGAGCCATCTGCTATCATGTAGAAAGCCATCTCCCCTCTGGGGTCCTCAACCCTGCAATACACTTCACCTTCTGGCTTCAGAGTCTTCGGGAGCTTTGCCCTGACTTCACCAGAGGGTATCTGGTCGAGACACTGCTGGATTATGTAAATGCTCTCATAAATTTCCTCAAATCTGCAATGGGCTCTTGCGAATGTGTCTCCTGCTGTTGCGGTTATCACCTTGAAATCGAGGTCTTTGTACACGAGTGTGGGTTCCACCCTTCTTATATCATAATTCACACCAGACGCCCTCAGCACAGGACCTGCCACCCCTACTTCTTTGGCTAATGAAGTGGGGACAACTCCGACCCCTTCAGTCCTTTCAATATATATCTCATCGCTTTCAAGCGTCTCCTGATCCTCTCTCACCCTTTTCTCGAAGTCGGGCAGTATCTTCAGCGCCTTTTCCTTGAAGTTCTCTGGGAGGTCGAGCCTGACGCCACCCGGACGCACAAACGAATGGGTGAGTCTTGCACCGGTTATCATTTCAAGTAGTGTGAGGATGTCCTCCCTCTCACGCACCAAGAACATAAACATGCTCATGAATCCGATGAACTCTGCAAACTCTCCCAAGCCAATAAGGTGGCTCTGAATTCTTGAGAGTTCCATCAGAATCACACGAATGTACTGGGCTCTTTCTGGCACTTCCACATCAAGCAATTTCTCGATGCAGTTGCAGAACACCTCGTTGTTCGATAGTGAGGCAAGATAACATATTCGGTCTGTGACAGGTATGCACGATATGTACATTCTATCCTCAAGGATTTTCTCGACTCCTTTGTGTCCGTATCCCAGAGTGAATTCAGCCTCCTTCACGGTCTCGCCTTCGAGTCTCAAATCGAGCATGAAGGGTCCAGCAAGTATTGGGTGCTGGGGACCCAGATGAACTATCATTTCCGAATCCTTGATTTCATCCATAGGCATCATCTCTGTGTGTTGTTTGGATTTGGATATGCTGGAGAGTCTTTTCGAAGGGGCCACTGTCCGATATCCTCATCGCTCAGGAACAGTGCCTTGAGCTTTGGATGTCCGTTGAATATTATCCCGAAGAACTCGAACGTCTCTCTCTCGTACCAGTTCGCATTCCAATATATGTCTATGATTGAGTCTATCTGTGGATTGTCCCGTGGTATAACCGCTTTGAGCGTGAGTATTGTCGGGTTGTCGTGTGATGTGAGATGATAGACAACCCAGAACGTGTTCGGATCCGCACCCTTAAGCTTCAATGCATCCACCCCAGAGACATCCATGAGATGGTCGAGTCCGAACTCCTCCTTCAAAATCTTCATAACCTCTTTTACCTTGGTGGGGTCAACAAATGCAGACACCCTGAGCGGGTCATCCACACTGATGTCTGACAGCTCTTCCTTGAATCTTTCTCTCAATCTGTCTGCAAGAGGGTTCGTATAAACCTTCTTTTCTTTCTTTGTTTCCTTTTCCTTTGTCTCTTTCTCCTCTCCTTTCTTTGCTTCTCTCAACTTCCTCCTCTCTTCTGCCTTCTTCCTTGCCCACTCCTTCAGCTCCTCTTTCGAAAGCCCTTCGGGAGGTTTTTCCCTCTTTTTCTTTTCCTCTTTCTCTGCCACGAAACCCCCTCCTCAGTGAATCCTCTCCATCGACACCCTGTCCTTCTTCGCCTTTATCTTCTCCTGGAGTTTGATAAACCCTTGAAGGAGAGCCTCTGGTCTCGGTGGGCATCCCGGTATGTACACATCAATCGGTAGGAACTTGTCTGGCGGAGCAACGATGCTGTAAGACTGCCACCAGACCCCACCACTTATCGCACAGTTCCCCATTGCTATGACCCATTTCGGTTCGGGCATCTGCTCCCACAACAGCTTTATCGCCTTCGCATACTTCTTCGTAATCCACCCGCTCACAATCATCACATCAGCCTGCCTCGGTGTCGCTCTCGGAATGATTCCAAACCTATCACAATCGTAATGGGGACATCCGAATGCAATCATCTCTATACCACAGCAACCCATTGGCTGGGTCAGGAACCAGAGCGAGTTCCTCCTCCCCCAGTCGAGTACATCCTTTATACACGATTTCTTTATGAAATCCTGAATTGCTTTGCTCGTTGTCAGGAATACCTGAGGTTCCTTCATCGTATCCACTCCAGTGCTCCTTTCTTCCAAGCATATACATATCCTATGAGCAGTATCACTATGAACAAGAACATCTCAATACATGCTATGAGGGTGAAGTTCGGCACAGTTATCAAGGGATTCTTGTATGAAACAGCCCATGGATACAAAAACAGAGCTTCAACATCGAATATCAAAAACACAATCGCATACGTATAATACTCCACATTGAACCTTATTTTTGCGGTGCCTATGGGAAGCCAGCCACACTCATACGGAATGTGCTTCCTCGGATACTCACCCCTCGGGGCAATCAGTCGTATGAAAATTATGGTGCCTACGGGTACGAGAATCCCGAACGCAAAGAACACCAGTAAAGGGAGATAATTATCCATAAGTGCCATGCAACCACCGCATAACCATCTAATAGAATGTATAAAAAAGTTATGAAATGTTTCGATTCAACATCTTTATGAACTCGGGAGTGGGAAGCTCGTGTGTGGTTGTGAGGACTATCACACCTTTGTACTTCCTCTTAGCCATCACCACCCTGTCCTCCTCATCCCACATTACTGGCTCCCATTCCCCTCCAACCTCCAGATATCCATCACAGTCTGCCTCGTCTCCTTCCACTATCCCGCACAGCGGGTCATCCGACTTCTTCAGCTTCCTCGTTCCATAATCGAATGTATAGGTCGGTGGATCTGGCAAAAACCTTATCTCCCCGTTCTTCAAAGGACCAAAAACCAGTATATTGACACCCTTCTCCGCATACTCGATAAACTTCTGCTTCAGAGGATTCAGATATCTTCCAATGGAGGTGTATTTCGGCTTTGCAAAACCGGTTGGGATTATTATGAGGGTGAAGTTGTTCGGGGCAAGCAGTGCAGTTGGCAACATCCTCACACATTTTGCATGCTCATTCAGATATCTCTCATACAGCAGAGGTCTATCCCACAGAAGTGCTATTGTCATTTTATCCACCTTCCCGTTACCACCTCTCCCAGTGAACATTCTCTGTTGTGAATCTTGGTGGTTTTTTTGGTCGCTCTGCTGGTCTTCCAACCGTTATGAGAGCAATGGGTAGAACACCCTCAGGAAGCCCAAGTATTCGAGATATCTCATCATCATCAAACGCACCAATCCAACAACACCCCAACCCGAGAGCGTGTGCTGTCAGCAACATGTTCTGCACAGAAGCTGTCGCATCCTGTATCGAATACAATTTCCCGCGTGAGCCGTATCGGATTGCAGACCTCGGCACATTCGCACACACACCTATCACAACATCTGCGTTGTATATCTGAGGCTGTCTGAGTGATGCATCGCCCAGCCTCTCCTTCACCGATGGGTCTCTGATGATTATGAAGTCCCTTGCCTGAAGATTTCCTGCCGAGGGGGCATCCTGCCCAGCTTTTATCATGACTCCAATCTCGTCATCGTTTACCTCTTCCCCCGTGTACCTCCTTATGCTCCTTCTTGTTGCAATCGCCTCAAACACATCCATACCACTCACCCATCCTAATAGAGCGAAACATATATAAAAGATGGAACTAACCAACTAAAAAAACTCTCCTAACGGAAGTGATGAAATAATTGGCTGGTATAAAACGGCTTGTGCTGGATGTGCTGAAGCCTCACTATCCTCTTGTTCTCGAGTTTGCATGTGCCCTCAGTGAGCTGAATGGCGTTGCAGGTGTGAACCTAAGTCTGTACGAGGTTGACCAAGAGACAGAGAACGTGAAGATAACGATAGAAGGAGATGAGCTGAACTACGAGGAGATAAAACGGGTGATAAATGAATTGGGTGCGGTGATTCACAGCATAGACGAGGTTGTTGCTGGGAAGAGGATAGTGGAGGAGGTTGAAACGCACCAAGACTGACTGCCGTATCAACCGAGTACATATCCGAGAGCTTGCATAGTTGCGACTATTTCATCCCCTTTCTTTATCTCTATCTTGCAGAACGAGAACTTCCTCGTCCTCTTTATTTCCCATCCCTCAGCAACCAGCACATCCCCTGCCCTTGCGGGACTCATATAATTAACAGACACATTCACCGCAACCACTACTTCTTTGTAATTACAGCACAGAGCAAAAACCGAGTCCGCAAGTGAGAAAACAACCCCTCCATGAGCGGTTCCAACCGTGTTTAGATGATTCTCCTGCACCTTCAAACTCGCCTTTGCATAACCTTTTCTCCTCTCAACAAGTTCGATTCCGAGTTCTCTTCCAAACGGACTCTTGGTATCATCCCTTTCCATATTCATCCTTATTCCTCCTTTGAGGGGCACAACTCAGACACAGGGCACACATCACACCTCGGATTTAGAGGTCTGCATATGTCCTGCCCAAACCTCACAAACACAATGTTATACAACACCCAAAACTCTTTCGGAACTCTTTCCATTATCTCTCTTTCAGTCTGCTCTGGAGTAGAGGTGGATACAATACCGAGTCGATTGGATATTCGGTGTACATGGGTGTCAACCGGCACCGCATTCTGACCAAACCCATACACGAGAACGCAATTGGCAGTCTTCCTCCCCACACCCGGTAAATTCAGAAGCTCGTCCAACTGGGATGGCACCCCACCCATCTCACAGACTTTTCGGGCAACTTCCCTTATTCTCTCTGCCTTCTGCTTGGGGAAACCCACTATCTTTATTATCTGCTCTATCTCGTCCAGCTCAGCATTCGCAAGCGACTCCGGTGTCGGGAATTTCTTGAAGAGCTGTTGGGATGCTTTTCTGGTGTTCTCATCCCTCGTTCTCTGGGAGAGGATTGTGGTTATGAGAACTCGATACGGGTCATCCCTGAAATACGAATCTCCATATCTCTCAACCAGCTTTGATAGTATCTCCTCAACCCTGTCCATTGCCCAACACCCATTCTTCAGCCTGAACGTTTTATGGGAGTGTGAAGTGTAGTATGTGATTGTTGACAGATCCAAACACCGCAAGCTTACTATTTTTTAATTTCTTCTAGTAAGTCTTTTAAAAGATTTACCAATCCAGCAGTATTTACAAAGAAATTACTTTTATTTTCATCTAAATATTCTTCAATTGCTTTTCTTTGTCTATTTATCTTACTTTCGTTGTTTGATTTTGTCCAAATAAAGTTATTAAAATATACACCATCCATAAAAGATAGATAATGAATATTATCCAAGTTTTCTGAATACCTTATGAATTCAATTGTCTCCACAATCTGCTTATCTTGAGCGCCACCAGACTCCTTTATGTGTTTAGCTTCTATTATGAAGAAATGATCATTTACCTTAAACACCATGTCAGGTTCTTTTCCCTGATGATCTTTACCGAAGTTATATTTGATATCAAACTTCATACAAAACTCCCTAAATAGACTTTTATCCCCCATATCTGGTAAAAAGTATGCAATGGAGGTGGTCATTAGTGTATGTAAATTATTAACATGAGTGGTTTCGCCAAATGTTCCGTGTATCAAATCAACTAACTTTGTAATCCCTGATGCTCCTTTTTTCCGGGAGGCTCCGCTGTCATATAAAGCCTGAACAGTTACATTGCTGTATCCAATATTATCATAAAGTTTACGTCTTCTTTCACAATATCTCTGAAGTAGCTCCTCTAAAATAGATTTTTGATTGGGCAATTTTTTAAAAACAGAATAAGACATATCTAACACTTTCCAGAATGCAATAAATTCTGTATACTGGATTTTATCCATGGAAATTATTAGGCTGTATATTTCATCCAAAATCTTGGGCACAGAACTCTTGTCTTTTTCTACCATTACACAGTAACTTATTATTAACTCTCTCAAACGATCGATTTTTTGAATTAAATCTTCATCTTCTACGATTATTTCGTCAGATATATAATAATCATCTACCACAGGTTCAGGGTTCTTTAAAGAAACTTCCCAATAATACTTGTTCTCTTTTAAAACCATAGTTTCAACTCCGCTTTTTTATTTTTCTCTTTAACAAATGATATTAGTTTCATTATATTCTTACTTTTAATTAAATTCTCAAAATAAGTACGTTCATAATTTTTAAGTGTCAGCAAGGGAAATGTTTGGATCAATTTTTTTGCTTGGGATAACCCAAGATATTTTCGTGTATATTTACTATTGGAGTACTTGTAGGTGGTCATGAACTCACTATCTGTTTTTTCCCTAAAATACCAAAGCACCAAATTAAAGTACTCCTTCAATAAAATTTGTTCATATTGTGAAAGTTTTGGCTCTATAAACATTTGGATCGGATGTGTTCTGTATTTCGCTTTAGTTACTAAAATTCCATCTACTCCAAAAACCTCATTTATCACATAAAGCCCTGCTTTTCCATCATCACTCCCTGTATCAACTGTCCTTATAAACAGGATGTTCGACTTGATTTTATCATACAGTTTTCTGTTTACATAAACCCTTCTCTTTTTGTATTCTTTTCCTGTAAAGGCATTTGCATCTATAACATTAATTTCATAACTACCCTTATTTTTTTCAACATCCTCAATTGTTAGATAATACTTTATTTCGAGTGGTTTCTGTGATTTGTGCTCATCGACAAAATTTTCAAAATCACTTCCGGCTCGGTAATGATTTTTAGGGTCAAGAGCATATATTCTCTTCTGGATTTCTCTATTGATCTTAATTCCCTCAAAAGAAACTACTTCATGTTTTGGTACGCTTTTTCTTTCAAAAAAACAAATCACAACGTTTGTTCCTGTGTATTCAAAAATTTCTTTTTCAAAGATGATTGACTTTTTTATAATATAATACTTCAAGAAATCATCTCTTATTTTATTTGATACGGAAAATCCAAATAAAAAGTTAGAAGGGATTATATAAATCATTTTTTCGATTCCGTGTCGTAGATCATTAATTAAAGCAAGTTGATATAAATCTTGGTACCCTTCATTATCTCCTCCAAAGTACTCTAAATATCTCTGAGTTTCCCTATGCTTTACAATATACCCTATGTAGAGGTAGGGGGGATTTGTTATGTGATAAATAGGCAAATCAAAATTAAGCAAGAATTTTGGATAATCCTTGATTGTGTCTCTTTGAATAATATTCCGTTCTGCAATTTCTTTAGGAATTCCATATTTCATAGCATTCTGTATAGCCTACTCAACTAATTCCTTTTGTATGTCAAAAAGAAAGATATGCTTTTTAAAAAAATTTACTCTTTCATGTTCAGGAATTAGCTCTAAAATTGGAAGAATAAGATTTCCTTTCCCAGCAAACAAATCAACCCAAGCATAATCACATACTTTGCTCTTTATTTCTGGAAGAATAAACTCTTTAAATACTTGAATGGGAGTCAGATGTTCACCATATGTTCTAATTTTCCTACTCAACTTTTCCATAGTTTATATGGTCTTGAATCTTTTTAATTTTAAATCTTTCTAGGTGTTAAAAAACACCACAAATACCTAATAAAACAAAGGTTAAATATAGATATGCATACTGTATAAAATTGAGGTGGCCGGGATAGGGTAGTGGTTATCCTTTGGCCCTGTGGAGGCCAAGAGCCGAGTTCGAATCTCGGTCCCGGCCTGTGGGCCCGTGGCTTAGCCAGGATATAGCACCGGGCTTCTAACCCGGGGGTCGCGCGTTCGAATCGCGCCGGGTCCGTTAAGGAGGTGCTTTTATGGTGCTTGTAAGCAACAAAGAACTGCTTGAAAAAGCAAATCAAGAGGGGTATGCGGTCGGGGCTTTTAACATGAACAACATGGAAATCATGCAGGCTATTGTGGAGGGGGCGGTTGAGGAGGATGCTCCCGTTATTGTGGCAGCAACAAAGGGTGCAATTAAGTATGCTGGAATCGACTACATTGCGAAGCTTGTGCATACGGCAGCAAGCAAAGTTGACATTCCCATGAGTCTCCATCTTGACCATGGACCTGATTTCGAAACAGTGATGAAGTGCATAAGGGCTGGTTTCACGTCAGTGATGATAGACGGGTCGTTTTTACCGTTTGAGGAGAACGTTGCCCTCACGAAGAAGGTTGTCGAGGTTGCACACACAGTGGGAGTTCCTGTTGAGGCGGAACTCGGAAGGCTGGTGGGTGTGGAGGACGAGATATCGGTCACAGAAAGAGAAGCTTTCTTCACAGACCCCAAGGAGGCTCAGAAGTTTGTAGAGGAGACAAACTGTGATTTCCTTGCTGTTTCGATCGGAAATGCACACGGCATATACAAAGGAGAGCCAAAACTCGATTTTGACCGGTTGAAGGAAATAGATGAGGTTGTCCATATTCCGCTCGTACTCCACGGTGCATCTGGAATCCCCGATGATGATATAAGGAGGGCAACAAGACTCGGTATAAACAAGATAAACATAGACACTGAATTGAGGCTGGCATTCAGAGATGCGGTTAGAGAGGTTGTGTGTAAGTCAGATGTGTACGACCCGAGGAAGATTCTCGGGCCCGCAAGGGATGCCATGAAAGAGGTTGTGAAGACCAAGATAAGGCTGTTCGGCTCAAGCAAAAAGGCGTGATCAGATGGGTGAATTTAAACTGAGGTTCCACAAACCAACCCATACCTACATCCTAACGAGTGGATACCTTGACAGGAACGTGAGGGTGAATGGAAATCTCATTACAGGTCCGGGTGTGAGGTTCTGGAATGACCTCGTGGTAAGAGGGGAGCTCATTCTCGGGAAGGGTTCGAGTGTGGGCGGTCAGGTCTTCGCAAAAAAGGCAATCATATGTGCGTACTGTAAAGTGGTGGGCGGTGTTCAGGTCGAGGAGCAACTGCAAGTGCATGATGGATGTGTGCTTACGAGAGAGGTTTTATGCAAAGGAGATGTGAGAATAAGACCACGAGTGGTTATAGACTCGCTCAAGTCGAACGGCACTGTGGTGGTTGAAGGGAAAACAGATATATCAAATATTGAGGCAAAGAGGCTCATAGAGGTGCCAGAAGGGGTGTTCGATGTCTGATGTCGGTGAGAAAACAGCACTCAGACTGTGCAGAAATGTTGCACATGCTGTCAAAGATGTGATAGAACCTTTGGTTGGAGAGGAGGAAGGAGCAAGGAAGCTGTACATGGGTGCGGATGGTACGCCCACCCACAAGATAGATGATGTCGCAGAGAGGGTAGCATTCGAAGAGTTTCAGACATGGGACTTCCCGATAAGGGTGATAAGTGAGGAGGCTGGGGAGAGGAGGTTCGGAGACTCTCCCGAGTTCACGGTTCTGCTCGACCCAGTCGATGGAACAACCAACGCAATCGAAGGAATTCCTTTCTACACGGTATCCATCGGTATAGGGGACAGAATACTCTCCGATATCTGGTTCGGTTATGTGTATGACCTTGCACATGACATCGAGTACTATGCGTTCATGGGAGGAGGAGCATATGCTGTAAGGAAAGGCACCGAGATACCCATAAATGTCTCAACGGTTGCAGACCTCGATTTATCTGACCTCAGCCTCTATGGATTTTCTCAGAGACCTCTCGAAATATCAAACCTTGCAAAGAGGGCAAAGAGGTTGAGGATTTTTGGCTGTTCTTCGCTTGAAATGTGCTATGTGGGAGCTGGCATTCTTGACGGATTTGTTGATGTCAGGGGATACCTGAGGATGATGGATATCGGTGGTGCTTATCTCATCGTGAAAGAGGCGGGGGGAGTTGTGACAGATGAGGGGGGGCGAGAGCATAAGGGCGTTTTCGATGTGAAGGCAAAGGTGAATATGATAGCATCGAACCCCTTCATCCATCACCAAATTATTGATATGTTGGGGTGATATGTTGAAGGCTTGTATTATGTGTGGTGGAAGAGGAACAAGGTTGAGACCTCTCACATTTGATAGACCCAAACCTGCCATTCCGATTCTGAACAAGCCATCGGTTGCGAGACTTGTCGACCATTTATCGAATAACGGCTTCACAGACATCGTGGTAACGCTTGGATACATGGGAGAGCACATCGAGGAGGTTCTGGGAGATGGCTCTCTTTACGGAGTGAGCATTCATTACGTGTATGAGGATGAACCGCTTGGGACCGCTGGAAGTGTGAAGAACGCACAGAAGCTGTTGGATGGTGAGCCGTTTCTTGTGGTTGGAGGTGACCATGTTACAGATGTGGATTTGAGAAGGTTCTACCGTTTCCATCTCCACCATGACTCACCTGTCAGCATTGGATTGATATGCATAGATGACCCCTCTGGCTTCGGAATCGCAGATGTCGATGTGAACGGAAACATACTCAGATTCAAGGAGAAACCAAGTGTTGGTGAGATTTTCTCGAACCTCGCAAGCACTGGTATGTATGTGTGTGACCCCATGATATTCGATTACATACCAGAGGGAAAGTACGACTTCGCATACAATCTCTTCCCCTCACTGATGGAGAAAGGATACATCATAAAGGGATATCTGATGAGTGGACACTGGAGTGATGTTGGGAGTCCAGAGGCATACAGAGAAGCATCGAAATGGATGCTCGAAAACCTCACCGAGACCAGAATAACCGGGACACTGAACACCAAGAGTTCGAAGCTGTGGGGCAAGCTATCGATAGGAGGGAACATCTCGATAGGCATGAACTCCTCGCTCGTGGGTCCAATAGTGATTGGTGAGAACACGACCATCGGTGATAATGTGCTGATAGGACCCTACACATCGATAGGTTCGGGATGTGTGATAAGGGACAACTCGAAGATACTTTCCTCGTACTTGTACGATAGAGTGTGCATAGGGTGTGGTACCACCGTAAGCGGTTCGATAGTCGATTCAGACACGACAATCGGAAACGACTGCACACTCGAGAGCGGTTGTGTGATTGGGCCAAGGACTGTGATCAAGAACGGAGTTGTTGTACATTCTGGAGTGAGAATCTGGCCAGAGGTTGTTGTGCCAGACGGGGAGGTTGTGAAGGAGAATCTCTTCAACTACGAGTATGAATGCGAAATAGAGGGGTCATGAGGAAGTTTTTGTGGAGAATGGGCGGTTTTGAGGCTTGGACTCATCTGTCATCTGAAGTGCTTTTCAAACACTCCCCAGATGTCCTCAGGCTTTTCGAGTATGAACATTCCGTCCATCTGTGAAAGCCTCTTCACATGCTCAACATCCTCTCTCCTGATTCTCAGCTTCATCTTTTTTCCACTGGGTAGTATGGTCTCCACAATCCCCTCAACTATGTCAGATGGCATGAGATAAACCGGGACAAAAGCCTTCATGGCCATGATTGCTGAGTTGGAGAGGAGAGAGTCAGCCACCCCCATCGAAATCTTTGCAACCGTGTTGGAGGTTGCGGGAGCTATCAGAAGGAACTCAAACCTGCCGATCTGCAACTGCCCTGCGAGGAAAGGTGAGTTTGCATTTATTTCCACATACACTCTGTCGAAATCGTTCTTCAGCTTGTCCGTAAGTCTATAGTACTTCACCACCTGCTCCCCCGCCCTGCTCAGATAAACCCTGACCTCAACATCTTCGTATTCCTTCTTTATCCCACTCATCACCTCGTACGTCTCCACAATCCTGTCTCCGCTTCCTGTGATTCCCCACGCAACACTCTTCATAATCATTCCTCTGATAAATATTCGGCAAACTTCCTTACAGTCTTTCTGAGTGTTCTGAACCCTTCTTCATCCCCTTCCACGCCCTCCAGCGTGTCTTTCGACCAGAACGTTGCACCGAGGTTCGCACCAAAGGAGCCACCACTCACCGGCACGATTCCGTTCAGGATGTAGAATGTGATTATCTGCTGGAGGGCGAGTTCTTGCCCGCCTATTCTGTCCCCTCCAACAGCTATCGCCATCCCTACCTTCCCACGGAAGAAGTTGTAGTCTGATGCAACCAGCGCCCTGCACCTGTCCATTACTGCTTTTATCTGCCCACTCACTCCGCCGTTGTAAACTGGAGTCGCCATCACAATCCCATTAGCCTCTCTCAATTTCTCATAAAGTTCATACATATCGTCCTTTATTCTGCACTCCTTGTTCTTCAAACAGTAATCACAATGCTGACAGAAACCTATGTTCTTTCCCCTTACTGTGTAGAGGTGGGTCTCAAACCCTCTTTCCTCAATCATCTCAAGTGCCTTTGTCAGAACATACTCAGTCGCCTTTTTTCTCGGACTTCCGCATATGCCAACTATCATACTCTCTCCTTAATCTTTTCTGCCATATTAACACCGAGGTCGAACGCTTTCCTCAGTTCCTCATCCGTGGGTCTGTACCTTATTTGGAGTGGTGGAAGCACATCGAACCTGAGTTTCTCAAGCACCTCTGTGATTTGTTTCACCGCCCCCCCACTCCATCCATAAGAACCAAAGGCAACACCCAATTTCCCCTTGGGTCTCAGTCCCTGCAATGAGGTAAGGAAGGATGAAACCGAAGGAAGGAAGGTGTTGTGCATCGTTGATGAGCCGATAGCAACACCACCCGCATCCAGTATCTCAGCCATGATGTCGCTGATGTCATCGTTTCTCACACGGAACACTCTCACATCAACACCCTCCGAGCCTGCACCCTCTGCAATCGCCTTCGCTATTCGGGATGTACTCTCCCACATCGTATCGTACACCACGACCAATTTCCTCTCGCTCACGAAGCTCGCCCACTTCGAATAAGCTTCCAGTATCCTCTGCGGGTTCTTCCATATCACCCCATGGCTCGGAGCTATCATTTCGATTTCGATGGTGGAAAGCTCCTCCAGTTTCCTCTTGACTAACTCCCCAAACGGCATCAGTATGTTTGCATAATACAGCTTCGCCCACCTTACCGCCTCGTCCACACCAACCTCTTCATCATACCTCTCCACACTCGCAAAATGCTGTCCAAACGCATCATTCGACATAAGTATTTTGTCCTCCTTCACATACGTCACCATATTATCTGGCCAGTGAAGCATTGGGGTCTCGACGAACATGAGAGTTCTCCTGCCTATGGAGAGTTCGTCCCCGGTCTTCACCACCTTCATCTCCCACTCTGAACAGTCAAAGTGCTTGCACAGTCCCTTCTTTCCTTTCTCTGTACATATCACAGTTGCATCTGTCAGTTCCTTTACATCTGCAAGTGCGCCGGAGTGGTCTGTCTCAACATGGTTCGATACGATGTAATCTATTTCAGATGGCTCAACCACCTGAGAAACCCTCTCAATCATCTCGTGGAAGAACCTCTGCTTCACGGTATCCACGAGCGTTATCTTCTCATCCACCACGAGATAGGCATTATAGCTCGAACCTCTTTCGATTCTGAAGCCATGGAAATCTCTCTCCTCCCAGTCCACAGCCCCAACCCAGTATATGCCCTTCGCTATCTCAACCGGCTCTGGCTTCATGCCCTCCACAACCCATGAACATTACAGTATTCCCTCACCGCCTTCACATCTGGCACCCTGCGGACTGCGGGCGACATGGGACAGCATCTCGGTCCTTTCACCTTCTTAACAGCCGGAATCTCGAACTCAGCCTTTGGCTCATCACCTGGTTTGAGGTGCTTTCTGTAAACCGCATCGTCTGTAATCACCTCTATCCATTCAATGTAATGGTTCTCTTCCATCGGGTGCGGAACACTCCCAACCTTGACGACCAACTTCTTCCCATACTCCACAACCGGAACATGCTTCTCCTTCCCCGCATCCTCTGTCTTTGGCTCAAGCAGTTTCATGGGTTGTTCACAGCACACAGGCACACATTTCCCAGCATGCACAACCTCCAAGATGTTCCCGCACACCTCACACCTGTACATCTCATTCAACTCAGTCATTCTCACACCTCCCTTTTCCCTCTCTCACAACCTCATATCACAACTTCCTGTAACAGAACCACCAGTCGTAGTTCTCGTATTCTTCCAATCTCCTCTTCGCATCCTCCACTGTCTTCGCGGGTGGTATGATTACACTGTCGCCCACCAGCTCATTCTCGGGCCAGTTTGCAGGCATTGCAACTCCTTCCCCATCAACAATCTGCAGACCTCTCACCATCCTCAAAATCTCGTCCATGTTCCTTCCAAGCTCTTGCGGATAGTAAAGAATCGCTCTTATCACACCCTGAGGGTCAACTATGAACACCGCCCTCACAGTGTTCGTTCCCTTGCCCGGATGTATGAGGCCCAGCTTTTTGGACACAATACCTGTGTCATCCGCTATCACTGGAAACTCGATCTCAATCCCCAATTTCTCATTTATCCACTCTACCCATTTTATGTGAGAGAACACCTGGTCAATGCTCAGCCCTATCAACTCACAGTTCAGTTCCCTGAATTTGTCGTATCTCTTCTGAAACGCAACGAACTCAGTCGTGCATACGGGTGTAAAATCAGCAGGATGACTGAAAAATACGAGCCATTTTCCTTTGTAGTCGTCTGGCAGATTCATCACACCATGGGTTGTTTGCACTTCCATTGATGGAAATGTCTCCCCAATCAGGGGAAACCTCTCCCCAGCCATTTCTTCCATTCTTTCACACATTTTTTATCACCATACGAAATTTAGAATAACAATTTATAATATTTTTTGTTCGAAAATCGAACCAGACTATATATATAGTTGAATAAAGAGGGTTATAATGATGGATGAAAGAGACAGAAAAATCATTTCGATGTTGCTGAGAGATGCAAGAACCCCCAAGACGAAGATAGCGAAGATGCTTGGACTGAGTGAGACTGCGGTCAGGAAGAGGATAACAAAACTGGAAAAGGAGGGTGTGATACTCGGATACAATGCAATGCTGAACTACAAAAATCTGTTTGCCTCCCTCACGGGCATAGATGTCGGTCCTGAACATCTCTGGGATGTGATCAGAAAGCTGAGGGAAATGGAAGAGGTGAAGATTGTGATGCTGACATCAGGAGACCACACAATCATGAGTTAGGTTGTTGCCTTCTCGCTCGACGAATTGTCTGAAATCCACAAAAAAATAGCGAGAATGGATGGAGTGAATAGGATTTGTCCTGCTGTGATTCTCGAGAGTGTGAAATGGTGAGCTTGATTTAAATATTAGTTTGGAGAGTGTGTATGTATGAAATTGAGTATGAAATTGCCTCTAATCGTGTTGTTCATATTCATAACAACCGCGGGAGCAAATGCAAGTGTAATCCATGTTCCTGAGGACTATCCCACCCTATCTCAGGCGCTCACAAATGCGAGTGATGGGGACACGATAGTTGTGAACGGAACATACAACGAAACCCTCAACATTGGAAAGGAAGTCTCCATCATAGGTGGCACACTCGGTTGCACACTTGAAGACTACATCTGGATAAAAGCATCGAACATCACACTTGCCAACCTCACCGTTGATACAGACGGAACCGCAATACTCGTTGGATACTACTCAGACCCGTTACGCACCAACGTGAGCATAGAAGGGTGCAACATCATCAACTCCACCGATGGCATGGTCATAATGAACTCTGAGGTGAATGTATCCAACACCACAATATCCACCTCCAGATACTCGATCAGACCCATATCCTCTCGGGTGTGGGTAAAGGACTGCTTACTTCAAAGTGATGTGTTCGCCACGGATAACGGCTTTTTCTCGATGCACAACACCACCGTATATGGAAAAACATCTCCCATCTATCTGTACAACGTGAATGGGGAAATCGAGGATGCACTCCTCACAGGAGAGCAGAGTGGTGTGATACTGCGCAACTCTTCATCCACTCTTTCGAACATCTCGTTCGAGGGTCTGAACATAGGACTTTATCTGCTGGATTCGGATGGTGTGAGAGCTGAATCCATCTCTGCAACCAACTGCTCTTAGGGTGTTTATGTGTATCTGTCCGAGAACTCGCAGATTTCAAACATCTCGACCACTGATTGCGAGTTCGGTGTGTGTGTCCAGTATTCTTCACACTCCCGTGTATTCAATCTCACCTCATCCTCAACAACAATCCCTGTATACGCAAGAGACTCATCATACCTCAGCCTCTTGGACTCAACAATAGATGGAGGGAAGTATGGTGTACTGCTCTACACGGTAAACGACTCCACCGTCTCGAACACCACCATACAATCGTGTGAAAAACACGGAATAATTGCGGAAGTCCATTCCACCAACCTGACCCTCACCCACAACACCATCCACTCATGCCCGTACGGGATACACATGGACACTGTCTCGAATTCGTTCGTAAGACACAACACTGTGTTCAACGACACACACTCTGGCATATATGGTGCCTACCTAAACAACGTCTTCATCGAGAACAACACCGGATACGAGAACAATTTCACTATATGGACAAGAGTTAGCAGTGGCATAGTCGTGAGGGACAACATAGCCAGCTCGTGCAGAATATATTCCTATCAGGTGAGCTTCGATGACCATGGACTATTTGAGAACAACACCGGTAGTGAGGGGCTCTTGCTCGCCTTTTCGGATTCGACCCGCATCACAAACAACACCCTCCAAGGTCTGTATGGCATCGTAGCATACAACACAACCTCTTCCATCATCCAGAATAACTCCATATCTGCAAAGTTCGGTGTGGTTGTCACGAACACAACCTTCTGGTCAAATGTGAAGTTGCTGAACTTGAAGATGAAGAAGATCAAGGTTAAGGGACTGAAAAAGGACTTGAAAGAACAGCTTGTACTCATGTACGAACTCGGAATAACACGCCCATACTTCACAAACAAGAGTGGTGCTGTTGAGCCTCCCGGTTTCTACAACCTCCCAGACCACAATATCGTTGTGGGGAACACGATATCGGGTGATATAGGTGTGGTGGTGACAGGAGTCGAGAACAATGTGGTTGGAAACAGGGTGGATGCAAAGATGGGTGTGGTGGTGCAGTCTGTCCCAGAATCGAGAGCCTTCAACAACTCAATAAGGGACAATGAAATATCTGCGAACAGTGGGATTGTGATTGCGGGTCTCACAGAAGAGAGACTCACGAATTGCCACATACAAAACAACTCTCTGGACACAAAACTCGGAATAACCGTATGGAGGAACGCACAGACCGAAATATCCAACAACTTCATCCAGTCCACAAAGTTCGGGACAGTCGTAATCGGGGATGTTGGTACTCCGTTCGCATACGTGGTCCATAACCGCTACGAAGGATTCTCAGGAGCCCTCATATTCAAGAGGCATGGGTGTGAACTCCACTACAACGACTTCGGAAACACGAGCGTTGGAGTGTGGGGAATAACACCACAGAAAGTGAATGCGGAATACAACTGGTGGGGCTCGCCGAAGGGTCCATCTCCACGGGCATCAAGGGCTGTCGGGAATGTGGATTACAAACCGTGGCTGGAAACACCTCCTTAAAGAAGGTGTATGGCGATTCTTGTGGAGAATGCAATCGTTATCGAGCTCAAAAAAGATGCTAGAACTATGACAACCCACAGGTATTCGGGTTTTAGACCGAGCAGTTTTCCCAGTACGGATGCGGTCACAGCACCGCTTCCCTGAAACGGGATAAAAACAACTACGAATATTCCAATGTAGGCAAACCTCCATATCCATGGACGGCGGGAGAGGATGTTAATAGCCTTCACCATCACCCGTGCTATGATGTCTCCAATCACCTTGAGTCTGCACACAAGGTCGAAGTTCCATATGATGAAGAGGGAGGTGAGGGCGTCCATGGTGGTGAAGGTGAGAGCGGTGTGAAGTGGCCCGAATCCAAGGGCTACCGCAGTGGGGATGACAGACTCCTTCCCGAGCGGTGGGAAGAAATAAACTACCATGAGTGGATATATTTCGCGGGACTGAATTACCACGAAAATGACTGCGAGAGCTATGGGCAGGACAACTTTTATCCGTCTATCCATGATTTTGATTTATCATTGTGAAATATATATGTATGGTGGAAAATGAAGTGACAAGACTGCGTCCTATTTTCAGTTCAAAACTCAAATTTTTTTATAATTTATTCAATTTATTTTGATTTATTCGGTTTTTTAGTAAGACTTATTTAGATGTAATGGCATACACTTCCTACGTGATAAACATGAGAAAATATGTAGAAGCAGGCGTTGAGAAGCTTCATGGAGCTGGGTTAAAACTCTTCTCTAAGAGCGAATTAAGAGAGATACACCAAGCTACCATGGACGTATTCACAGACACAGGCGTTCTCGTCACAGATGAACTCGGTAGAAAAGTGTTCGAGGAAAACGGCTGTGAAGTAGACAACGAGACACAGATGGTGAAGATTCCTGAGTGGGTCGTGAGGAAGGCTTTGCAGACTGCCCCATCAAGATTCTTACTGGCAGGCAGAACCAAGGAGAACGACCTCATTCAGGAGGCAGGAGGCAAAGTATACTGGACAACCTTCGGTACCGGTGTACAGGTATTCGAATTCAAAGATGGCAAGCCGGTTGTCAGGGACTCAGTTGAGCAGGACATCATCGACACCGCAATAGTCACAGACTGGTGTGATAACATTGACTACTTCTCCCTGACGGTCTCTGCAAGAGACTGGTCTGACAAGGGTGCGCAGGACGTACACGAACTGATGGCATCCTTGAAGGGTACGAGCAAACACTTCCAGCACATTGACCCTGTCGGTACCAGCATCGACACATACTGGGAAGTAGTAAAGGCGTTCTATGGTGGAGATGAGGAGCTGGCAAGGAAGAGACCAATACTCTCGTTGCTTCTCTGTCCAACAAGCCCACTACAACTCCACGAGAACGCTGTGAAGGTCATAATATATGGTGCAAAGTACGAGATGCCAGTGAACGTTTTGAGCATGGCAATGGCAGGAGCGACATCTCCGGTGCATGTTGCAGGCACTCTCGTGACACACAACGCTGAGGTTTTGGCAGGTATAGTCCTGTCCCAGCTTGCAAACCCTGGTGCTCCTGTGTGGTATGGAAGCTCCACAACAGCTTTCGACCTGAGAAAGGGAACCGCACCAGTTGGTTCGCCTGAGCTTGCACTTATCAGTGCAGCAGTGGCACAGCTGGCTCAGTATTACAACTTGCCAAGCTACGTGGCTGGAACTTAGACCGACTCCAAACTCCCAGATGCACAGGCAGGTCATGAGAAGACAATCACAACACTCGTACCCGCACTTGCAGGTGCGAACAGCATATACGGAGCAGGTATGCTCGAGCTTGGTATGACTGTCAGCTCTGAGCAGATAGTCATCGACAACGATATCATTGGAATGGCAAGGATGGTCGTTGAGGGAATCGAAGTGAACGAGACAACACTCGCTGTAGACTCCATCAAGTCAGTTGGAGCGGGCGGAGACTTCTTGGCTCTGGATGAGACAAGAGACCTCATCAACATTCAGTCCAACCCAACCTTGATCGACAGGAACATGAGAGGGACATGGCAGTCCCTTGGCGGAAAGGACCTTGCACAGGCAGCACGCGATAAGGTCGATGAGATTCTCAAGACGCATGAGGTCGCTCCGATAGACAGCGATGTGCTGAAGGACATGGAAGAGGTTATGAAGAGGGCCGATAAGGCGGCATTAGAAGGGAGGTGATTTTTAATGTCAAGCGAGCTTATACAGAAAGTTCAGGATGCAATCAAAAACTACAAGAAAGACGAGGCTGTAAAGGCGGCACAGGAAGCACTCGATGCGGGTGTTGACCCTGTGGAACTCATTGAGGGCATGACCGCTGCTATGCGTGAGATTGGTGATAAGTTCGACAAGGGCGAGGTTTTCCTACCTCACGTGATGGCAGCATCTGAAGCCATGAAGGCTGCTGTTGCTGTGGTTGAGCCAGTTCTGAAGGGAGCAAAGGCAGGAGAATCCATAGGAGTGTACTTGATTGGAACAGTTGAGGGAGACATTCACACGATCGGTAAGGACATCGTCGCAACCATGCTCAGCATTGCGGGGTTCGATGTTCATGACCTCGGAAGGGATGTCCCCAATGTGGAGTTCGCCAACAAGGCAAAGGAACTGAACGCAGACATCGTAGGGGCATCCGCACTCATGACAACAACAATGCTCAACCAGCGTGCAGTCGTAGAGGAGCTTGAGAAGGTTGGCATCAAGGACAAGGTCAAGGTGATGGTGGGAGGCGCTCCCATAACCCAAGAATGGGCTGACAAGATTGGTGCTGATGCTTACGCCGAGAATGCTCTCGACGCCGTAAGAATTGCTAAGAAACTTGTAGGTGCAGAGTAAAGGGGAGTTTTTTTCATTTTTTCTCCCCAAAAATTTGTAATGAGGTGATGATATGGGTGCTGTAACGAGTTTGGCTGAAGCAATAAAAGCCGAACAAAAAGTAAAAGTTAAATGGGGTTTTATTTGGGCATTATGGTGTGCAATTCTCTGGGGATTGTGGTACATCCCAGGGACAGTCGTATGGTATGCCCCCCCATATGGAGAATGGGCTCCACCACTCTTTCCGGGAACCGACCCGCTGGGCGAGTTCTTGGCTGCAGCTGTCGTAATAACGACGTTCAACGCTGTGTGGGTTCTGATTTTCCTTCTGGTATGGGTTGGTGTGCTCGGTAAGTTTGGTGAGTTGATAAGGACACTGCGAAACTTCACAAACATCTCGAAGTGGTTCTGGCTTGGAGCAATATGCGGTGGTCCAATAGCTATATTTGGTTCGTTTATGGCAATGGGTATTATCGGTGGTGCCTTTGCTGCAGCAGCAGCTCTTGTGTATCCTGTTGTTGGTGCAACTATTGCTAAACTGTGGTATAAGGAGAGGATTTCTCCGAGAACATACCTCGGTATAGTCCTTATTATTCTCGGTGGCATACTGATATTCAACCCGCTGGACATGATTGCGCAACTGCAGAATCCGGCGGCTCCTGAAGTGCTGTTCCTCGGATACCTCGGAGGTGCAATGGCATTCCTCGGATGGGGTATCGAGGGAGCAGTCGCTGCTAGGGCGCTGGATGTTTCAGACCCAGACATTGGGATAACAGTGCGTTTCATGGGCGAGGTCTTCTACTGGATCATCATAATATGCCCACTCACAGCTGCACTGTTCGGATGGAATATCTATCCACTCTTGTCAGCGACCGCTAATGCAGATGCCCAAGTCTGGCTTGTGGCAGCTGGTATAACATTCGCATTCTGTTATGTTTCATGGTACAAGTCCTTCCCACTGATCGGTGTGGGCAGAGGACAGGCAATCGCAGCCCTTTATGGACCGCTCGCAGTGATATTCGTGATACTCTTCCTCGGTGGCGTCCCAGCCTGGTGGCTCATCTTGGGTGTCATAGTCGCAGTGATTGGTACGTTCATAATGTACTACTGGGAAGGTGCTGTCGTTGAGGAAACAACGAGGGAGATGTGAGGTGGTGTGAAATGGCTGCCAGAACAAAAAACCCAACTGAAATGCCGATTAAATGCAGAGTACTTCAATTACTCGATGAGAAAGGTGCTATGTGGGACTACGAGCTCTGGGAAACCATAAGCAAAGAGTACGGAATCAGTGGAGACTACTGGAAATCACAGGTTAAACTGCTCCTGATAGAGCTCGCATCAGGTGGTCTCACATCGAGTGTCGAGCAGAAAGTGGATGACGGGACTTACTTCGGAGAGGGCGCAGTTCTCTACAAGTACCAGATAGAGGACTTCGGAAGAGAACGCGCACAGCAGGTGTGCATGTTGTGAGGTGATATGAATGTGGGGCTTTGGATTGGAAGGTGTGTGGAGAGCTGCGGGCATTGACTACGTGGCTTTCATCCTGATTTGGGTGCTGAGCTTGATTGCACTCTATCAGGCGAGAACCTTTGCCAAGAACTTCATCAAGAAAGCGTGAAACGATTGGGTGTCCTTCGGGATACCCCCAATTCTTTTTTATATCATTAATCATAATGGTTTATCATGATGTTGGGCATTCTATGCAAATTTGGACTGCACAAATGGAAGGAGAGATACACCATATACGCGTCTTCTAATGTGGTGGATGTGGAAAGAGAGTGTTTGAGGTGCGGTAAGAAAGAGAACTATGTCAAGTGTAGACGGTGAAGTGCTGTTTTGGTAGAATGTCGAACTCCTCATTCAACCTGTATCCCGCCTATCTCATCTCCATTATTATGGTGTTCTTAGGCACATAATGCCCGAAAATTCTGCGGAATAACGATTTCTCGTAATCTATTATGACAACTCTTCCATTTGGTTTCAGAACCTCTCTCAACCTCTTGAAATACTCCACTCTGTTTTTGATGTGGTGTGTAACATTGCGCATGAACACAAAATCCACTTTTTCTGGCAGACTGAATCTGTCCTCGGTTGCGAGGACGGTGATGAGATTGGTGATGTTGTTCTTCCCTGCCATCATCTGTATGTGCTCCAAGAACTTGGGATTCGTATCGACCGCATAAACCCTGCCTTTCTCTCCCACCACCTCTGAAAATCTCACTGAGAAATAACCACCTCCGGCGCCTACATCTGCTATTACCTGCCCCTCCTTCAAGCCCATCCTTCTTATGATTTCGTCCGGCTTGTTCTTCGGGTCTGATGCCAATCTGTTAAGCATCTCTGCTCTGTTTTTTAGCCTCATCATCTATCCCATCACCTTTTCATTTTATCTTCTCCATCTTAAACTGTTCCCAGAGAACACATCATTCTCCATTCCTCTCCCTGAGCCATCTGACAAACGCACCCATCACCACCTCAACCACCTCTGTCCTCTCCTCCTCGCTCATGTCCACCGCCCTAATAAGAATTGGTCTCATGTTCTCGGCGATGAGGGAAACGCCCGTCGGTTTCAATTGCTCGACAAGTTCGTCCAGTGCCCTGTTCACCATGACCTTCGGGTCTATTTCCTCCCCGTATTTCATGACCAGCATTCTGATTACATCCCCATACGAGCGCCCATGCCTTCTTTTCAGTGTATCAAGCTGGGCATACACCTCTGCAGGCACTTTTATGCTCTTTCTCTCATTCTTTCCACCCATGTCCACTGTCCACCTCCCCAGAGTGTAAGGTATGCGATACCCTACCCGATAGCTCTTGATATGGTATGAGCTAACCGTGGTTCGTGGGACTATCGCCCAACACAATTCATGCGAAATTTCACACGAAATTCAGCCTTAACGAAGCTCCACCATTACTTTATCGTGTGGAATTTTGAGTGGGAGGGGGTCCGAGGGTGGAATTCTACCTGTGTCCACCCCCGCCATATCCAGCCACTCTCCCACCCCCCTCCACACATCCTCCACAGATTTTGCTCCCATAACCATACAACTTCCACTCTCGAATACGATGGAGGTTGCCCACTCGTTCCTGATGACAACCGCACAAAACATCTCTGGCTCGTATCTCACATCGAAATCATTTTCAGAAAGCACATCATACAGGGTGGACAGATGGATACCATCGCCAAGATGTCCTTTCGCGACCACATTCACAACCCGTGCGTTTCTCACCCTGTGTCCCGTGAGTGAGTACCCTCCCCTCATGAGGGTATCAATGGACTCCTCTTCAGTTTTCGCACCAGTGCATGTGATCGCACCTGATGAGTACAGATGAAGTGTGCATTTTCCGTATCTGTACTCGATTCTGTGTTTCTTTTTTGTTCCTTTCACATCTGCATTTCCGAGTCCCTCGACCCATCCCGCAGAGACAACATTCACTATTGTTAATAGCATGTTAATAAGATACTATTAATTAATATTTAAAGCTAATGGGGTGGGTGGAATTTTGAGAGAGGCACCTTGTCCATCAGTCTAATTAATAACATATAAATATCATAATCATAATCTTTTATTTGTATGACAAAGAAAATGGTGGTGTCGGTCTCGATGTCTCCCTATCTCAAGAAAAGGCTTGAAGAGATTGCTGAGAGGGAGGGCTTTACAGGGCTTTCGGACGTTGTGAGCTATGCCCTTATCGAGTTCGTGAGCAGGTACGACAGAAAGGAGAAAGTGGGGGAGGTAAAACTATGAGGGCACATGTTGAATGCGCATACTGTGGTGAAAAAACCGTGTTCGATACAACGACCACCTTGGAGTTCCACAGAGAGGATGAGAAGTTCTGTGGTGAGGTGGTTGACCTCCACATAATGAACACCCAGAAGTTTGAAGATTTTATGCGCGATGTGAGGTGGGTTGCCCTCGAACTATTCACCCCCGAGAAACTGGAAAACGGTGTGGATAAGGAGTTTGCACTGAGAATGCTGAGAAGATGTCTTGGAATCACACTCTCTCTTTCGTACGAGGTGCTTGACTTTCTGAAGTCTGAACTCGGACTGTACGAGAAAGACGGAAAACTGTACGAAGCCTAAATGTATAAAAATAAAGAGGATAAAGTAAGATTATCATCTCCGTGGATAGTGGTTAAAGGATAGTGGTCAAAATGATCAGAACAAAGAGGATATTTGAACACAGGTCTCCCGAAGATGGTTATAGAATACTGGTCGAGAGGGTCTGGCCCAAAGGGGTGAGGAGGGAGGAGGGAAAAGTTGATTTTTGGATGAGAAAGCTTGCACCTTCAAGCATACTCACTCACTGGTTTTCCCGAACTCAGAGGTGGGACGAGTTTGCAAAACTCTACAGGAACGAACTGAAGAAGAAGATTGAGATGTTGAAGGAGTTGAAGCAGATCGAGAGAGAGAAAGGAGTTATAACACTATTGTACATAATCAATGACCCGGAACGCAATCCTGCGGTTGTTTTGAAGGATGTGGTTGAGAACCTCGAGGAGTTTATGGAGGAAACAGAGGAGACAATTGTGGAGGAGGTAAAAGAGGAGGAAACAGAGGGGGCAGAAGAAGAAGGGGCTGAGTGAGGAGGAGCAGAAAAAGAACAAAATAAGAGATTAATAAAAGATGAGGATTGATTGAAAACAGGTGGAAAGGATGAAGCTTCCGAGGTATGTAATCAGGTATGTCTTCTACTACTTTGTTGCCCTATTCTCCCTCATATTCACCTACTCCGCCCTTTTCCTGTTCATCACCCGATACATAGAGGGTGTGAAATACGGAGTTGCAGATGCACTCCACTGGGTAATCGTGAGTATGGCAACCCGTGCGGTTCCAGATGTCGTTTTGACAACAACCGCTGGAAAAACCCTCTCAATCATTGTCTCCATGAGTGGAATAGTGCTGATGTTTGGCCTCCTCATCCCCATATCCAACACGATATGGAAATATCTCGCATGGAGGTTCGAACACCCAACATCCACCACTCTGAGAGACCATGTGGTTGTGTGTTATTACTCAAAGATAGCTGAAAAGCTCATAGGAGAGCTGGAATCCCTCAACATACCGTTCCTTGTTCTTGACCCAAGGGCTGAGGTTGTGCATTCCCTCTTTGAAAAAGGTGTTCCGTGTGTGGTTGGGGACCCCACCTCGTCCGAAGGACTGAAAAGAGCAAACGTTGAAAGCGCAAAGACAGTGGTCATGTGTGGCACAGATGTTCAGAACACTGCAGTACTGCTCGAACTCGGTTCAGGCATCGTGGTTGCCGAGGGGACGATTAAGGAGGAGCATCTAAAAATGGCGGGAGCGGACATGGTTGTCGTTCCGAAGAAGCTTGTGGGGGACCACGTGGCACATAGAATCATCGAACTCATGAAAGGCGTGCCGGTTGGTGAGGTCGAGTTTTTCAAGGGTCTCTATATCACAGAACTTCCCGTGAATCCCGAGAGCGGTGCGGTCGGAAAGACCATCATGGAAGTGTGGAACTCGAACGAAAAGAGGATGGGGGGAAGAGTGATAGCGATGTGGAAGGATGGAAAACTTATACCAAGTCCCGCACCCGAGACCGTGATCACATCTAACAGCGTGCTTGTGGTGGTCGGAACACCTGAACAGCTCAGAACAATCGAGGACTCGATATGCACAGAGAGGTGCAAATGCATGGGTGCCCCCCACACGCCGAGAAGATTCATCGTAATCGGACATGGAGAGGTTGGGAAGGAGGTTGTCCGCCGATTGATGGATGCGGGTGTGGGGGTGGTTGTCATTGATTCAAACCCGCACGCACTATCTGGTCTCGAATGCCCAACCATAGTCGGCTCTGCAACCGATGAGGAGGTGCTGAAGGAGGCAGGCGTAGATCAGCCCGGTCATCTCACGGTTCTCATACTCCTTCCAGATGATTCTGAAAGTGCGTTATCCACACTGCTCGTAAGAGACATGAACCCAAGGGCTTTCATAATAACGAGGGAGAACAATGGGGAGAACATAGACAAGATACACAAAGCTGGCTCGAGCTATGTGGTGTCCATTCCTGTGATGTGTGTTGAGGTTATTACATCAGAGATTGCCAAGAAATACAACAAAAAATACAAAGCCGAGCCAATGGCTCAGGGGCTGGTGGTAGAGGTCTTCGAAGTTCCCGAAAAGTCTCTGCTCACAGAATTTGACCTTGAAAGTCTCTCGCTTCCAAGGAAGTTTGGATGTTCCCTCATCGGGATAAAGAGGGGTGAGGATGTGATTCTGGACATAAAACCCGATGAGGTGCTGAAGGAAGGGGACAGGATAGCTGTTGTTGGAACAGAAGAAGGAATATCGAAGTTCAGAGAGGTCTTCATCTGAAGACGACATACACAAGACTTCCTGTAAGGATGAAGTAAGCTAATGAATATTTGTGGAACTCTAACCAGTTGTTGATGAATTTCAAAGCTATTATATTCGCGAGAGAGCCAATAAAAAGTCCATTTCCGCCCACATTTACACCATAAGCTATCGCAAGCCAGTTGTCTGTGAATTTTGACATGAAGATACTCGCAGGAACATTACTAATTATCTGGGATGAGAACAGAGACAGTGCAAAGATTGTTGCAGAGTTGTGTAGGTCAAATTGATTAATGAAATCAGACACGATGTGCATTTGACTTATGATATGAAAGTCTATGAACATAATGCCAACCAACACAATCAATAGCCAGTTGACCTTCCTCAACACATTTCTGAAAAATATTGCATAAATCAAAAGGATAATTGGCAGTGCATAGTATGAAAAAGCAAATTCGACAGCTAAAATAAACAACAACAAAAGAACGGTCGAGAGGTAGAATAATCTGTCGTTTGAATCCACCACATTCTCTGGCATCCTGAAATACAATTTTCTGGAGGGAAACACAACCAAACCGAACATCAGGAGGGTGAAGAACAGTATCACAAATAGTGGCATCATGTTCATCACAAAACTGAAAAAGGAGATGTTCCATTGGTGCCATAAAAACAGATTTTGGGGGTTACCGATGGGAGTAAGAGCTGAGCCGACATTGACCGATATGGTCTCGAAGACTATTAACTTCTGTAAGCTGTTTTGCAGATACATCTGAAAAGCCAGAGTCAGTGGGAGTACTATGAATAATGCAATATCGTTTGTTAAGAACATGGATAAAAATGATGCAAGTATAATCAGAGTCAATGCTAACTTTCTTTCGTTATCTATTCTTTTGAAAAATTTTTTAATCATTTTGAGAAAGAAGAAACTCTCTTTTATTGCGGTTGTAATGACTAATAGACCGGTTAAAACTGCGAGTGTTCTCCAATCCACAAAAGTATGGTAATCTCTTATGTTTTGGGGATATAAAACAGACAGAACAATCATCAGAAACACAAACGGTAAAAGAATGTAGTTATTCTTAATAATTGGGATGTTTTCAATCGTCCTCAATAATTCCATGTTTGTAAATCACACAATAAACATATATATCATGCCGATGGTTGTGACGCCAAGTATCCAAGAGATTGCATAATATATTGCGTTGTTCTTTCCAAGGAAGCCTGCAACCATCAGAATGTTGGGCAGACTCGTTCCTGTTGCTATCAGGAGGAACGTGACAATGCCCGGTTCAGTCATCCCTTTTTCAAACATCGCCTGAGCCATCACAACCTCCACTCCGGGAGGGAAATACCATGGAATTGTGAAGCCAGCTATCAACAGAATCGAGACCGGGTCGGTTCCGCTCAGATACTCTGTTATTATGGTGACGGGGACCAAAACCGCAATCGCACCCGTCAGAAAAATTCCGATTATGAGACCGGGAGCCATTCCCTTGATTTCAAGCCATATCGTCTTCACCATCCCGACCAGCTTCTCTTCGAACGTCTTTGCTTCAGGCTCGAGTATCAAGGGATGTCCATCTCCCTTTGCTTCAGAGGCGTCTGGCAGTTTGAGGAATATCTTCCTCTTCTCGAGTTCCATCGCGATAACACCAATCAAAATCGCAAGAACGAAAGTTCCGATGACCCGCGTGACTGCAACCCTCATACCGAGAACGTCTGCGGTGAGGGCAAACAGCACGGGATTCACACCAGCCCCCATCACGAGAGCTGCCATAATCACACCCATTGAGAGCCCCATTCTGTAAAATCCTCCAACAAGCGGAATCACTCCTATCGAACACAACGGGATGGGAAACAGTGCTATAACCGTGAGAACAATTGCCTTTATGCTCCTGTATCCCCCCATCACCTTCAAGAGGTATCTTCTCGGAACAAACTCGCTCACAAAACCTCCCGCAACGAGTCCTATAACGAAATATATCCACACATCCGCAAAATAGTCGAGGGCGGTAAGCAATATTTCCACAATCAGCATCCCAAGGTCATTTGCTGTACCAATGTTAACCATCACATTAGATTTTCTCTACTCATAAATATTTTTTTATCAATAAATATTTTTACTCATACTGAGAGGTTATAATGATGCTCGTATCGGTGCGTGTCAGACGCTACTCCCCCCCAGACTACGAGGGCGTACTGTGGATAGAGAACGTCTCTTTTGGAAGGAGAGATGCCCACCTCTACATCTCGTACTATGCAACACAGGATTATTTTCTGGTTGCAGAACTCGATGGCGAGGTTGTTGGGTATGCGGTTGGAAGCGTACTCGACACGGTCGGAAAGGTCGTGTCGATTGCAGTCCATCCCATGTACAGAAGATGTGGAATAGGGAAAAGCCTTCTGAAAACTCTTCTGGATAATCTGTTCAAGAGTGGTGTTGGGGTTATCAGACTCGAAGTGAGGGAATCGAACATTCCCGCATATTCACTCTACGAGAGACTTGGTTTCAGACAGACTGGTTTCGTTCCTAGCTACTACCCAGATGGGGAGGGGGCAAGGATATATGAGCTGAGGAGGGAGACCAATGAGAGCACTCGTCTTGTCTGATGCACATGGAAGATACGAGAAAATGAGAGAAGTGGTTGAAAGGGTGGGGGTGGATGTGGTTGTGATGTGCGGAGACATCACGAACTTCGGTCCCCTCACACATGTGAAGCACATGATGGAGATTCTGAAGGGCAGGAAAGTGATTGGAGTTGGTGGGAACTGTGACCCGCCAGAAATTCACCAAGCACTTGAGGAGGAGGGAGCAATCCCCCTGCACAGGAGGGTGGTCGAGATGGGGGACGTGCTGTTCATGGGAATCGGTGGCTCGAATCCCACTCCATTTTCGACTCCGTTCGAGATGAGTGAGGACTCAATCAGATACATGCTGGAAGAACTGCTCTCTAAGATTCGGGATGAGAGCCGTACAACGTGTCTCGTGAGTCATGCACCACCCTATGGAGTGTGTGATGTGGCGAGGGGAGAGCACGTTGGCTCGAAGGCGATATAGGGGGCGGTGGGGAAGGTGGATGTGATTCTGTGCGGACACATACACGAGGCAAGAGGAGTGGAACATCGCACGGGAACTCTGATTGTCAATCCGGGTCCCCTTTACATGGGGATGGGTGCTGTTGTTGATTTTGAGAGGTGCGAAGCAGAGCTTTTGGAGGTGTGAAGGTGTGGAACATAGAGGGCGAAAAAGATGAGAGCGTGTTGTATGTGCTTTCGCTGATGAAGGAGAGGGACATCTCCTACACCAGAATTCTTTCTTCGATGTGCACCTTACCCCATCCGGTTGCTGTGAGAGCCCACATCCTCTACATGGAATCGAACCTTGGAGACCCGGGGCTGTTTCCCGCTTCCTCATAGATAGAAGGGTGTGTTGTGAAGAGGGTTGGGGAGCTTGCTGGCAACTCGAAGACATGGGGATTTGCAACCACTGGAGGAACAGAATCCAACATACAGGCGATGAGGGTTGCAAAGAAAGAAAATAAAAAAGGAAGCGAAGGTGAAAAAGGAAATATTGTGGTTCCTGAGAGTGCCCATTTCTCTTTTGATAAAATTTCAGACCTTTTGGGTGTTGAGGTCAGGAAGGCTCCGCTCAATGAGGATTTGAAGGTGGATGTTGGAGAGGTGGAGGGTCTGGTGGATGATAACACGTTTGCAATAGTTGGCATCGCATGTACAACAGAGTACGGACAGGTTGACCCAATCGAGGAGTTGGGGAAGATTGCAGAGGAGAGAGGAATATTTCTGCATGTGGATGCTGCGTTTGGTGGATTTGTCCTTCCATTTCTTGGAAGGAGAGACTGGGGTTTTGTGAAGGGTGTCAGTTCAGTTTCGATAGACCCACACAAGATGGGATTCTCAACCATTCCGTGCGGTGTGCTTGTTTTCAGAGAGAACGTGATGGATAGGCTGGCGGTCGATACCCCCTACCTCACCCACCGCTCTCAATACACACTCACCGGAACGAGAACTGGTGGTTCTGTTGTGGGTGCGTATGCGGTGATGAGACATCTCGGATGGGATGGTTACACGAAAATCGTGAAGGAGTGCATGCGTATAACCCATCTCATGAAAGAGGGATGTGAGGAGCTCGGACTCGAGCCGGTCATAGAGCCGGTGTGCAATGTGCTGTGTGTGAGATGTGATAGGGCGGAGGATGTGAAGAATGAGCTGATGAGAAGGAACTGGTATGTCTCGACTGTGGGTGAGGCAATAAGAATGGTCATGATGCCCCACGTTTCTGAAAGAACGGTGGAAGAGTTTCTGAGGGAGTTGAAGGATGTTCTGAGAAAATATAAATAAAAATTTAGCCAAATCTACCAGCCCTCCGAGAACCAATCATGTTCTTCAGAAAGAAAAGAATTCAGGCTTCTTTGTCGGCAATACCCAGAATCACACCGGACGACTACAAAGTGGGGAACTTCTACCTTGACACATCCAACCGCTTCATCAGATACGAACAGCTCTCCCAGATCGACCCCTATGTTGCAACCTCACTTCTGAAACTGGGTCTCACAATCTCAAGTGGCTTCGAGTTCTGTGGTGGTGTGAAGGAGCTTGAAAAGTGGGCTGTGGGAGTGAATCTCGACCACGTGATTGCAACAGTTGCCAGACTGCTTGCCCGTGATGGAACCGTTGTTCTCCACCTCGAATGGGATGGTGATACTATTTCCTCACTCACTCCACTCCCCATGAGGTACATCACTCTCCTCCCCAAAGGAGTGAGACCGAAAGAGATTCCCACACACGTTCTGAAGGGTAAGGTGGACAGAGTGGTTGTTCAGGAGGAGTCTGTCCCCACAGTATTCAACAGAGACGAGTTCGCACTATTTCGCCTCTTTCCAGAGGGGAATGTATGCACAGATATCATGGGAAGAACTACCCTTGGTCTGTATGGTATCTCACTCCTCGACCCCATAGACAGAATCGTGAAGTACAAACTCGATTTGCTCGAAGGATTCACAAAAGCTGTCAGAAGATACGGAATGGGAAGGCTTCACATCGATATGAAGGCTCTTGAACCACTTCTGCACGAAGGAAGATTCGAGGAGATAAAGAAAGTGCTGGACGATGTGAAAGAGGAGATGCAGAAGCTTGAACAGAACGAGGACATTGTGGGGGTGGGATTCGAGGTGAAGCCTTTGACTCCAACCACAGGAGCAACCGACATTCTCGGACTCAAGGAGAGCTTGGAAAGAGACATCGCAATAGCTCTCCTCCAGTCAGAGATTACAACCGGAAAGGCAAGAGGCTCAACCTACGCATCTTCCTACGTTTCAGAGAAAGACAGACTGAACGTTCTGATGTCGATGCAACGCCAAATCAAAAGAGTGTTCGAGAGAGATGTCCTCATCCCACAGATGAGAGCATGGGGATACGATGAGGGGGTGGAAATGAGATTCGACCCTCTTAATATTTAAACATCCTAACATTTAAGTAGAATTGGAGTCAATTCACTTTCATGCTTCAAGAAGTCATTGAGAAGGCTATCAAGAGTGAGTTTAAATACACGCCTGACAACTGCCCCGTCAGGGAGTATGCCCGCGAGCATGGTTCGTGCATGAAACCCATTTCTGGGATACATGTCTGTCCGGTATGTGGTGAGTTCTACTGTCCGGAATGTGGTTCGCACAACGTCCTGCCCATTTCTCGGATAACGGGATATCTCCAAGATGTGAGTGGCTGGAACGAGGCAAAGAAACAGGAACTGCTTGATAGGAAAAGGTTTGAGATAAGATGATGCGAGTCTAACACAATATCCTCTCTTTTTATTCCCCTCAACTTTTCTGATTTAGCATTTTCTATCCCTCCTCCAACCTCATTCAGGATGTTGGAGGATGTTGTACTCACGGTAAGGGATTACCTGAGAGAGAATCTTACGAATCCCAATGACCCGAATGTGGCTGGAGACTCGTGGATCTTCACAGCATACCATTCCCATGAACCGATGTATCCCATGATAACGGTTGAAGGGGAAATTGTGAACACCAAACACTACAGAGACCTCGAGGATGGACTTGTTCTCAGTGAGTTCGTTGCCCATGTAAAGGTGAAGGTCTGGTCAAACACTGTGAAACAGAGGGATGAACTGGCGGATTCTGTTGTGCAACTTCTTCTGAGTGCAGAACTTGGCTACACCATAGCCAACACATCAAACAGGGAGAAAAGTCCGAATTGCAGGATTGTGGAATTCAAAGTTCATTTTATTGAAGGAGGTGTTTGAGTGGAGGAGCTTGACATGATAAAAATTGAGTTAGATTATCTCAAAAATTATGCCCAATCGCTCGAGTCCCTTCTCAAAACGGTGATGAGTACCAAGGATGTTTTGGAGTATCTGAACACGAAGAAGGAAACTCTCCAGAATCATCTGGACGACCTGAAATCTGAAAAGAGCCTTATTCTCAATTCAAGGTTATCGGACGAGACGAAGTCTCAACTAACATCAGTAATCCAGCAGAGAATCGAGAATATCCAGTCAGAACTCGAAAGAATTGACGAACTCATAACCCAGTACGGAGGTGCATGAGATGATAATCGGAAACCAGCCTGTTGAATACGTGGATGAGACATCGTTTGGCGTCTTCCCAACTGACCCAACGATGCAGTGGTTCGGTCTTGTCGAACGGTTTACTCCCACGATTCGAACGCTTTCACAGGACGTAAGATATCTGAGGGCGAATGGTGAGGAGGCACTCGAAAGTCTGACAGTCGAGAAAACAGGGCAGGAGATAGAGCTGGCGATGAGCATAAAGCCCAACGACCTGACATGGTGGGCTTCTCATGTGCTGGGCAGTGCATCTGGTACGGACGACTCCCTCCCATCGATCTCGATAGGACATATCGTGGATGTCGGGGGCACAAAACACTTCGGCAAGTATGCAGGCTGTGTGGTGAAGAGTGCAACTCTGACATTCAGAGAAGACGATGTCGCATCCCTTGATTTCACACTGGTGGGGGCAGACTTCTCTGGATATTCGGACACGGATTACATAGGGGCTGGAAGCCACGCTTCCCCATACACCTCGGTGCTGAAGTGGGATGACCTGACGTCTCTGACGCTGGGGGGTGAGGCAATCAGCGACTACGTCAGAGAATTCTCCATCAGGGTGGACTACGAACTCAAAATCGTGAAGGATGTGGATGCAACAACATCCACCAAAATAGTCGGACTCGTTCCCACCAAGCGGGATATAGTGGTGGGGTTGACAATGGACTTCGCAAGTCTGGACATGTTGAGTGATATAACGAGCCTCACAAAGAGGGATCTGGTTGCCAGCGTTGGTGATAAAACGATAGGTGTGGAAGAAGTTGCCTTCCCGTATTTCGATGGGGACTTCACACCAGATGACTTGGTGGAGACCACATTGGAAAGTCTGCCTTGCAAATCGATAAATATCTCATGAGGTGTATGAGTATGGATTACAGAAGAAATCCCATTCATAAGGATGTAAAAGTTCTCAGGAAACTATACAAAAGAATTATTCTGAAGTACTTCGGAAATATCAACCCAGATGAACTTCCAGAAAAAATAAAGGAGAAGGTAGAAGAGGACAGGGATGCACTTGCCGACTTTTCTGATGAGGTGGAGGAACTCATGTATGCTGGCACGATCATGCTCTCTACCGGGATGAGTCCAGAGGAAATCGAGAATCTGAATGAAGAAGAGTTCTGGTACCACTACAACAACAGCAGGCGTGCACTTGGAGGGACTTGTGAGGATTTTTTGTCTCGTTATATCGATACCACGAAAAGGAATGGGTCAGGCACATCAAACGGGCTCTGCGAGGAAAAGAACCATCAGAAGAAATCACGGAAGTGATGCTCATGCGTGAGTTCGGATGGACTCCTTCTGAAATAGACGAGATGGCTGAGGAGGACTTCGTGAGAATCACACGAATACTCGAAATCATGAATAGGGAGAGGATGAGAAATGCACATAGGTGAGATATACGTACCTGCAATCACCCGGTTCGACGAAGTCCAGTCCCAGAAACTCATTCAGTTCAGAGCTCTGGGTCTCAACCAGCCAGTGGTGGTATCGTTTCCCTCCAATGTGAGGGAAGTGGAGCTTGAAGCCATATTGTATCCAACCAGCGGGAAGACTGCCCGGGATTACAAGGAAGACCTGCTGACGGTTTTGAGAGACGCTTCCTATAATAAAATTAGTTATGCTAACCGGGATGGGTATCTGGCGGTCTCAGATATCGAGTTTCGTGAGACTGGAAATATCATCGTATCGAGAATAAAGGGAATGTTCCTTCCCTCCCATCTGTACAGAACGATTCTAAAAGCCTATCCGGTTGCGGATGAGGGATATTCGACCGACTACTGTTACATTCCACTGCCCGTGGGTGCGAAATACATCGGAACCGAGCCAACCATCACAAGAACCACATCAGACGGAACAATCACACTGGTGAAATCCCAGACAGCCAGATACGAACTCGATGGAGAGGAGGTGAACGTTGGGGAGGTGAAAATCTTCGACGGTTCCGACCGAGTCTATTCAACCTCCCACAACTTCTCAGGGAATCCAGCCATCGAGAACGGGATATACAAACTGGGGGTTGGTTCACTTTCCTCAGACACCATTGCAGGATATGTGTATGATGGTGCATGGACATCACTCAGTCATGACATCCATCTGGAGGGGGCGTACTCCTCGCCTGAAATCATATCATTTTCGCCAGATTACGCAGAACTCAACATCACGGTATCTGGAAATGTAAGAACCATCAAGATGTGGAGGGGTAAGCCTCTCGCCTACATCTCTTATGCAAAACACGTTTATCCGTACCACAGATTCGGGTACAGAGGACAGGGGTATTTGGAAGATGCTGAACTCATGCCAGAGGCTTTCAAGACCACCAGCTGGGCTGCGTTCTTTGACCCCTCATCCTCCGAAATCCAGATATTTGTGAGGGGGGGCGAGGCTTCTTTGCAGTGGGCTAACTCTACTGAGGGAAAGTGGCGAGCAGTGTGGCAGTGGAACTCTCCATGCTACTTCGGTGCCTTCGTTCCAGAATCCTATAACACATCTGACCTATTCACCGAAGCAGAGTCTACGAGTTGTAGTGGGACAGCAACCGGTTTCATATCAGACAACCCCTCATACTCGAATTCCCAGGGAATTTCTCTGCGCAATAACGGGGAGTACTGGCAGTGGAACTGGGGAACCTTATCGAGTTTGAAGAAAGGGACATGGAAAGCCATATTCAGATTGAGCGGTGAGACGGGTTCGGAGTGTGTGATATCTGTGGAGAATACCACTGATGCCACCACAGTCTCATCCTCGACCGTGAATCCATCCACTGATTTGGGATATCATTATCTCGATGTTCAATTTGATGACGGTGATGTGAACGACACCATTGTGATAAGAACAACATCCACAACCGACTACGACGTGAACATCGATTATTTCGTGATGGTTCCCCTTCTCGTAGGAGGAGACGGCTTCGAAGACATCGTCAACCAGGCTCATGTGGACCCACGTATCCGAAGGGGGGTTGAGGAGAGGTGATCAACATAGATAAAATCAGGAAGGTGTGGTACATCATGGCACACAACATAGAACACACAACAAACCACAGTATAAATCAGAGCGTGGAAATCCTGAAAACAGTGGACAGAATAAAACCGATTTTATCGGGCTTAAAAATCACAGATACTTCTGATTATCCTGCCATCACATTCCTCCCAGTAAAATCCTCGGTAAAACCAACCAACGTAAACGGTGAGTCCAACAACATAACAATAAAAATCGAGCCGCAGCCCATCACAATCAACCTTGATGGTGAGACACTCGCAAGAGCTGTCGCTGAATACCAGAGCCGGGAGAAGTGGGGAGAGTATACGGTGAATACGGGGTGAGCTAATGATAAGCAGGAACGTTATCGAGTTAAGAGGAGTGAAGTTCAAAGACGCATTTGAGTGGGGTGGCTCTCTGTATTACCACATTCTCACTTCCCTCTCAACACACGAATATGCTGACATAGAGGAATACGATGAATTGGGGCATATCCCGACTAGTTGGGGGGATGTTGGAACAGCGGATGTACTATATCCCTTCACACCTGCAGATGTTTATGTGGTGGATGGTGTTGTGTGTGGATGGATAACTCTCATGTGTCAGAACACAGGAAGTGATGGGACTGCCTATATAACACCCAGTGTGGATATTGTGAAGATCATGGATGATGGTTCAGAGGAGGTGGAGGGAGGATTCATATGCCATCAGCACATCTTCGATTTTGGGGGAAGTGGCTCCATCACGGTTGCATTTCCGTACTGGATAAACATATCCGCCATGAGAGTTGAGCAGGGCGAGAGAATTGCCCTCCGAATAACAGCCGAGGGATATGCAACCCATAACGCCTTCGATTTGTATGTGGTAATGAGAAGGAATTCGAAGGATGTAATGGTGAGAATGCCGATTGTGTGATTATTTACCAGAGTACTATCTCCTTCAGTTTATCTGGTATCTCCTCATCCCCCTCATACCCGATTGCCTCATCGATTGCGTGTCTGAGAACGTACCCTGCAACGTGCAACAGACTGTCTCCGTACTCCTCATCCTTTTCCATGGTTGCGGTGCAGGGAAAACTGTGATGTGCCTCAGACACCCTGTTCCACAGTTCTCTGATATCTGAGTCCAGTCCAGACAGTCTCAGTCGGGTTGCAACAAACCATGCAGCACCACACGGCTCACTTCTCAGTACCTCTATGCTATTGTGTATTCTGAACTTCGGATATCCTATTCTGAAATGTTTTATGAACTCGTTTATCACTGGGGTGTCTTCTCTCTCCCTGAGTATGCAGAATGGCTTGGGTGCTGAAAACTCCATACCCATTTTCTCACACTTTCTTTCGAGCTCGGTTATCACACCCCTCGGGTACCATTTCCCTTCTATTGGAACGATGAGGGCGTCTGCAGACACATTTTCTGGAAGAGTCAGAAGTATGTCAGGATGCATATGTATCGCAACGATAACATCGGCTTCCATCTTCTGAACTGGATAGTCCAAATCATCCAGAAATTCAGGCATCCCTTCTGGATCCTCCATCTCAACCACACCCACTATATCTCGTGAATACGAATAGTGCTTACAATGTGTGCAGTATTCCACACCGCACGCCCCAAAGGAAGCACATGAGTACGGATAATTCACGAGATTTGCCACAAACCGTTCACCAAAAGAGCCGTTGTAGTATATGCCGAGTCTGACTCCCATCCCACATTCTCCGATTTCATTCAATTTATTTCTTTTCCATAATCCGGTTGTAATTTCAATCCGGTGTAATTTTAACTGAAAACAAGAAATTTCTTAATATATTTTGCGATAAAAGTTTCTCATTCAGCCACCAGAATCAGAGTCTTGAAGCAGGAATGCTCCTCTACACTTTCAACTACCCATTCTCCCAATCTATCACCCTTTCCCACATCGACATCTTTCTCCAAGACCGCTTTCACATACACAGCCTCATGAAGGCCATCCTCCTTCCGAACAAACGTTCGCTTCTTTGCCCCCACCAGCACTCTCACATCTGTTTCATCATACGTATACTCAGCCTCGTCATATTCGTTGTAGGAGATTGATGACACCCTTCGGAGAGTCATCTGGGTGCCGAATCTGTTTATGAGTGTTTTTGCCCAGCTCTCCAGTCTTTCCATCATGATTATCCCTCAATTGCCCATCCAATTGACGAGAAGAGAGACAACAAAAGCGATTGCACAAGCCACACCCATGATGTATGCATATCTCTGCTCGATTGTCCTCATCCTCTCCTCCAGATGTGAATCACACTCACACAACATCCTCAGTTTTGCCTTTATGTACTCTATGTCCTTTTTCAGCTCGATGAGGAGGTCATGGTCTTCCACTTCCATTCCTCCTCTCATACAGCATATCAACCAGATTTCTCAGTTCCTTTACATCTGCCCGTAATTCGACCAGACTGAGTGTTTCGCATGTGCTCTCCATACTATCACTTCCTCACTCCAAAGTAGAATCCCATCACCATGCCCAGTATCCCCAACAGCGACTGGGGAATTTCACCTTCCCTAATCACCGTAATCAACGAAAAGACCACAACCACTATGGCAAGTATTGCCCTCACACTTCCCTCTGGCATCCACAGAGGACCTTTCACTCCATCCATCATCCCATCCCCTTACTCTTCATCCGAAGACACGAGTGTTAGAACACACCTTTCAGAGACCATCGAAACGTATTCCCTGAGGAGTTTATACGCCAAATTACGGTATGATTCTGCTCTGCTGTTTGAAACTGAGAGGTCTCCGAGCCGTATCGAGTCTGGCATCTCTCTTTCGAGGACGAGGGCAGAGGAGAGATAGAGCGTGGCAAGGTATATGTGGGGTGGGGATTCTTGTGAAGACAAGGAAATCCCCTCCCTCGAAAGCACCGAGTCTATCTCTTCCTCTGCGATTGCTATCAGGTCCTCGACCTCGCTCTGTGAAAGAGGTGTGCCTGTGAGTGCAACCACGTCATCGTATGTAGCCATCCAGACACCTCAATCAAATGCTTGTCAGCTTGCATATCGCATTCGCATCATACACCACAGGCACAACACACTCGAACACTCTGCCTCTCAGGTTTTTGGTATCTGGGTCCTCCCATGTCTCAACCGTGAGGTCTTGGGCGACGACGAGTTCGAAGAACCTTGCTTCAGGAGTTGCCAGCAACATCCCAGTGCCATCTGAGATGAAGGGTGTCACCACCACCTCACCACCAATCATCTCCTTTACGTGAGATATCTCTCTGTCCCCAGAGGTGAGAACGTTTCCAACAAGCTCTGCGTACTGGGTTGGGTGTAGCACCAAATTGTATGGTGGGAAGACTTCGTCCTCCATCAGGGTACCCATCGCATCAGCCACACTCGTTATGGCATTTCCTGCGGTTCCGAAATCCGAGCCGGTGATTGAGTTCCCAGCAGAGCTGTAAAGTCCCTTGATGTCGTATGAGCTGTCCTTCTCCCATCCGACCAGAGAGAGTTCATTCTCGAGACAGGATATCTTGTATGCACACGATGATGCCAGTGCGGTATTGAGTGGTATTCCATATCTCCGCGAGGATTCAACATCCCTCCTCGAAATCTCGAACATCTTCTGAAGTACTGGAACATTCACATCTGTGCGAGTGAGATTGACAACATCCATGTCTCTTGCCTCGAACACATGGGAAAGTATGGCATTTGCAACCTCCCCCAGCACATCATAGCTGTACTGTTGTACCCCAAGACCAAGTGGTCCCCTGATTGCCATGAGTTTTCTAGCAACGTTTGCTCTTCTTGCTGCTATCACAACATCTTCTCTCAATTTTCGATAATGTTCGGGCGAAAGTATCATTCACATCACCCCATCAAATCAAACTCATCACAACACATTCCTTATCGACAGTGGATGCGTCGACTGTTTCAAGTGCTATCGCGACTGCCACGTACTGAAGCGAATTGGTGGTTGCGTCAAACGTTGCCTTTGTTAGTTTTCCATTACCCGCACTCACGAGGAGGTCCCCTTTTGTTATCGAAGAGGATGTAATCTCTGATATGAGGACAACTCCCGGTCCCCTCAGAACTGGAATGTAGGCACCTGAGGAGTATGCGGTGGTTCTGTCTGAGGGGCGATGTGCTGGGTGTGATTGCTCGTATCCGATCCAGCCAGCTGGCTGGGTTGTGTTGGCAGGTGCTTCCTTCACACTCTCATCAGACGTGTCTCTCACCACAAGGCGCCCAGGTACCATATCTGACTGGGTTGCGTTCGAGCCCATCTTCATCTCCTCGACGATTGGGGAGCCGGCAAGCACAACCTTGTTTCCTTTGTTCCACATTCAAACCACCTCACGCAATCCATTTTCCACTTTCTCTGTCGTAGTATCCAACCGTTAGCCCATAGGATTCGATTTCTATATCGAAATCCTTTTTCTTCTCATTTTCAGTTTTATTTTCACTTTTGTCTCTAATTTCTTCCTTGTTTTCCACCATTCTGAACTCAGCCTCCTTGTATGCTGGATTTTTAACGATTGTGAGGGTGTCGATTTCTATGTCGCGGGCAACACCGTTTGAGACATCTCCCTTTGCATTGATCGACCATCCCCTTGGAAGTTCCCCCCTGAGCATCATGTCCCTCACCTCGGTGTCGCTCACTTCTGCTCTCACGACTACCCTATCCCCTTCCCTCCATGCATCCACGACCGTTCCAACCACCCTTTCGTTCATGTGGTCTTTTGATGAGAGGGTGAGGGGAGTTGAGGGGAGGGACTCAATCACCCCATCAGCTTCCTCCTCTGGTATCAGCCATCCGTTCGAGTTTGGCTCGCCTATTCTGAGTACGACTCCCTCAACAATCATGGTTTAGAATGCGAAAGAAGGATAGAATTTGTTAAAATCAGAATTTGGATTTCAGTATATGTCGCCCTCTGAATTCGCCCAATCTGTCAAGCGTCACTATCAGGGGTGGGAATATCAAAAAGGTTGCAAGAATCACGAAGGTCATGTCCATCACGGTGACAAGACCGAAGTTCGACTGCATCGGGAAGGATGAGGTGATGAGGGCTGAGAAGCCGAAGAGAACTGTCAAACCAGATGCGAGAATTGCTCTCCCGATTTTGGTTGTTGCCTCCTTCATCGCCTCATAGGGATCGAGACCATTTTCCCTCTCCTCATAATACCTCTCCATCATCAGAACTGTGTACTCACCACCAATGCCAAGAATGAGAGCACCGAGGGTTGCAGTCAGTGGGGTGTACGGTACTCCTGCAAAATACATCAGCCCACCACTCCATCCCGTCACGATTATCATTGGAATTACGGGAACAAGAGCCTTTTTCAGGTTTCTGTATATCACGAGAAGAGCAAGGAATATGAGAAACAGACCGAAGACCGTCATCTCAACCCTACCGCTCGTGAGAGCATCGAGAACGATTGTGAAAAGGTACATGTCTCCCGTTAAAGTGGCTGTTATGCCAGGAGGTGGTGGGAGCCATTGCAAGTCATCGTATATCTGTTGTGAGAGCTCCTTTGTCCCCGATAGACCCAGCTCTGCATACGCATCCCCTATGTCCAGATAGATGGCTGCAAGTGTATTACCCTCTGCTGAAGCTGTGTGGTAGGAGTGGATGTGTGGATTGAGTTCAACCTCGTGTTTCCCAAAGTCTTCCATCCACCTCTGTGTCTCAGAGTCTATATCTCCCCTCACGAGAACGACCATGTAGTCTGTCCTTCCTCCCATCAGGCTCTCCATCTTTTTGAACTCGAGCAGACAATCCAAATCAGGAGGGACGTATTCCCTCACATCGGTCTGCACATCAACCTTCTCATCATAATAGAAGCCGATTCCACCGAGAAGGAGAGCAATGCTGAGAATGGCAAAGGGACGTTTTGCAGTCCACATCGTGATATCTGATATTTTTACTTTACTTACCTTATTATCTACCCTACTCACTTTTTTGTTTCTTTTGTTCTCTCTGTTTATTCCGTGTTTTTTAATCCATCTTCTATCGAGTTCGTATATGATGAACACTCCTACGAACAGAGCGGTCAGATAACATACAACTATTCCGACTATGCCCATCATGGCGAATCCCCTTATCATCGGAACTGGAGATGTGAGAAGAGCTGAAAAACCGAAGGCTGTGATTGTGAGGGCGATTGCAACTGCGGGCCCGGTTCTTCCAACAGTGTAATACACCGCCTCCTTCCTGTCCTCCCTTCTTTTGAGTTCTTCCTCGATGCGGTTGTGAAACTGAATTGCATAATCGAGACCGAGACCCAACAGAATCGGGAAGATGGCCATGGAAACCATCGTCATCTTAATATCGAGAAATCCCATGAGTCCAAATGTGTAGATAAGGGCGATGATGATTATGATGAAGGGAAGGAAATACCATCTGACGTACCTGAAAACGAGTGTGAGTATGACAACCATCAAAAGAGCCGCGATAGCCATTGTGGTTCCAAGTGTCTTAGACATCTCGCCCTGAAGTTCAAGATTGAACGCTGTCTCACCTGTCAGCACCATTGTGGTGGATGGGGGAAGGTCCATGAAGTCTATCCTCTGCTGAATCTGGTTCAGAATCTCCTCCTGCTGGTCAGTTGTTAGATCTGACTCTATTTCGATGAAAATGAATGCGTTGTTCTTGTTCGGCAACAACGGTGTCCCATAGAACTGACTCAGAACTCGCTTGTACGTCTGACGATTGCCTATCTCGGAAATGCCACTCCTCTGCACATTCATCTGCTTCGCATAATCAGTTATGCTCGACACAGAAATCACGTGTTCAACTTCTCTGATGTAGTTCTCGAGCGAATCCATCGCTTCCAGGACTTCTGGAGATGTTACATCATCAGACGAAACCATCACAACCAATGAGTCTGTCCTGAAATTTTCGAGATAGAGGTGCTGATAGTCCTGGTATATGCGAGAGTCCTTGTCAACAAATGTATCGGTGCCAGTTGCAAATTCTATCTGTTGAGCCATTAACAAGGAGAATATGAAGAGAAGAATGGCACATACGATTATCAGTCTGCCATGACCCTCCACGAATATGCCAAGTCTCTCGTAGAACCTTCTGATGGACATCTCACCGAACTATATCGTAATTCGATTATAAGTTTGTTGTTTTGGTGTGGTGCCAGATGAACTCAACAACATCGAGAACTTTGCCACCCGCTTCTGTGAGGTTGTGGGCACAGAAGTTGCACGGGGTTATGATGGTAGAGTTGCCAGCTCTCTCCACGATTTCACGAGACATCTTTAGAGTGAGTTCTGGAAAGGCAGACCTTACACCGCCTCCTCCACCACAGCACCATCTCGGCAGTGACTCTATGTTGAAATCGAATGCATCAAGCATGGACAGGAATCTCTTTTCGAAGTCTTTACTCATATGGCACGAGTGATGGTAGTTGTAGGTTGTACTGTCGAAATTGCTCACACTGAGTTTTCCCTCTTCTATGAGGTCAAGTAGAACCTCACCTATGTGGATTGCATCTACACCTGCCCCACTCAAAACCGAATGGCATGCAACACACATACACACAACTCTCTTTCCCTCCAGTCTCTCAAGAAGTCTGTTCAGCACACCTTCGTGGGGAAGTCCTATGTTTTTCAGGGGAGAGCCACAGCACACTTCGTCTGTGAAAGAGAAATCGAATTCTGCCGAGTTCAGAAGCTCTATTCCCTTGAGCAGAGTATCTCTTCTTCTTGCCAGAGTGAAGCATCCCGCAAACAGAACCGTGTCTGCATCGTTCCTGATGTTAAAATCAAAATCGTATTCAAAAATTCTTCCAGAAAGAGCCTTTCGATAGAGTTTCTGATGAGGCTTCAGCACGTCCCCTCTTGATATCCTTCGCCTCCTCAATTCGAGCAAGAGGGAGTTGAGTTCGATCATCGATGGGCAGTTATCGTTGCAGAGCGAACACATCGTGCATTTGAATGCAACATCCGAGTCTATCCCCAAGACTGCAGACCTCACGATTCCAGCAGAACTCCCAACCATCTCTGCGTTGTAAACCGGGCAGTGAACGATACACGAACCACATCCAATGCACTTCAGAATATCTCTGAACTGAGAACTGAGAAGCTCCCTCCTTCCATTGTCTATTACGACAAGCACAACTTCCCTCGGTCCGTACATACCTCTGATGTACCTTTTCTCGATGTCAGCTGTTTTGGATGGTCCTCCAACAAACTCCACGAAGGATGGGACTAACGAACCGGTTGCGTACTGGGTCTGGAGCTTTATTGCAAGCGATGCTTCCTCCATACTTTCATATATCTTATCGAGTCCAACGAGCATCACCACCCTTTCCGCATTCGATAGAATCTGGGTCACATTCCCCTCGTTGTGTATTGTGAAACAGCAACCCTCTTTCGCACATACACCATTCACACCAAGTATTCCCACCTTTGAATCTCTGATGTGGAAGAGGACATCCTTTCTTACCAAATCAGTCATCTCCTCCACACTGACCTCTTCCCTGTCGAGTATTCCGCGTTCGATGAGGACTCGCTTCACATCCTCTGCAGAGAGGTGAGATATGGGAGCGGTTGGATGGGAAGGGGGGTCTCCCGTGAGCTGAAGAATTCGATCTCCGAGGTCTGTTTCCACGAATTCGATTCCTTCTGATTCAAAAAACTTTCTGAGGTCAAGTTCGTATGTGAGGTTTGTTTTCGACTTCACAACCTTCTTTTCAGACCCTATTACGGATTTTATAACTGAAAGTGCATCCTCTTTTGTTCTTGCAAAGAAAACTTCGAAGCCGTTCTTTTTCAGATTCTTCAAAGCGATGTCCCAAAGCTCATCCAACTTCTGTAGTGATTCATCTCTGATGTGTGAAAGTTTCTGTCTCTCGCTATCGTCCACAGATATCCGTTCCCTTACCCTTGCAAACGCTTTCTTCAGAGGTTCCATCAGAGTAAATGTTTTAAATTGTTATAGTTAATATAATGTTAGCCCAGGTAGCTCAGTCTGGGAGAGCGCCGCGCTGAAGACGCGGTTGTCCCCGGTTCAAATCCGGGTCTGGGCATGTTGTATTTTCAATCCTCTCATTTCCCTGCAAATCAGACCGTGGCAACTCAAAGAGATTCGAAAATAACTTCCAAGTATTTGTAAAACATAAATACGTGTTAGTTGAGAAGGTATCACATGGATGAAAAGGATGAAAAAATGGGTCTTGGACCACATGGATTTTGTTTCTGTCCAAAATGTGGTTATAAGAAACCACACGAAGCAGGGATACCTTGTAGAGAAGAGAGATGTCCGAATTGCGGTGTGAGGTTAATACGAGAGGGCTCGTTGCACCATGAAATGCTCAAAAGAGTAGATACAGCAGATGATTGAGGTTTTACCTCACCAGCTTCGCAACCAGACTGCCTTTCCTCGTACCAATGCTCCTTGCCACGACACTGCATTTAGCCATCATCAAATAACATATGGGCCGTACATCGTACTCTGAAAGGGTCTCATAGTTAGCCATCCCCTTCGCAATCACAAGCGTTGCATCATCCATCGCATTCTTGAGTTCTTCGGGTGCTTCTTCCATCAGAATACCAATTGTTGCACCCCCTGTTGTCAGCACCTCATCCACAACCAAATCAAGTCCGAGCCATTTCACCTCCTCGAGGGTGGCATCTGTGAGTATGGGTGCCCCTCTCACAACAAGCGTCACCCTCCCCACACCCTTCAATTCCCTCAATGCAATGGAGTCAAGCACAATTTCACCACAGTTATCCACAACATACACAACGTTGTCCAGCATTTCGATTATCTCGTCTGTGTCGTCTATCTCGAACCCCTTTTCAAAATACTCGAAGAACTTTCTCTCGAACTCCTTGTAAGGAACCTCATATCCACTCACACCAAAATCGAATGCGTTTCCAATCGTGGCTGAGAGCAAGGCTCTCTTTATCCTCTCCTTTCTTGTCTTCCCCTTCTCCACCGCCCTCTTTGCCAGAGGCAGAATCTCCATCGCAACCAGATTTGACAAGTCCTTTACCTACTTGTACGGGTCGGAGTCCCCTAATACCTCATACACCTCCCTATGCACAAGTGTTGCGACCCTTCCAGAACACTCATCTGGTCTGAAGTAGTTGCACATTGCCCTCAGACCAGTGAGGCAAGCCTTCATTATCTTTTCCTCATCCCCTGTCGATAGCTTTGCCTCATATCTCACTCTCGAAAGCAAACATTCTATGCATCTCGCATCAACTTTCATTGTTTCCCTCTTGACTCTCTTTAAGTCTCTGTATCACGAAGTTGCGAGGAAGGGAAACCAAGAACCAGCCAGCTCTCGGTCCATACTTCTTTCCGAGGAACACCTTGTATATAGCCTCGAAGAGTTTGCTCGGCTTCATTCCAATCTCATTCGCCACTCTGTATATGGAATCATGAACTTCCTTTGCATCCATCTCTCTTTTTTCAAACAACTCAGCCAATCTCCTTAACCCCTCCCTCTCCTTTTCATCGAACTTAACATCCACCCTCTCCTTCACCTCGAACTTCATCCTTTCTGGTGCGTACATTTTCACCCATTCCCTTGCATTCGAGGCAAGGGAAAGCACTGCCTCCACCTGTCTCTTATCACTCCGGTCTACTTTGTATCCGCTCCTCTCAAGAACCTCGAATATCTGGTCATCGTTCTTCGCTATCTGCACCACAGTTATCATATGGCGGAAAGGAATGTCTGCCTGAAGCTCGACATGTGAGAGTTCGTACTCTCTCGAGCCTCTGTCGAGTTCCTCGAACTCATCAACGAGTTGCAATAATGTGATTTGCGGGTCGAAGTCTATATGCTTTTCAGGTTTCACCCTGACTATCATGTATCTCAGAATGTCGGGGGGAACCACCTTGAGCATGTCCTCAACCGTTACACTCACTCCCTTGGACGAGGACATTGGCTTTCCTTTAAGCGTTATCCACTCATAAACCACGGGATGAGGCGGTTCGTATCCATATATTTCCCTAGATATTCTAGCACCAGTATCATACGAACCTCCTGCAGCTGCATGGTCTTTCCCGAACGGCTCAACTGTAACATTGAGAACTTTCCACCTCGCAGGCCAATCAACTCTCCACACGAGTTTTCCTTCTCTTATTCCCACCTTTCCCTCTTCCCCACACTCACACTCGAATTCGACCATGTCTGAGAAGTCGAGAACTCGGGTGGTTGTCAGTTTTCCACAGAATGGGCATTTTGGCATGAATGGAGACCATCCCTCAGGAACATCCCTCCCAGACGTTTCTTTCAGAATTTTCGCAATTCTTTCGGTGGACTGAATTGCTATTTTGATCACTTCATCGAACTTTCCGTGTGTGTAAAGTTCGTCAGATCTGTAAATAATGGGATGTATATCGAGCTTTTCAAGCGATTTCAGGAACGGTTTCAGAAAATGCTCTGCATAGTTCTCACATTCCCCACACGGACAGGGAATATCGCAGAGTGGCATGCCCACATACTTCTCATACTCTTTACCAAGGAAGGGATACCTCTTCCTCAATGGGTCGAGGTTATCTGCGATGTACACGAGGGTTGCATCTCCCCCCGCATCTTTGATAGCCCTGTATATCAAGTCCCCTGTTATTACTTCCCTCATGTTCCCTATGTGTATGGGGCCAGAGGGTGTGATTCCTGTTGCAATCACATGCTTCTTACCAGCAAGCTCTTGTGCGATGGCATCAGCCCAGTGCATTCTCTCATTTTTAATACGCATACATTTATTAAGTTTGGTCTTTTCTATGGGGTCATGAGAAAATTGGGAATTCTGTTGGCAGTGCTGATGGTCGTTGCACTCCTCGGCTGTATCGGTCAGGAGGGGAGTGAAAGCATTGGAGGTGAGGGGGTGGTCGAAGAACAGCCTGTTGAAGAGCATCCCATGGATACGGGCGAGATGATGCCATCAGCCGAAGAGCGTCCCATGGACACCATGATGTCATCTCCGGGACAGATGGGGGAGAAGGCTCTCAGTATCTACATCCCATGGTCTCAGAAGTATGTGAAAGTGGGTGGCACGGTATCCATCAAGATGAAGATATCGAACAATGCGGATACGACCCAGAAGTTCGACATAGTCCCTGTTTCTTATGAAATGCCCATGTACGAAAGAACACAGATAGACCCAGAATGGGTGAGTGTGTCTCCTTCGAGTGTGAGCCTTTCACCCGGCGAGAGCGAGGTGGTGGAGATAATAGTGAGTGTTCCTGAAAATGTTGCCGAAGGATATTACAGTGGAACGATTGCTGTGAGAAGTTCAAGCTATCCAGAGCAGTTGAGGTACTATTCTGTGTATGTTTATCAACCACTCGAAAAGGAGATTGTGAGGACGTTTGAGGTGGGAGAGAGTGTGGAGAGAATACTTGTGATAGTGGAGTGGAACGAGTACGATGGAGCGAATGAGAATACAGAGATAACACTCGAATCCCCTTCTGGAGTTGTGGGTGGGGGAGAGGTAAAGAGTGTGGTTTCTGGATGGGTTGGACCAGATGACTACTTCAACGATAACTCCCAGATAAGGCACACCTACAAGAACTTGGTCAATTCGCCAGAGAGCGGGGAATGGAGTATAAAGGTGAGATGTGATATCCCAAGCTTCAATTTCAGGGTGATAATGAACCCCTCGGACGAAGATATTTCATCATGGTGAGGATGGATGGGACACTGATTTCAACCTTCCCGTCAATGCCAACCCAGTGATGCAAATCCAAAAATCTGCTGATGAGTTTATTCCTTGCAAATAAACAAACAGATGTGAAAGTGTTCATGGTTTAAATAATTTGACTCAATAGATTAAAATAATCTAAATTAAAAAGGGATGTTGGAGGGAAAGTATGGCAAACATTCTTGTCGTGGATGATGAGGAGGGGATTAGGAAAACATTGAAGAGGATACTTGAAAAGGAAGGACATTTTGTCGAGACCGCAGATAGTTATAAAGAGGCTTGTGAGAGGTTTGTTGAGAGAGATTTTGACCTCATAATAATGGACATAGTTCTTCCAGATGTGTCAGGTACAGAACTTTTGAAGTTTCTCAAAGAGGCTGGATACGAGAACCCGATAGTAATGATAACTGGAAAACCCTCGATAGAGACAGTTCAGGAGGCGGTGAGGTACAAGGCGTTCGACTACATCACAAAACCCATAGAGAGGAGAGAGTTTCTTGAGGTTGTGAACAAGGCACTCGAAGAGGTTGAACGGAAAAAGGAGGAGATTTCTCAGAGAGTTGCAGAGTACCTGAGGATGAGGGAGGTTGAGAAGGAAATCGAGGAGATGAAGAGGGAAATCGAGAAGCTCAAAGAGGAAGTTGAGAAGAAAGAAGGGTACATTGAGAAGCTCTACGAGACGCATTCCTTCGGACTGATGATTTCTGCAGAGGATGGGAAAATCATAGATATGAACAGGATTGCAAAGGAGAGGGTGGGGGATGTGGTTGGCAAAAATCTGAGAGATGTGTTTGGCGAAATCGTTGACGAGTTCGAGGAAGAGATGGTGACCAAGTGGAAAGGGTACGACGTCGAGTTCCACAAAATAAAGGAAGGAGACAAGTCGATGATAATGGTTGTCATCACATGATGTGGGTCGGATGTTCTGGATGGTATTACCCCCGCTGGAGAGGGATATTCTATCCGGATGACCTGAAAAAGAGCAAATGGTTTGAGTATTATTGCAAACACTTCAACACAGTTGAGATAAACAGCACCTTCTACCGGATTCCCAAAATCACAACGGTGAAGGGATGGTTAACAAAAACCCCAGAGGATTTCAAAATAAGCCTGAAGATGAACAAACAGCTTACGCACATGTGGGATGAGAGTGTTTTAGAGGATTTTGAGGAGATTGTCTCGGTTGTTGGGGAGAAGTTGGGATGTGTGTTGTTCCAGTTTCCACCTTCTTTAAAAAGGGATGAGGAAAAACTCAACGAGATAACCGAAATGGCAGAGAGGCTCGGGTGCAGATGTGCCATCGAGTTTAGACACAAAAGCTGGTTCGAACCGCCAGTGGAACTGAAGGGGAATGTGGTGATGTGTTTCGTGAGTTCTCCCCAGATTCGTTCCCCATCTATGTTTGATGAATGTGTGGGGAAGTATATGTATGCGAGGTTCCATGGAACATCAAGATGGTACAGACACCTCTACACAACACACGAATTGAAAGAGTGGGCTGACCTCATAAAAAAATTCGATGAGGGTTTTGTGTATTTCAACAATGACTTCAACGCATACGCACCGAAGAACGCACTCCAGATGATGGAACTTTTGAGATGATCAAAGCCAAACATTGTAGCACTTGATCTTCACATAGTCTTCTACAAGGAACCATGCAAGGCAGTATCCCCAGATGAGAAAGGCATACCAGAATCCGATGGGTGCCATAAGAACTCCAAAGATTGCGAAGAGGGTTGCAATGAGTTTCGTTCCTATTGCACTCCCCAAAAGCAAAGACCCGGGTTTTATGCTCCAGAAAGGTCCTCTCGTCCTCGTAACGAATATGGTCAGATGCCCTGCAACCGCCAACTTCAGAAACATGAACGTCCTTATAACCTCATGGTCTGAAATCATGGAGTTGGCTATGAAGAACAGAACAAAGCTTGATATGAGTCCCACAATGCCAAGAATGGTTGATACAACGAGCAACCGTTCAAGCTCCCATTTCTCTGGCTTTTCTGAATAAACCACGTTATCGTATGCTATCGAAAGAATGGGGATGTCATTGAGAAGGGCAAGTAGGATTATCATGGTTGCTGTAACTGGATAGAAGTTGAACACGATTATGGAGAGGGCAATGAAAAACAGCACTCTGATCGTTTCAGCTATTCTGTAAACCGCATAATTCTGCATCTTCTGAAAGATTTTCCTGCTCTCCTTTATCGCATCCACTATCACGGAAAGTCCAGAATTCGCAAGAACAATATCAGATGAGGCTCTTGCAGCATCTGTTGCGCCCTGCACAGCTATCCCAACATCTGCCTTCTTCAAAGCAGGAGCGTCATTCACACCATCTCCTGTCATTGCAACGATGTGTCCGTGCTTCTGTAGCGCATCCACTATCACATACTTATGCTCTGGAAAAACCTCTGCAAAGCCGTTTGCTTCCTCCACGATTCTCGTGAGCTCGGAGTATCCCTTATCCAGAAAGTCCTTTGCTCTGATGACGTTCGCTCCGAGATTTAGGAGAGTGGCTACCTCTCTCGCTATGGCTATGTGGTCTCCGGTAATCATCTTCACATCAACGCCCATCTCCCTTGCGGTCTTTATCATCTCCTTAGATTCCTTCCGTGGCGGATCATAGAGAGGTATCAGCCCAGCTATTTTCCATTCGCCAAAATTCACAGCAACCGCTACCGTTCTATAACCTCTCTCGGCAAGTTCATCCACATACTTCATGATAGACTCAGCAGACTCATCTATGGATTCTTCTCCTCTACACATCTCTTCTATTATCTGTGGAGCTCCTTTGCTCACTCTGAACTCCATTCCGTTCTTTCTGACAAGTGCCTCTGTCCTTTTGCTTACGGGGTCCCATGGTACAAACTCCACAACCTCGTACTCCTCTCCCAGAGTTTCTGCACTTCCAAGAATTGCATCATCTATTGGGTCTCCTCCCTCGGATGCGAGAGAGGCAAACATGAGAACCTCCTCTTCGGTGAAGCCAAACGTTATGGGTTTTCCAATCGTTAATCTCCCTTCTGTGAGGGTGCCTGTCTTGTCAGAACACAGAACATCAACACCCGCAAGCTCCTCGACCGCAACCAGCTTCCTCACAATCGCCTCCCTCTTCGCAAGACTTAAAGCACCGACTGCCATCGTGACAGACATCACAGCGGGGAGAGCAGCTGGAATTGCAGCGACCATCAGGACAAGTGAGAATCTGAGCATCTCAATGATGCTCTCGTGCCTTTTTATCGAGACGAGTATTACGAGCATTATCACGAACGTTGCAACGATTATCAGATAGTTGCCGATTTTGACAACAACCTTCTGAAACCTGCTAACGCCCTCCTCCTCAACGAGCTTCGCAGTCTTTCCGAAGTATGTCCTGTCTCCTGTCGCATTCACGATTCCAACGAACTCCCCTCTTTTGCACACAGAACCAGAGTAGGCGATATCTCCCTCTTTCTTCTCAACGGGTAAAGACTCTCCTGTGAGAGAAGACTCGTCTATCTCACATCTTCCATCAAGGATTTCAATGTCAGCTGGAATTATGTCCCCTATCCTGACCTTTACGATGTCTCCCGGAACAAGCAATCTCGCAGGTACTGTTTTCCACTCGCCGTCTCTGAGAACTCTTGCGTTCAGGGCGAGATGTTTTTTGAGTGTCTCTATCGCATTCTCGGCTCTGTGTTCTTGCCAGAATCCGACGATGCCGTTGGCGATGAGGAGGGCGAGTATGATGTAAAAATCCTCCCAGTGCTGAACAATGGCAGATAAAACGATTGCTACCTCGATCATCCATGGAATAGGACCCCAGAAATACGACAAGAAGTGCAGAAGAGGGTGTTTCTTTTTCTCTGTTATCTCATTGTAGCCAAATTCCTTGAGTCTTTTACTCGCCTCATCCTCGCTCAGTCCTCTAAACTCCACATCTGACATCTTTTTTACATCTGTTATATACTTTGTCTGGGACTCAATCCTGCATAGAAAAAGCTTTTTTAATTTCAGATTAAATCAGATGCTGGGCTCGTGGTCTAGGGGTTATGACGCCTCCCTCACACGGAGGAGATCCCCGGTTCGAATCCGGGCGAGCCCACTTGTGATGTGATATGGACAGCAGGTGAAATTATGAAAATTCCAAAAAAATTTTTTCCAATCTTTCTTCTGGGAATCACGAGCTTCATAACAGATTTGTCAAGCGAAATGATGATGCCTCTGATTCCACTTTTCATAGTCTCTCTTGGCGGAAGCGGACTCGTTGTGGGATTGGCTGGAGGGGTGGGGGACAGTGTTGCCAGCCTCTTAAAAGTTTTTTCCGGCTACATCTCTGACAGACTCGGAAAGAAGAAGGGGCTTGTCGTGTATGGGTATATCCTATCCGCATTTGCAAAGCTCATATTCCCGTTTGCTCACTCCGGATACGAAGTGGTGGGTGCAAGGGTTCTCGAAAGAGTTGGAAAAGGAATAAGAACAGCACCGAGGGATGCCCTTGTTGCAGGTTATACCGAAGAGGGAGAGAGAGGAAAGGGGTTCGGGATACACAGAGCAATGGATACGCTTGGTGCAGTCATGGGTTCTTTTCTCGCTTTTGTCTTCCTGTGGGTCTTTCTGATGGATATGAGAGACGTGTTCCTCATAGGTGCAATAATATCGTTTTTTTCAATCATTCCACTGTATTTTGTAAAGGAAATAAAAACAGAAAAAATAAAATCAAAACTTTTTGAGGGTGTGGCTGGTCTATCTGCCGAACTTAAAAAGTTCATTCTGGTCGCATCGATATTTGCTCTCGGAAATTTCTCATACATGTTCTTCATTCTGAGAGCGTCGATAGAGTTCGAGGATGGGATTGCAACTGTTGTTCTTCTGTACATCCTGTTCAACATAAGCTATGCAATATTCTGCGTGCCAGCTGGCTCTCTTTCTGACAGAATCGGAAGAAGGAATTCTCTTTTGGTCGGCTATACCGCATTCGCAATCACCTGCCTGTTCTTCTCACTCTCAATCTCAAAATTGAGTCTCATACCACTCTTTGCCATGTATGGTCTGTCGTTTGCCTTCATAGAAACGGTTGAAAGAGCCTTTGCATCAGATTTGTGCAGGAGGTTTGAGAGGGGGACAGGGCTGGGAGCATTTCATACGAGTGTGGGATTGTGTGCATTTCCTGCGAGCATGGTTGCTGGCTTTCTCTGGGAGTATTCATCGTATCATGCAACATTTCTCTGGGGTGCTGGATGTTCGATTGTGGCGTCTCTACTGCTTGTGTTTCTGGTCAAGGAGTGATTTCACGATGGGAGATGGAGAAAAACATCCTTTAAATAATAGAGTCACACTAAAAAGTGGGGGGCTGTAGGGTAGCCTGGACTATCCTTCAGGACTGGGGGTCCTGAGACCGGAGTTCGAATCTCCGCAGCCCCATTTCACCATTAAAATCCGAAATTGGACTTGAAAACTTGATTTGAGATGATTACGCCAAGTTCTCTATCATTTCCTCTATCATTTTTCTCGCAAGTTTGGGGTCTGCTCTGCCCTTTGTATTTCTAATGACCTGCCCCACAAGAAAGTTCAAAGCTTCTTTCTTGCCAGCACGGTAATCCTCCACTGCCTTTGTGTTGTTTTTCAGGACATCTCTCACCACTGTCTCCAGTTCGCTCTCTCCTGCCTTTCTCAAGCCCTCTCTTTCTATGACTTCCTGAGGGGTCAGTCCCTCATCAAGCACCTTCCTAATAACAATAACCGCACCTCTGTCAGTTATTTCGTCAGACACGAGCATCTTCAATATCTCCTTCATGTACGAGGGTGGGAAGACATCTAGGGATAGTCCTCTGTAATTCAACTCACCTTTCAAAACGTCAGCAACCCACCCCGCAACAAGCTTCGGTTCAAACTCAGATGCAACATCCTCAAAAAGGTCAGCGATTTTATGATCTGATGTGAGAGCCTTTGCAAGAGCTTCTGATATTCCGTACTGGGAAATGAACCTATCCCTCTTTTCATCTGGAAGCTCAGGTATTGTTTCTCTGATAACAGGAACCCAATCAACCACTGAAAACGGAGGAAGGTCTGGTTCTGGGAAGTAGCGATAGTCTTCCTCTTCTTCCTTTAACCTCATGGAAATCGTGATGTTTCTCTCTTCGTCAAAATGTCGGGTCTCTCTGACTATCCTTCCGCCCCTTCGCAGTATGTTCCTCTGTCTTATGATTTCGTACTGTAGAGCCTTTTCCACACCCTTATGAGAACTTATGTTCTTGACTTCTGCTCTCTCGTTTCCCTCTATTGAGATATTGGCATCAATCCTCATCGCACCCTCTTTATCCCCATCGAATACATCCAGATACTCGAGTATCGACCTCAGCTTTGCCAGAAACGACCTCGCTTCCTTTGGCGACCCCATGTCTGGCTCTGTCACTATCTCAAGCAAAGCCATGCCACTCCTGTTATAATCGACAAGTGTGTATCTCGAACGGTCTATTGTGCCGATATGAACGAGCCTTCCAGGGTCCTCCTCCATATGAACCCTCTTTATTCTCACCACTTTTGCACCATTATCTCCCTCAATCTCCACATATCCATTCGAGCCGATGGGGAAGTCATACTGAGAAATCTGGAAGTTCTTGGGTAAATCAGGGTAGAAGTAATTCTTTCGGTAGAAGTGGGTACGGGTTTCCACCTCACAATTCAATGCAAGTGCAACCTTGAGAGCATACTCCACCGCTTTCTTATTGATGGTTGGAAGGGAACCGGGAAGTCCCAAACATACGGGGCATACGTGTGTATTTGGGGGAGCATCATGATAATCGGTCGAACACCCGCAGAACATCTTCGACTTCAGCTTGTTCAGTTGTACGTGTATTTCAAGTCCTATCTTCACATTTTCATTCATCACTGCCACCCCCCTCTCATCGCTATTCCCATGAGTTCCCCCTCTGAAAATGGTCTTCCTATTAACTGAACACCGATTGGAAGACCACGTACGGGGGCAGGCAGTGATAACGATGGGAGACCAGCCAGATTCACAGGAACCGTGAAGACATCCGCAAGGTACATCGTCAGCGGGTCTTTTATCTCACCTATTTTGAAAGCCTGACACGGCATTGTGGGGGTTATGATGGCATCAACCTCATTCAACACCCGTTCAAATTCCATCTTCACAACTGTCCTTACTTTAAGAGCCTTGAGATAGTATCTGTCCTGATAACCCTTCGAAAGAGCAAACGTCCCCAACACAATCCTCCTCTTCACTTCCTCTCCAAATCCCATTCCCCGCACACTGGAAAATGTTTCATACCACACAGTATCCTCGGTTCTGAGACCGTATCTCATCCCATCAAACCTTGCAAGATTCGACGACGCCTCGCTCATTGCTATGATATAATACGAAGGGAGAGAGTAATCTATGTGGGGCAGACTCACCTCCCTATAATCAACCCCGCTCTCCTCAAAGGAATGTATCACACTCCACAGAGTCTTTTGAATTCTGTCATCTGGTATGGAGAGTTCCTTCGGAATGCCCAGCGTAATTTTGCGCCTCTCCATAACATTCTCAATCCTCTCTTTTATGTTCATCTGGACGTTCACGGTGGTGGAATCTCTTCTGTCCCATCCAGCTATCACATCAAAAACAAGGGCGAGGTCTGAAATCGTATTGGATAGTGGTCCAATCTGCTCAAGTGAATTTGCATAAGCAACGAGTCCATACCTCGATACCGCACCATATGTAGGTTTTAATCCAATGCAACCGCAGAAAGATGCGGGACATCTTATCGACCCTCCTGTATCGCTCCCCAGTGATATGGGAAGCTCACCAGATGCAACAGTGGCAGCACTCCCGCCAGATGAACCTCCAGCAACCCTTGTCAAATCATGTGGATTTTTGGTAGGACCTATGAAGCTGTATTCACATGTTGTTCCCATGCCGAACTCGTCCATGTTTGTCTTTCCGACTATGATTGCTCCTGCGTTCTTCAGTCTTTCCACAACTGTTGCATCAAATGGTGGCACATAACCCCTCAGAATGCGGGAGGCACATGTGGTTTCTATACCTCGGGTGGATATGTTATCCTTTATGGCAATTGGAATGCCTGCAAGTGGTTTATCGCACCACTCCCCCCAGTTTCTCTCAATCTACTCTGCACTCGAAAGAGCTTGCTCTCTCGCAACCGTTATGAAATCGTTCAGGGGAGACCTTTCTATATCATCCAGAACCCGATGAACAACCTCAACACACCCTTCACTCTCTATGCTCTCCCTTGTCTCTCCTATTGTCCTCATATCACATCATCCTTGGGGTTTTTATGAAGCCATTCTCGGTTTTTGGTGCGTTTTTCAGAACCTCCTCCTGAGAGAGAGATGGTTCAACCTCATCTTCTCTGAACACATTCACAAGACCTGCAACATGGTACATTGGCTCGACATCCTCGATTTCAAGCTCATCCAAAATCGAGAAATACTCCAGAACGCTGTTCAGCTGTGTCAATATTCTTTCCTTTTCTTCCTCGCTCACCGAAAGTTTTGATAACCAGAGCAAATGTTCAAGTACGTCCTTTGTTATCACGCTCATGTTCCCATCCTCCACTCGGAGAGATATTTTGCCTGTTCAGGTGTGAGTTTGTCTATTTCTATTCCCAGAGAGTTCAGCTTGAGAGTTGCCACATGCTCATCAATCTCATCTGGCACATTATACACACCAGGAGACAATTCGTTCTCTGCTATGTACCTCACACACAAAGCCTGATTTGAAAAGCTCATATCCATTACCTCAACGGGATGCCCATCTCCAGCTGCGAGATTCACAAGTCTTCCCTCTGCTATCAAATAAATCCTTTTCCCGTTTAATACGAACTCCTCCACGTTGTTTCTCACACTCCTTGACTGTGCAGTATTTCTCAGCGACTCCACATCTATTTCGACATTGAAATGCCCTGCATTCGCCAACAAAACCCCATCCTTCATCTTCATGATGTGCTCAAGTCTTATCACATCTTTGTTGCCGGTTGTTGTTATGAAGATATCACCAACTTCTGACGCCTTCTCCATTTTCATCACACGGTAGCCATCCATACACGCTTCAAGAGCCTTAACTGGGTCAATCTCTGTTATTATCACGTTTGCTCCAAGTCCTCTCGCCCTCATCGCAACACCTTTTCCACACCACCCATACCCGGCAACCACCACAGTCTTCCCCGCAACAAGCAGATTCGTTGTTCTGATGATGGCGTCCCATGTCGATTGACCAGTGCCATACCTGTTATCGAAGAGGTATTTCGTTCTTGCGTTGTTCACGGCTATCACTGGAAATCCCAGTTTTCCATCTCTGTGCATGGCAATCAGTCTCTTGACACCTGTGGTAGTTTCCTCTGTCGCCCCTCTGATGTTTTTGAGCAGTTCTCTCCTGTGGGTGTGGAGGGTGAATATCAGGTCTCCACCATCATCCACAACCACATCCGGCTCATGGTCAAGCACTTTGTTTATTGCCTCGTAGTACTCTTCTGTCGAGCACCCTCTCTTTGCATAGCAATGCACACCCTCTTCCCTGAGGGCATCTGCAACATCGTCCTGCGTGCTCAATGGATTGCATCCTGTGATTGCAACCTCTGCCCCTGCCTTCACGAGAGTCCTTACCAGTACTGCAGTCTTTGCCTCCACATGGAGAGCCATTCCAACAGTATGTCCCTTCAAGGAGTCTGAAAGTTCCTCCGAGACTGCTCTGAGAACTGGCATGTGCATTTCAGCCCACTCGATTTTCTGCAGACCGCTCCTCACTTTCTTTTCCCCCATACGATGTTGTATTCGTCAAGTTTTTCGACTGCTTCCTCTCTCTTTTGCTGGTGGTCTATCAAAAAGTTTCTGAGATGAGATGATGCTTCGCTCTTGCATTGTCCACACAACCGCTCTCCATTCCTACATTCCATATATATTCTGGTGAGTTCCTCATCATCCTCAACAAGATGGAAAAGCAACATAGCATAAACAGAACACTCCTCTGGATTTCCCCCAAGCTTTATCTGCTCCTCCCTTGATATCCTTCCACCTGTCTTTGCTCTCATCAACTTCGATACCGCCTCATCCACATCATCTGTGAGTGCAATATAGCTCTCTGGCTTGCTTGATGACATCTTGCCACCTGTCAATCCCTCCATGAATCGATGATAGGTGGAAGAGGGTGGTAAGAAGGCAAAGCCACCGTGTTCGAGTTCCACTTTGGTAGCAACATCCCTCACCCTTTCAACACTTCCCGCTATCTCAAGATGTGCCTCATACTCAGAAACCTCGAATTCTTTTTCGAGTTCTGTTTTGAGATGATTGAGAACCACTCCGACCTCCTGCTTTGAGACCTTTGGATAGACTTTAACTTTTCCATTGTCTGCCTCGAAAACCTTGAACATATTAACTCTGTCTGCGAGTTCTCTTGTAAGTCTGATGTGGGGGTCTTGGTCTGGTCCGACCGGAACCACTACCGGCTTTGGAGAGTCAAGCTGAGGATTCAGTATGTCAGCACTCTGTATGATGGGAGTGTGCATATGGGCAAGCGATACATCACCTCCAAACCCATATATGGACACGAGTTCTGATAGATTTACCTCACCAGAAAGCTCGATTGCAAGGTCTTTCACCCTCTCCATTGTGGACTGGAAGTATATGGTGGCTTCTGGTTTGAGGCCAAGAGCAATTATGCTGAGTATGTAATCCCTTCCCAACTCAGCACACCTATCCCACGAAAGGCCTCTGACAACATGTGCCTCTATGTCTGCAATCGCCACATAAGCATCTCCTCCCATTTCCTGATGCCATATGATCTCTTCCATCACCATTTTACTGCCGAAATGGGCTTTGCCACTCGGCATGAAACCACTCATCACCGCAAATGGACTGTTAGATAGTAGAGCATCCAGAATGGCTTCGTAATTCCGATGTCCAAATATGATGCCTCTTCTCATCAATCTATGAGGGTTCGGTATCTTTTCGACCAGAGCTTTGAAGGGTTGGATTCCAAACTCCTCAAAGAGGTGAGAATAGTCCTCGATTGTCGATGTGCCCCATGGGTCAAGTTTCACCATCACACCTCCCCGACCTCGACAAGGGAACCATCCACAATATCCACCGCCAGCAAATACTTTATTTTCATACCATCGACCTCGTCTATGCCTTTCCCTTTCTTAAAAACAACGCATATGTCCTTTATATCTGCACCCACCTCTTTGAGAGCAGACACAACCGCCTTCAAAGTCCCCCCAGTACTCACAACATCATCCACAACCACGACTCTGTCTCCTTCTCCAATCCCATTGATGTACAGCCTGGCTCCCCCATACCCTGTCTTCTGCTCCACCTCCACCTCGTTGGGAAGTCCGTACTTCCTCTTTCTTATAATGGTGAATGGTATTTTTGTTTTCAGTGAGAGAGCTGTTGCAATATGGATTCCCATCGCCTCTATCCCAACTATCTTGTCTATGTTGAGATCTATTTTCTCTGCGATGGCATTTGCAACCTCCTCCAGCATGGCTGGTGGGACTGTTGGTATCCCATCTGTTATGGGATGCACGAAATAGGGATAATCCCCTTTCATCACAATCGGACTCTGACTCAAAGACTTTCTCAACACTTCAAGCATCAGAACAACCTCCTAAGACAAGTGGGACCGGTGTGAAATCCTCAACCAATCCCCTATCGGTGAGCTTTAGATGGGGAATCGGAGATAACGAAACGAACGAGAGGGTCATGAACGGTGAGGAAATTTCAACCCCCCTCCCCAGCAACTCATTCTCGATTCTTTCAATACCTTTCACAACCTCCTCATAGGGGGATGTTGTCATAAGACCGCATATCTCAAGCCTCAACGAGGCAACTTCATCGCCATCACACACCACCCATCCTCCCTGCATCTGATGTATCCTATCCACCACCCTCATCATATCCCTTGTATTGACGCCAACCACCACTATATTATGTGAGTCGTGAGCAACACTCGACCCGAATGCTCCGCTTTGCAAACCAAATCCATGGATGAAGCCGAGTGCAACCCTTCCGCTTCCCTTGTGTCTTTCTATGACTGCAATTCTCAGCACATCCCTATCCACATCCTCCATGATTTCACCATTCTCCACAGAAAGCCGGTATCTCAGACTCTCGGTTATCAGAGACCCTTCTCTAACACCTATCACCCTCACACATACCTCACCATCCAAATCAACCCTCACCTTAAACATATCCTCATCCAGCACTGGCACATTGATGCTCTTCTTTAAACTCTCATCGAAGCTATATTTCTTTGGACTTACTATTAGCTTTCCATTCTCTGCAACCACCTTTCCATCCTTTATAACCTCATGAACACAAAAATCCTCAGACAGTATCACCATGTCTGCCCTCGCACCAACCTCCAAATGCCCATCTATGCCGAAATAATTTGCTGGATTGGTGGTTATCATGGACAACGCATCGCCAGGCTCAACCCCCATCTCAACCACTCTCTTCAAAATCTCATCAAAATAGCCCTTTTTCATGTCTCTGGGGTCTCGGTCATCGGATACAAGCATGCACCTACTCAGAGACAACCCCTCATCAAGAATGCCCTCTAGAATGTGCAAGTTCTTCGCTGAACTCCCTTCTCTTACCATCACCCATATACCCTTTCTGAGTTTTTCGAGTGCCTCGTCTGATGTTGTGCATTCATGGTCAGACTTGGGACCGAGCAATATGTAAGTACTCAACTCCTTTCCACTCAACAGAGGGGCATGTCCATCGACCTTATGGGCAGTCTGGACTTTGTCCATGAGCTTCTTATCTCCACTGACAAGACTTGGGAAATTCATCACCTCGCCAAGGGCAAGTACTTCATCGCAACACAGCAGTTGCTTTATCTCCTTTAAACCAAGTTCTGCTCCGCCCGTCTCAAAAGGGGACGCAGGGACGCATGAAGGGATTGTGAAGAAGACTGAAAGGGGGACGCCTTTTGCCTCCATCATAAGCTCCGAAATACCGAAGATGCCAGAGACATTTGCAACTTCGTGAGGATCGCATACGACTGTGGTTGTTCCCCTCGGAACTGCAAGCTTCGAGAACTCGCACAGTGTCAGACATGTACTTTCCACGTGTATGTGAGCGTCAATGAAGCCAGGAGAGACCCACATACCCTCTGCATCCACTTCTACCTTTCCCTCATAATCATCAAACAACCCAACTATTATGCCCTTATGTACTGCAACATCTCCTTTAACAAACTCACATGTAGGTAAGTACAGTTCTCCACCTCTTATCACAATATCGCACTCGATTTCTCCGAGTGCTGCCATCCTTAATTCATCCATCCTCGTCATCTGACTTCCCTCCAGAATTCGGGGACAAAAAGAACAAGCAGTACCATCAATTCAAGTCTTCCAGCCACCATATCAAAAACCAGAATCAATTTTGCCAGTGGAGGCAGAGGTGCGTAAGAGAACTCTGGTCCGACCATCCCAAAGCCGGGACCGGTATTGGTAAGGGTGGAAACTGTTGCAGATAGAGCATCCACCACATGTATCCCCATCAGAGTCAGTGCAAAAGTGGATAGCAAGACCACCAGAATGAAAAGAGATATGAAACCGAGAATCGAAACCACCACCCTCTCGTTAACCGCTTTTCCATCGAACATGATTGGCTTGTACGCCCGCGGATGAATCAGCCTGAAGAGGCTCTGATACACAAACTTCATCAACAACTGCACCCTCACCATCTTCACACCACCCCCTGTAGAACCAGCACAACCACCGAATATCATCCCAAACATCAGCAACAACTTTATGACAGGTGCCCATTCGTCGTAATTGTAGGTGGTGAAGCCTGTTGTGGTTGTGATGGAGATGACCTGAAATGCTCCAAATCGGATGGCATCCAAAATTTGAAAGCCATCCATATAGAGATATGCGACAGATACCAGTATCGAGAAGACAAGAAATCCCAGATAAAACCTGAGTTCCGAGCTTTTGAGATAGTTTCTTGGATGTTCGTACAACGCCTGATAGTGAAGGGCAAAGCTCACACCACACAGAACCATGAAAATCATAACAACCGTTTCAACATATACACTGTTGAAGTAGGAGATACTCTCGGTGTAGGGTGAGAAACCCCCTGTTGACACAGTTGAGAAGGCAACAGTCAGAGCATCATAAAATGATAGCTTCACATATAACAAAGCAACCATTATGGCTGTGAAGATGAAATAAACAAAGAAGAGAACCCTTGCTGTTTCCCTTATCTTGGGTCTTATGTATTCTTTCGTGGGTCCTGTAAACTCCCTTTTGAACAGTTCCCTCCCCCCGACTCCAAGCTCTGGAAGAATTGCTATGAACAACATAATTATACCCATACCACCCAGCCACTGAGTCATGCTCCTCCATAAAAGGAGAGACAGTGCATGAGACTCAATGTCCTCCATGATGGTAGCTCCTGTCGTTGTCAAGCCAGATGCAGCCTCGAATATGGAGTCCACCACAGGTATCCCACTGAGAATGTATGGAACCGCAGAGAGCAACGAAAATGTTATCCATGCAACCGATACGACAAGAATTGCCTCACTGTGTCTTATTTTCTCATGAACACCATATCTGACCAGTGGGATGGAGGCAAGACCACACACAACGAAAGGTATGAAAAATGGGATGGGGTCTTCCCCGTAATACACTGAGAAGGCGGTAGGAACCAAAAGCGAGATGGAGAAATATGCAAGTACAACACCCATTATCCCCATAACTACTTTACTCACACAACTCCCCCGCGGGACATCCAAACAGCTTTTCAACCCTATCGACATCCTTGAGTGGGCTAAGAACTATCACAGCATCCCCTCCCAGCAGAATGCTTTCCCCTCTCGGTATCTCGATCGTGCCGTTTCTGAGAATTGCGACAACGAGTGTGTCCTCTGGAAGTTTCAATTCTTTGAGTTTCTTTCCATTCACCTTCGAATTCCTCGTTATAGGAAGTTCAAGAACTTCCTTCGTACTGTCAAGTAGGTTCAAAACCGCTTTTATGTACTTCCCCCAGACAAACTTCACAACCTCATTCACCATTATCTGGTGCAGACTCAATGGAACATCGACACCAAGAACCTCAAATATGTCTCTGTACTCATATTTTGAGACTCTTGAAATAACCTTTGGCACACCTATGTGTTTTGCGGCTAATGAACACAAGAGATTCTTTTCATCGCTGTCTGTGACCGAAATCATGACACTTGCCCTCTCCAGCCCTTCATCTTCCAGCACATTCAAATCGGTTGCATCAGCATTTATTATGATGTGATTCGGAACCTCCTCCGAGAGTAACCTGCACCTCTCCGCATTCTTCTCAACGATCTTTATCCTCCCCCCAACCTCCTTATCAAGAAGCTTTGCTATGTAGAGACCAACGATTCCACCACCCACTATGAAGATATCTCCGCTCTCTTTTTCACTGCCGAAGAATTCGGCTATCTCCCCCATCACCTCGGGCTTGCCAAGAACGAGTACTTTGTCGTTCTCCTTCAGTATCTCATTTCCCTTGGGTGTTATCAGTTTTCCATTTCTGTCTATCGCTATGAGGATTGCGCCCCTCGGGAAGTCCAACTCTCTCAAAAAAGTTCGTGCGGGGAATGATGACCCTATTCTGAACTTCACAATGCTCAACAGAATACAATCGCCACCGTATGGTATGCATACCTCTTCATAGTCTATTGCGGGAGGCAAGCCAACTATTCTCACAATCTTATCTGCGAGAGATAATTCGGGAGATATCATTACATCAACGCCCAGAAATCTTCTACTGGATATTGGTTTGTCGATGTAATCGGGATTGCTCACCCTTGCGATTGTCTTCACTTTTTCGTTTAGCTGTTTTGCTGCCATACATGCCACCAAATTCAGCTCATCGTTGTCTGTTACCGCTATGAAAAGCCTCGTATCATCTGTGAGCAGGCTTTTCAAAATGTTCACATTTGCACCATTCCCACAAACAACAGCAACATCGAGCTGTTCTCTCACATTTTCGCACGCTCTCTCATCCTTTTCTATCAGAACGATATCCAGCTTTTCAGACAATACACGTGCCAGATTATAACCAACGTTTCCAGCGCCGACAATGATAACCCTCATGATACATCATCACCATATTTTTCAAGGCTTTTCTGGAAAACTCTGCATATTTCACAGAGATAGTCCTCATCAAAGTCGCCATTTAAAAATTTTTTTGCGTATTTCTTTATGTACAACACAACATCTTGTGGAAGCTCTATTTCTGCTCCCCTCCTCTCACTCAGATACTGGGATATTGCAGCATTCGTGACGCCAAGTACTTTCGCAACATTCTGCTGAGGTAGGTTGTATTCTTTTACGAGGGTTCTTGCCATTTCAGCTCTTATGGCTGGAAGAACGAACTTCGCCATCTTCTCACACGGTGCTTTCTCAACCATTCTCCTCCCCCCATACTTCCACATTATCCAACCCATTCAGTCTCTGTTTAGCAATATCGAGCCACTCCCTCTCAAGCACGAGTGTGAATGAAGTGGTTGGATTGTTCTTTATCAGATATACTACGCCCTCCAAAGCTTTATGCTTTGCTTCCAAATCACCGCTAACATGAACCGTATTCACGGGAAGTGTTTCAGCTAATTCGGGTGGAAATGGGCCAAACGGAGCTTTGAGAATAAAAACTGAATCAAAATCTTTCAACGATAGGTCTGGGTGTGTTGAGCTTGGATGAGTTGTGAAGATTATGCAGTTCTTTCCAACCTCGAGTCTCTCAAGTCTCTTTTGATGTCTCCTCACCTCTGGCATCAGGGCAGATTCTGGACCGGAGTAAAACGGGGATGACCTTCTCTGAGGAGATAGCTCGTCTATTATGTCTGTGTGCGAAAGTGCTATTTTCAGGGCGTCAAGAAGTCTGGGGTGGGCTCTGCACCTCTGTTGAACGAGTTCGATGAGAGTTCCTTCCCTTATACTCTCCTTTATCAACCTTATCTCGCTGAAAGCTGTGTGGAGGTTATGCTCTGCAAGAAGTCTCTCCCTCTCATCAGACTCCCTCAACTCCTTTGCGGTATGGGTTGAACATATCGGACATGCACATGGAAGGTATTCCATACTGGAAAGGTCATAAGTTCCATGGGGAGACAGATAACGGTTCTCTTTGGCAAAAAGAGCATAGGCGGCCGAATCAAACAAATCACACCCAAAAGCGACTGCAAACGAGAGGATCATTGGATGCCCTGCACCAAACAAATGGAGGGGGGTACATGAGGAGGTTCCCATCTTGGAATGTAATATTATTTCGGCAAGCTGTTTAAATCTGTAATTCTCGAGCAAAGGAACGACAGCGCCTATGGGAAAGATGTCTCCCATTCCCCTCAACATTCTTGCACATTTCTCACGTAAATCGGGGTACGTTGAGCCTTGGATTGGTGAGGCAAGTAAAGGGCGATTGGGTAGCTCTGCCAGCATTTCCCACGCCTCGCCCACATTCCTGACAGTTGTCATAAGCTCTTTCTCTGTCCTCTCTCTGGGTGAGAACGGGGGGGTTGGAATGTCCTTTGGAACGATTATATCACTGCCGATTTCAATCTGAAACTGCACTATGTCCTCATTCTCGACCTCAATATCTCCGTACACTGAAAGCTGGTATGACCCTGAATCCGTCATGACTGGAGCGTCAAAACCGAGTAATCGGTGGATGCCAACATCCACTGCTCTCTCCCGTAGATGCGGAGTTCTGTAGATTATGTACGCATTCGTGATCAGGGCTTCTGCACCTATCTCCTTCATCTTGTCCACAGGCAGTAAAAGTCTGTTGGGATTTATCACGGGTAAAAGTGCGGGTGTTTCTATTTTTCCGTGTGGTGTATCAAGAACTCCAATTCTCCCAAGAAAATCCTTGATTTTTATTTCAAACATCTGTCGTCCCCTTACAAAGTGTATGCACAGCCTGAATCAGCTCGTTCTGTCTTGCTCCCCAATGCACAATATAACCTGGAACGCCATTTACCTCGGTTGGGCCACACCTTTCCTTTCGACAGCACCTTGCTATGAAGGGTCTGGTCGGGGATATGTAATCGCTGTTGTGCGGGCATATGCTCACGAGGTCGTGCTTCACATCTGGGTACATCGCCTCCACAACCTCCTTCGATATCTCACAGCCTATGATTTTCACCTCACCTTTGATGGAGTCTCTGTCAAGATGGGGAGATGGTAATCCACTGCACGAACAGGGGAACACGAGGTTCTTTCCCTCTATCTCACCTATGTTCACGAGTCTTGGTAAAAATCTCACAAGAAACTCGTTGAAGGCGCCGGCTTCTTTCAGCTTTCCAATCATATGCACGAGTATGGATGGATAAGGTGGAACAACATCCCATATCTCTATCTCAGTGAGAACAGAAGGGTCTGGTTTATGTACAAACGTTATGTGTTCATCGAATCCTCTGAAGAGGACAGTTGTTATATCCCCTCCACACAGCATACTCGATAACTCTATCAACTCCGAACGGTTATGGATGTCAACAGGCTGTTCGTACTCGAATATCTCATCAGCTACCGCTATGACTTTGAGACCTACAATATTTCTCATGATGCCCGAACCCTCGGTGCTCACCTCGTATATCGTATTGGTAGCCAAATCCACTAGATACTTGGTCAGATTATACACCATTCCACTTCTGTTCTCATTTTTGTCACACACTCCCACATACTTGGGGTCTTCTGGGAAAATCATGCTCTTCACCTTTCTATGATAGTCTCTTTAACCTCCATACCAAAATGTCTTCCCACTTCCTCAACATGAACAAGAACTTCGTCACCCTCCTTGAGACTGGCTATCGAGACCGGATTTCCATCTTTGGACACTAGCTTTATTGTCTCAGCATTCTGAAGAATGGTTTTTATGATTCTCCCGCCAACCTCTGCCTCCACAAGAATGAGAGGTCTCCTCTCAATCTTCACTCTGCCCACAATCTCTCTCCTTGCCCTTCCATCCTTGCTGACAACCATCACCTCGTCTCCGCTCTTGAGTTCTGCAAGATACTTCGTCTTATCCCCTACCTTTATGTAGGCATGAACTGCACCTGCATTCACCCTGAACGGGCGGGCTGCTACATAGGGCGAATCCTCGCTTTCGGAATGAACCAAAAAGAAACCGTTTGCCTGAGAGCCTATAAGCATTCCCTCTCCAACTTGCATGATTGCACACGTATCGATACACACTCTGTCTCCCATCCCAACCTATTCTAAGTTGATGATGCGGGCTGGGACAAGTTCAACCCTTTCCTCTCTCAAGCTCTCCACAACCTTCATCGTATCCACAACTACATTCGGGTCTTTTGTGGATAGCAAAACTCCATCCGTACCAACTTCGAGTGTCTCAAAAGCGAGTTTTGCCTCCTCTGCACTCGACACACTGGCTATCAGTTTTGTGGGGGTGGGTTGGAGTGCTGCTATGAGGTTCTCAAGCGGTATAATCTTCCAGTCTGTGCTGACCACTATCACATAATCACAGATTCCTCCAAGCTCTGAAGCCAGCATCTCGTACTCCTTTCCCCGTATCACAACAAAAGCTCCGACCTCGTATTCCTTTTTCTTCAACGAATTTATCAGCTTTATAACCTCTTCCTTTTCTTCGATTGGCTTTGTTCCGTCAAACGATGTGCCTTTTCCGACAACCACCACATCCCCCTCTCCGGGGTAATGAACAGCTGTTTTGATAGCACCAAGTTCCTTTATCTTCGGAGAATGTTCGGCTGTTGTGAGGATGCAATCAACACCAGACTCAAGTGCCTTTACGACTATGGGTTTTACTTCTTCCCATTCTCCCTCATCTGCTTTAATCCATACCTCCATACTTTCCAAGCCTCCTAAGGATTCCTCTTGCTGCAAGTATCCCTGTTGCAGACGCATTCACGATATCTCGTGAGAGTCCTGCTCCATCACCAGCAGCAAAGAGGTTCTTTATGTTTGTCTCCATGTTGGAATCAACCTCAAATACTCTCGCATAGAACTTTATCTCAGGAGCATAAAGCAATACCGAATCAGATGCGACACCTGGCATTATCTCGTTCAGTTTCTCCAATCCTTCTATGATGTCCATAACAATTCTGTGGGGGAGAGCCATGGATATATCGCCAGGGGTCACATCTTTTAGGGTGGGTGAGACTGAGTTCATTTCGAGTCTCTTCCATGTTGAGCGCCTGCCTTTCCTCAGGTCTCCCATCCTCTGAAGGACTGGTTTTCCACCACCAATCGTTGTGGCAAGCTTTGCTATGGATTTCCCGTACTTTGTGGTGTTTTCAAGAGGCTCAGTCAGTTCGATTCTTACGAGGAATGCAAAATTTGTATTTTCACTTTTTTTCTCTTTGTATGAGTGTCCGTTTGTCGCCACAAATCCCTCATATTCCTCCTTCACAACAAAGCCTCTTTCATTTGTACAGAATGTTCTCACAAAGTCATCGTATTTTTTGGTTCTTATATGGAACTTCGGATCACGGTTTATCTTTGTGATCGGGTCCATCACTATTGCGGGTACTTCAACCCTTATGCCAACATCTATCGGACCATGATGTGCCTTTATATTGTGTCTCTCAACAAGCTCCTCAACCCAAGAGACTCCAATTCTGCCGGGTGCAAGTATGACGTACTTTGCGCACAATTTCCTGCCATCTGCAAGCACAACACCCTTGCAAACGCCGTCCTCCACCAGTATGTCCTTTACCTCAGTTTCCAGCAAAAATTCGACTCCTTTTTCTTCCAGCCTCTTCTTCAGATTCAATATGACTTCTGGTGCATTATCAGAGCCAATATGTCTCTGGGGGGTTGGTAGAAATTTTGCACCGACAGATGCTGCCCTCCTCTCGATTACCTCAACCTCCTCTTCAGATGGCTCTATCTTTGGTGGAGCTCCACACATCACAAAAATCCTATCGACCTCTTCAACGAGTTTCCATGCTTCTGAATTGGGAACAAAATCTGAAAGATTGCCACCTATATCCGGCCTCAGATTGAGTGTTCCATCCGAGAAGGTACCTGCCCCTCCAACCCCACACATCACATCACAAGGACTACAATGATAGCACATTCCTTCGGGTATCTCACTCATCTTACATTTTCTCTCTATCACATCCTTTCCCATGTCCACGACCAACACTTTACACCCATTATTCGAGAGTTCCCAAGCTGCACATAATCCAGCAGGACCTGCCCCTACCACTATCACATCCATACAATCATCACCAACTTCCTACCATTTTTAACTCTTTGCATCAGCATTATATAATGAGAGGTTGATAATTAATCCCAATGGTAAACGTAGATAAGTTTATCGAAAAATCGATTAAAGAGCTCAAACAGATAGATGGAAAGGCGTTACTTGCTTTGTCTGGGGGAGTGGATAGCTCGGTTTGTTATGTTCTTGCAAAAAAAGCGATTGGTGAGCTTCTCGTTCCAGTTTATCTCGATACGGGGCTCATGAGAGAAGGAGAAACCGAGAGAATAAAACAGTTATTTCCAGATGTGATTGTAATAGAGGCTGAAGAGAGGTTTATGTCTTCTCTAAAGGGAGTCGAAGACCCTGAGGAGAAGAGGAAGGTGTTCGGGGAGACGTACATCAGATTACTGGAGGATGTCGCACGGAAAGAGAAAGTGGAATACCTGATTCAAGGGACCATTTACCCTGACTTCATAGAGTCGATCGGAGGAATAAAATCACACCACAACGTCCGAGGACTGCCCGATGTGTACGAATTCAAAAAGATAATAGAGCCGTTGAGAGAGCTTTACAAAGATGAGGTCAGGGAAGTTGCGAGAGCTATCGGACTCCCAGAGGAGATATCTGAGAGAATGCCATTCCCGGGACCCGGACTTGCTGTGAGAATACTGGGTGAGGTTACAAAAGAAAAGGTGGAGGTTGTTAGAAAGGCTACCAAGATTGTGGAGGAGGAGATTATCAAATATCAACCATGGCAGACATACGCTGCACTTCTGGGGAAGGGGACTGGTGTAAAGGGAGATGTGAGAGTGTATGGATGGATAATTGCCATTAGGGCAGTCGAGTCAAGAGATGGAATGACTGCGAAGGCGATGGAGCTTCCATACGATGTCCTATTCAAAATACAATCAAGACTTACAAGCGAGATTCCAGAGGTTACGCGTGTTGTGTACGACCTCACACCAAAGCCTCCGGCAACCATCGAGTTTGAGTGAGGTGAGAGTATGTGTGAATTGGACGTGTATAAGGAAGGAAAAAAGATAGCAGAAGGAGTTGTTAAAATAACAGCAAAGAATGGGAAGATAGAGATGTACGACGTTCTCGGAACAAAATATGTGTCTGAGGGGATGATTGTTGAGGTGGACATAACAAACGAAAAGTGTGTGATAGGAAGTATGTGATGGGGTGAGAATATGGATAAAGTAAAGGTTGCCATAAATGGATATGGAACGATAGGTAAAAGGGTTGCAGATGCGGTTTCTTTACAGGATGATATGGAAATAATTGGTGTCTCAAAGACCAGGCCAAATTTTGAGGCAAAACTTGCGTCGAAAAGAGGTTTTTCATTGTATGTTCCAGAGGATAGAATACCAGCATTCGAAGAGGCTGAACTTGAAGTGGCGGGAACGATTGAGGATATGTGCAGAGAAGCAGATGTGGTGGTGGATGCAACACCGGGAGGGATTGGTGTCCAGTACAAGGAACTGTACGAGAGAAGTGGATGTAAGGCAATATGGCAGGGTGGTGAGAAACACGATGTTGCAGGTTTCTCGTTCAATGCTCTTTCAAACTACGATGGCGCACTTGGAAGGAAATTTGTGAGGGTTGTGTCGTGCAACACAACTGCGCTGTGCAGACTTCTGTATCTTCTGGATAAAGAGTATGGTGTGAAGAAAGTAAGAGCGGTGTTGATGAGGAGAGGAGCTGACCCAGGGGATTCAAAATCTGGTCCCATAAATGCGATTATACCGAATCCGATAACACTGCCTTCCCACCATGGTCCAGATGTGAAAACAGTTCTTCCACACATCAACATAACAACACTCGCTGCAAAGTTGTCAACAACTCTGATGCACATGCATACTCTGAACGTTGAGTTGTCATCGCCTCCAGCCTCCGATGATGTTCGGGATATGCTTTCAAAGGAGCCACGCATATTCCTTGCCACCTCAGACCTGAAATCAACAGCAGAGCTTGTTGAGTTTGCGAGAGATGCAGATAGACCAAGATATGACATATGGGAGAACATAGTTTGGTCTGACTCGATAACAGTGGAAGATGGAGAGCTGTATTTGTTCATGGCTGTGCATCAAGAAGCAATCGTGATACCAGAAAATGTGGATGCCATAAGAGCCATGTTCGAACTGTCTGATAAAGAGGGTTCGATGAAGAAGACAAACGAGAGTATGGGGATTGGGAAACTTGGTTAATCGAGAAGAGGGTGCACCCTTTCTTCTACCTGTTTGTGAGTTTGCTCTTTGGGTAGGGTACCGTCCACACGAACAAATCCCTCTCTCGATGACATCTCTATAAACAGTTCTCTCACCTTTTCCAGATATTTCTTGCTCTCAAAATGATCTTTTTCTGGTATTCTTGAGAGAGCTGTCTCAACTGGAACATCTACGATTATTACCAAATCCGGTTTTGGTGCAAATTTTTCATTTTCACTCTAAATCCAGTCAATGTCAACCCCCAAAGCCCCCTGATAAGCCATGTTTGAAGGATAGTATCTGTCCATTATCACGATTTTCCCATTTTCCAACGCGGGCAATATGTTCATAAAAACGTCTTCCTATCTGTCAAGCAAGAACAACTCATGTTCTTTGATCGGAGACAGGGTTCTGCCAGTCTGAGCGATTTCTCTTATCTTTCTGCCCCACTTTCCATCGGTTGGCTCTTTGAACAGGGCAACTTCTAAACCCTACCTTTCAAGAGATTCCTTCAACATCTTTGCCTGTGTACTCTTCCCAGCTCCATCTATGCCCTCAAATACGATTAACATACTACACTCACCAGAATCATATCATGACAATTTTCTCGATATGGCGGGTGCTCTTCCTTCCCACATAGACAAAACCTTTGCGGATTGCAAAAGCCTTCAGCTCTTCGAGTGTTAGTTCTGGGTTCCGAGAATACAAATCCTCAACCTCAGGTATATGAAGCAGATGACAGTCTATACAGCTCCACAGCACTCGCCCTCTTCTCCCAATCACCCAAAACCCAAGTTCATAATCGTGACAGGGATAAAAAGGGCAGAAACAGTACTTGCATCCCTGACCTGGAAAATGACAAGGATAGTGCTTGCATTCCTTATCATTGCTCATACGCCAAACCTCTTCATCAGTCTTGCCATCTTTCCTCTGTCGCCCATACCCTTCATCGCCTTCTGCATCATCTTGTAGTACTTCAACAGATTCCTTACCTCTTCCACACTCGTACCAGAACCCCGTGCAATCCTGGTAACCCTTGAAGAATCGATTATTCTGGGATTCTCGAGTTCTTTTTTAGTCATTGACTTCATTATAACCTTAAATCTGTCCATTTTCTCCTTTGTCATCTCATACTCTTCGTCTGAAAGCTTGATTCCCATGCCCCCAAGAGGGAGCATCTGAATGACCTGCTTCAGAGGTCCCAGTTTCTCCATTGCCTCCAACTGCTCATAAAAGTCTTTGAGGGTGAACTGTCCTGACAGAATCTTTTTTGGCTCTATTTCCTTTATCTCCTTCGCTCTTTCAAGAAGTGTCTGTATGTCTCCCATCCCAAGAAGTCTCGAAATGAACCTGTTCGGGTCAAAGGGTTCTAAATCATCCAGAGTCTCACCAGCACCTATGAAAGCGATCGGGGAGCCTATTTCCGAAACAGCAGACAAAGCTCCACCACCCTTTGCGGTTCCATCAAGCTTTGTTATTATGATGCCAGACACCCCAACAGCCTCATCAAATGCTCTCGCCTGTTCAGATGCACCCTGTCCTATTGCAGCATCAAGCACAAGAATCGTGTGTTCGGGTTGTGCAATCTCATGGATTTTCTTCATCTCCTCTATCAGTTCATGTTCAAGGGCATGCCTTCCAGTGGTGTCAATGATTTTGATGTCGTACCTCCTTCCCTCTTTCAGACCTCTCCTGACTATGCCTACCGCATCCTTTTCCCCCTTCTCACCATAAAACGAGACGCCAATCTTCTCACACAGCGTTAAGAGTTGCTCATAAGCGGCGGGTCTGTATGTATCAGCACATATCACAAACGGTTTCAATCCTTTCTTCTGGAAATAGCGTGCAAGCTTGGCAGTTGTAGTTGTCTTCCCACTTCCCTGAAGTCCCACAAGCATGAGTGTCTGGGGTTTTAGTTCGATGTTCAGTCCATTTCCAACAATTCCGACCAATTCCTCATACACGATTCTGAGTACGTGAGACTTTGGAGTTGTGCCGGGCGGTGGCTTTTCTTCAAAAGCCCTCTTCTTTATTCTGTTAGAGAATTCAAAAACGAGTTTTACATTGACATCTGCACCCAGAAGAGCCCTTTGAATGTCTCTGATAACATCATTCACCAGAGCCTCATCTATCCTTTTTGCACCGATGATTCTGTTAACGGCACTCTGCAATCCATCACTGAGTTTCTCGAGCATCATATCTCTAAAATCTTCTATCTTATAAAGAACTTATCTCGACCGGTCTCATCTGCCTTTCAGTAAGAAGTTTCCATGTTTGACGACTAAAATACGATTCAACACACCACAGCTTTCTGCCCTTGCCATCTCAACCGCCTCCTCCACAGAATTGGAGGGTGTGAAGAAACAGGCTCTTGCAAGTTCGTCAGGAAGTGATGAAACGATGAAAAGGTTGAACTTCTTTCTCAGAAGTGCCAGCCTTGCAAGTTTGTGGGCACCCATGATGAAACTACCTTTCAACCTTTCCAGCACATCATCGGGACTCAATCCCATCTTCGCCCATTCCTCAAAAGTTTCGTTTCCAAGCCCTTCTGAACATTCTGCTACCAAAATTATGGAGCCTCCCTCTTTAACAACAGACTGGATGTTTTCAACTGCCTTATGTGCCTGAAATAGGTTTATGTCCTTTGGATAACCGCCCGCACTTACAATTACAACATCTGCCTTTTGATGCTTCAAAAGAAAATGTCTGTCGAGATATTCACACCCTTTTCTGTGTGCAAGAATGGCATCCCCAGCCACACCACTTACCACCTCGTTCCCACTCATTATGAGGTTCAGTATGAAGTCCAACCTGAAAAACTTGGAGCATTCATCTATGTCCTTTCTCACAGGGCTGTTGATGTTCCCGGGAACCGCTTCATCCTCCAACATCAGCGAATGATTTGAGAGTATGGTTTCCTTTGAGGAGACGCCGGGCAACACTGACTTGTATCCTCCTGTGTACCCTGCGTAGTAATGATAATCTATTCTTCCAATCGCCATTACTCTCTCAAACTGCATAAGGGGACTGAACACGCGAAGAGGGGTTCCTCTGGTTGTTTTACCGATGTACTCACAATCATCAACATCGTGTTGGAGATACTCGTGGTCAGACCAATCACCCAGAATCTTTTTTATCTCCTTGCTCGTCATTCTTCTATGAAGACCGAGTGCAAAAATAAAAACAACATCATCAGCACATTCAAGCTCTTTTTCAATGAGGGAGGGCAGGGCGAAAAGACCTCGTGTGATGTCTGGAAGTATTACCCCAACGCTCTTCCCTTTGATAATGTGTTCAAGAGGGGGGGAAGATACTGGATTCTTTAAAGCCATTTCAACATCATAGCCATCCCGGGGGTGGGGGTTATCTATGACCTCGACCTTATCCACTTCGAATTCGACTTCACCGCTCCCATACGCAACTTTGCAAATACTCATCGCAAATCTTTTATCCTACGGACTAAAAAAAGTATTGTGCGCCGATGGTCTAGTGGTTATGACTAGGGCCTTCCAAGCCCTCAACCCGGGTTCGAATCCCGGTCGGCGCATTCGTTGTTCTCGATAAATCATCTGCACCAGTTAAGACGAAATTATTTATATATCGGAATTCGATAAATTTTGATGATAATGTGATAGACATGTATGCGATAAGGGTTGAAAATTTGACCAGAGAATTTGAGGGGCTTGTTGCTGTTGATCACATATCTTTCAATGTTGAAAGTGGGGAGATATTCGGGCTTCTCGGTCCAAACGGAGCGGGTAAAACCACAACCATAAACATACTATGTACTCTACTCAAACCAACATCAGGATACGCAGAGGTTGCAGGATTCGACGTTGTTGAAGAGAAAGACAGGGTGAGAGAGAACATAGGAGTAGTTTTCCAAGAGCTTGCCCTCGACGAAAAATTGACTGGGAGGGAGAACCTCGAATTCCATGCAATGATGTATGGGCTGAGAGGAGAGGAAAGAAGGAAAAAGGTGGAAGAGGTTCTTGGGCTGGTTGAGTTGTATGATAAGGCAGACATGTTGGTGGAGAAGTATTCAGGAGGGATGAAGAGGAGGCTGGAAATAGCAAGAGGGTTTATCCACAACCCCCAAGTTCTCTTTTTGGATGAGCCAACACTCGGACTGGATGCACAGACAAGGAGACACATCTGGGACTACATAAAAGAACTGAACCGAAAATATGGTATGACAATCATAATAACGACCCATTACATGGAGGAGGCAGACTATCTCTGTGATAGAGTGGCTATCATAGACAACGGGAAGATAATCGCCATGGATACGCCTCAAAGACTGAAAGACATACTTGGGGGGGATGTGATAACTGTGGAAGTGGAGGGGGATGTTGAGAGACTTCTCCAATGCCTGAAAAGACAGGAGTGGATAAAGGATACCAAAAGACGTGATGGATTTCTGGATCTGACAGTTGAAAAGGGAGAGAGAAGGATACCAGAACTCATCAACCTCTCACAGAAAATCGGTGTGAATATAAGTTATATCAGTCTGCACAAACCCAGCTTGGAGGATGTCTTCATCCACTTCACAGGGAGAAGTATCAGAGAAGAGGAGGGCGAGAAAAATATCAGAAGGGGTCGGAAGGGGTTCAGAAGATGAAATCGATTGAGTGGGTGGCAATATATGTTCTGTGGTTGAGGGAGATGAAGAGATTCGTTAGAGCAAAATCAAGAGTGGTTGGCATGCTTGGTATGCCTCTGTTCTTTTTGGTGTTCATGGGACTCGGATTCAGCAACATTCCGGGTCTTCCGGGAGATATCGATTACATACACTTCCTGGTTCCGGGCATCATCGGAATGGGGTTGTTATTCACATCTGTTTTTGCAGGTCTTTCTGTACTCTGGGACAAAGAATTCGGATTCCTGAAAGAAATCATGGTTGCCCCAGTCAGCAGACTGTCCATCGTGCTTGGAAGAACTGCAGGTAATGCAACAACCGCCCTAATTCAGGGAATTCTGATACTTGCGATATCTGCTATTATGGGTTTCAGACCAAACGGAATTGTGGGGTTGGGGTTGGCGGTTGTATTCATGCTTCTGATTGCAACAACCTTCATTGGTCTTGGCTTGATATTCGCATCAAACATGGAAGACATGCACGGTTTTAGTCTTATAATGAATTTTGTAATATTTCCAATATTTTTCTTGTCTGGAGCGTTGTTTCCAATCGAGAATCTCCCCGAATGGATAATAAAGATTTGTTATGTCAATCCACTAACATATGGCGTGGATGGATTGAGGGGGGCATTGGTGGGAGTGTCATCGTTCCCTATTGCGGTTGATATTCTGCTTTCAACGGTATTTTCGATTGTGATGGTTCTTTTGGGTGCATATTTCTTCAAGAAAAGTGAAAGTGTTTAAAAAATCGAGTTAATTTTTGATTAATGACAATTCAATCTAAATAAACGAATAAACCGACAAAAATAAATAGAGACCAACGGATTGTATCATGATGAAGATATTGCTTGCTTTTACATTGATGTTCATGCTCGTACCTCTGGCAGATGCTGACGCTGTGATTCTGGACACTTACGCAGATTCGAAATCGTGTTCGATCACGGTCTTTTCAGAGCATGGAGAAAAGAATCTCAACATTTCACTTAGAATAATGGACTTCTGGAATGGAGATGTCCTGATACAGAAAACGATAGAAGTTGATATGGGGGATGGTGAGGAAGATACTTGGCTGATGCTGTACAAGGAATTGCCTGAGAGTTCTTATGTATTCCAGACAGAGGTATCTTCGCCCACCACCTCGGCTGAAAGGTCTGTCATCTTCTCCACGATAAAGGGCGCGCCCCTTACATACATGAGAGTATCGAGTGTTGTGGCAGATTCAAGTGGAATGGCTGTCGTTCTCAGCCCGACGAACCTATTCAAAAAGAGAATTGCCAAAGTGGAGTTCCAGCTCTTTGTGCCTTGGGATGGTATGTACAAGATGGTTGATTACGAAGTTGAAAAGAGGGTTGCCGTCCAAACACCAGTCTTTGTGGAGAAAAAATGGAAGAGAGTCTTGAGGGAGGGAGAGCATTTGGGAAGGGTTGTGGTCACCCAATACACTGAAAGTGGAGCTGGGGAGAGGAGGGCATACTACACTCTTTTCACAGCCCACATGGACGGAGAGATTGAGGACGTTTATGTGGATAGAGACGGAGCAAGTATCACGGTACTTGGGCTGAGCAATGTTCCCCTGAACGGTGTTATCAGCGTCATGCTTGTAAATGAATCAAACGAGGTGGTCGAGAGACACATTATCAAAGCACCAATCGTGTTGAGTGGGGAAGATGAAGATGTTGAGGTGGGCTGGAGTGAGAAACTTGAAAACGGAACATATGTTGTGAGTATAACACTTGAAGACTTGCATCGGAGAACTCTTGATGTGTATGAGAAGGTGCTGAACGTTGAAGATACTTATTCACAACAAACTTACTCACAACAACCTCCGCCGCCCACAGAAGGAGGCGCCGAAGGAAATTCCCTCCTGTATCTCGCACTTATACCTGTGGCAATAATAATAGCTCTCGTACTCAGAAGGTGGTGAGGGGAATCAAAAAATTTGAGGCGTTTATCGCACTCAAACACATACGTGCAAGGAAAAGACAAACAATACTGTCAACGAGTGGAATAGCCCTCGGTGTTGCTTTGTTCATCGTCATTCAGGCAATGATGAGCGGTTTTACTGACGAAATCATCGACCTGACAATCACAAATTCGCCGAGTGTTGTGGTTAATCCAAAGGATGGAGATGAGTACATAAATCTCTACAAGACACTCGAGACGAAAATTCTCAGTGACCCGAGGGTAAATGCAACATCTCCGTTTTTAGAAGGAGAGGCGATTCTCACCCACAAAGACAAAACAAAAGCTGTTGCTCTGAAAGGGGTGTATATCGAAAAGGAAAGGCGTGTTTTTCCTCTGGACGAACAAACGAAATCAGGGTCTCTTCATCGCATAGGGTATGCCCGAAACAACATTGTGTTGGGGGATGCCCTTGCCAAACACTTGGAGGTTGAGGTTGGAGACAAGGTTGAGGTGGTGTCTGTAAGCGGGAGAACAAAAGAGTTTGAGATTGTGGGAATTGTTGATACTGGAACTCCAATCGACGAATCTTACGCACTCGTACACATAAAAACCGCCCAAGATTTCTTTGGAGTTGGGGATGTTGTCAGCGGTATAGATGTGAAAACCCCATACATATACGAGGCTGAAGCTATTGCCAAAGAGATCAGAGATGAGACCGGTTACAATACAAAGAGCTGGATAGAGCTCAATAAAGATATTTTCGAGGTTATCAGAATCGAAGGGACATTCACGTGGTTAATCGGTATTTTTGTCCTGATTATTGTTGCGTTCGGCATTACCAACTCATTCATAATGATGGTCATGGAAAAGACGAGAGACATTGGAATGTTGAAGGCGATGGGAGCAACAAGTTCCCAAGTGAGGAACATATTTCTCATGGAAAGTGTTGTTATCGGGATTGTTGGCGTGGCAGTGGGAAACGTATTGGGTGTTTTATTGTCTCTGTTGCTGGCAGAGTATCCGATTGAAGTGCCATCCGAAGTGTATCTGGTGAGCACACTACCAATCTCACTCCATGTGATAGATGTTGTGAAGATTAGCGTCTTCGTCCTGCTTTTATCGATTTTCTCCGCTGTGTATCCTGCACATCGTGCCTCAAAACTCAATCCAGTGGAGGCTCTCAAATATGAGTGAACTGGTGAAAGTGATAGACCTCCACAAAATCTACAAAGGGGATGTGTATGCACTGAGGGGGGTTAGCTTGAATGTGGATAGAGGAGAGTTCGTGGCAATAGTGGGTGTATCAGGGAGCGGGAAGAGTACACTACTCAACATCATTGGACTCCTAGACCCCCCAACTAAGGGCAAGGTTTTCTTGGATGGTGTGGATACATCTCTCATAACAGACAACGAAAGGACAAAGATTCGCAACGAAAAGATCGGTTTCGTGTTTCAGCATCATAACCTTCTGTCAGAACTTACAGCGTTGGAGAATGTGATAGTCCCAGCACTCATTGCTGGTAGAGAGATAGAAGAGAGTAAGGAAAAGGCAAAGATGATTTTGTCAAGTATGGGTCTCAGTGAAAAAAGGTTCTTACACCGACCATTTGAACTTTCAGGTGGTGAGCAACAGAGAGTTGCAGTTGCGCGCGCCCTCATAAACAACCCACTTCTCGTTTTGGGAGACGAGCCAACCGGCAACTTGGACTCAAAAACATCCAAAGAAGTTTATGACCTCATGCGTGAGCTCAATCGTGAAAAAGGAATTACATTCATAATCGTGACGCACAACGAGAAAATCGCAAGCAGAGCAGACAGAATAGTGAGACTGGCTGATGGGATTATAGAGGAATGAGAAAAACGGGGGAGTGGATACAACCTATTATGGTTCTGTATGCAAAAGAGGAAAGTTCGCTAAGTGAGATTTTTTTAGACTTTTACCTGAACCCTAGTTAATCTATCGAAGAGTTGTTCAAGCCTTTTAATAAACATACTGGATTTTCTCTCCTTAAAGATATGGGTAATGTTCTTTTGGATGTGAAGGGTAAAAGTAGTCGTTCATTTGTCGAACCATTGACAAAATCTTACCGGGATTCTTAAACGGAGGAATTTTATTTAACACGCTACTCCATTTAGCATTCTTCCCGAATAACACTCTTGAAGTCCAAGAATTATACCAGCTTCTCCATTGTGGGGTTGATGGAATGTCAGTTGTTAATTTCCTCAGTATTTTGTTCACGAATACGATGTCTATGTTGAATTCTTTATATCTGCTTGCATATCCACTTATCCACGAGGCTTGAAATGATGTCGGCTCTAACTCTTCAATTGCCAGTTTTCTGCCTCCATTAGTTCTTGGATTTTCTATGAAATCTCTGAATGTATTATAATTAGGCACGATGTTGCTAACAAAATCACTAATTAATTGTTGGAGTTCATGAGTCCATGTAGAGGGATGAAAAAGTGGGATCTCATCTGGTAGTTTAGATGGATCTATCGGAATAATAAACAAGTTATTTCCATCTATCGAAGGACCAAGACCAGCTATAGGATAAACCGCAATATTATTGAAACCTTGGCTCCATAATGGGACAATAATCTGATTAAGTAAAACATTATACCCCTTAATCTGGGGTGTCAAATAACTTGAATTGCTCGGTGATTTTAAAGAAATCTCAAAAACTAGTTTTCCATCCTTGAGATCGTTTAATATTTGTAGATGAGAAAGAATTAAATTAACTTCTTCATCTTTAAGTTTTGAAAATGTAATGGCATTGGTTTGAATGATTGCACGTGTAGTTCCGAAATAGTTTAAATTATTTTTATGAATTACATTTAGAGATTCTACAGCAAATGTAATAGTATTCAAGATTCTATTAAATGTTAAACAAGGCTCTCCTCCCTGAATTCTTACCCAGACAATCTTCTTTTTCACTATTTTGGGAATATTTTTTAACGCTTGAACACTGTTTTGTATGCTATATCTAAATCCATTCTGTGTGAACCATGCATATCTCCAAGCATAACAAAGGGGGCATCTAAGATTGCAACCAGCATATCTCAAGACAACTGCCTGACCATTTCCTTCATTATTTAATTCAAAAGGACTGATAATTGTTTGTGGTTGACGGGCAAACCAATCATTCATTCCTGTAGTTATCATCTTTTAATCTCCCCATACAAACAACGCTTAATATTTATTTTATAAAAATATGGATGCACAAGAACATGTATGCAAATGAGGTTAATCCTGAAAGATCTTGAGAACATTAAAAACTAAAAATCTTTTAACCTTCTCATCAGAATGGTCGAGTTCCCCTATATAGATTCTAAATGATCAACCTAGTATTTTTTCACTCACAAGAGGTTTCTTAAAATCACTATCAGCCAACGACGAGAGGGGGATTCGAACCCCCGAGGGCGAAACGCCCACAGGATTAGCAATCCTGCGCCTTACCGGGCTAGGCTATCTCGTCAACCCTTACTTATTTTTATATGTATTTGTATTTTATGTCATAGAGGGCTATTGATGGTAATGAAGAAAATACGACCAAAGAAATCGATTGAAAGAATACGACCATACGTCCCGGGGAAGGGTATCTCGGAGATTGCGAAGAGATTTGGCTTTAAAGAGGATGAGGTCATAAAGCTGGCATCTAACGAGAATCCATATGGAACCTCGCCAGAGGTAATACAGAGAATCAGAGAAAATGCCCAAAATGTCCATCTGTATCCAGAACCATCTGATGTCAGCACCCTCTTATCAGAATATGTGGGGGTTGAGGAGGAGTGTATAATCACAACGCCAGGGATGGATGGTCTGATAGACTACACCTTGAGAGCATACGTTTCAGAGGGAGACACTGTTTTGATAACATCTCCAACATTCTCCTACTACGAGATTGCCTCGCTTGCATCTGGTGGGGATGCTGTGCATGTTTTCAGAAGGGAGTTCGAGGTGGATGCCAGTGATATTATGGACAATCTGGACAGGTGTAAGCTCATATTCATATGCTCTCCGAACAATCCAACCGGAAATACAACACCTTTCGAAGTAATTCGTGAAATTGCCGAGTCTTTCGATGGAATTGTTTTCGTTGATGAGGCATATGTCGAGTTTTCAGGCAGAGACATGATAAGTTCTGCAAGAGCTTTACCTAAAAAAGCACTCTCTCTCGAGAACGTGATTGTTGGAAGGACAATGTCCAAGGCGTTTGGACTCGCTGGTCTGAGGATAGGATACGGTATTCTTCACCCCATGATTATGGAGGATGTGAAGAGGGTTGCAACTCCCTTCTCAGTCTCATCGATTGCCCAAGTCGCTGCAAAAACCGCACTTGAAAATATCGAGTACTTTTCAAGGATTGTCGCGAGGATGAAGAATACGAGAGAGCTACTGTACGAGGCACCTTTCAAGACATATCGCTCGGAGGCGAACTTTGTTCTCATGGATGTTTCTCCCCTTACATCCGAAGAAGTATTCAACAAACTTCTGGAGAGGGGGGTAATAGTAAGGGATTGCTCATCCTTTTATGGGATGGGTGACCACTATATTAGGGTTAGCGTGGGCAGAGAAGAAGAGACAAGAAGGGCTCTCGATATTTTCAACGAACTATTCCGGTGATTTCTATAATGACCATCAGAAAAAGTCAGACAGCGCTTTCTCAACCTTCTCAACCATAGCTCCTCTCCTCAATATGACTCCTCTCTCAACATCCACAACAGTGGAAGGTATTCCAAGCTCACACTCCCCCTTCAGTATGTAATCCACCTCTATATCTACTTCCATCCAACTCGTTGGTGGGGGGGTACCAGATATGTTCGCACTCGTTGATGTTATTGCCTCTCCAAGCTCTTCAATCATACTAAGGGTCAATGAGTGAGATGGGATTCTTATCCCCACCTTCTCCCCAGCTACAAGTCTCACCTCATATGTCATCCTGCTCGGCAGAACAAAAGTATAGGGACCGGGGGAAAGATGCTCGATAAACTCACGAGCTTCATCTCCAACAACAGCATACCTCTCTGCCATATCCACCGATGAAACAGCTATTGAAAGTGGTTTGTTTCTCTCCCTTCGCTTTACAGCATAAACCCTTTCCACACTATCCTTTCTCAATAAAGCGCCAACACCATAAACCGTTTCAGTGGGATATGCGACAATCCCTCCCTTTTTAAGAACATTTATTGCGTGTTTTACTCCCACACAAATCATCATTTCGATATCTTTATAACAAAGCTCTATAATAATGTATCAACCCAACAGGGTGTGTTGTTGATGACAATAATATCACAGCCAACCCAAGAAGAAATCAGGTAGATCGTTGATTTTCATGGATATCTGAGCACGGGTGCCTTCATAGGACTCATGATGCTGAAACTTGGAAGAAGACTCCTCAACGTGGGGGAAGAGGAGAGAATTCATGTGTTGTGCGAGACATCGAACTGCTTGCCAGACCCTTTTCAGATTTTTGCAAAATGCACCATAGGCAATAAGGGACTGAGAATAAGGGACACGGGTAAGATGGCTGTGACTATTACAAAACACTCCCCGCCCGGGACTTACGCGGAAGGTGTGAGGATAGTACTCGACCCGGAAAAGACGAGGAAATACCCGAAACTACACGCATGGTACATGAACACTGCCAAGCCTTCGCATGAAGAAGTGATAGAGGAGTTGAAGATTGCTGGAGAGGATGTCCTCTCCTACCAACTTGTCAGAGTCCAAGTACCACACAAAGAGAAGAAGTTTGTGATGATTTGCGAAGGGTGTGGGGAGGCTTTCATAAAAAGAGGTGAAGAAAATCTCTGTATCGATTGTGTTAATAGGAGTGATGTCTGATGATGGAGGTCAAAGTTAGTCAAAAGGATGAAAGAGCTCTTTTCTATGTCCCTGAGAAATGTATAGGCTGTGGGACTTGCGTCTTGGCATGTCCAAAGGATGCAATAGTGATTGGCTCGGTTGGTGCGGTTGCAAGGGGCGAAATCGACAAAGATTTCGTTGAATTCACAGAAGAGTGTATAACGTGTGGTATGTGTGCAAGAGTATGTCCAACAGGGGCATTAGTCTGGAAAACAGAAGATGAGAAGAAGGTTGACACTGTAAGTGGTTCTCTGAAAACCACGAGTGTGAGTGATAAGTGTGTGCTGTGTGGATTGTGCGAGGCTGTGTGTCCACAGGGATGCATCGAGGTTGAGAGATGGTTTGCAAACGATGGGAGTGCAAGTGTTGATGGGAATGTGAAGATAGAGCAGGAATTCTGCATACACTGTGGATGGTGTGCATCAGTCTGTCCTGTGGATGCAATCGAGGTGGACAAGCCGTTTGAGGGGGAGTGGAGCTGGAACGAGAGCCTCTGTCAGGCTTGCAGAACTTGTGTGGATGTGTGTCCTTGCAATGCACTCTTTAACCCAGACTGGGGTCCGGGAGAGGTCGTTGAGAAAATCAGACATAGGGTAGAGGTTTGTATATACTGCGGTGCTTGTGCGGTTGCATGCCCTGTAAAGGCTATTGAAGTCAAGAAGACAAAAATACTGGTTGATATGGATAAGAAAGCACCTCTGGAGAAGAGGATTCTTGATGTTCCGGCGCCTGAACCATCCAGAACATCTATTTTGAAGACCAACGAAGATGTGTGTCTTGGGTGCAACAGCTGTGTTGTTGTCTGTCCTGTGAATGCATCGTCTGACCCATTCTTGGCAGCAGGGCACCTCAACGATACAGAAAGAAAACCACTTCTCGATGTACAGAATGGTGTGATTGCGGTTGTGGACCAGGAACTGTGTGGTTCTTGCGGTACTTGTTCTATGATATGCCCTGTCAATGCAATATGGCTTGAGAGGAGAGAGGAAGTAATGCACGAGGAGAAGGAAAAACCAGAAATAAAAGTTAGAGTTTGATTCAGGAGGGCTAAAGATGGGAGACATAATAATAAAGAACGGATATGTCTTTGATCCGATTAACAACATCAACGGAGAAGTAATGGACATTTTCATAAAGGATGGGAAGGTTGTTGAAGAGTACGACGGGAAAGATGCGAAGGTGATCGATGCAAGAGGTAAAACTGTGATGCCGGGCGGTGTTGATTCGCATTCTCATGTTGCAGGAGCGAAAGTGAATAGAGGAAGGATTATGAGACCAGAAGACCACTACCAGTGGGTCAGATCCAAGACAGATATTGCACACAGTGGGACAGGATACACGGTCCCGTCCGTGTATCTCCAAGGATACGAATATGCAACCATGGGATACACCACAGTATTCGAGGCTGCGATGCCCCCACTTGAGGCGAGACACACACACGAGGAGATGAAGGCAACACCCATAGTCGATATGGGTGCTTATCTTGTGTTTGGAAACAACTGGTTCATTATGAGATACCTTCGAGAAGGGGATATTGAGAAGGCTGCTGCATATGTTTCATGGATGCTTAGGGCTCACAAAGCGTATGGAATAAAGTGTGTGAATCCTGCTGGCGTAGAGAGTTGGGGATGGGCAAAGAATGTCCATTCTCTCGATGAACCAAACATTCACTTCGAGATAACACCCTGCGAGATAATAAGAGGGTTGGCTGAGGTGAATGAACTACTTGGACTGCCAATCTCTCTGCACTTACATGCAAACAACCTTGGGCATCCGGGCTGTTGGGAGATCACAAGAGAGTCTTTGAAGATTCCGAGTGATCTTGAGCCACAGATGAAGATTGAAGGGGAGCAAGATTTTGAGAAAAGGACTCAAACAGTCTATCTTGCCCATGCTCAGTTCAATGCATTTGGTGGTACATCATGGAGAGACTTCGAATCTGGTGCAAAAGGCATTGTTGATTATGTGAATTCAGCAGACCATGTGGTAATTGACAACGGCGCGGTTCCCTTTGGCCCAGCAACTGTGATGACAGGAGATGGCCCAGCCATATTCGACTTATACAAACTGGTTGGAGGGAAGTGGTCAAACTCGGATATAGAACTGGAGTGTGGTGCAGGTGTTCTCACCTTTACGTACCTGAAGAGTAATCCAGTGCATAGTGTCCAGTGGGCTATCGGTCTCGAGCTGATACTCATGATAAAGGACATGTGGAAGTGCATACTGACAACAGACCATCCGAACGGTGGTCCATTTGTCAAATATCCCTCGCTGATAGCTTGGCTGATGTCTGAGAAGGCAAGGAATGACACACTCGAAACATGCCACAAATGGGCTTCTGAGAAGAGCGAGATTGCAACAATAGACAGGGAGCTCGATTTGTACGATGTTGCCATAATAACAAGGGCAAATCCAGCCAAGACAATTGGAATAGCATACAGAAAAGGACACTTGGGTGTTGGAGCAGATGGAGATGTCACCATATACGACATCGACCCGACAACGCTCGACTCGAGCAACTACACAGAGATAGAGAAGAAGTTCAGAATTGCAGAATACACCATCAAGGAAGGAGAGATAGTCGCACACAAGGGAGAGATTACATCAGCACCAACTGGCAGAATATTCTACACAGAATCCAAGGTCAATGAAGAGATTGAAAGGGATGTGCTCGCAGATGTGAGGGAGTGGTTCAAGTACTACACACTTGGCTTTGAGAACTACCCTGTTGATGAGAGATACCTGAGAAGGCCGACACCTATCAAGGTGAATATGGAGGGATGAGAGATGTGTGAAGTTGGGCAAAACAAGGTTGTGCTAACGCCAATCGGAAATTTCGATATTCCTGTCGAGGCTGAGGTTATAAGTCCTGATGTGTTTGCAGGAAAGAGTTTGAACGAGATACGAGAACTCAAAGTACTACAAGGACCGCAAAAGCACAAACTTTCTGAGTTCTTCGAGGTATCTGGGGAGGCGGGTAAGACTCCTACCGAGACAACCATCGTAATAGAGGGAGACGTTGATAGGGTGAAGCTCATTGGATACAAAATGAGTGGTGGAAAGATTGTGATAAACGGAAATGCAGGTATGCACGTTGGTGATGAGATGAGTGGGGGAGAGATTCTGGTGAGTGGAGACGCAGGCTCATGGACTGGTATGGATATGAAAGGTGGTACCATCGTAATCGAAGGCAATGCAAAAGACCACATTGGATGCACATACAGAGGAAAATGGAGAGGTATGAGCGGTGGAATGATTCACATAAAAGGGGATGCAGGAAACAACGTTGGCGGTGGAATAACGGGCGGTTCGATTGTGATAGATGGAAACGTTGGAGCGTTCTGTGGAATAAAACAGAACGGAGGGTTGACAGTGGTGAGAGGAGATGCAAAGAGGGCTGTGGGTGCTGAGATGAGTGCGGGGACGATTGTTGTGGAGGGACATATCGAGTGGTTCACTCCGGGCTTTGAACTTGTGGATGAGGTTGATGGGCTTGAAATCAACGGAATGAGTTTTGAAGGGACGTTCCTGAAATTCAGAGGTGACTATGCAGAGAAGAGTAATCCAAAGGGAGAGCTTTACGTATCCAAAGAAAAGAATCCGGAGTTGTGAGAGGTGGTCATGATGAAGATGGTTCTGAACACAGGTAGCACGATTGAAGAGGGGAGACTTGCAAAAGGTGGAGAGAAGCTGAGTGAGGAATATAAGAGGGCATGTGGTGTTGGTTTCATGAACCCGCGCGATTATGATAGACTTGGGTGTCCTGAGAGGGTGAAAGTTACAAGCAGTGATGGAAAATACAGTGTTGTTGTTTATGCTGTGTGTGATATAGGAATGCCCGAAGGAATGATATTCATCCCAAGGGGTCCATGGGCTAACATGGTTGTCAATCCATACACATTCTGTACTGGCTCACCACTCTATAAGGGGGATGTGGTCGAGGTTGAGCCAACCGATGAGGAGGTGCTGAGTACAGAGGAGTTAATAGAGAAGATGATAATGAGTGGAGGGAGATAAATGCTTTACAAAAACATCGTCTGTCCTGTTTGTGGTGCTGCATGTGATGATATCATTGTAGAGTACGATGATGGGAAGATCGAAGTGAAGAACGCTTGCAAGATGGGTAATGCCAAGTTCCACGAACTTGTCAGCACTCACAGAATAAAAAATCCAATGATAAAGGAGAACGGTAAGTTCAGAGATGCGGAATGGGACGAGGCTCTGGACAAGGCTGCGGAAATACTTGCAAATGCCAAAAGACCGTTTATTTTCATGGGAAGTGAAACCTCCTGTGAGGCAATGGAGGTTGGCCTCCACATTGGCGAGTACCTTGGGGGAGTGGTGGATTCAAATGCCACCATATGCCATGGACCCACATGTATGGGGATTCAGGAAGCTGGGCTTGTTGGTGCAACCTCTGGTCAGAAGAAGATACGTTCCGATGTTACGATATACTGGGGCTCAAATCCAATGGAATCGATGCCAAAACACATGGCAAGGTATGCTGTGTTCCCAAGGGGATACTGGACAAGAAGAGGAAGATTTGACCGGACAATAATAACAGTTGATCCGAGGAGAACTCCGACCGCAATCGCCTCAGATATCCATTTGCAGATAAAACCAAACACAGATTATGAGCTGTTCTGTGCCCTTATGACAATATTGAGGGGTAAGGAACCTCACAGATCCGTCGAGGATATCACGGGCATACCAATAGAAATGATGAAGGAAGTCGTAGAGATAATGAAGAACTGTAATTTCGGGTCAATATATGTGGGTCTTGGAATTGCCTCATCGTTCGGAAAGCACAGAAATGCAGAGATGGCAATGGCACTCACAAAAGAACTCAATCGCTATGCTAAATTCACCATCGGCGCACTGAGAGGGCACTGCAACGTGGCTGGCTTTAATCAGATTGCCACGTATCTCTATGGGTATCCGTTTGGACTTGACTTCGCAAGAGGATACCCGAGATACAATCCGGGAGAGTTTACAACAGTCGATGTTTTGAAGGAAAAAGAGGTGGATGCGGCACTTGTTCTGTCCGCTGACCTTGTCGCTCATCTGCCCGCAGACTGTGGGAGGTACTTGGCAGAGATTCCGATGGTGTGCATAGACATTGCACCATGCCCAACCACAATGGCATCTGATATTGTTTTACCGGGTGTGATAGATGCGATGGAGAGTGAAGGAACTTTCTATAGATTGGACGATGTGCCTGTTCATTTCAGAGCATTCACAAAGCCACCCTTTGACTTTACAACAAGCAACGAGGACACACTCAAACAGTTGTTTGAGAGGATAAAGGAGAAGAAATGAAACACTGGGAGTATAGGGGCAAGTGGAAATCCTACTGGAGAGACGAAAAGTTAGATGAAGGACTAAAAGAAATGGTCAAACAACAGATGTGTGTGGTTAAGGAGGGGGGGAAGACCTCAACAGAAGAGGTGGATGTATGCGTTGATGAGCTCTACCACATCTTTTTGAACTCGGAAAGGATTGCCTCGCTCACAGCACTGCCCACACAACTCGAGGAGATGGCTGTGGGACATCTCGTATGCGAGGGTTTGCTTCCAAACCCTCCCCCCTCTTTAAACCTCGAAATACAGAACAACAAAATAAGGGTCATCACCACAGAAAGAACGACAGAGACCCAAGCTGAAAATAATAAAACCAGAGGAGATGTGAAAATCACCAGTGATGTCATATTCTCTTTAATCGAACACATAACAGAGAATGCAAGGCTATGGAGGAGGACCGGAGGAACACACTCAACCCTTATAGCTGATTCAGATGGAAAGGTGCTTTTCATGTGCGAGGATGTGTCGAGGCACACTGCAATGGACAAGGCTGTTGGGTACTGTGTCATGAAAGGAATCGAACTCTCAGAATGTGTGGTTGCAACCACGTGCAGACTCTCCGAGGGGATTGTCAGGAAGGTTGCGAGGGTTGGCATACCCATCATAGTGTCCAAGGCTGCACCGTTGTCCAGTGGAATCGAGGCTAGTGTGAAGGCTGGGATTACGATTGTTGCTTTTGTTAGGAGACCCAATCTGTATATCTACACATACCCTGAGAGGGTATCGATTTGAGACTCGTAGCCCTCGTATCTGGCGGGAAGGATTCCACATACGCAGCATACCTCGCAAGTAAAGCTGGACATAAAATCGTCTGCCTGCTCTCAATCATACCTCCCTCTGAAGAATCCCATATGTACCACTACACAAACATTCATATGATGCCCACCGTAAGTAGTGCATGGGGTCTCCCAATAATATTACACCATTCGGGAGAAGATGAACTGATGGAACTTGAAGAGAGTCTTTCGCTCCTCAAAGTTGATGGTGTGTGTACGGGGGCTGTCGCATCTGTGTACCAGAAGTCAAGAATTGAAAGTATTGCAGAAAAGGTGGGGCTTGAGACAATTTCTCCACTGTGGGGATGTGAGCCTGAGAAGACGTTATTGGAAATGGTTGATGAAATGGATGTGATGGTGGTCAGGGTGGCAGCAGATGGACTCGGAAAGGAGTGGCTTGGAAAAGTTCTTGATAAAAGAACTGCATACCAACTCATTGAAGTATGTAGGAAGTATGGGATACATCCGCTTGGTGAGGGCGGTGAGTACGAAACATTTGTGTTGAATGCTCCACATTTCAAGAAGAGAATAAGAGTGGTGTAGGGAAATGTTAGATGGTACGGAGACTCTGGTGATTATGTGATAGATGGTGAAACTGTATGAAACACAAAGTTGCAACACTTGGGCCAAAAGGTTCGTTTTCACATATCGCAGCAAGAAAGCTCGTAGAGGGCGCAGAAATCATGTTCTTTGATTGTGTAGAGGATGTTGTCAGAGAGGTCGAAGAGGGGGGGAGTCTGGGAGTTGTGCCGATTGAGAACTCGCTTCAAGGCTCGGTTGGAGAGGTGTTGGACGCCATACTATCACACGATGTCATGATATGTGGGGAGGTTGTGCTTGAGATAAGGCATCATCTTCTTTCAAGAGCTTCAAAAATCGAGGAGATTGAGGTAGTGGTTTCCCATCCACAGGCACTCGCCCAGTGTCGCTCGTTCGTAATGTCACTCACAAAAGAGTATGGTATAAAGGTGCTGAACACCACATCCACCTCCAACGCCGCAGAACTTGCTTCGAAGAATCCAACGTATGCTGCAATCGCCTCTGAGGAGGCGGCACGAGAATACTCCCTTCACATTCTCAAAGCCGATGTGCAGGACAGGAAAGAGAACTATACGAGATTCGTTCTCCTGTCGAGAGAGGTAGGAGAGAAAACAGGAAGGGATAAAACTCTGTTGGCTGTTTATCTGAAAAAGGATAGACCTGGAGCACTCTATGAGATACTGGGGGAGTTTGCAAGGAGAGGAATCAATCTGACAAGAATCGAGTCCAGATCAAAGAAGAGAGAAATGGGGGAGTACTTCTTCTTCATAGACCTCGAAGGGCATGTGAAAGACGAGGTGGTGGCTGATGCCCTGAAAGCTTTGAGAGAGAAGGCAGATGAAGTGAAGGTGCTAGGTTCCTATGGGTGGTGAATTTGGAACCTCTTTTTATTCTGATTGGAGCTATAACTGGGATACTGATAACCCTGACATCGATAGGTGGGGGTGTTATGATGACACCTTTGCTCATCTACGGAGGGGTGAGTCCAGTTCATGCAATAGGTGCAAACTTCTTCTATGTCGTGTTTGTGAAGACCTACACCTCTCTGAGGTGCTACCTCTCTGGGGACGTGAACACGCAATATCTGAAAACCATGCTCAAATGGGGAATTCTCGGAATTCTGGTCGGATTCTTGATACTAAAAATCCTTAAAAATTTTTACGATTTGGATTTGATACTCGTTTATGTTGTGAGTGTTGTTGTAATGGGTGCATTGATGTTCTACATCATTTCAGAGCTCGGATTTTCAGTATACTTCCCAAGATTCGCACTCGCTGGATTCATCGCAGGATTGGTGACCCAGATGTCCTCAATCGGAAGTGGTGTGTTTGGACTCATGCTCTTGAGCAGGAGTTTTCCAGAAGTAAGAACGCTGGTTGGAACGAACATGATATTCTCAATCATCATAACATTGATTGCGGGCATAGGATATATCACGCTTGCGGACATCGATGTTGTCCTCACCCTCACACTCATGGCATCATCAGTTCCAGGGGTATGGGTTGGGATGTGGCTAAAGAAGAGAATTCACGAAAACAGTATGAGGATTCTGCTGTTCGTGGTTCTCACTCTGTCTGCATCTCTCATGCTCATGAAACTCTGGGAACTCTGAGGTGTGCCAATGAAGAAGTTCTCGAGAAGGATGGTGGGCGAAGAGGTGGGTGGAAGATTTGCCACTCCAGAAAAGGTTGCAGAATACAGAGCCAGCAGACTGTCGTGTAAGGTGCTTCTTGAAATAGGATGTGGAATCGGAGGGCAAACGATAGCATTTGCAAGACACTGTAAAAAAGTGGTTGCGGTTGATATCGACCCGAAAATGGTAAGGTTTGCAAAACTGAATTGCAAGAGAAGGGGAATAAAGAATGTGAAATTCTTTGTTGCGGATGGAACAAATGAGGAGTTTGTGAATCGTGTTATGCACAAAATCGAGTATGTGTTCTGTGACCCATCCAGACCACCCAGTGAAGACGAGAGGTCTATATCATCGATGAGTCCTTCCCCCCAAGAGATTCTGAGTGCATACCACTGGGTTAAAGGAATTGCGATAGAAGCGCCCCCACAACTCACACCAGAAAGAATTCCTTTCGACTGTGAAAAAGAATATATCAGTCTCGAGGGGCAGTTGAACAGGCTAACTCTCTATTTTGGCGAGCTTGTGAGGTGTGAAAGCTCGGGGGTGATGATTAACGATGAGGTTAAAAGGGTGGAAGGTTCACCGACAGACCCAGACAGCTGGAATTATGTTGATACTCTTGAGAAATTTGCTTATGAGCCAGACCCGGTACTTGTTCAATCAAGACTGCTACCCCCAGCCTTCAGCATATACCGAATCGACAGAAAAAGAATACTCATTACCTCTCCTCACTCCATTGAATCACCGTACTTCAAAAACTCCTACGAAGTTGTGGATTTCATCAGGGAGAATGAAATGGACGAACTGATAAGAAAGGTGAATGAAATTCTCATAAAAGAAGGAGCTGGAAAGGCGGTTCTCAGAGGAAATGTGAATCCAAAGGATTACTGGAGCATCAGAAACAGAATCGAACACGGGCTAAAAAATGGAGAGACTTTTCATGTTTTCATAAAAGGAGACGGCGCCATCGTTATGAGGGTGTTAGACTGACAGATTCGTGGGTTCTATCTCGCCATTCTCGAACAAGAGCAATGTTCCCTTTCCTTCCGGATGGGTCTCTGGACTTGAAAATACAGTGATGAGTTTGCCATCCCACATTTCACAAAATCCATTTCTCACTGGTTGATGTGCTCTCACCACCCTCATAAGTGAGTTCCCCTCCAAGAAATCCATCAGCACATCCCTACCAAACTTCTTGAAGCCCATTCTCTCTTCGTTGAAGACAAAACCACTTATTCCATCCGCTGGATCGTTCCAGAGAAGTTCCTCCATTTCTGGAGATGGTACCATCCCTTTTGGATGTTTGTTTATGTCTTCAATTCGCTTTATCCCCTCGGATATGCCACCATGCACAAACATGACATTGCACAAAATACAGGCGTATGGCATATATGAAAAGCATTCGTTGAAGTGTATCCACATCTCATGGTCATAGGTCGCTTCCACAACGTATCTGAACCCATACATCTAATTCATGTAAGGCAGTTCATGATTTCCCCTCAGGAGGATTATGTTTTTGGGTCTATCGAGCTTTGCAGACAATACCAAGTTGATTGTCTCAATCTGATGTGGTCCTCTATCGACATAATCCCCCAAGAATATTACACTCTCAAAGCTCTCAGAAATTTCAAATGCCTTTAACACTGCGTTCTTACTACCATGCACATCCCCCACTACCACGGCACTCTTCTTTCTGAGTTTCAAAAGGTTTGGCTCGGTTTGGAGGATGTCTGAACATTCTTTGAGCAGAAGAAATTGTTCGTTTCTGTTCATCCAAGCGGGCTGGGAGGGATTTGAACCCCCGACCAATTGGTTAAGAGCCAATCGCTCTGCCTGGCTGAGCTACCAGCCCTCTCTTTTTTGCGAGCTATGTTATTATTTTGTGTGATAAATAAAACTTTCTATACTATAAAGTGCAATAATGCGAGAGATGATGTGTAGAGAGTGCGATGGTAAGGGATACGTGAGTGTTGAGGAGGTTGCATGCAAGAGATGTAAGGGTGCTGGTAAAATACACTCTTTTACAGTTGGGGAGGTATCTGAAAAGAGTCTTATGGATATCATGAACGGCGGAGGAGTTTGTCCTGACTGTGGAGGGACTGGTAAGGTTGAGAGAAAAATACCATGTCCCGTGTGTGGAGGAAAGGGAGAAGTTGGTGTGTGCAAAGTGTGTGGTGGGGAGGCACCGCTGGGTCAGGATGTATGTTCGGAATGCTCTAAGAAGAAGGTGGTGTATGTACTTGACTCTGTGTGTGATGTGGGTGATATAAGAATTGGGATGCTTTTGAGCGGGATTGTGAGTTCGAAAACAGATTTTGGCATGTTTGTCATGCTCAATCCCTCAGTGAGAGGATTGATGAGAAAAACAAACTACGAGATAGGAGACAGAGTCGTTGTGAGGGTGAAGAACATCCATCCAAACGGAAACATTGACCTCGAACCTGTCAACATAAACGACTATCGGGTCGTTGAGCTTGAGAAACCGGTTGAGAGGGTCTCAATCGATTCACTCTCTTCAAAGGTTGGCACTCTTGTTGGAATAGAAGGAGAAGTGATGGGAGTCAGACAGACGCAAGGTCCAACAATATTCACGGTTGCAGACGAAACAGGCAGTGTGCAGTGTGCTGGTTTTGAGGGGGCGGGTGTGCGGGCGTACCCACACATAGATGTTGGCTCAGTTGTGAGGATTGTGGGTGATGTGCTTCTCAGAAACGGAACTCTCCAGCTCGAGATTCGCTCCATCAAACGACTGTGGGGGGAAGAAGCTCTCATTGTAAAGGAGAAATTGAGAGAGGCTTTAGAGAAGAGATGCACTCCTCCAAAGATCGAATTTCTCGTGAAGAGTGAGTATCTTGAGAAATTAAGGAGTAGAATGGAAAAGGTGGCAAAAGAGCTTTTGATGTGTGCATACACCTCCCGCCCAGTAATAATAAGACATCACGCAGATGCTGATGGTATAACAGCCGCTGTATGCATAGAGCAAGCCCTCCTGCCAATTGTCAGAGAGATAAACGGAAAAGAGAATTCGTACTATCTCCTGAAAAGGTCCCCATCAAGAGCTCCCTTTTATGAGATGACAGACATCATAAAGGACTTGAGTTTTGCACTCGAAGACCAAGAGAGATACGAGCAAAAGCTACCGTTAATACTGCTGGTGGATAATGGCTCAACTCTTGAGGATGTTCCGGCACTCAGATACACCCGCATGTACGGGGTTGATGTGATTGTGGTTGACCATCACCATCCAGACCCAGAGGTTGATGAGTATCTTTTGGAGCATGTGAATCCTGCTCATGTGGAGGCAGACTACAACATCACAACTGGAATTCTGTGCCTCGAAATTGCGAGAATGATAAATCCATCCATCACAGACACCATAATGCATCTTGCATCAGTCTCTGTTTTGGGGGACAGGGCGGAAGGAGAGGAGGCGAGAAAATATCTTGAACTGGCTCTTGAAAAATATTCACACGACGAACTCAAAAATATGGCTCTTGCTGTTGATTATCTGTCATACTGGCTCAGATTTTCTGAGGGGAGGCATATTGTCAATGATGTGCTCAATCTATCGGGAAGACCCGAGAGGCACAGAAAGGTTCTTGAGGCACTTGCAAGTGATGCGAAGGTTGCAATCGAAGAGAGTGTTGAGGCGTGTATGCATCATGTGAAGACGACGAAGTTGCCGAATGGAATTGTGCTGAATGTTATCGATGTTGGAATCTTCTCCCATAAATTCACATTCCCTCCACCGGGAAAGATGGTTGGTGAGATTCATGATAGACTGTGTAAAGAGGGAGAACCAACCATTACAATAGGCTATGGCCCAGATTTTGCAGTTATGCGTTCGAGAGGTGTTGAAATGAACTTCCCGTTGCTTGTCCGAGAGCTTCAACAAGAACTCAAAGAGGGGGGTATAAGTGGTGGTGGGCATCTTGTTGTTGGAAGCATAAAGTTCTTTGAAGGTATGAGAAAGGAAGTGTTAAAAGCTTTGGCTGAGAAAATAGGAAGGATGGAGGGAGGAGAGAATGGTTGATGTTCACAACTTTGAAAGAATTAATGAGTACATGTGGAGGATTCCCAAGGATGAGAAATATGGGATGAGGTCTGATGCTGTTTTGTTCGTATCTGAATTATTGTTAAGAGGACTTGAGAATGATGCGATTACCCAGTTGAAGAACGTTGCAACCTTGCCCGGCATAGTTGGTCCAGCAATGGCGATGCCTGACGTTCATATGGGTTATGGCTTTCCAATTGGTGGGGTTGCAGCATTCGATGATGAGGAGGGAGTGATAAGTCCAGGGGGCGTGGGGTTTGACATAAACTGTGGTGTTCGTATCCTAAGAACCCCCCTCAAAAAAGAAGAAGTGATTCCGAAGATGAAAGAGCTAACAGAGGTGCTGTTCAGGAATGTCCCATCTGGGGTTGGTTCTGAGGGGAAACTGAGGGTTGGGGAGAGAGAACTCAGAGAGGTTCTCGTCAAGGGTTCTGAATGGGCGGTTGAGAACGGATATGGTGTGAAGGATGACCTGGTACATTGTGAGAATGGAGGGAGAATGAAAGAGGCATCATACGAACACGTGAGCAGGGAGGCATTCAAAAGAGGGAAACCTCAACTTGGAACGCTGGGAAGTGGTAATCATTTCTTGGAAATCCAGTATGTTGCAGAGGTATACGATGATGTTTATGGATTCGAGAAGGGAGACGTTACTGTGATGATTCACTGTGGCTCACGTGGGTGTGGACACCAGATATGCACAGACCATCTGAAAGTACTGACAAATGCGTACAGAAAGTATGGAATCGAGCTAAAAGACAGACAGCTTGCATGTGCCCCTGTGAACTCACCTGAGGGCATGAACTACTTCAGTGCAATGGCTGCTGCAGCCAACTACGCATGGGCAAACAGACAAATCATCACACACTGGGTCAGAGAATCGTTTTCTCGGTGTCTTGGCGTAGCAGAGGATGACATAGAGCTTGTGTATGATGTTGCACACAACATAGCAAAGCACGAGTACCACACCTATCAAGGAAAGAAAAGGGGAGTGTATGTTCATCGCAAAGGGGCAACCAGAGCACTACCGAAGGGGCATCCAGATGTTCCGCCTGCATATCGGAAAGTTGGTCAGCCAGTTCTGATACCTGGAAGCATGGGAACTCCCTCATTCATACTGAGAGGAGGTGAGAAGGCTCTCGAACTGAGTTTTGGCTCTGCCTGTCATGGCTCTGGAAGAGTTATGAGCAGACATGAAGCAAAGTCGAAGTTCTCGGGTGCGAGACTCATAAAAGAGCTTGAGGGTCAGGGAGTGATAGTAAGGGCGGCATCGAAGGCGGTGGTCGCTGAGGAGGCACCTGACGCATACAAAGACTCGAGTGAGGTTGTTGATGTTGTTCACAATCTCGGAATAGCAACAAAGGTTGTGATGCTCAAGCCCATGGGCGTGGTCAAAGGATAAGTCAGATATCAAGTATCAGATACCAAGTCAAACCGTAATAACAGTCCCGGTATACTCGCCAACAAGCTCGAGAAGTATGGAATGTTTTTCCATTCCATTCACTATGTGAGCTGATTTTACGCCTCCCTCAAGAGCTTGCATTACCGCTCTGAGTTTCGGTATCATCCCCTCAGAAACCGTCCCATCTTGTATCAATTGAGAGAGTTCTTCCAGTCTGAGCTTGTGTATTCTCGAATCCAGATTGTTTCTAACTCTGAGAATTCCGGGAACATCTGTCAGTATGAGCAGTTTATCTGCTTTCAGGGCTTTCGCAATCATCCCGGCAGCAATGTCCGCATTAACATTCAATAGATTCCCTTCATCATCTATGGCAATTGGAGATATGACCGGGATGTAGCCTCTTTCCAGCAAAACATCCAGAAGCTCTGTTCTTACTTCTTTTACATCCCCAACCCAACCAAGTTTTTCGATTCTTTTACCAACAATGGTTTTACCATCCTTTCCAGACAGCCCAACCGCTTTTCCACCTTTCTTTATTATCAACGAAGTCAGTTTTAGGTTCTCCTTTCCACACAGAACCATTGCAACGATGTCAAGTGTCTCCTTATCTGTAACCCTCAGCCCATCCACGAACACCGGTTCTTTCCCCAGCATTTCCATCATCTTACTTATCTCATGCCCCCCACCATGGACAACCACTGGTCTAACACCAGCACGACTGAGTTTGACAACATCGTCTGCTATGTCCTCGATGATGTTGTCGTTCAGTATGTTTCCGCCTAATTTTATAACAACATTGCACCCTTTCAACCCGTTTATTTTCTCAATCATTCTACCGCCGTATCCAACTCGTTGCATTTACTTAAATCTTTTTTACTTAAATCTTCTCTTGAAGAACATTGTAACCAAGGGGAGCAACACCAACATGAACAAAACAAACAGTACCTCTGTCAAACCATAACTCGGTGATGGTACCATCTCCTCGCTCTCTTGGGGTGGTTGAGACTGCTTCTGCTCAGCAGGACTCATAGGTAGTAGAGTATCCTTGTACTGCTTCACAAAAAACAGAACAAGGTCTTGGGTGGCTCCCTCATATATTTCATACACTGTGATCACAAGCACCGCACCCTCTTCGTTCCCATTTTCAACCACACTGAACTTTTCTTTTGTATGATACACGCAGAGTACTGTCCCTTTTGGTACCACTCCATCATACAACGTCGTATTATCCTGAGATACTGAGAGCCATATGTTCTCACCCTCAAAATCAACCCCCTTCACCTCGATGGAATAACCCTGAGAGAGAGCCCATTTTTCTCCACTTAAAAGTGCTATGCCTTCATCGAAAATTGGTTCTTGTGTGGCTACCACCAGAAGGAACAGCACCACCATGAAACGCATGATATCGAATTCGCATGAGACAATTAAAAACTTATTCTAAAATTGTGTGATTTTGCTATGTGATTCATGTGATTCTGGTCGGGATAGACCTTGCTGGAAGTGAGAAGAAGAGAAGTGGTGTGTGCATACTTCGGAATGGGAAACCTGAATTCAGAAGCGTGCATACTGATAATGAGATACTCGATATTATTTAGGATGTTATGCCAAAATGTGTTGGTATCGATGCCCCCCTCTCCTACCATGGTGAGACGTTCAGAGACGGCGATATCGAGATCAGAAAGAGAGGATACAGGATTCTCCCTCTCACATTCAAGGGTATGAAGGAGCTTGCTGAAAGGGGGATGAGACTTGCAAAACGCATCACATATTTCTCAGAGGTCATCGAGGTGTATCCACATGCATCCTCCAGAGTTCTGGATATCCAGGACATTAAAATATCAAGTACCCCCAAAAACAAAGACGAGTTCGATGCTCTGATTTGTGCATTAACCGCTTAGTGTTATGAGCTGGGTGAGTTTGAAGTTTGTGGAGAGAACGACCCCATCATTCTCCCCTCAACCGCCTTGACCAAATCGAGGAAAAGGCGGTGAATTCTTATATCGTCTGTCAGTTCAGGATGAAATGCGAATCCAATGATGTTGTTCTGTCTCACTCCCACGATTTTATCACCCAACTTACTTATCACATCAACCCCGTTCTCAACTTCTTCCACGACTGGTGCCCTGATAAACACACCCCTGTATTCTCCTATGTCCTTCACATCCACCATCGCTTCAAAGGATTCTCTCTGTCTTCCAAATGCGTTCCTTCTCACCTTCACATTCAGCACACCAAGAGTTCTCTGACCTTGGGCTGAATCTATGACTTCCTTTGAGAGCAAAATCAAACCAGCACATGTTGCAAGTACTGGCACGCCCCTCTTCACAGCCTCCACAATCTCATCCCATATACCCTCTTTTTCAAGAAGTCTGCAGAATGTGGTACTTTCCCCACCGGGTATGACTATTCCATCACATTCTGGGATTATTCCTCTTTTTCTAACCAACACAACCTCAACTCTATCACACGCTCTCTTCAACGCATCAACATGCTCGGAAACATCTCCCTGAACAGCCAAAACACCTATGAGCATTTACCAGCCCCTTGTCTGTAGTGCCTCCTCTTCACTTAGAGTTCTTGCATCAATTCCTTTCATTGGACTGCCCAGACCTTTCGATACTTCTGCGAGGACCTCTGGATTCTCATAGTTGTTCACAGCCTCCACAATCGCACTTGCCATTTTCTCTGGTTGCTCTGACTTGAATATGCCTGAACCAACGAATACGCCATCTGCACCAAGCTTCATCATGAGGGCTGCATCTGCGGGTGTGGCGATTCCGCCTGCTGCAAAATTGACCACAGGCAGTCTTCCAAGCTCTGCTGTCTCTTTCACGAGTTCAAACGGAGCTTCGATTTTCCTCGCAACCAACTTCAACTCCTCTTCTGTCTTCCCTTTGAGTTCTCTGATTGCACTTTGTATGAGTCTCATATGACGGACTGCTTCCTTCACATCTCCCGTTCCAGCCTCACCTTTTGTCCTGATCATGGCAGCCCCTTCATCGATTCTCCTCAGTGCTTCTCCAAGGTCTCTTGCACCACACACGAACGGGACCTTAAACCTCTTTTTGTCTATGTGGAACTGCTCGTCAGCGGGTGTCAGAACCTCAGACTCATCTATCATATCCACACCGAGGGCTTCAAGGATTTCTGCCTCGACAAAGTGTCCAATTCTCACCTTCGCCATCACGGGAATGGTCACAGCATCCATTATCTCAAGAATTGTCTGGGGGTCAGCCATTCTCGCAACTCCACCAGCAGCTCTTATGTCTGCTGGAACAGCCTGCAGTGCCATCACGGCAACAGCACCCGCACTTTCAGCTATCTCTGCTTGCTCAGGATTTGTCACATCCATGATGACTCCGCCCTTCTGCATCTTAGCAAATCCCCGTTTTATGAGTTCTGTCCCATACCTCAGCTCCTCGAGTTTCATCCTCTTCCTCCACATACATCATTGTTAAAATAACTTTTCCACTGCTTTCTCCACTTCATCTATAACCTCTGATTTGTCAAGTGTAAGAACCTTTCTATCTCTCATGAGTACCTTGCCATCCACAACACAACTCACAACATCGTATGGGGTTGCAGAGTAAACGATGTTTGAGACTGCATTATGAAGGGGAAGCATGCGTTCTGATGTCAGATCAAGACATATGAAGTCTGCATTCCATCCCTTCTCGATAATTCCTGAATGTATTCCAAGGGACTTTGCTCCATTGAGAGTTGCCATGCTGAAAACCTCCTTTGCTGTTGTCGATGTGGGACTCATGAGCCGTATCTTTTGGAGAAGAGCTGTACATTTCATGGTGCCAAACATGTCGAGGTTGTTGTTTGATGCACATCCATCTGTTCCGATTGATACACACACCCCCTTCTCGAGCATCTCATGAACCTTTGCAATTCCAGATGCAAGCTTCATATTGCTAACAGGGTTGTGTGATACCTTAACACCTTTCTGGACAAGCAATTCTATATCACTGTCAGATAGCCAGACACAGTGTGCTGCAAGCACATCGTCTTTCAGAAAACCCTCCAGTTTTTTCAGACCGTTCTCGCCAAGCTGTTTCCTCTCCTCCTCTGTCTCCAACAGATGTATATGGATTCCAACCCCATCTTTGTCAGCAAGCTCCCTCACCTTCATGAGAAAATCGATAGAGCATGTGTTGGGAGCGTGGGGACCGTACATAGCTTTTATCCTTCCATCTGCATAGCCGTTGTAGTTCCTCACGAAGTCTTTTCCTTTTTTTAACTCGCTTTTTCCCCTCTCCTCATCTCCCAACTCTATCATACCATAGGATAATGAAGCTCTCAACCCAGCCTTTTTTACAACTTCTGCAACTTCATCCATGAAGAAGTACATGTCAGCAAATGCACACGTTCCCGAGCGTATCATCTCAAAAACTCCGAGCAAAGCACCAGCCCTAACCGATTGGGATGTGAGCTTTGCTTCCACTGGCCATATGTGGTCTCTCAACCATGTACCAAGTTCAAGGTCATCTGCATATCCCCTGAAAAGTGTCATTGAAAGGTGTGTGTGGGTATTCACAAACCCGGGAACTGCGAGGCATCGAGTGGCGTCCAGCTTCTCATCAGCAGTGAAACCTTTTGCATCGCCAACCTCCACGATTTTACCCTCATCCACGACTATTGAAGCTTTGAAGGGTGGTGTGCCATCTCCCTTCAGAACCACTCCGTTCTCAACTATTAGCTCTGCTATCATGACTTTACTCCCTCACCTGTACTCATTTATCTTTCTCTGTATTTTCGATGTTCTCTGAAATTCAACCATTGCCCTTTCAAGTCCCTCTTTCAGAGGTATGTGATTTATTTTACACCATTGCTTGAAACTATCGTATATCTCTGCATTCACAAGTCTTGGTCTCCTGAGATGTTCCTTCATCAAAGATACCTCCTCCGCCTTTCTATCTCCCTCACTCTCTCAAAGACCTGCTCCGCCTTTGAAAACTCTGAGGAATAACCATCCTTGAAAGCATCAACCAACTCCTCCCTGACATGGGTCGCTCTAACACTCTGTATGTAAAGATGTACATCCATTCCAAACCCCTCAAGTGTGGAGTCAAAAGAGGAGAGACCAAAATCTATCAAGAAAAGCCTTCCCCTGCTCAGTATGAAGTTTGAGGTGGTTAAATCTCCATGCACAATTCCGCCCATGTGGAGTTTTGCTGTCAACCTTCCCGCCTCCCTCGATAACTCCTCATCTATGCAGTCTCTCAGAAGAGGTCCATCGAGATACTCAAACTCGATATGATAATCACCGATCCCATAGATGATGGGGGTAGGAATGCCAAGCTTTCTTGCAGCACTTGTGAGTTTTGCTTCGGCTCTCGTTCTCTCCTTTCTAAGACTTGAATCGAGCTGAGGGATTCGATATCGTTTCGAAATGCGTTTCTTAATGACTCTCTCTCCCTCAAGAACCACCTTTGCCTCAGCACCCATGCCTATTAACATCATCAAAACTATGTCGATACTTATTTAAGCTTCTTTCTCATGTGTGATTTCTATGTTAAGCGTAAATGAAGGTGCTTATGGAATTGTTGAGGAGATGCTTGACTACTCTGAGGAGTTGAAGATAGAGGCTCATGAACTTTCAAACGGTGCCTTGGTCGTGGACTGTGGTGTGAACGTGGAGGGATGTTATACTGCGGGTCTGATGTTTACTGAGGTGTGTATGGGTGGACTTGGAACCACCTCGTTGAGAGTGGAAACAATCAAAGGAATTCCACTGACGTTCATCGATGTTGTGTGTGACCATGTTGCTATTGCCTGCCTTGGAGCGCAGAAGGCGGGATGGCAGATAAGTGTGGGCGATTTTTTTGCGATGGGGTCTGGACCAGCACGTGCCCTTGCTCTCAAACCAAAGAAGACGTACAAGAGAATAGAGTACGAAGACGACTTTGACCATGCGGTAATAGCTCTGGAGTCAAACAAGCTACCTGACGAAAAGGTGATGGAGTTCATAGCAGAGAGTTGTGGAGTTGAGGTCTCCAACACGATAGCTCTTGTTGCACCAACAGCATCCATAGTGGGAAGTGTTCAGGTCTCGGGAAGAGTTGTAGAGACAGGTGTGTTCAAGCTCAACGAACTTGGATACGACACACGCAAAGTTGTATGTGCAAGTGGATGTGCTCCAATTGCCCCAGTTGTGAAGGACGATGTTGTTGCCATGGGCATTACGAACGACAGCATAATCTACTACGGGTCTGTTGTCATGACTGTGAAGGAGTTTGATGAGGAACTGTTTAAAAAGGTGCCATCGATTGCCTCGTCCGATTACGGCGAACCATTCTACACAGTATTCAAGAACGCTAACTTCGACTTCTACAAGATTGACCCGAACATATTTGCGCCAGCAAACATAACCGTGAATGACTTGTCAAGCGGAAAGACCTATCAGGTTGGAAAACTCAACGAAGAGGTTATTTTGCAGTCCTATGAAATAAAGACGATTTGATTCTTTTTTGTTGATTTTTTATTTATTTTTTATTTTGTAATTTTATCAGAACATCCTCAATCACATCAAGGGGGGCATCTGTCTTGAAGAGCGTTCCACCATAATGTGTCTTCGATGCTTTATATCCTTCTTTTGTGAGAGCATCAAGAAGTTTTTCCATGGTTGGAGGGGATAACGAGAGTCTTCGGGCGATTAGATGGCAGTCATAACATGTTGGAATGTCAAGTTCAGAAGATAGTCTGCTCAAAAGTTTCAAAGCTGTGGGGGTGGAATTGAACTTCCCTCCTCTGAGTTTTTCGGCAACCCTACCACAAAATTCAGAATCTTTGTAGTTACCAATCCAAATAGGTCCACAATACACAAGTTTTTCACCACACTTCTCACACTCCCTCTTTTGCGAACACACGCCCTTCTTCACCTCCCTGTACCCACACTTGAGACAGTGTAAAATGTGTCCCACATCTTCCAACATCTTGTCCGCATTCTCCACCCCCTTCCTGACCAACACAAATATGCGATAATAATGGATACTGGAGTAAGACAGCAAAGGTATCATAGCCTTCCCATATCTGGCAAGAGAGCATGCAACCGCATACAACAGTATCCTAAGTCCAACTTCTGCATGATACTCGGTTTTTAGAGGAAGTGCATGATATTTTCTGAAGGCGGTTTTCCTATGCACACCCGATAACGTAGCTCTGTCCGTTGCTGTCAGGAACAGTCCCTTTCTCGCACAAAAGGCACCCGAGTCAAGAAACGGTGCTGGTGAGCCAAACGGGTCTATATCGACGATGTCAAACTTTCTTGCCCTCATCAAAAGATTTGCATCCTAATTCAGAACTTCCACTCTCTTGCCACACAACTGAGCATTTCTCACACACAGCCCATATGCTTCTTTGTCCCAGTCATTCAGTACAACCTCTGCCCCGCTCTCGTTTGCAACTCTGAGTCCTCTTATGCCGGTTGCTGCAAGTGTATCAAGATAACTGACGTTCTTGGCCTCTTGAAGTAGGGAGACCACGCAAACTGTCAAATCCCTGCTCATCTCCTGAAAAGGGTTGTAGAAAACAGGAGCTGAGGAAGGAGGATATGAAGATGTCTAATCCTGCACAGGCACTTCAACAGTTGTACTGCCCTCTGTTATTCTGATTGTCCTCATGTGACTACAATCGTCCCGCTCATGATTTTTTCGAATCCTTCCACATGGAAATGATAAACACCCTTTTGCGTGAAGGTGTATGAGAAAATATCACCGTAGTCCATTCTCTGTGGTTGCCACAGCCCCTCATCGCTCACCAAAACAAATACAGGATTGCCAGATGACTGGTAATGCACAAAACTCACTGTTCCACCGACACCTATGCTAACATTCTTTGGTGTGATGCTGTAATCAACGAGCCACACAGTAATGTTTTTAGGCTGTTGGATTGGGGGTTGTTCTGGCTGAAGAGTTTCTTGAGGTTGAGTTTCTTGAGGTTGGGATGGGGAGACAATCTGTTCCTCACTCTCGGGTGTCATGTTCTGGAGTTGTTCTGTCATATTCGGCTGTTCGGAGGTTTGCTGAGGAGATACACACCCAAGAGACAATAGCCCCACCACTACGATGAGTATCACAAACTTCATATTCAGCATATTTGTTGATTTATTCTAATAAGTATTAAAGCTTACAGACAAAGACTAAATATAAATAAATCAAAGTTTTGAAGGGTGAGGAAATATGCCTAACTTCATAGAGAAGCTATTCAAGCCAGAGAAAAGGGAGACATCTGATGAGGACTTTGTGGAGATAGAGACATATGAATACAAAGAGGTGAGTGAGGAAAAGCCGGCGTCTATGTATGTAAAGGTGGCTGAGCTCGTAAGTCTCAACGATATCAACGAAGTAAAGAAACATGTGTATGAAGGAAACATCGTGATTGTCAACATAGGTCCAATGGGAACAGACAGGCTTGTTAGAGAGAGAGTTATCAAGGAACTGAAGAAAGTGGTGGATGACATAGAAGGAGATATCGTTGGTCTGGGAGAGACACAGCTCATACTGACACCCTCAGGGGTGAAGGTCGACAGAAATAAAATAACAAGCGTAAGGGCATGACAGCGTTCACAACAGAGATACAGTGTCCAATCTGTGAAAAAGTCTTAAAACTCAGGTGGGAAGAGGAAAACATACCGTTCTTTGGAGACATAATGTACATAAGCGGTAGCTGTGAGTGTGGATTCCGATACGCTGATGTGATGTTTCTTGAGTCAAAAGGAGCTTCTCGATACACATTCGATGTGTTGGGAGAAGATGACCTGAATGTCAGAGTTGTTAGGTCTGCATCTGGGACTGTGCGGATTCCGGAGCTTGGTGTGAGCATAGAGCCAGGTCCAGATGCTGAGAGTTTTGTATCGAATGTTGAAGGGGTTCTTGAGAGGGTCAGGTCTGTTGTTGAGATGATGGAGCGATGGTGTGAGGAGGAGGGTGATCTGAAGAGGGTGGGGAGGTGTAGAGAACTGATAAAAATGATTGACGAAATCGAGGCAGGGAAAAAGAGTGTGAGGCTGATAATAGAAGACCCCTATGGAAACAGTGCCATTATTTCCGAGAGAGCGATTTATGAACCACTCACAGATGAAGAGATGGAAGCACTCTCAAAAGGACCGAAAGCATTATTCAATAATGGAGAATTTGAAACTGCTTGAGAGAATGCTTCAAACTGTGAAGCAGATTGATGTTGCCTCAATAGACATTCCCGACTGGAAGTGTGTGGGATGTGGGGAGTGTTGTGTAGGGGAGGAGAATTTTGTAAGGATATTTTACCCAGAAGCGAAGAGACTCTCAGAGGTTATGGATGTGGATGTGCATGACATCATAGAGCCAAATCCTCAAACTATTTCTGGTGTTAATCTTGGCTGGATTTTGAGAAGAAAAGACAGCAAATGCATATTCTTTGATGGAGGGAGATGTAAAATATATCAAAACAGACCAATCGTGTGCAGAACATATCCGTTCATGCTCGATTTTGAAGGGGACAGAATCACACTAAGGGTCTTTGAGTGCAAAGGACTGGGGAACAGAAACCCCACATCCCTGCATTACCTGACGAAGCTTCTCAAATAGAGAATGATATGCGAGCTTGAAGAGGATATAGAAATCTTGAAACTGTTGGGCTCATCTGACGACTCTGCTTACACCGTCTGACTTCTCTATGTATATCACGTTATCATACTTATCGCTGAACGAATCGTCATGGGTGATCACAAATATCTGTCTGAATCCTTTGACGTTCATGATCTGAGTGGAAAGGTTCTCTCTCCTCATACTGTCCAGATTGACAGTTGGCTCATCAAGAAAGACGAAATCTGTATCTGCAAGCAATTTCAGTAATGCAAGTCTGAGTGAAATAGATGCTGTTATCTGTTCTCCCCCGCTTAGCTGTTTGAAACTCCTGAGTTCTCCGCCCTCCTCCACAAACACATCGTATATGCTCTCTGGCTCTGATGACCATATGAGTCTCTGTGAGTATGTGCCAAGCGTTTCACAGAATATCTCGTTTGCCTCCTGACTAACCTCTCTCACAACTCTCTCGACCACCATCGATGAAGCCCTCTTCAATGTCTCTCTCACAAAAGAGACAAACTCAAGAAACCTTTTCCTCGAGTTTAAACTCCGCTCTACCTCAGAAGCCCTATCAATCACATCTTCAAGCTCTTCTTTCTCAGACATCACTTTCTCCATCCCACGTTCTATTGCCCTGATGTGCTCATCGAGAGTTCTTAGAATCTCATCGAGTTCTTTCTTTGTCTTTATGAGTTCATAATGCTCCTCATCCTGATAACGACTTAATATTTCCTCGTATTTCTGCCATTCAGCATCTATCATGCCTTCAATCTCTGATATCTCAAGTGATAGTTTTAGATGTTCGTCAAGGTCTTGCTCATATCTCTTTGCAGTTGGCAGTAGGCTCAGATACCGCCTATAACTCTCATCCAATTCGTTCATCAAATCTTTGAGTGTGTTTATTCTTGCTGGCACTTCAGAAAGAGATTCCAAAAATGCGATGATATCCTCACATTTCTCCTACTCTGCTTCCAACTCATTCTCCAAACCTTCAAGCTCTGAGAGTATATTTCTCTTTGCCGTGAGCTGACCTTTAAGCTCACTCTCTCTTTTTCCGGGATTTCCAAGTCTCTCAATCTCCTGTTTGATTGTCTTCACAGCACTATGCACGTCTGTTTCAAGACCGAACTCTGAAAGAACTCCTCTTATACTTTCACCCTCTTCCCTGATGATGTTCTCACTTTCATTTATCGATGCTTCGATGTCCGCCCCATCCCCGAGCTGTGAAAGAGCTTCATCATACGCACCTCTGAGTCTTTCAAGTTCTGCACTTGGAGAGTTGAGTTCGGATAACGCATCGCTGATGAGTTCAATTTCGTGTTGAGTTTTTCTCATATCTTCCAGCTTCCTGTCAATCTCACTGCAAAAGTACTCTCTAAAATCATTCACGAGTGGGCAGTTCCTTTCAAGTATCGGACACTTATTTCCCCTTTCCTCCTTCTATTTCTTCCTCAACTCATCGACGCTCTTGCGAAGGTCGTTTAGCAACCCTTCGAGATATGCCATTTTCTCTTTCAGTTGCGTCTCCTTTTCAGCAAGAGGCTTCAGCTCTTCGATTTTCTTTGTGATGTCTGCCATCCTTTCCTATATCCTCTCCCTCTCTTCCAGCTTCCTCCGTGCCTCCTCCAATCTTCTCCCAGCATCTTCAACCCTCTTCAGCCTATCCTCAACAGCAGACAGCAACTCAAGAAGTTGTTTTTCTCTTTCAACGTCCTCTTTAATCCCCTCTATGTCCTTTTCAAGATTCAGACACTCTTCTCTGAGAGAATCCCGCATGTCAATCTTTGAGGTGAGGTGTTTTATTCTGTTCAGACACTCTACATACTCCATTTCAGCCTTTCTTCTTTTTTCCTCCTCAGCCTCAAGTTTCTCAAGTTCATCTTTCAATCTGAGATATTCCTCATACTCATTCTGAATTTTGATAACCTCATCATACGCATTTTTGCTCTCGTGAAGTCTTTTTTCCACCTCTTCAAGTCTTGCGTTTATTGCATCCCTCTGTCCCTCCAGCGACTTTACAGTATCTCTGAGTTCTGCAAGCTCGTCTGCGTACTCTTCCATACTCTCAAGTTCGGTCTCCACATCACCCAGCATCTTTCTGACTTCGTCCCTTGCACTTGAGTATTCTGCAAGCTCGTACTTCAATCTCTCAATTCTGTCCAGAATCTCGGGATACTTTTCAAGCCTTATCTTCAGTTCTTTCATCTTACCTTCCAGCTCACCAATCTCAACCTCGATTCTTCTCCTGACATCCCTCAGATTATCAAAAGCCTTGTCGTACTCATCTATCCTTAGAATCTCATTGAATATCTTCCTCTTTTCACTCCCCATCATGAACAGAGAGTTGAATGTGCCTTGAGGGACACCAACAAGCTGTTCAAAAAATGGTGAAAGTCTCTCGCTCTCCAACACACCTTTGAAAATCCTATCCTTTATCAGGTCAAGTACATCCTTCTTCCCCTCAATCTTGAAGTTTCTTGACCTAGCAGAGTATTTTGTATTTTTCCCGAGTCCCCTCCTTATTTCATATATTCCATCGTCACTCTCAACCCAGACTACAACCTCCCCCGTCTTCTCTCCCTTCCTCAAGAATTCATCCTTTTTGTAAGGGATGTGGTCAAACAGAACATATCCTATCGCTTCGAGTATTGTGCTCTTTCCAGCTCCGTTCTCACCAATTATTCCATTGACACCCTCAAGGAACTCTATCTTCTCTCTCTTGTATGATTTCACATTCTTGAGCTCAATCTCTCGAATCAGCATGCTGCTCCTCCATCATCCGAAAAGTCTTTTCAAGCATTTCATATGCTCTATCGGTGTCTCCTTTTGCTGCTGTTCCCTTCACATCGATCAGCAACTCACTGAGTAATTTTGACCATACTGAATATCGGGCATCAGACCTTACAATCGCTTCAATTACATCCCTTTCAACATTCTTTATTCCGCTTTTTGCTCTGTAAACAGGGGTGGGGGCAAGATGTCTTTTAAGGGAGACATCCACATAAATCGGACTCAGTCTCTCCTTCACAATCTCCTTCACCCTCTTGAGCGATAGGGAGTTTATGGAGAACCTCAGGTCTCCAGTGAGGGTGAGAGATACTATTGCATCATTCCCATCAACGCCATCACAGACCTTGCCTACTATCTGATACAATTCATCTGGAGAATTCGCATCACCAACATCGACCACAATCCTCTCAATCTTTCTGACGGAAATCTCGACAAACTTCGCCTCCCCATCACAGAAATGGTAGAATCCTTTTGGTCCCTTTTCAGATAACGATACTGTTTCAAGACTGCCGGGGTTGTATATCCATCCATCCAACTCAAACTTCGTGTGATAGTGTCCGAGTGCAAGATAATCAACTACCCCTTTCAACTCCATTATCTCGTCGAGAGAGATACCATCCCCTACCCCATACGAATAAGGTCCTACTCCACAGTGCATCATGAGGATTGTGCAGTCTGCATCCTCCTCTTCCAGCTCTTTCTTTATTTCTGGTATGTACAGTGGGGTCTGAGAGCCAGCATACCCAACACCACACACAGCTACTTTCTAACCAACATCAATAACTTTCTTTGAGAGGGTCCCCTCATGGGTTTTCAGTAAAGTAATCAACCCCTGCCGGTCAAGAGCTTCGAGCCAACTGTGTCTGTCCTTGAAGTATGCAAGGTCATGATTGCCCTCTATGACGAACACAGGAATGCCCTTCAATCTTGAAAGAAGCTCATATGCCTGAAGATATGTGAGAGCATTGATGTTTCGCTTATGGAACAGATCCCCAGATATCAGAACAAAATCCACATCGTTCTCGATGGCATAGGATACCACTTGAGAAAATGCCCTACCAAAATCGATGAATCGCTGATGGAGTCCATACTGTACATATCCGAGATGCACATCTGCTGTATGTATGAACTGTGTCATACCGCTCATTCAACCTTCTTTATGAGTTCTAAAACCTCGCCCCTTAAACTCTGAATGCTCCCTATCGTGCGCCCTGAGTAAACCACATCCCCGTATGGATACAAAGCAACCACTATTATGGTGGATTCATCATCGTTCCAGTGGGCTGCGAGAATCTCGACATTCAAGCGAACTTCTTTGTCCAACACGCCCCTGTACACAGAATACTTCGCATCAAAACCGCTATCTGTCTTGAAGTCGCCGTCCTCAACATGCCTCAACCCAGTTATGTCGAGTTGCTCTACGTAAGCCTGAATCATTTTGTCTATAATCTTTTCCATGACTGGCTCTGGAAGAGATACTCCGCCCGGCACAAGTACTCTTGCGGTTACGAGACCCGCAGCAGATGATTCAACTGGCATGGAAGGGATGCTCTCTGAGATGGATTTCGTGGATGAATATTGCTGAACAGCAACGTTCACACTCACCTTCAACCCCGCAATCTCCTCCTCAAATGTCTCATAACTCACATTACCAACTTCTGTCCATCCCGCACTTTCAAGCACATCGTCAGGTATCACAGCTGGCCATGCTTCCTTTGCTTCGAGACAGCCAAGCACAAGGGTTAATGACAGCATGAGTAGTACCAAAGCTACAAATCTCATGCACTACTATCGTTTAAACGCTCACATAAATGTTGCGGTAAGTGTGTGAATCAACTAACTCATGTAATACACATTAGGATGGAGTTGTTTATAACTAAAAAGTTATAAAATGGTATCAAAAGAATAGAAAATTATTAATAATACATGTGATATTGTGGGTTGGGGGAATACCATGAAGACGATTGAAGAGATAAATGAAAAGATAAGGGACGGGAATGTGAACGTTGTAGATGCACTTGAAATGTGCGACATAGTTGAGGAGCTTGGAGCTGAGGAGGCTGCGAAAGAAGTGGATGTTGTGACAACAGGTACATTCGGAGCGATGTGTTCCTCTGGGATGTTCTTCAACCTTGGACATGCAGACCCCCCCATAAAGATATCGAGAATGTGGCTTAACGACGTCGAGGCGTATGCTGGTCTTGCTGCGGTCGACGGCTATCTTGGAGTGACACAGCTGTCAGAAACAAAGGGGCTTGAATACGGAGGAGGGCATGTAATAGAAGAGCTTGTCGAGGGAAAGAGTGTTGAGCTGAGGGCAGAAGGGTTCGGTACTGACTGTTATCCTTCAAGAAAGGTGACCACTGAAATCACGCTGGCAGATATGAACCAGACAGTCATGCTCAACCCAAGAAACAGCTATCAGAGATACAACGCTGCAACGAATTCAACCGAGAGGATACTATACACATACATGGGTACACTGCTACCAGACTATGGGAATATCACATACTCCGGTGCTGGTGCTTTGTCTCCTCTGTACAACGACCCAAACTTTGATGCAATCGGAATCGGTACAAGGATATTCCTGTGTGGAGCGAAAGGCTACATAATAGGGGAGGGAACGCAACATGACCCAGAGAACAACTTCGCAACGCTCATGGTTAAGGGAGACCTCAAAGAAATGAGTACCGAGTTTTTGCGGGCTGCGGTATTCACAAGGTACGGAATTAGTCTGTACGTGGGAATAGGTGTTCCGATTCCTGTACTCAATGAGAAGATAGCGGCAAACTGTGGTGTGAGGGATTGTGATATTGAGACTAATGTGTTGGATTATGGAATCGGTAGAAGAAAGAGACCGATACTGAGGAAGGTGACATATGAAGAACTGAAGTCAGGCTCTATCGAGCTTTTTGGAAGAGAGGTGAAGTGTTCGTCTCTTTCAAGCATTAAAAAAGCAGAGGAAATTGCAAAATTGCTTGCAAAGTGGATAAAGAAGGGAGAGTTCCTTCTAACACCTGCAGTTGAGCCTCTTCCAAGAAAAGGGTCTGCAAAGCCAATGAAACTCGCAAGGAGAAAGAAGAGAGCAAGCCAGATAATGAGTAGACAGGTTGTTGTTGTGCGCCCATATGAGAGCATACGGGATGTTGCAAAGAACCTCATAAAGGGTGGTTTCAACCATCTCCCAGTCGTATCCGAGGATGATAAACTGGTTGGCATCATCACTTCATGGGACATATCCAAGGCGGTTGCGAATGGTCTTGTGGATGGAAAAGTAGAGGACATAATGACGACAAAGGTTGTGTGCGCGTTTGAAGATGATCCAATTGAGACAGTTGCACACAAACTAAAGAAATACAAAATATCTGCTGTCCCTGTCGTGGATTCAGAGCGCCATGTCATTGGCATGATAACGAGTGAGGACATGAGCAAATTGCTTGCAAAAGGAGAGTGATATGAAATGAAATTGATGATTGAGGTACCAAAGAGTGTTATCAGAAATCCAATAATATCAGAGGTTGTGCTGAACACAAAAGCCAAACTGAACATAGAGAAAGCCAAGATAGACCATGATGGAGGACAAGTGATAGTCTCCGTGGAGGACGAAGATGTTGAGAGAGTTGTGTCTGCATTCAAAAAATGGGGAGCGAGAGTAAAAAAGATAAAGCATCCAGTCGTGATGGATGATAACGCTTGTATATCATGTGGTGCATGCATATCGGTGTGTCCAACCGATGTTTTCAGTTTCGATGACGATGGAAATATTAGAGTGGAGGAGGAAAAGTGTATAATGTGTGAGCTGTGTGTGTATATGTGCCCTGTTGATGCACTCAACGTCCTTGAATGAGGAGGTAAAAATGGTTCAGATTGTGGGATCTGTTGCAGATATCTCTGAACTCTGTTCTGAGGAGCTGGAATACGCAGACCTCATCGAATTGAGAATAGACCTGCTGGGCGAGAGATGGGGAGATGCAGTAGCTTAGGCTGAAGAGGTGGGTCTCCCCATCATAATTACGTGCAGAAAGAAAGAGGAGGGTGGGGAATTTAAGGGAGGAGAGGTAGACAGAAAGAAGATTATGATGGACATACTTGACAAGGTGGACATGATTGATGTTGAGCTATCATCCACTTGGATTGACGAGGTTGTTGAGAAGGCTCGTGAAATCGGTACCCGTACGATAGTATCCTATCACAATTTCGTTGAGACGCCAACCTTGGATGAAATGATGAACATATTCAAAAAAGAGCTTGAGAAGGGGGATGTCGGTAAGATAGCAGTGATGCCACATAACAAAGAAGATACACTCATAACCATTCACGCGGTTTGCAGAGCCTCCCACATGGGAAGTGTTTGTGCTATGTCAATGGGAGAGATTGGAGCACCCACCCGGATAATCGCACCCCTTTATGGGTCTGTCCTTACGTACGGTTCCCTCGGGAAGGGTACAGCACCGGGACAGTATCCTGTGAGAACTTTACGGGAAGGATTGAAAATATTAGGATTGAAATCTGAATGAAAAATCTGAATGAGAATTGAGAAACATGAAGCCAATATCGATTTTCGAGGAGAAGGAGTTCATCGATGGCAGACCAAGAGATGCAATCACAATAATACTTAAAACGATCGGATGTTATCGAGCCAGAGAGGGCAAGGGCTGTCTCATGTGCGGCTTCATAAGGGACTGTGTGAGGAGGCCGCTTGAACCTGATGAGATTGTTTCTCAAATTGATTTTGATAGGATTGAAGAGGGGATGATTGTAAAGATTTTCACATCAGGCAGTTTTTTTGATTAGTCCGAGATCCCAAAAGAGGCAGGGGAGGAGATTCTGAGGAGGTTAGGTGAAAAAGGGGTCAGGAGAGTAATAGTGGAGAGCAGATGTGAATTCATAAACGAGCGTATTTTGATGTGTGCAAGGGATTTGGTTCCTCTGGATGTGGCTGTTGGATTAGAGACAACAAATGACAAACTCAGAGAAGAGTGTATAGGGAAGGGTATGAAATTCGAGGATTATTTGAGAGTGGTGGATATCGCACACAAACTCGGGGTAGGTATAAAGACATATCTCCTACTGAAGCCACCTTTTCTCTCGGAGAGTGAGGCAATCAGAGACGTCATAAAATCGATAGATGATATTATGGGGCTGGATATCCAGACAAGAATATCGATAAACCTGTGTAATGTTCAGCGGGGCACTCTTGTGGAGGCACTGTGGAGAAAAAGAGAATACAGACCTCCATGGCTGTGGAGTGCTTTATACATATTGAAATACTGCAAAGGAAAGTATCCAGAGCTTGTTCTGATGTCTGACCCTGTCGGATATGGGAGGAAGAGGGGACCTCACAACTGTGGGGAGTGTGATAAGATGGTGGCGTCTGCCATCAAGAGCTTCTCTGAAACTCAGGATATCCGACATCTCACCGACACATTCCGATCTGGGTGTGAGTGTTTAGAAAAGTGGAAATGGGTACTCAGACTCGACCATAAAGGATACGGTACGAGTCTCTTTACCTGAATATCATTTTTCCTGATTTGATTTGCCCATCTGATTGTCCGTTCTATTCATGCGGGCACGTACGGACTCTGCATGTGCATACAGTCCCTCAAGCTCTGCGAGTGTGCATACGATTTCATGTATCCTCAAAAGCCCTTCTTCATTGAGGTGTTGAACACATGAAATCTTCAAGAAATCCATTGTTGAGAGAGCTGAGTAAACCTTTGCCCATCCGCCCGTAGGGAGGACGTGGTTCGTACCGCTTGCATAATCACCTACTGCAACTGGCGTATATTCTCCAAGAAACACAGAGCCAGCGTTCTTCACCCTGTTGAGAATGTCCTCTGGATTCTCTGTCATTATTTCAAGATGCTCTGGTGCAAACTCATTTGCAACCTCAATACACTTTTCAATGGACTGTACCACAAGTATCATGGAATTCGCAAGAGACTCCATCATAATACTCTTCCTCGGCTGTCCTTGTAAAAGTTCAACGATTCGTTTTCGTACCGCCTCTGCAAGCGAGACAGAGTCGGTAAGGAGTATTGAGATTGCATGTGGGTCATGTTCTGCCTGTGCAAGCATGTCCCACGCAACATAATCAACATTTGCATTCTCATCCGCAATTATCAGCACCTCAGATGGTCCAGCTGGGGAGTCTATATCGACAACCCCCTTCACAAGCATCTTGGCAGCAGTAACCCATATGTTGCCTGGCCCAACGATCTTTTTCACACTTGGTATGCTCTCGGTACCATATGCCATCGCAGATATAGCCTGAGCGCCTCCCACTCGATAAACCTCTCCCACACCGACAAGCTCAGATGCAACCAATATATACGGATTCACACTTCCATCACTCTGGGGTGGAGAGCACACACATATCCTTTCAACACCTGCAATCTTCGCTGGTATGCAACACATCAACAACGTGGAAGGATAACAAGCCCTCCCTCCGGGAACATACACACCCACACTCTCGATGGGTGTAAATAGAAGACCAAGCTCTATCCCCTGCTCAACCTCCTTCATCCAAGAGCTTGGCAATTGCATGGCATGAAATCTCTCTATCCTCTCAATTGCACCTTCGAGAGCTTTCAAATTCTTATCATCCACCTTCTTATGAGCCTCTTCAAACTCATCATCCTCAACCCTAATGCTCTCGATGCTCACACCATCGAATTCCTTTGTCAGTTCATAGAGGGCAGAATCTCCATTTTCTCTGACTTTTTGAATTATTTCTCTCGCTTTTGGTATTGCCGAGTCAAGAGAGATACTCCTTTTAAAAAGCCTCTCTTTCTCCTCATCGCTGAGGCTCTCGAATCTCTTTACAAAAATCATGTTAAAGAAACGCATATATGAGAATAAAAATTTACCTACCAAACCTTCTCTGCCTTTTCTGGTAGTCTCTAACCGCCCTGAGGAAGTCAATCTTTCTGAATGATTTCCAGTTAACATCTGTGAAGTACAGCTCTGAATACACACTCTGCCATACAAGAAAATCCGCAAGTCTCTTCCCACCTGCCCTTATTACCAACTCTGGGTCGTGGGGAAAGAGAAGATGCTTCTCCACATCCCTCTCATCGATATCATCTGCCCTCAGCTCTCCCCTCTTCACCCTTGTAAGAATTTTTCTTATCACGTACGTCAGTTCTTTTCTGCCCCCAATACCGATGGACACCATCACCTCAGGATACTTATTTCGGAAGGGGAGGATCTCCTCCTCAACAATCTCCTGATCACACAATTTGAAGAGTTTCACCTTGTATCCAGAATCCTTGAACAGTGTGTATATGCTATCGGCTATGTTCTTTGAGAGCTCTTCTCTGACCTCCCCAATTGGCAGAATGTCAATATAAACAGAGAGCAATCTCACTCCCAGCTCAGAACACCATTTTACTGTCTCTGACAACTTTTTTATCCCCTCCCCCCACACATCCTGTTCGGTGAGGATGATTGTGATGTACTCAGGTAATTTACGTGAGAGGATGTCTCTTTTCAGCTTAAACTCATAGGGAAAGAGAATGTTCATGGACTAAGTTAATATGGAAATTGATAAATGCTTTATGATGTGAGGCTTTGAAGATGTGGAGAGAGAAATCACAGACTCTGCATATAATTGCTGGCGTATCTCTGCTTACCATACCCTTTATCGGAGTTCATGTACTTTTTATTGTGTGCTTTTTAGGAATATTTGGCTCTATAATTGCTGGGAATTGGCTCATACCTGACGAAAAAAAGAGGGGGGCGGTGTATCTACTTGTAAGTGCGTCTATTTTATTTGGTACTGTACTCCTCTCAAACGCTATTTACAGCATGGGTATTGCAACCAGACCTCTCCCTCTGTTTGTGGCTGGAGCTTCGCTTGGTGTTGTAACGTTCGGGGATTTCATTCTCAACACCCTCATAAAAGAAAGTTATGCAAAAAAGCCAAAACTTGGGAAGGTTTCAACATCCATGATTTTTCTGGGGGTGAGTATCTCAATAATACTGGTCATAGGTGAGTGGATTATCAAATTCACGAATACACACATTAGCATAGATATGATGATATTTCTATCAACGCTGGGAGGTATCTCGGCATCGTTACTTGGCTCGATTACGCCCCGATACATGTACAACCTGACAGTACCCATTGGCTCTGCAATGGTGATGTGGCTGTTCTTTGATGTGGGGTACTCTGTACCCTCGCAGCATCTTGCCATGGTGTTTTTACTTGCCCTCGGACTTGGGTATCTTGCCCACAGAATGAGAATCGCAGACCTCACCGCATTGTTTTCTGCAACGCTTATCGGAGTTCTTGTGATTTCGTTTGGCAATATATGGTGGTTCCTTCTCATACTCCTCTTTTTTGTGGTGGGTGGTGGATTCACAAAATACAAGTATTCTGTAAAAGAGGAGCTGGGTGTAGCTGAAGCGAGTGGTGGGGTGAGGGGCTACAGCAACGTCTTCTCAAACACACTTCCTGTGCTGGCTGTCGCAGTGATGTATAGAATATTTTCAGACATGGACTACGCACTTTTTTGTGCTTTTGTGGGGGGGTTGTCATGTGCAATAGCAGACACCCTTGCAAGTGAGATTGGAGAGACATCTTCCTCACCACCGAGGCTGATAACAAATTTGAAAACTGTGAAAGTGGGAACAGATGGAGGGATAACTTTCCTCGGAGAGGTTGCATCGCTGTTTGGCTCATTGCTCATCGGGGCGGTGGCATCACTATTTCTGGTAGCTGGTTATGTGGGGGTTGAGGTGGAGTGGGTGGAAGTGATAGTGGTGAGTGTGATGTGTGGGATGTTCGGCTCAAATATCGATAGTTTATTGGGCGCAACCATGCAGAGAAGAAGAAAGATTGGAAACAGTGGTGTGAATCTTCTTGCAACCACACTCTCCACCGTACTCGGATTCGTCATCGCAGTACTTTAATACTTTTTAATCAGATATTTGGGTGTGAAGGTTGCTCTTGTAAATCCTCCAAGGTTCAGAGGAGTTCCTGTCATTAGAGAGGACAGGTGTGAGATAACAGACAGAGGTTCTGTTGTTCCCCCTTACAGCCTGATTCAGATAGCATCGCAGCTGAATCATGATGTGTGGGTGATAGACGCCAATGGTAAAAACATGGGGATGAATGAGGTTGCTGATGCTCTCAGAAAAATCGAGCCAGATGTTGTGGTCATACGTTTCACCCCCACCACTTTCGACAACGATATGAAGGTTGCTGAAGTTGCAAAGAAATTATCCTCCACAACGGTCGGTATGTGCTGGACTCTCATACCATTTGCCCATGAAATTTTGAAGACCAGTCCACTCGATTACTATGTTGTGGGAGATTATGAGGTGTGTGTCAGCAATCTGATAGATGCGATTGAAGTAGGTGAAAACAAAATGCAAGGGGTCGCATATCTTGGTGATGGGGAATTTATTGTGGACTGGAGCTCTCCCGCATTCGATTACGATTCGCTTCCACTCCCTGCATACGATATGATAGCGCCCCTTTCAAACTACTACATCAACACTCCACACGGTTCCCCATTCACGATAATGTACACAAGCAAAGGATGTCCTTATTCGTGCATATACTGCACGGTCAGGAGAACGAAATGGAAGGGGAGGAGTGCTGAAAGTATTCTAAGCGAGTTGAGAATCCTAAAAAAGATATACAACGTTCGAACAGTTTCGTTCTTCGATGAAATATTCACATTTGACAGGAATCGAGTGGTGGAATTGTGTGAGAGAATCCTGAAAGAGGATATAAAACTTAGATGGTACTGCAACACAAGGGTGGATAAAGTTGATTTTGAGTTGCTGAGGCTAATGAGGAGGGCGGGATGCAGAGGAATCTCATTCGGAGTTGAGTCAGGTTCTAACGAGATTCTGAAGAGAGCTAAAAAAGGAGCAACGGTTGAGGAGGCTGAGGAGGCTGTAAAAAATGCCAAAAAAGCTGGAATAAAGACTTATTTAAGTTTCATGTTTGGATTGCCGGGGGAAAGTTGGGAGAGTGTGAATGAAACAATTGAGTTTGTGAAGAGGGTTAAACCAAATGGTGCACAGTTCAACATTGCGGTCCCTTACCCTGGCACTGAGCTGTATGAAGAATGTGTTAAAAGAGGATATGTTGGAAAAATAATGAACTGGAGGGAACTATACCAGCACAAAGCGATATTGAGAACCGAACAGATGAGTAAAGAGGAACTTGAAAAGGCAAGACTGATGGCATATCGCTCGATGTATTTCAATCCGAGATGGATTCTTTCGAATGCATTATGGGTGATGAGAGAACCTGAAGAGTTGCCACTCGCCATCAAATACTATGTGAAATCATTGAAAAACTACTTCATCCATCGGATGGAGCATGCTCATTAACGGGTACTTACTACCTTTATGATGTCTCCATTCTTGAGTTCGTAATCCTCTCCCACCCTTCTCTTCGTTCTTGCATCTACTGCATAGAGGAAACCTTCCCCAAGTTCGGTGTGAACCATGTACGCCAAATCATGAGCGGTCGAGCCATTGGGCATGAGGAAAGCATCTGGCAGTACCTCGCCGTCTACATTCGTCAATTTGTTTTCATCCTCAACAGGATAGACAACCACGTACTCCAACAAATCAAAAACCACTTTGTTTAAACACTCCTGAACACCAGTTGAACCGTAATGTTCCAGTATGGCTCTAATCTTTTCAAGAGCTTTTTTTTGTGGATCTGTTGGCTCCCCCACAATCTCAAAGTCATGGTCTCCGGGAATGTAGCGTATTATTCCTGCCTTGTTTGCCATCCTCAAAACGAGTTCAGCTTCTGAGCTTGTTGGCACCGTGATATATGGTAAATCCAGCAACCTCTGTATATTCTGCTAAGGTGCAATGTCCATCTTATTCGCAGCTATCAGCATCGGCTTTGACAACTTCCTCAGCACATCACACAGCCTCAAAAGCTCCTCTGTGTGTTCCTCTGTCCCGGATTCATAAGACAAATCCAGCTCTGACAAGGCTGCCTTCACATCTTTCTCATCCACCCCTGCACCGCTCAACTGTTCTGCAAGTAGGCGGGTGATGGGGATGTGCTCAGCCCTTGCCCTTCTAACTATTTTTTCCCATCCCCTTTTTATGATGCCAAAAAGCCAGTAGTTGATTTCCCTCTCGAGAAACTTCACATCCCCTAATGGGTCGTGAGAACCGTGTGGAACTGGGTTGCCTTCTGCATCGGTTGAGCCACTTGCATCCACTACATGTATAAACGCCTCAGCCTGTCTGAGGTCATCCAGAAATTCATTCCCTAATCCCTTCCCCTTATGTGCATCTGGAACCAACCCAGCGACATCTATCAGCTCAAACGGTATGAACCGATACCCATCAACACATTTTCTACACTCTGTTCCCATCTCTGCACAAGGACATTTCACACGCACATGAGCTATTCCAACATTCGGTTTTATCGTTGTAAATGGATATGGAGCTATCTCGGCATCAGCAAGTGTTGCAGCTTTAAAAAACGTGGACTTTCCGCAGTTGGGTTTCCCAGCAATTGCAACTTTGAGCATCTTTAAAAATAAGCTCGACAAATCTATATAATATCTTCCCACTATCCTATATGCCGGGGTGGCAGAGCGGACTAATGCGGCGGGCTCGAGACATCCAAGCGTGAGACCCGTTGCTCTCTTCGAGAGCGCTTGGGTTCGAATCCCAACCCCGGCGTTGTTCGAACCGATAAATCGAGCCAATAAAAATACTTAAATCATGAGTGTTTAGGCTGAAATATGGAGAATCACATCGAGAAGTCATTGAAGATTGCTATCATACTGACCTTTGCATTCTTTATCGTGGAAGTTGTGGGTGCATTGGTCTCTGGCTCATTGTCTTTGATGGGTGACGCTGGACACATGTTCAGAGATGTTTTCGCACTGTTTATATCATTGAGTGCAATCAAAATCGCAAAAAAGTTGCCAACAAAAACAAAAACGTTTGGATACCACAGAATCGAGATTTTGGCTGCATTTTTGAATGGTATTTTTCTCATAATTATAAGCGTGTGGATTCTGTTAGAGGCATATCAAAGATTTTTCACACCAAACCCAATCGAAAGTACGGTTATGTTTGTTGTTGCGTTCATTGGCTTGGTGGTAAATCTGTATGTCGCCTTTAAGTTGCACGGAAGCCATGACATAAACGTTAAAAGTGCATTTTTGCATGTGCTGACAGACACTCTGTCCTCAGTGGCGGTTATATTTGCATCAATCTGGATACTATTCACAAACCAGACTATTGTTGACCCAATCCTGGGCGTGGCAATAGCAGTATTCATACTGTTTTCTGCAACCACGATAATAAAAGACTCCCTCAGAATACTCATGGAATTTACACCAAAAGATATCGACATCGATGATGTCATCAGAGAGATAGAGAGTGTTAATGGTGTGTTGGAGACACATAATGTCCATCTATGGAGTCTGTGCTCAAACATAAATATCGTAGATGCCCACGTATTCACACAGGAAACCGATATGGTCAAACTGGAAAGAATAAAAAAAGAAATAAAAGAGAGACTGAAAAAATACAATATAAAACATGCAACTCTTGAATTTGAGTGCGAAAAATGTATGAAAAACGATAAAATTAGTAAATTGGAACATTGAGGATGTGTCTCTATCCTCACAAAATCAATACACTTATCTACTCATTGGGAAGATAGGGATGGGTATGAAGCTGGGTCTTGACGACATCATGGCTTGTGAGACAAGTATTTCAAGAATAGAACTTTGTGATGATAAGGCGGTGTTGGAGTACCGTGGATACGATATACGAGACCTTGCAAAAAAATCGAGTTATGAGGAAGTGGCTTATCTACTGCTTTATGGGGAGTTGCCAAAGAAATACGAGTTAGAGGATTTCAAAATGGAATTGACAGAACGGCGAGAATTGCCTCCCCAGATTATAGGACTATTAACTCAATTACCCCCATATACCCACCCCATGGTCGTTTTGAGAACATCAACCAGCTATCTTGGGTCGCTTGATAAAAAAATATCAATCAAAACAAGAGAAGAGAACTTAGAGAAGGCAAAGAATTTTATTGCCAAGTTCCCAACAATCATCGCCTATTACCACAGAATAAGAACAGGACAGAACTTAGTGCCACCGAGTTTTGAGTTAAACCATGCAGCCAACTTCCTGTACATGCTACATGGCGAGGAGCCGAGTAAAACCGCTGAGCAGGCACTCGATATGGACTTGATACTTCATGCTGAACATGAGCTAAATGCATCTACGTTTGCAGCACGTATTGCAGCCTCGACAATGGCAGACATGTATGCATGTATTGTTGCAGCAACTGGAACACTCATGGGTCCACTTCATGGTGGGGCATCGCAAGAAGTCATGAATATGCTGAGGGAAGTCGCAACGCCAAGAAGGGCAGATGAGTATGTTAGAAAAAAACTTGAGAGAGGAGAAAAAATAATGGGCTTCGGGCATAGGGTATACAAAAATATCATCGACCCTCGAACAGAACTTCTGAGAGAACTGGCAAAGAGGCTTGCATCGGAAGGAGATCCGAATTGGTTTGAAATAAGTGAGGCGATTGCAGAGGCAGCCTATAAACACAAAAAACTTCTGCCAAATGTGGATTTCTACTCTGCCAGTGTGTATGAGAATCTTCGAATACCAGACGACTTGTTCATAAACATATTTGCAATGGGGAGGGTTGCTGGCTGGTCAGCCCACATAATAGAACAGTACGAGAATAACAAACTCATAAGACCGAGAGCAAAATACACTGGAGAAAAAAATAAGGAATACAAACCGCTTTCAGAGAGATACTAATCGAAGGTATTTCTCAACATTCATTTCTTGACATTTTTGACGTTTTTGAGGTATTCTTCTCCCCTCACAGTCAGAGAATATATTTTACCTTCCTTTTCTTCCACGAATAGTGCTTGCTCCAGCATCGAGATGTGAAACTTTGCCTCCCCCTCACTAACGCCAAGTCTCTGTGTTATCTCGCTGAGAGAGAGTTCTCCTTCCACAAGCATGTTCAATATCTCTCTTCTCTTTTTGTTTTGGAGAGTCATTAATCCGAGTCTGTGGTCTTCTGTTGGGTCTCTTATTTTTCCATCTCTCCTCAGTTTATTGAACCACTCTTTCTTATTCTGATTCATATATGAGATGTTGTTATGTCTCCAAAAATGTTTTTTTATCGAAGATGGAAATTTCAATATAATGGAAGAGTCAAAAATTCATAAAGAGGCTGTCAAAGAACTTGCAGAACTTTCAGAGGTTGCGCCTGCCATCGAGGGTGTGAGCACTGGCACAAAGCTTGACGAACTCTTTTTCAAAGTTGAAAAAGGAAAGAAAAAACCGTTGGGTGGTGTACCAAAGGGAGGGGTTCTGAACATTGTGGGGGTTCCAGAGAGTGGAAAGAGTGTTCTTGTCGAGCAGGTTGCAATACATCAGGCATCTCTTGGCTCAAAAGTTCTTTTCCTTACTACTGAGTCTCCTGCAAACTTCCTCTACACCGCACTCAAAGGGAAGGCTGAGGCTATGGGTATCGATTTCTCGGAAATCGAAGGGAAGATAGTGGTGGTGGATGCTTCGATTGATGAACTGCTCAGAGAAGACCTTCCATCTTTGCTTGCAACACTGAACTATGCAATAAAATCGAGAGGGACAAATGTTTGTGTGGTGGATTCGATAACAGGATTGTATGAACACAAAGAAATCATGGCAAGGTCAATCGTTAGGAGGGTTTATAATCTGCTTAAAAGAGAGATGCAGACAACCTTTCTGGTCTCTCAGAAGAGGTCATCCCAAGGAATGGAAACTTCTGAGGCTGCTGGGGGGCTAGCTGTTGCACACATCGTAGATGGAACGATTGTGCTTGAGAAGAGAGTTATTACAAACAAATTTGAAGAGAACATTTACAGAATGTCGGTGGGAGAGGTTCTGAGGCTACTAAGGATAGATGGATGCAGACTGTGTGGACACGACCCAAGACCATGGGTGGTGAAAATTACAGACGAGGGATTGATTGAAATGATAGAGCCACTCGTTGAGTTCATAAGGAAAAACAAAGGGGGGTGATGGTGTGGAAGTGATAAAAGGTGTTGGAATAGACTATGATGGGATGGCGACTGAAGTATTTCTTGAGGCAATCAAAATACTGGGCGGTTTGAAAAAGCTCATAGAATACAGGAATCTGACATGGGTTCCAAGCCTTGCAGAAGCTTCCTATGTGGTGGTGCTGAGGGAAGTTGGACTCAAGAGTGAGTCTGAAATAGCTGAGGAGCTGGGAATCACAAGACAGACCGTGAGGAATATACTAAGGGCAGACCCTGACAAGGTGCTGGAGTATCTCGAAAGTGGTGAGAAGGGGGAGGTGGAACATATAGCTGGAGGATTGGCAAAGCTTGCTTATTCACGAATAAAATCAGGGAAATCGGTAGGTTGAGTTGTGGGGGAGTCCAAAGAAACAACCTTTATAAGATTGGTTGTTCCAGGGGCTCCCAGACCTGCGGTCAGCACAACCACCCCTTTTCTTTCCCCGGCAAGCTCAATCACTTTGTTTGTTAACGCATCCAAATCCTCTCTGAATTCCTCTCTCAATGGAATAACACCCCAGACAATCGAGAGTCTTCTTGCAGTTCTCTGAGAATAAGAGAGAGCATAAATCCACTGGGATGGTCTGAATCTTGCAACCAGTCTTGGAGTTGTGCCTGTTGCTGTCGGAGTGAATATTGCACCTGCATTTAGTTCAGATGCAAGAACATAAACAGCCTTGCTGATGGCTGAGGAAACTGTTGATTTTTCAATCTCCTGAATTGGCTCGAACTTACCAAATCTCTCTGTCTCGCTTATTATCTTCTTCATCCATCTAACCGCTTCCCTAGGATACTTTCCAACCGCTGTTTCTCCGGAAAGCATTAAAGTGTCTGCTCCATCAAGTATGGCATTTGCAACATCTGCCACTTCGGCTCTGGTGGGAGATGGAGAGTGAAGCATCGACTCAAGCATCTGTGTTGCAACAATTCCCGGCTTTCCAAGTGCCCTCGAGAGTCTTAGAACTTCTTTCTGGATTAAAGGAACCTTTTCAAGCGAGAGTTCCACCCCAAGGTCTCCGCGGGCAACCATCACACCATCACAACACTCTACAATCTCTCTCAAATTCTCAACAGCCTCTCTTCTCTCTATCTTCGCTATTATTGGCACGTGTGAGAGTTTTCTTAGTTCCTCCATATCTCGGGAAGAAGAGACAAACGAAAGGCCAAAATAATCGACGAGTTTGGACAATTTCCTCACATATTCCCTATCGAGTTTTGTGATGGGTGGAAGTTCCAAGGATACACCAACCACCCTAAGTCCCATATTGTCCTTTATTCTGCCACCACTCACGACTCGAGCAGAGGCTTGGGTGTCTGACAACTTCTCAACCTTCAACACAACATCCCCATCACCAAGTATCAGTTGGGCGCCTTCTTCCAGTTGCTCAAAAATATCTGCATCGATGGTGAGCCTTTGAGATGTGTGGATGCCATATGAAGGGGAGTGAGTGTCACTTTCCAACACAACAGTCTGACCTTCAACCACATCATACTCTGTAGAGGAGATTCTGAGCTTTCTGCCCCTGAGATCTGCCACAACTCCCAATGGCAAGCCGAGTTTATCTTCTGACTCTCTCACCCGCTCTATCATCGAAGTGTGCCATTCGATATCGTTGTATGAGAGATTCAGTCTGAATGCTCTTGCCCCCTCTCTCGCCAGCTCAAGCACATCTGAAGAGGGTCCAAGAGTTGCCATGATTTTTGTTCTTGTTTCTGAGTTCACATTTTTATATTGTTAAAATCAAATATATAAAGGGGGGTTGTTCATCGAGAGACCCATAAAAGTCGTTTTCGGAGTGGATATAGAAAAGGGTTCATCACACTCCATCCCAAGGTACTCGGTTGCTGTAGTGGGTGAGGATACGGTAGAGGAAATCCGGGGTGTGAGCAAACACAGAATTCTGAGACTCGCAAATAAATACAAACCTGAAATGATTGCGTGTGATAACATCTTCGAACTTTCACGTGATAAGAGAGAGCTCGTAAATCTGTTATCACTGCTTCCACCAAATACAAAACTTGTACAGGTCACCGACAGAGAGCATTCACTTTCAGCACTTGCAAAGGCACATGGAATTCGAATCTCGAAGACTGACCCTCTGGATGAAGCAAGAGCTTGTGCAAAGTTGGCTCTTCTGGGAATTGGGCACGCTGTCGAGGTATTTGAAAATAAAACAAAGATAGTCGTATCGAGAGGTAGGTCTCTCGGAAGAGGGGGATGGAGTCAGAACAGATATCGCAGAAAGGTGCATGGTGCTGTCAGAGAGATGGCAAGAAACATAGAGAAGACTCTAAAAGATGGTGGTTTTGAGTTTGAGATGAACACAAAGAAGGGGTTTGGAGGGTACTCAAGAGTGGAATTCGTGGTTGAGGAGGCACGGGACAAAGTACCAATCAGCTCATCTAGACATGCAGATGTGAGGGTGGTGGTGAGTGGAGTTGAGAGAAGTGGTATTGAGTTTGTGCCACTTGCAAAGAAGAAATACATCATTGTTGGCATAGACCCTGGGACGACGATGGGTATTGCAGCCTTCGACCTCCACGGAAACCTGCTTGGTATCACCTCTGAAAGAGGATTATCGATATCTGATGCAATTGAGAAAATACTGTCCTTTGGCATCCCTGTCGTATTTGCATCAGACGTTGCGCCAGCTCCAAAAACTGTTGAGAGGCTTAGCAGGATGTTTGGAGTGGAGTGTGTTGTTTCAAAACTTTCAGTAGAGGAGAAGAGAAAGCTTTCATCCCAATTCAATCCGAAAAATGACCATGAAAGAGATGCAATCGCTGCAGCATATCACGCATTTAGGATGTACAAGAACAAACTTCTGAAAGCAGAAATGAGAGCTCCCCCATTCTCAGATATCGAACAGATAAAAGCAGACGTGATAAGACAGAAAAAAGTTAAGGAGAGCTATGCCACATGCAAACCCGAGATAGAGGAGAGAGAAGAGGAAACACCAACAGACGAAGAGAAGGAGAGGCTGAGAAATAAAATCTCAAAGCAGAAGAAGACAATCAAACGCCTTATAGAGTACAATCAAGAACTCAAGAGGGAGATTGAGGAGAGGGATGAGGAGATAGAGAGGTTGAGGGAGAGGGTGGAGATGCTCAGGTCTGAAGTATACCGAGAGACGAGAAGAGATGAGCTTGTTAGCAAACTCAGAAAAGATGTTGAACTGCTAAGGAATGAAATCAGAAAGAGGGATGAGGAGATAGAGAGGTTGAGGGAGAGGGTGGAGATGCTCAAGGCTATAAGAAAGAAAGAGATGGATGGCTCACTGATTCCTTTGAAGGTCGTGGATAGATTCACAAGAGAATGCATAAGGTCGAACGTGAGAAAGGGAGATGTTGTGTATCTCAAAGATGCCAGTGGTGGGGGTGCAGGAACGGCCGAAATCCTGCACTCTCTCTCACCGAGGGCGGTTCTGTACGAAGGTGAGATGGCTCATTCAGCATATGAGAGGTTTTTGGAGCTTGGTCTTCCTGTAATAAAAGCTGAGGGGGTTGTATTGAGCTTTGATGATGCACTTTGCACATCACCGTCCTCACTGAACAAAGCAATAGAAACATGGATGAGAGAAAGAGAGGAATGGAAGAGAAAGAGGGACGAAGAAAGAATCAGTTCGATAATAAGTGAGTACAGAACAGAAAGGGCGAAAGAACTCAGGAAAGGTAGATGATGAAAGATAGGTATGATTATCAAAATATTATTATAACATAAAGATTTGGACTTTTTTGGTGGAAAGATGGTCTCCAAAGTCAGGGTAGAGGATACAATCTGTGGATACACTGCACTCGTGGATGGATGGCAGGACGAAGAGGGCATTTTCAGAGCGGATGTAAAAACTGAATGCCCTCATCTTCAGGGTTTTGTGAATGAGCTGAAGAGTGTTGGAGTGAGGATGGATGAATTGTATCGTTTTATGAATGACGTGTACAGATGTGCAAATGAGAACAAAGTGCCTGCCACGTGTCCTGTTCCAACCGCTATTACAAATGCTTGGTGGCTCGAGATAGGGATGATTTCAAAACAGCTTGCACATCACTCGGTCATCACGATTGAGATACCTAAAACAGGGGGAGACATGACTAAAGTCAGGGCGAATACCCCCCTGTGTGACCATATAACACTTGTTAGAGCAAGAAAGACACCAGAAGGTAAGATAAAGATGAGCTTTGCGACGGACTGTCCTATAATCAAGAAAGCAAGAGATGAGCTTCCTGAAATTGACCCTAGGGAATTGTCTGAACATACCATGAAGATGTACGAGTTCGCAAATGAGCATAGCTTCACGCCCACTTGCTTTGTTCCCGTTGCCATGGCGATTGCGTGCCTGATTGAAAGTGGAAAGTTGGATAAAAATGCACTTTCCGAGTCAATCAAAATCAGCTATCCAGAGTAAAGTTATCCTCATACATTAAATTGTTGTGAGGTTCTCGCAACATTTTTATATTTGTTATTGTGTTAGTATTAACAACTTTAAAAAAGTTAATACCTATGTAAGAAAATGGAGGTAAAATATGCATATACCAGATGGATTTTTATCAACACCGGTATGGGTTGGGATGTGGCTCATAACGCTCGTAATAGTTGGCTACGCACTCAGAAAAACCAGAGGCAGACTCAGTGAAAAACACATCCCTCTAATGGGGGTCTTGGCAGCTTTTGTTTTCGCAGCACAGATGCTAAATGTGCCAGTGGCTGGTGGAACGTCTGGACACATGCTCGGTGGAGTTCTCACAGCGTCACTCCTCGGGCCATGGAGTGCAACGATCGTGATGAGCTCTGTGTTCGTTGTTCAGGCACTTCTGTTTCAGGACGGAGGTATCACGGCACTCGGAGCAAACATCTTCAACATGGGTCTAATAGGTACGGTATTCGGCTACTATCTATATGTGTCTCTCTCGAAATTCATCCCGAAAATAATTTCAGCTGGAATTGCTGCATGGATAGCTGTGGTGCTTGCATCTGCCTTCTGCGCTCTTGAACTCGGACTCTCTGGCACAGTTCCTCTGAAGACAGCAATGGTTGCAATGGTGAGCATTCACACCCTCATTGGTCTGATAGAACTTGGTATCACGATGGGTGTGCTTGGTGTGATCATGAAGAGGAGACCTGATCTCATGGAGATTGAGAAGGTGTGAGGTGATTTAAATGAAGTGGTGGCATGTTGGACTCTTGATATCTCTGTTCATAGGGGGGTTTCTCTCGCTGTTTGCTTCGCCTCTTCCAGACGGGCTTGAAAGGGTTGCAGAAGACTTTGGATTCATCGAACTTGAGCAAAGTGTGATAACCTCGCCTCTTCCAGACTACTCACTTCCTGGAATAGACTCCCCAATATCTGGCTCCATAGCTGGCATCGTTGGGGTGCTTTTGATGTTCGGAGTTGCGTGGGGGGTTGCAAATATATTGAAAGGCAGAAATGAGCATAGAAAGTGAAAATATGAAGAAGAGGGAAATGACAGGCAATCTGATACACAGACTTGACCCCAGAGCAAAGCTCCTATCCCTCGTGGGTCTGCTGGTGGCGGTGGTACTTTCAAACCCCCCATCAGTTATCCCGCAATTCAATCCCTCCACATTTTTTCCATATCTGTTTGTCATACTCCTCCTACTCTCCCTTGCCACAATCTCGAAGATATCCCTCATAACACTGCTCAAAAGGTCAATGGTTGTCATTCCCTTCTCGATAGTGGTCGCACTTTTCCTGCCATTCTTCGGGAATGGAGATGTGGTTGTTGATTTGGTGTTTGGCTCACTCACCCTGAGTTCTCATGGAATTAACACATTCGTGGGTGTGGTTGTGAAATCCTACGTGTGTGTGATGTGTGTGATACTTCTCACAATGACCACACCCTTCCCATCCATAATCAAGGCTCTTGGATGGCTTCGTGTTCCAGAAACTTACCTCCAAGTTCTTTCATTCCTGTACAGATACATGTTTATTCTCATGGAAGAAGTAACGAATATGAAGAGGGCGAGGGATTCAAGAAACCCAAACAGGGTAAGGAGAATGTGGTACATAAAAACTGCAGGACTTATAGCAGGTACTCTTTTTATAAGAGCGTATGAAAGAGGGGAAAGGGTGTACTCTGCAATGGTTTCGAGAGGATACGAAGGGAGGATGCCATCGCTTGGAAGGATGAAGATGGGAATGAAAGACTGGATATTCATGTGTATGTTTATAACTGTTTCAGCATATATCCTGGTGTGAGATGATGAGGGCAATCGAAGTTAACGATGTGTGGTACAGATACCCGAACCAGAAGGAATATGCTCTGAAAGGAATCAACTTTGAGGTCGAAGAAGGAGAGAAAGTGGCGATTATAGGTGCCAATGGAGCAGGAAAATCAACCCTCCTCCTGCATTTCAATGGGATATTGAAGCCAGAAAGAGGAGAAATAAAGATAATGGGTGGCTCAGATGTTAAGTGGATGAGATCAAAGGTTGGACTTGTGTTTCAGAATCCTGACGACCAACTTTTCTGTCCTACTGTCTTCGAAGATGTTGCTTTTGGGCCTCTGAACATGGGACTGCCAGAGGAGGAAGTGGTCAAACGAGTTGAGAAGGCATTAAAGGCAGTTGGGCTGTCAGAAAACAGTGGGGTGAAGTGGGGGGATAGAGCTCCACATCATCTGAGTTATGGAGAGAGACAAAGAGTTGCAATCGCAACCGTGCTTTCTATGGGCGTGGATATACTGATTCTGGATGAGCCAACGAGCAACTTGGACCCAAAAATGAGAGAGAGTCTGATGGAGCTTCTTCTAACCTTCCCGCACACAGTGGTAGTGGCAACCCACGATATTGAATTTGCAGCAGAGGTTTGTGAAAGGATTGTTGTGATGGACAAAGGAGAGATAGTAGAAGAGGGGGTTGCAGAAAGGATTCTCAGCGATGGGGAGCTTTTAAAGTCTGTTGGACTCAAAGCGCCCACAATCGTGAGAATTTTCGAAGAGCTTGGAATTGATGAGAAACCCGTGAGATTTCATGATGGTGTTGAGATTCTTAGAAGGTTGAAACAAATCAGAATCAATCAAAGAGGAGAAGGCCCCACCATGTGAGTCTATCCTCAACTGGAAAATTGAGTTCGACACCCGCATTCTTCAATGTGGCAACCACATCTATTCCCATTGCTTCCATTGAGGGGCGGGCTTTGAATGGGTGTTTGCACCTTCCACCAAGTCCAACACAACTATCGCAGAACATGCACTCGCCCCCAGTAAGTCCTGCTGCAAACCTGTATCCCATTCTAAGTGCCTCTCTCTCCAGCATGAGCATGATGTCTGAAAGAACTCTCGAAGATTTTGCAAGCTCATTCACAACTTCCTCTTTCGAATTTTTGGAGGGGTGAGGTGGGTCAATATGCTCAACTGCAACCAACAACGCATATGAATATCTGGAAAGTATTGTTCTAAACTCCTGGGGAGGGGGTGTGAATGGGGGACACATCAAATTAACACCATAGTTCTCACATCTTGGAACAAGACATTTGAGTCTCACCCTTTCATCAACGACAACCTAAGAAGCGTCGATTGGTATCGCCTTCGATGATCCAAAGCTTATGGCAAGTTCAGCCAAAACTTCCAAGTCTTTCTATGTTCTCTCACTCTTTGTATTTTTTCCGTTGCTCACAGCATCACACATCACGTCTATTGTAAAAAAATGTATCGAATTTCATATTCCATATCTACAGATGATGCAAATAGAAAAACATGGACAGGGAGTTGATACAAATGCTGGTTGAGATGATGCTCGAAGACCTCAAAATCATGAGAGAGAAGGAAGATTTCAAAACCGCCTCAAACTATTACTCCCTACTTCACAAGCTTGCTCTTGACCATGATGAAGTGCATGAGGATGGATTCTGGATCATACTCGAAGAGCTTCCAAAGAGATACAGAAACCGGATTATTAGGAGGTTGAAGAGTGAGATATCTTCGCCTGATTCTTCTCGCCCTTGACCCTGTGTACCTCATGAAACAACTCTCTCTGCGTCCATACAAATACCAATTATCCTTTCTGAAAGACACATCGTCCCGCATAGTTGTGAAGGCTGGAAGACAGACAGGAAAATCGACAGCGGTTGCTCTACTCACCATTCAATTTGCCATCATGCCCAACAAAACAATACTCATAATCTCTCCATCGCTCCGCCAGTCTTCAGAACTGTTGAGGAAAATAAGAAGATTTGTATCAAGGCTGGATATACCAGTATGTAAAGATACATCCTCGGAACTCGAGTTATGTAATGGGTCAAGAATTCTGTCTCTCCCCGCCTCTGAATACACTATCCGTGGATACTCTGCCCATATGGTGATTGTGGATGAGGCTGCATTCGTGCCAGACACGCTGTACGAGACAATTACACCTATGCTTGCCGCTACGAACGGAAGGCTGATACTCGTATCAACTCCCTTCGGGAAAAAAGGTTATTTCTACAGAGCTTGGCTGGATGATGGATTCTCCCATCATGAGTTCTCTGTTAACGATTGCCCACACATCTCGAAAGAGTTTCTGGATGAAGAACGCAATAGAATGTCTGAACTTGCATTCCGACAGGAGTATCTCGCAGAGTTCGTGGAGCATGAGAACTGTGTATTTCCTTACTCGCTTGTCATGGGGGCGGTTGTCGATGCGGATGATAGAGAAATGGGGAGTTATGCAAATGAGCAGTCATTTTACTGTGGGGTTGACCTTGCAAAACACGTTGATTATACCGTATTCGTTGTTGTAAAAGAGATTCATGGGGTTCTGGAGGTTGTTGAGATTGAAACTTATCAAAAGATACCATACCCTCTCATTTCAGAGAGACTGAAAAAGCTTCATTCAAAATTCAATTTCAGGCGCATAGTGATAGATGCTACTGGCGTGGGCGAGGCGGTGGTAGATATGCTCAAATGGGACTCTCATCTGCCCATAGAACCGTTTGTTTTCACCACACGCTCAAAGCTCGAACTTATTGAGATGTTGAGGGTTGCACTTGAGAATGGGGAGCTGAAACTGATTAGAAATCAGAGACTTCTGACAGAGCTGACGATGTTTGGTGTGGAGGAGCATGACGACCATGTCATTGCTCTCGCTTTGGCTGTGTGGGCATCTCACAAAATAAAAAAACCCAAGGCATTCGTATTTGGAGGTAGAATATGATCATATTCAGAGGAAAGAACAGAGATAGAGTATTGGACAGGATGATGTATTTCATTCGCAATCTTGAGCCAAATATTGAACATGAGCTTGACATCTATGTCCGACATCAAGATGAGTGGGTGATGAAGGTGCTTGTGCATTTCACGAGGGAAGAGGATTATCACAAGAAGTACAGGAAGAAGTTGCAGAAGCTAAACCGCAACATCTGACTAACTTTAATAATAATGGGTTGTAATGAGATGTGATGGATGGAATTGTGGAGGAGGTCTGGGTTGAGAAGTACCGTCCCAAAACACTGGACGAGGTGGTGGGACAGGACCACATAGTTGAGAGACTTAAAGCATATGTGAAGCAGAAGAGCATGCCACACCTTCTGTTTTCAGGCCCCCCTGGTGTGGGTAAGACAGCCTGTGCAATCTGTCTGGCTCGTGAAACCTTTGGAGAGGGCTGGTCATCAAATTTCGTGGAGTTGAACGCGAGCGATGAGAGAGGTATAAACGTCGTGAGAGAGAAGATAAAGAACTTTGCAAGAACTGCCCCCATAGGTGCGGGCTTCAGAATAATATTCCTCGATGAAGCCGATGCCCTCACACCAGATGCCCAGTCAGCACTGAGAAGAACGATGGAGATGTACACAAGAACGTGCAGATTCATTCTTTCATGCAACTACTCATCCAAGATAATAGAGCCCATACAGTCAAGATGTGCCATTTACCGGTTCAAGCCGATATCTGACGATGCAATCGAGAAGAGGCTCTCGTATATAGCAAAGTGTGAGAAGATAACCATCACCCCAGATGGAATGGGGGCAATCGTGTATGTGGCTTCTGGAGACATGAGAAGGGCTGTGAATGTCCTTCAAGCAGCTGCCATGCTCACCAAAAAGATAGATGTGGAAACCATATATGATGTTGCATCCTTTGTAAGACCCGAAAAGATGGAGGAGCTCGTCAAAACAGCCTTGGCAGGGGATTTTCTCAGTGCAAGAAAAATCCTCGATTCGTTCATGCTCGAAGATGGGCTTGCAGGGGATGATATACTGCTTCAACTCCACAGAGTGCTTACCCAAATCGAGCTACCCGAAAAGCTGAGGATTGAATTAATGGATAGAGTGGGAGAGGCAGACTTCAGACTCACAGAAGGAGCAAATGAGAGGATACAGCTTGAGGCATTGCTTGCAAGCTTTGTATCATTAGGAAAACATGCTGGCAAGGATTGATGGAAGTTCGTACTTTGTGAACGAGAACACCCCCTTTGTCCTCAATCTCTGTGGAATCTCCTCAAGCCCACCAATGAACTCTGGAACCCTTGCTCTAAGAATCAATTCACCAACCCTTCTCTCAAGCACCTCACTCACACCGATTATTGAGGTTGTAGGTCTCGGATTAACATCCACCACCCACACATCATCTCCAACAACAACATCCACCCCCACATATCCTCTACACCCAAGTGCTTTACAAGCTTTTATGGCAATTTCGTATGACTCTTCTCTCTTTGGATGGTGGTAAGGAACTGTGTTCCCTATGTACTCCACCCTTATTCCCTTTCCCTCTGGTTTCATCAAAATCCTCTGAAGATTCAAGGTGAGTGGAATGGCGCACGAGTCAGAGACCACACATCCCACACTCATACTCATCCCTCCAACAAATTCCCATCCCTCGCCTGAGGGACAATCGCTTATGAACACATCCTCAGAACCGCATCCAAACCTTGGCTTCTCGACGCACATTCCCTTACCCTTCCATGGCTCTGGGGTTGGAATGTTATTCTCTTTCAACACCTGATAAGTTGCTCTTTTATCAGCACACTCTCCCGCACTTTTCGGTGGACATCCAAGATTTACACAATATTCTTCTACTACGCTATTGAGTTGATAGAGCATATCATCTGGAGCTATTGCGAGAGCTGCATCCACATATTTGAGTCTCTGCTCAAAATCTCTCTCAAAATCAGAGCATGGAACACCTCTCCCCCATTTTAAATGTTTCGCCCTGAGTGGAGCGAGATATTCAACTTCACATCCACACTCCTCAAAATCACGAACGAGTGTGGAGAGCATGGCAATTCCCTCGTTGATGAGAGGCTGGAATTCGGTTGCATAAGCATATTCAGCAACTAATACCTTCATATGCTTCAACCTCCACTACATCCTCCATGGCAAAGTGTGTTGTGCTTATGGAGAGGTGTGTGGGATGTGGAGAATGTGTTGCGGTTTGCCCATACAGAGCCATATCTCTCCAAGATAAGGCACACATAGACCTCGAAAAGTGCAGTGGGTGTGCTGTGTGTATGCGGACATGTAGATACGGGGCAATCGAGAAAATTGATTGAATTTATCTATCGCATGAATGCACTCCTGTATCTACATATTCCTTAAAATGCTTTATCCATTTTGGTGTGGTTGGCGATGTTTCGACGAATTTTACGAACTTCTTTATATGCTCTACTGTTTTTGGATGTAAATAATGCTCCATTATGCAAGCATCACTCTCTGCAATGTCCTCTGGAACACCAATTATGAGCAGTAGCTTCTTCAAGTTATCATGTCTGTCCCTCACACTCATCCCTATCTCAAGTCCTTTTGATGTGAGTGATATCGGGCCATGTTTCTCATAGCTCACAAGTCCCATCTCTCCGAGTTTCTGAATCATTTCGGTAACGGTAGCTGGCCTGACGTTGAGTTCGCTGGCGATATCTTTCACTCTCACATAATCCTTTTTCAGTGAGATTGTGTATATTGCCTCCAGATAGTCTTCCACTCTTCTGGTTATCACACTACCATTTCTCCCTCCTTAAAATATCAATCTACCTATCAAGACTATGAATAGGGCGACTGTATATGCGAGTAAAAGTTCATACAAAATAACGAATGCAGTCCATTTCCATGAAGCTGTCTCCTGTCTCACTACCGCCATTGCAGCGACACACGGAACATATAGCAATGTAAACGCCATGAATGCATATGCACTGACGGGGTCTATCGAGGCTGAAAGGGCAGTGGAAAGCTCAGTTCCGTAAAGAACTCCAAGTGTGCCAACCACCGCCTCCTTTGCAAGAAAGCCCATCAGAAGTGCAGATGTAATTCTCCAGTCAAACCCAAGGGGTTCCATCAAAGGCGAGAGAAACTGTCCAATCTGGGCAAGATATGATCCTTCAATCGTCCCAGTTGGGTAGGATGAGAGATACCATGCGAGGATGACAACACCAAATATCACAGTTCCCGCCTTTTCAAGGAAATGTTTTCCTCTCGTCCATGTAGCCATGAGAACTGTCTTTACCGATGGAATACGATATGGTGGAAGCTCGATTATGAAGGGGGAAGGTGCTCCTCTCAGAACACTTCTACCAAACACCACAGAAAGAACCATTGCAAGCAGTATTCCGAGTAAGTACATTGAAAATATCACAGTCCCTGCATTTTCTCTGAAAAATACTCCGGCAATCAGAACATACACAGGGAGTCTCGCACTACAAGACATCAGCGGATTGATGAGTATTGTAAGAATTCTTTCTCTCTGACTCTCAATCGTTCTGGTTGCCATTATCGCTGGTACATTGCATCCAAATCCGAGAACCAGTGGTATGAATGACTTCCCGCTCAACCCAACAACCCCCATTGCTCTGTCCATGAGGAATGCAACTCTTGCCATGTATCCTGTGTCCTCGAGTACAGCAATGACAAAGAACACAAAGAATATCGGTGGGATAAACACAAGCACAGACCCGAGACCTGAGATGATTGCACCAGACACAAAAGAGCCAACTGTACCACTCAAATAAGATGAAGAGTACTCACCGAGAATCGAGAAAAATGAATCTATCAGGTCTGATATTGGGGCAGATGCTCTATACGAGAAAACAAAAGCCCCCCACAAGATTATCAAAAATATTGGGTAACCAAGATATTTGTGGAGGATGAGCTTGTCAATTCTGTCAGTTATCTTCCACCTCTCTCCTTTTTTCTCAACACACAGCCTCAATATATTGCGTATTGCCTCGTACCTCCTTTGAGCAAGAATGACGTCCCCTCTGATGTTGGGCATATCTTCCAAACGCACCTCTCCAACGATTTCCTTTATCTCCTCATCTCCCTCGAGAAGTTTGAGAGCAACCCACCTCGGGGGAATTGTCTTGGGCAGGTTATCAAGCTCTTGCTCTATTTTTGTAATAATGGTTTCAACATCTTCTCCATAACCTACAAAGCTCCTCCTTGACTTTCCAGCCTCTTTCAATATTGCATCCTTCAGCTCACCTATTCCCTCCCCCCTCTTCGCAACTGTTGGTACAACAGGAACACCAAGAAGTTCGGAGAGCATATCCACATCTATTTTCATGCTCTTTGTGGCTTCATCGAACATATTCAAGACAACTATCACATTAACATCCATTTCAAGCAAGAGGAGTGTAAGGTACAGATTTCTCATGAGATTTGAGGCGTCCACAATGTCCACAACAACATCTGGTTTCTCGTTTATGAGGTAATCCCTCGCTATTTTCTCTGCAACCGAGTCAGAACCAAAACCATACAGCCCAGGGAGGTCAACAACCTCCACTCTAACACCTTTGTGGACAAAAACTCCCTCCTTCTTCTCAACTGTAACACCGGGCCAGTTTCCAATGCTCTGATTGGCTCCTGTCAACTCATTGAAAAGAGTGGTCTTTCCAACATTAGGATTGCCTATCAGAGCAATTCTCACTCCTGACTTCCTAATTTGAGTTTGTGGAGTGTCTGTTCTCATTTATGTACTCTCCATAAACCAATAATCATGATGTATCTGCTCATTTACGAATCTTCTCAACAAGAATCTTGGATGCCATTCCCTTTCCAATGGCAATTCTTGAACCCATTGTCTCAACTACAATTGGACCGTGTCCTATTAGAAGAACTTTAACCCTTGCTCCGGGAACTATCCCCATCTCACACAGTCTTCTGGTCAAGCCTTTACCTGCCATGAGTTCCACAACCACACCCTCCTCGTGTGGTTTGAGTTCATTCAGACGTACTTTGTTCATCAGACCTACACCTGCATCCATCTAAGACACCACACACCACTATATATGTTAGGAATAAAAATAGGTATCCCTAAAAATTTTAGGTTATATTTATAAGTCATATTATGTAATTGGATAGCCTTGCCTGAATAGCTTTACATTTCTCTCCAGGTATCTCCATTGGATAAACTCCTGTGAGACACCCGAGACATAAATCATCTTCCCCCATGCCAATCGCATCCACAAGCCCATCAATGCTCAGATATCCAAGAGAGTCCACACCGACAACACGAGCAATCTCATCTGTGGTTCTGGATGATGCCACCAACTCCTCACGTGTTGGCATGTCTATGCCAAGATAACAAGGCGATTTTATTGGTGGGCTTCCTATTCTCAGATGTATGCTCTTCGGATTGCATGCCCTGACCATATCAACTATCCTCCTCGAGGTTGTCCCTCTGACGATACTGTCATCAACAAGCACGACATTTTTCCCTTCTATGTTTGAGCTGATGGTGTTGAGCTTGAGTCTCACAGCAAGCTCCCTCTCTCTCTGGGCTGGCATGATGAACGTTCTCCCAACATATCTGTTCTTTATGAGACCTTCAAGGTACTCAATTCCTGAACGTCGAGAGAATCCGATGGCGAAGGTGATTCCAGAGTCTGGAACAGGAGATACGATGTCTGCATCGATAGGATGTTCATCCCATAGCGTCTCTCCAATCTTCATCCTGACATCGTACACTAATTTCCCATCTATTATGGAGTCTGGTCTTGCAAAGTATATGTATTCAAACACACAATGAGCTTTTGTGTTTAGTTTGTACAGCCTCTGACTCTCCATTTCTCCATCCCTGATGATGATGACTTCGCCCGGTTTCACATCCCTCATGAGTTTTCCCTCGAGTGTATCGATAACCGCACTCTCCGAGGCAACAACATATCCATCCTCCAATCTTCCTATGCACAGCGGTTTCACACCATATGGGTCCCTGATTGCATAGAGTGTATCGTTTATCAGAATGACAAGAGAGTAAGAACCTCTCAAAACCCTCATCAAAAAGGAGATTGCTTCAAGTTCGTCTCTTCTCCTCATCTCCCTCGCAAGCAACTGGGCAATCACCTCGGTGTCTGATGTTGATATGAAAACTGCACCTTCCTTCTGAAGCTCACGTTTCAACTCAATAACATTCACAAGATTACCATTATGTGCAATTGCGATTTCTCTTCCCTCGGAACTAACAACGAATGGCTGGCAGTTTATAATATCTGACTCTCCTGTTGTTGAGTATCTAACATGCCCTATTCCTATCTTCCCTTCCAAAACCGAGGTGAATGCATTGGTGAATACATCGCTCACAAGACCCATCCCTTTCTTTGTTATCATTCTCTCTCTGAAAATGGAGATGCCAGCAGATTCTTGCCCTCGGTGTTGGAGAGCATACAATGCATAATATAAAACGGGAAATACGTCTCTTGTGGAGTCTTGTGTTAAACACACTCCAACTACCCCACACGCATCCCTCAATTGAATCACCTGCGAGGCATTATTTCTTCCTCCAGCTGTAGGAACGCCTCCTCGCAGAACGACCAAACCCACAAGAAGCACAAACCTTTTTGCGTTTGTGATATGAAACTCTACCACATCTCCTGCATCTGATGTGAGTCTTCTTTCCTCCTTTCATCGAGGGTGTTCCCTTCGACATAGCACCACCTTATGGAGAGACATAAACAATATTGTCTCCTCTTACAATCACAACACCCAGCTTTCTCGTTCCATCCTCCAATATCTCCTCTGCCTCTTCAAGCACGAGGTTCATGTGGATGTCATAACCCGTGAGAGTTCCTCTGAACTCTCTCGCACCCTTCAACCTGACAAGAACCGAACTACCAAGAGCATCATTAAGAACATCAAGAGGTCTTGTTCCCATCCAACCTTCACCTTCCTGATAACAGCTGGCAAATGCATCATCCACCGCACTCTACTTAAACTTATCGAATTAAGAACAATTGGTGAGGGAATTGAAGGTAAAAAAGAGACATCATCTGAGAGGGGGTGAGGTGAAGAAGGTCTTGAATGCACTCAAGAGATGGTGTGAGGGCTACACGTTAGAAGACAGGATGGAATACGTTGTTATCGACCATGCTGAGTTTCAAGGTATCGTTCTCGTCAATAGAGATGCCATAGCTCTTTATTTGAAAGATGAGATTGTTCCAACTCTGAACTTTGCTCTTAAAAATGGCATTTCAAAGGGAGAGATTGTTGTGGATAGAGGGGCTGTTCCTCATATTGTGAGGGGGGCTGACGTTATGGGGCCGGGTGTTGTCTATTCAGATGAGTCAATTCGTGTAGGTGATACGGTGTTTGTCAAAGAGGGGGGGCATGGAAAATATCTGTGCATAGGGAAGGCTCTGGTGGATGGGGGAGAGATGGCTGGAAGAAGAGGGAAAGTTGTTAAAAATGTGCATTATGTTGGGGATTCTTTGTGGAGATTCATAGGAAGTTTATAAGCTTCTAATCAAACCAAAATAAAGACATTCTTCTGGAGGGATGGTTGGGATTGGTTCATCAGAACTGTCGAGCTCCACATCAACCCCGCGAACAATCACAAAAGGTACTCCCTCATCGCTTTCTCCCATCACGAGCTGAGCTCCTGAAACGATGTTATCTGCAACAGCACTTCTCGTTATTTTGAGTGGTTTGCCAAACAGATCAAGTTTTCCTCTCATATCCTTCACTCCCCTAAAACCAGAGCATGCGAGAGCGATACCAACACATCCGAGTCTTAGAGGGTGGGTTCTTGAATCTGCGATTACAACCCCCACTTTCTTACCAGTCTTTTCCTCAATCTTCATCCTCAACTCTTTCGCACTTCTTTCTGGGTTCTCTGGCATGAGAGCCACACAACCCTCTGGCACATTTGATGAGTCGATTCCTGCGTTTGGACAGAGAAATCCATCTTTGAGTGTAAGTACGAACCCAGGGATGCCCCCCACTATTGCATCAGAGCTTTTGATTATTAGCTCCATGAGTTCTGGTTCTATCGAATACTTCTTCCCAAGTTCTACTGCCTTGGTGCTGGGTGATACTTCACATAATCTGATTATCCTGCCTTCTGCACTCGCAACCGCACACTCCGAGACCACGATTATATCCCCATCTTGTATCTCAATTCCATTGTTCTCAATCGCCTCGATAAAACACTCAAAGATGTCATCTCCGGGTTTAATTATCCTTGTGGGAACTCCTATGAACTTTACTTCGCTGATTTCATTTTTATCCATTCAACCACCCTGTATTAGTTTGTCCAGTCTGTTTGCAACCTCATCCCAACTGAATTTTTTTGCCCATTCTTTTGCATTCTTTCCAAAGTGTGTCCATCTATCATCCTCAAGAAGCCATTTTATCCCTCGAGCAAGTGCTTGAGGTGTTTCCTCATCAATCAGCAACCCCGAGTATCTGTCCTAAATCGAATCTCTGATTCCTGGAACGTTGAAGCCTACCGCAGGAAGACCACACGCCTCAGCCTCTGCAACTGTCAAACCGAATCCCTCCTTTACAGAAGGCATCACGAATATCCATGCCCTCTCAAGAAGCTCCCATTTCTTTTTTTCATCTACGAATCCAAAAAAATGAATCCATTCTTTGGAGTTTTTCTTTAGTTCAGGCTCCATATCTCCGCTTCCAACTATCCACACCTTCAACCCAGGGAACTCGTTTTTCAGTATGGTAGATGCTTCAATAAGCATCTCCACCCTCTTGTATTTTTTGAGTCTCCCGACATAGATGAGGGTGGGTTCTTTCTCTTTTGGAAAGCCTCTCAACCTCGGCGGATTTATTCCCTCACCAAGTATGCTCACATTCTCTTTTGGTATTCCGAACTTCACAACTTCTGAATATGTACTCTAACTCACGACTCCGAACTTCACTTTTCTGTATATGAAGGGTATCGAGTTCTCTGCCAGCCACCCCACCACTGCAAGTGGATAGGGTAGCTCCAGAAAGAATATCTCTCTTGCAAGATGGTGGATTATAGCGAGCTTTGGCTTCCTGACATAGAGAGGGGTGAAGAAGGGGATGCCATTTATGTTGTCTATCACAAAATCCGCACCTCTTTTCATATACTCAAGAGCAGCTCTCAAATATACTGTATACTGCCCCCCTACCCTCACAACTCGCACACCATCCACAACTTCCTCCTTTGGAAGTCCTTTCGGTCTTCTGCAGACCAGCGTTATTCTGTATTTTGAGGAGAGTCTCTTTGCAACCTCCATCAAATACGTCTCTGAGCCACCTGCAAGTGGGTCATCTGGACCCCTCCAGTTCAGTATGAGTACATCCATATGAAAGCCACCGACATTAGAATGAGGGTAAGTATCATTGCAAAAACGGCCCATTTGTAGTTTGAGCCGAAGACAATGGGGATTGGGCCGA
>MTMG01000017.1 GCA_002010075.1 Methanomicrobia archaeon JdFR-19 | reverse complement strand
CAACGTCTATGGTCACTGGAGCTTCTGGTGTGACTGTGACTGCAACAGTGATTTCAGTCACCTCCTCGGCAGGTGGTACCTCTTCTTCTGTGGGTTGTACTACCTCTTGTACAGTTGGCTGTGGAGGTGCAATCACCTTAATACTCTGGACATCCATCCCAACTATTTTCTTTCCACCTGACTTATCAAAGACTCCCACAATCAGGTAGTAGTCTCCTACTTCAAGGTCGTTTGTAATCAGCGATATTGTTGAAGAATTTGAATTGACATTCTGGTTTATTGTTATGGTTCCTTTCCCACTTCCGATCATCTGAGGGATGTAGCTCTGGGCGTTTGCGACCGTCAAGTCAATCAAATCGAATCCATCTACTATACCAACTGAGTTTATTTCTAGGTCTGTTCCATCTTTTGTTGTGTCAGAAGTAAGTTCGATTTGTCCCTTGTAGGCAGAGTCCTTCACAAGAACCGCTCCATAGTGATATGGTCCAGTGTTGGTTGTATCGACCTCAACCTCAACCTCGAGGTCATTTCCTTTAAAAACGGAGTCTGGAGCATCCACACTGATGTCATAATCAAGCACTTCCACCAGTGTCATGGAGTACACCGTAATATCGTCAGTCAACGGATTTGTTATGTCGTTAGTCACAAATAGGACGTAATCTCCTGCAGAGACTGAATTAAACTGTACATTTCCATCTCCGTTTGTGTCAAGTGTTGTGCTTTTAACAGTGCCTGAGTTGAGAATGTTTCTGAACGTGGATGTGTCTCCTTTTATGGCGTTGTTAACAGCGCTTCTTACATCACTCAGAGATACTGGACACAAATAGAAATCAACAGTCGTACCACTCAAACCACTTTCACCATAGAACTTTGCACTGACATTATCCCCTGCAGTATATAGCATATGCTCTGTGATAGGATAGGAGATTGTGTCAGACGTCTTGGTGCTTGTGATAGATATTGTCTTTCCTGAGGAGGTATAGGTCTTTGTACTGCTATCCACATCGTATTCGATGGTAATGGTTGGAGCTGGCACCGAATCTCCTCCACTCAGTTCTATCCAGTTACCACTCTCCAAATTGGATGTGTGGTCGTATATCACAAAATGCTCAGTTGAGACGTTGACGTTCACAAGCGGAGCTCCAAACGACGGAATTGCAAAGGCCAATGTAATCGCCAGAAAAATAACTACTGCTTTTAAACTTCTCATGACGCTTTCCCCTCCTATTTCTTATAACTTCAACTATTTAATAGTGAGTATTTTAAGTTTTTCAATATGCTCAAGAAAATAAAGGGATGCTTGGTTGGTCTCGCGGTTGGAGATGCCATGGGAGAACCATTTGAGGGAATGAGTCCTGAGGAAGCTTAGATGCACGAACGTTGTGATGAGTGGATGATAACAGATGACACAATTTTCGCTTTACTCACGCTTACGAGCATACTTGAACTCAACAGAGTTGACAGAAAGGATATTGCGAGGAGAATGAGAGAGGCAGGAATGGAAAGAATTGGTCCAACGACCAAAAAAGCTCTTGAGGAGTATGAGTGCAATCCAGATTTTATACCAACTAGTGGAACAACAGATGGAGCAGCCATGAGGTCCCCACCCATCGGTCTTCTTTTTGAGGATAAAGAGGATGTAATAGAGACATCGATCAGAGTGGCTTTAGTGACTCACGGAACCAACATTGCAATTGCAGGTGCGTGTGCAGTTGCATGTGCTGTATGGGCTTGTCTTGCTGGAAGAGACCCAATAGCAGAGGGAATAGAGGGTGCACGTGAGATAGAAAAGAGAGGATGTGGGAGCAAGCACTCAGGAACATTGCTCTCATATCTCATTGAGAGAGCGGTAGAGATGTCTGCAGACTATGAATACACTGATGCTATCAGATTTTTTGGGGGAGGAATAGAGACAAGAGAAGCAGTTCCATGTGTTTTCTTCATGCTTGCCAAACATCTCAGTTTTGAGGAGTGTGTGTCGTAGATATAGGGCGGAGACTCGGATACAATAGCGTCAATGGCTGGGGCAATCATAGGAGCGAGGGACGGAATCTCCTCCATACCCGAGGCATGGATTGAGAAGATAGAGTGTGTCATTCAAGACTCTGATTTTGATGATTTATCAAGGAGAGTGCTAGAGTTCAGGAGACGAGTGAGATAACATCCTCTGCAGCCATCTTCATAACTTCTATCTCATCTTCATTGAGTTCAAGTTTGATGACCTCTTCCACACCATTCTTTCCAAGAATAACTGGAACGCCGGTACAAGAGTCGCTAATTCCGTACTCCCCTTTGAGCAAGATAGAAGATGGGATGAGCAGTTTTCTGTCCATGATAATCGAGTTAACCATCTATGCAACTGCTGCAGATGGCGCATAGAATGCACTACCACTCTTCAAAAGCGAGACAATTTCAGCTCCTGCATTTATTGTTCTCTTAACAAGAGTTTTTATGGTGGCGGGAGGTAGTAATTTCTCTATACACACCCCTCTGACCGTAGTATAACGGGGTAAGGGTAACATGTGGGTACCATGCCCCCCCAACACAAGAGCTTGCACATCTCTTACAGAACATTTTAACTCAGAAGCAACAAAGTAAGCGAATCTTGAGGAGTCGAGAAGCCCCCCCATTCCAATAACTCTCTCCCTCTCAAAACTAAGATTTTTGTTTGCCACGTATACCATTGCATCAAGCGGGTTTGTTACTACAATCACTATTGAATCATTTGCATATTTTTTCACCTCATTACATATGCTTCCCATGATTGATGCATTTATTGAGGCTAAATCCTCTCTTGACATACCCGGTTTTCTTGGAACACCAGCACACACAACAACGATGTCAGAGTCCTCTATCGTCTCATATTCATTTGTTCCCACAATATCAACATCGTATCCTACAAGTGGCGAAGCTTCCAAGAGGTCAAGAGCTTTGCCCTGTGGCATCCCTTCAACGATGTCGACCAGAATTATATCACAAATCTCCATCTCGGCGAGTCGCTGGGCAACGGTACTTCCAACCATACCTGCACCAACTATAGATACTTTTGATTTCATATGTATCACCTCACTCAACTGTAACACTCTTTGCAAGGTTTCTTGGTTTGTCTATTTCCCTATCAAGAATCTTTGCGGTGTGATAGGCAAGGAGTTGGAGTACGATGTTGGATAGTATTGGTGAAAATAGGGGGGATGTTGATGGTATCTTCATGAATTCATCAACAAACATCCCCACCACATCATCCTCACCTATGGCTATTACATAAGCTCCCCTTGCTTTCACTTCTTTGATGTTTGACAGCATCTTCTCGTATACATGGTCTCTTGAGACAAGAGCAACAACTGGCACATCTGTTGTTATAAGAGCAAGAGGACCATGTTTCAGCTCACCCGCAGGATAACCTTCTGCATGGATATAAGATATTTCTTTGAGTTTTAATGCTCCTTCAAGGGCAACCGGATAGTTGATGTTCCTGCCTATAAAGAACACATCATTATGGTATGCAATCTTCTTTGCTATTCTCTTTATGTTATCCTCCTAATCAAGTACCTTTCTTATAAGCGATGGCAGTCTTTTGATCTCTCTCACATACTCTATGACTTCGTTTCGCGAGATTGTGTTCCTTTTTGCTCCAAAGTATATTGCGAGGAGTAGAAGAGCAATAACTTGGGCTGTGAAGGTTTTTGTGGCTGCAACACCAACTTCCGGACCAGCACGCGTATAAAAGACGTAATCGACCTCATGCGTAATCGAACTACCGACTACGTTTGTGATTGCAAGTGTTGGAAATCCATGAGCTTTTATGTTTTTTATCGCCTCTTTCGTATCCGCTGTTTCGCCAGATTGTGTAATTGCGATTGAGAGGGTGTTTTTATCTACGAGAACGGGAGCATATCTGAATTCTGATGCATACCACACATCTGTATGGAGAAGACATAGTCTCTCAAAGATGTATTTTCCGAGAAGACTGGCATGGTATGATGTACCACATCCAATGATGACAATCTTTTCGATATCATCTATGATATCATCTAATGCAATCTCTTCAAGCTTCACACCTTCAAGCTCAGATAATCTTCCTCTGTATGTCTCCTCAATAACAGCCGATTGCTCATGAATCTCTCTGAGCATAAAATGTTCATATCCTGCCTTTTCAGCAGCTTCTATGTCCCATTCCACTGTTGTGGGTGTTTTGACAATAGTATTTCCTGAAATGTCGAAAAACGAAACATTATCAGACTTCACAATTGCAATCTCGTTATCCATCATTTGAATTACTTCTCTCGTATAGGGAAGAATTGCAGGGATGTCTGATGATATAAACATCTCTTTATCTCCCATACCTATAACAAGCGGACTATCTTTCCTGACAGCTATTATCTTGTCTGGTTCATTCTCATAAATAATCGCCAGCGCAAATGAACCCTGAAGTGATTTTATACTTTCAAGAACAGCATTGAAAAGATTGAAGCCATTTTGGATATTGTGATGAATCAGATGGGCTATTACTTCTGTATCTGTATCACTGATAAACTGATAGCCCTGACTCATGAGGGTTTGTTTGAGGAAAAGATAGTTCTCTATGATGCCATTATGGACGACAGCAACACCATCCGATACGTGGGGATGGGCATTTATGACAGATGGCTTTCCATGTGTAGCCCACCGTGTATGTCCTATACCTACTTTTCCTTTCAGGTCTCTACAAAGCTCTCTAAGATGTGCAATGTCTCTATCAGTTTTCTTTACAACGATTCCATTGTCTGTTATCACACCAATACCAGATGAGTCGTATCCTCTGTATTCTAGTCTGAGAAGGGAGTTAATCAGCACGTCAGTTGCATTTTTGTATCCAATATAGCCAACAATCCCACACAACTTCACACCACCTTCGAACCAACAGGAAGATATCCTTTTATAATCTTGCCAGAACTCACAACACACTCACCCCCAATCACACTTCCAGATGTAAGTATCACGCCACATCCTAGAGAACAGTCGTCTCCTACTATGGTTCCAAGCTTTCCTGGACATCTCATGACATCATCCTCAACCTCAACCCTTGGCTTCTCAGCAACCTCTGTTGAAAGGTGTGAGCCAGAGACGAGAGACGAGGCAATGATTGAGTTTGAGATGAATGCACCAGATTGCACAAATGAATGACCAAATAACACAGAATTCTCAATGTGGGAATTGGTAGAGATAGTTGTGTTATCGCCGATTGTTGTTGAGGGCAGTATTGTCGTATTTGCACCTATCTCACAGTTTCTTCCTATAACCGTGGGGCCAACGATATAGCATCCACTCCTTACGATTGAACCTTCTCCCAGCACAACATTTCCTATAATCTTTGCGCCCTCTTCGACTTCTCCATTCAAACTGGTTTTTACTTCTTTCAGGAGTAGTTGTGTGATTGTGAGCACGTCCCATGGATAAACAACATCAAGCCAGAGGGCATTTGACTTTATCACACCTATTTCAGCATTATCCTCAATCATGAGTTGAATAACATCTGTTAGAGAATATTCAGTCTGATCCGATATGAGGAGTTTGCTTATGTAATCAAAAACAGAGCTATCAAATAAGTATATGCCACTATTTATCAAATAGCTAATTTCTTCCTTTGGTTTTTCAATAATACTCTTCAATTTACCATTCTCTTCTATTATGACCCCATATTGACTTGGTAATTCACTCAAAACACCAAGAATTGATGGAGTTTCTGCCTGCAACAGCTCCATCACGGTCTCAGCATTTATGATAGTATCTCCATTGATAACCAAAAACGATTCGCCATCTTCTATATTCTGCTTCGCCACATTCAATGCATGGGCAGTTCCAAGAATTGCTTTCTGCTCTCCATAAGTTATCGAGACATCGAAATCCACACCATCTCGGAAGTAATCCATTATCAGTTCTTTTTTGTATCCAACTACCATCACAATCTCTTTTATACCACATGAAGAAAGAGCATCAATAACATATTCAAGGATGGGTTTGTTTGCAATGGGCAACATCACCTTTGAGCGTGTGAATGTAAGAGGTCTGCACCTTGCCCCCTCTCCAGCAGCAAGTACAACAGCCTTCATGTATCTGTGTTAAAAACCACATCATATATATTGGTTAAGGAAGATATGATGTCCTCATGGTGAGATATCTTGTATTTATCATACTGATGCTTGCAATCCCTGCAAGCGCCTCTGTAAATACGTTTGATATCCACCCATCACATCCCTATCAAGGAGATACGGTTGTGATAGAAGGCTATGCTGATCCGAATGAGGATGTACCTATAACAGTCATGTTTAGGTTGAGAGTGCCAGTGGAGGGAGGTGAGTTCAAGTACTATCTTTATGATGTAAATATACCCACCTCTAACAACCGTTTTACAGTGTCTGCCACGAATTGTGAAAAACTCGACGTATCTGTAAAAATCTTGATATGGCTTACAAAGAGTTCGGAAGGCAGTGGTGGAACAGCAACCGTTTCACAGAGCAATGTACCTCCGGGTACATACGATATAAGAATAAAGGGTGATGCAGTGGAGGGGGCATCATATTCAGACTTAACAATCACAGCATGGACGTCGCTGAAGGCGGATTCATCAGGATATTTCACCTACTCATATAATACGAAGCCGATACCTCCAGGGACATTTGAGCTAAGAGTCGGTGGTATGAGCAGGATAATAACTCTCGAAAGTGTTGAGGCTTTGTTTGGATCAGAAGAACAAAAGAAAGAAGAGATAGTAGAGACAAACCAGACAAACACAACCGTGGAGACGACTAATCTCACAGAGACAAATGTGAATAATACATCTCAAGTAGCTGAGGGAGGAAAAGCAGAGAGTGAAACAGAAAATAAGAAACCAACGCTTCCAATAGAGGGCATACTATCAGTTGTTGCAATACTCATGACTTACTTTGTCTTGCGTAGGTTGTAACTCATTTCATGAGTCTGTTCAGAGCGTTTATCAAAGCTTCCACAGATGCCATTACTATATCTTCTTTTGCAGCTCTTGCACTCACAATTCTACCTTTTTCATCTTCAACACCTATAACAACATCTGCAAGAGCATCAGAACCACCGGTAATCGCCTCTATTCTGAAATCATGAAGTTCAATTCTATACTCGTCTCCGATAAGCTCTTTTACAGCATTCACAGCAGCATCAACAGGTCCAACACCAGTTTCAGCTCTTGTTTTCTTTTTCCCCCTTATGTTTGCCTTGACGACTGCCGTTGGAGTTATTTTATTACCTGTTATCACGGTAACTTCATCGAGTTCTATCGGGTGTTCCTTTTCTTTTCCTCTTCCGAGAACATCTTCTGCTATTGCAAAGAGGTCTGTGTCTGTCACTCTCTTGCCTTTATCACCCAATTCTTTTATTCTTTCCATTATTGCAGTCAGTTGCTCATCATCAGGATAATACCCAGCCTTTTTTAGTGCCTCTCTTACAGCATATCTTCCAGCATGTTTTCCTATCACTATCCTGCGTTTATGTCCCACTATTTCGGGCGTCATTACACCTGGTTCGAATGTGTCTGAACGTATCAGGACACCTTGAGTATGTATACCAGACTCATGTGCAAACGCGTTCTCTCCAACAACTGGTTTTGTGGGTATTATCGGTATGCCTGTGAGTCTTGAAACGAGTTTAGCACTCTCAACAATGAGTCGTGTGTTTATATTGGTTCGAGCACCGTAAAGACAATGTAGAGACATTACGGTCTCTGACAGGTCTGCATTTCCACCCCTTTCACCAAGCCCGTTTATGGTCACCTGAACTTCAGACGCTCCCGCTTCAAATGCTGCGAGTGTGTTAGCAACCGCAAGACCAAAGTCGTTGTGACAATGTACATCCACGGGTATATCAACATTCTTGACTATCTCTTGGATAAGCTTGTACATCCTTGAAGGTACCATCACCCCAACCGTGTCTGGAACGTTTATTATGTCCGCCCCTGCAGACTCAACGGATTTGTATACATGAATGAGATAGTCAATGTCTGTGCGTGTTGCATCCATCGCGGAGAACATACATTCGACACCATGTTCTTTCACATATTCGACTGCATCTACTGCAATCTCAACGACTTCTTCCCTTGACTTCTTTATTGTGTGTTCTCGTTGTATGTCCGAGGTGGAAACAAAAACATGCACCATATCCACTTCTGCATCTATGCACGCATCTATATCTTCCTTCACAACCCTTGCAAGCCCGCATATTTTCGAATTCAACCCTGCATTTGCAATCTTCTTGACGGCTTGTCTCTCTCCCTTGGAAGCTATCGGGAAGCCTGCCTCTATTACATCGACTCCGAGCTTTTCAAGTTGGTTAGCTATCATGAACTTCTCTCCAATAGTCAAAGAGACTCCCGGAGTCTGTTCGCCATCTCTCAATGTTGTGTCAAAAACACTTACCTTTCTTCCAACAAGCTCATGTTGTACGTAAAAGACGATCCCCCGCTTTTCCGTTCATGAATATAACCATATCAACACCATAGATATATACTTACTCTTTCTCTTTCAAAATTTCTACAGTCTCATATCTTGTACCTTCGTTCTCAAGCCTTCTCAGTAGATGTGGTACTTCGTCGTTCAGGCACAACACAAATACCGACAAACCATGTTGTGCAGCCTCAACAACACTCCCACTTGCACCAAACATTACATCAGCTTCAACACCTGCTTTTCTAAGCGCAATAAGAGACTCTACACCAATCACGCAGGTATAATCACATTCTTCTATTATCCTTCTGATTTTTTCAATATCAACTCTTCTTGAGCCACCGTGTTCAACTCTTGGAACTCTACCAATCTTCACAGGTTTTATTGTGAGTTCTATCATACCTTTCAAATCTTTGATGCCCACATCCTCCCCTTTATTTGCTGGAAAGAGGGTAATCCCAGATGCGGGTAAATTTGGGTTGTATTCACCAGCCCACAAAAGACCATCCCTCATGTATACAGATACTTTTTCTTCTCCATCAACATCCTTGTCTGCTATTGCAGTCCAAACTGCAACATGACTTATTACATCTTCAACAACATATTCAGCATATCTTTTGAGTTCGAATGCAGTTTCTTGTATCCACTCTATTCCACGGCTTGTAACAGTATAACTAACTCTGCCATCGCTATGAACGAGACCCTCTTCTATGAGTTCTTTTATGTATTCTGATACTGCTTGTGGTGTAACGCCTATCTTTTCAGCAATCTTTTTCTGTTTTATATTTGGCTGATGTGCAGCAATCTCAACCAAAATCTGGAATTTCGTGATATCTTTTTTGCGATGCAGTACTTCAACCATATATTTTCCTCCATCAAATTCTTTCCTGTGCCAAATCTATTCTCTGTCCTTTTACCACAAGTTCGTCTGAGCGACGGGCAAGAGACTTTACTCGAATTGGGCTAATTTTCATATCCTTTGATATATTTAAAATTGATTTATTTCCCTTTCTAACATGTTCCACGATTTCCATAATCTCTGGCATAATCTCACAATCACTGGCAAATGTAATATTTAGCACCTCTGCAAGCTCATCCATTGTGCATCTAATGTTCATCTGAACTTTTCCATATATACAGTGGTACTCCATCTCAGGTTTTTCGCCAGGTGCAGGCATTCTCCACCCAACATCAAGGAGTGCACATTTCCTAAGTGTTTGTATAGACTCTTCTATCCTTTCTTTTGATTCTTCGAGCTCTTCTGCAATCTCATTTATCGTATACCACTTATTTAGTAGTAGGGAAAGTACGCTTTTTGTGAGGGGTGTTGCAAGAGCCCTTAACAGAACAACAAGTTCTGAAGGGTCATCAATCAATTTAGTACGCTTTGGCATCTCATCTCCTCACATATTAGTATACGTTCATATACTTATACAGTTCGATAACGATATAAACGAGTAAAAAACTCCACTTACTTGCATGCTTAGAGTGATATTCCTTGGAACTGCAGGTTCACTTCCAACAGTGGATAGAAACCCCTCTGCAATTGTGGTCGCAACTGATCATGAGTCCATATTGTTGGATTGTGGAGAAGGTGCGCAACAACAGATGATGAGGGCAAAGGCAGGGTTTGGAAAACTCTCTTCAATCTTTATAACTCACTTACATGCAGATCATGTACTTGGAGTACCCGGACTACTTCAGACGCTTGCCTTTTTTGGAAGAAAAGACCCTCTTGCAATATATGGCCCAAAAGGGATAACAAGACTGAAGAACTTTTTTCATCTCATGGGACTTTTCAAGCCCACCTATGAGGTAAAAATAAAAGAACTCACTCCCGGAGATAGTGTGAGGTTGAAAGGATACACAATGAAATGTTTCAAAACTGTACATGGAGTACCATCGATTGGTTATTCACTGGTTGAGGATGAGAGACGTGGCAAATTCAATAGAGAGAAGGCTGAAAAAGTGTTGGGAATCCCCCCAGGACCCCTCTATTCAAAACTTCATAGGGGGGAGAGCATAATATGGAAAGGCAGGGTGATACATCCATCTGAGGTTGTTGGTCCCCCCAGACCCGGGAGAAAGATTGTTTATACAGGGGATACACGTCCTTGTTGTGAGGTTGTTGAAGAGGCAAAGGGCGCAGACCTTCTCATACACGACGGAATGTTCACATCAGACCATGAGAAACTTGCAAAAGAGTTTCTTCATTCAACTGCAAGAGAAGCAGCGCTCACTGCAAAATAGGCTGGAGTAAGAAGGCTAATACTCACACACATCAGTGCAAGACATAGCGAGGAGATTGAGCAGATACGCAAGGAAGCGAGAGAGGCATTCGAAGAGACCGAAATAGCTTATGACTTGATGGTCATAGATATTCCATACAGCGATTAATCTTAACTTACAACCATCCTGACGGGTTCGAGAATCTCATTTATGTATGTGGATGCACTTTTCTTCAAATCAAGGGGATGAACTCTTCCCGTCATAAACGCTTTCTCAAGCTCACCTATGTCCTCAAACTCGATGTCCCCTCCATATTTCTCGGGTCTTTTTATCACAATTCTCCCATACTTTGGGAATATGAAGTATCTGAATATCTCAAATACTGGGTTGTCCTTTACAATTCCGGCTGGACACAATGCTTTCTTTAACTTTGCCTCCACCTCCTCCTCACTATCATCCACAGATATGAAGTTCCCTTTGGAGGACGACATCTTCTCACCATCGAGTCCGAGGAGGATGGGTGTGTGGATACAGACTGGAGCAGAATAACCTATCTTAGGGAGATTCTCTCTTGCCAACATGTGTATCTTCCTCTGGTCTATGCCACCAACAGCAACATCTACCTTGAGTTTTGCAATATCGACAGCTTGCATTAGTGGATATATCATCTGAGAGACCTTTGGATTCTCAACACTTCTAGATACTTCATCCATACTCCGTCTGGCCCTCAGTAAGGTTGTATGTCGGGCAAGCATGAGCACATCCAGTATGTACTCTTTATCAAGCTGATATGAGGATCCAAAAATGAATTTTGCACCTTTCAGTCCTATGGCTTTGAAACATTCCATGTTCATACGGGCAGTCTCTCTCACCTCCTCAAGAGAACCTTTTTCATTGAGATATGCATGAAGATCTGCTAACAACACGATTACATCAAATCCAGCATTTTTGAGGTCTATGAGCTTATTTACGGTCAAAATATGTCCGAGATGAATCTTTCCACTTGGTTCATATCCCGCATAAGCAGTTGGTTTTCTCTCCATCTTCAGCAACGTCTCAAGCTCGTTCACCGTAATGACTTCAACTGCATTTCTACATACAAGTTCAATCTTCTCTTTCAGTCTCACGTTCGCCCCCTCCTATAACCTAAAGATTTCTTGGTCTTCCAGCCCTATCATAACATCTCCAACTTTCCATCGTATATGGATATGCGACGATGATATGAACCTCACCTGTCTTCCTAAACAGTTCAAGGTCTGCTAGTGAAGGAGATGGATTGGGTGTTGGATGGCTATGGACAGACCCAGCATATCGAACGTTTGGCATCATATAGAGATGGAGTACTGCCATCACCTCTGATGATTGTGTTCCCGGCAGAATCACGCACTCCCTTATTATGCCTTCACGAGCTGAGAGCAATCCAGCAAACTCATTTGGGTGGTTTGATTTACTTGCAGCAAGGATAAACTCCAGTGCCTCTCTTTCAATTGCCCAAACACGCCTTCTTTCTTTCACAACATAACATCTTCCAAACCCTTAAAATGCTTTGCTATAACTTCAGTATATGCATATTCTGAGATTGGCAAATCCAGAGAATGTGGTGGGGATTGGAGTCCATCTACCAGATGATATGGCAGATATAATGAAGGCAGCTATCCTAAACTCGTTATTAAGAGCAAAGAAATGGGCGAGAATCGTGGTTGTTTGTCCATATGACTCTGAAAATCTGTTCAAAAGATTCGAGACAATCCCTTCAGACAATCCGGCAAAAGAACTCGTGAAAATTATAGACAATGAGATTGAAGGTGGGGTCAGAGGGAATCTTTCAGCCAGCAAAACACTTTCAGCTCTGAGGGAAAGAGGAGTAGATGTGAGGAGGGGGGTGATTTTAGAGAGGACAATCAACCATAGCATCTTGGGTCTGGTACCAGTTGGCATAGACGAGGGGCAAAGCGTGGATGAAAAAGTTGAGCTTGGTTTGAGAATTGCAAAATTACTCTCTTAGCTTGGTGAGGAGATAAAAGTCGGCGTACTCTCTGGTGGAAGAAAAGAGGATAGAGGTAGGAGTAAGGTGGTTGATAATAGCATGGAGAAAGGAGAGTTGATAGCCCAAGTATTGAGGGGCAAGGGGATTGTAGCAGAGCATGTGGGCATTATGATAGAGGAAGCTATTGGAAAATACTCGGTTATACTGGCTCCAGATGGAATGAGTGGAAATATTTTGTTTAGAACTCTTGTACTTGTGGGTGGATGGAACTCTTGGGGAGCGCCCCTACTCACAAACGAGTTCGTGTACGTAGACTCATCAAGATCGAATAAAAGTTTCGAGAGGCAGATTGCTCTGGCAAGCGCTCTCGTTAGTTTAATAAAGAAAGGTTAATATATAGATAAACATTAGACACAATCATTCATTTTGTGTTGTTTTGGGGGATTGAATATGAGTGATCCAGAGGAAACGATAAGGCAGTGTGTTCAAATCTTGGAGAGAATAATGAATGATGACTCAGTTCCGAGGAACATAAGAAAAGGTGCAGAAGAGGTTAGGAACATACTTCTGAGAGAAGATGAGCCTCCAGCTATGAGGGCTGCGACAGGCATATCCATACTGGATGAACTGAACAACGACCCGAACATACCTCTTCATACAAGAACGCTTGTTTGGAATATAGTGAGCAATCTTGAGACAATTCCAGTGGAGTGAGAAGTGTGAAAGTACTTGTGAGTGACCCACTTGCAAGAGAGGGTATAGAAGAATTACTCAACCACGGATTTGAGGTGGATGTTATAACAGGACTCAGTGAGAATGAACTCTGCAATATTATAGGGGAATATGACGCACTGATTGTTAGAAGTGGAACAAAGGTTACGAAGAAGGTAATAGAGCATGCAACCAACCTAAAGATAGTTGGAAGGGCAGGCGTTGGAGTTGATAACATTGATGTTATGGCAGCAACTGAGAGAGGGATAATAGTTGCAAATGCCCCTGAAGGGAATACCGTCTCAGCGGCTGAGCATACGATAGCCATGATGATGGCTCTTGCGAGGAATATTCCTCAGGCTCATGCCTCTCTCAAGAGAGGAGAATGGAACAGAAGCAAGTTCATTGGAACAGAACTCAGAGGAAAGACGGTTGGGGTAATTGGGCTTGGAAGAATTGGAGCGGAGGTTGCCAGAAGGTGTAGCTGTCTTGAGACAGAGGTGATAGCATATGACCCCTATGTATCAGAGGAGAGAGCAAGAAGCCTTGGTGCAACTCTTGTATCACTTGATGAATTGATTGCCCGGGCAGACATCATAACGGTCCATACTCCTCTGACCAAAGATACAAAGGATTTGATAGACACCGATGAGTTTGATAGAATGAAAAAGGGTGTAAGGATTATAAATTGTGCGAGGGGAGGGATTGTAAATGAAGAAGCACTGTACAATGCCATAAAGGATGGGAAGGTAGCTGGTGCTGCACTTGATGTTTTTGTGAGTGAGCCACCAATGGGCAGTCCATTGTTAGAACTTGAAAATGTCGTCGTCACACCACACCTCGGTGCATCTACCGAAGAAGCTCAAATCAACGTTGCAATCACCATAGCGAGGCAGGTAATAGATGCTCTTGAAGGAAAGCCCGTAAGGAATGCAATCAATATGCCATACATAAAGCCAGAGGTGCTATCTGAGGTCAGACCCTATATCGAATTAGCAGAGAAGCTTGGAAAGTTCACAGCCCAGCTCATCAGTGGATATGATACATTGGAGGTTGTGCTTGCAGGAGACATTCCAAACAAAGCAGATGATGTACTAACAATTGCAAGTATAAAAGGAGTACTTGAGCCTGTTGTGGGGTCTGGAGTCAACTATGTAAATGCAGAGTATCTTGCGAAAGAGAGAAGGTTGAAGGTTATCAAGAGTACCAAAGAAGAAGGGGATGTATTTCCAGATGAGATAACCATAAGATTGTTCTCCACTTCTGAACAGAGATATGTGACTGGGTCTGTCGTTGGGGGTGTGCCAAAGATTACAAGAATAGACAATTATTCGATGGATGTTGTACCTCTGGGATATATGGTTGTTGTTTGGCACATAGACAAGCCAAACATCATAGGTCCCTGCTGTGTTGTGCTTGGAGAAGAGGGTATAAACATCGCAGGTATGCAGGTGGGAAGAATAGAAAGAGGCGGAGAGTCAATAATGGTGTTGAGTACTGATAGTGAAGTTCCAGATGATTTGCTTAGAAAGATAGAAGGAATCGATGGTGTATTGAGTGCAAAACTCGTAATTATTTGATTGTGAGTATGAAGGAAATTATCATATACGATGACGTCAGGAAACGATTTCCTGATTTAAGGGCATTTCTTATCCTCATAAAGGGTGTGCACATCAAAAGTACTCTAAAAGACTTGGAAGGATTCAAAAAGGAAGTTTTCGATGATGTAAGGAGAAGATATTCTCTTCAAGAATTAAAAGATGTGGCAATATTCAGAGCATATCGGGATTTCTTTTGGAAGATTGGGGTTGACCCTACCAAAACGAGACCTGCATCTGAAGCTCTGATAAGAAGAATCCTCCAAGGCAAACAAATCCCAAGTATCAACACTCTCGTTGATGCCTATAATTTGGCGTCTATTGTATCAGAGGTACCTTTAGCAGCTTTTGACTATCAGACTCTTCAAGGAGAGCTACGGATGAGATTCGCACAGCAAGACGAAGAGTTTATTGGGATAGGCATGAAGAAAGTCAAGTTAAAGGGAAATGAAATTGTAATCTCTGACTCGAAGAAAGTGGTTGCCATATACCCTCATAGAGATTCTGATGAAACAAAGATAACAAATAAGACGAAAGATGTGTTGTTGATGGTATGTGGGGCGCCAGGAGTTGGAGAGGACATACTTGACAAAGCAAGAGATATCGCAGTTGATTATATCAGAAGATTTTGTGGTGGGCAAGTTGTTTGATTTTTTGATACTATCTGATTTTTCCATTTTGGATGATTTGGTAAATTATTTTTGATTTACTAACAGCCAAGATAAATCGAAAATATTAAATCAAGCTAATTGTTGATGTTGACTGATGGGACATGAGAAGATATCGTGGCTCGTGATGATGATTTTGATCACAACAACACTTTTAGGCTGTATTTCTGAGAAGAACGAGATTGTTGTACTTTGTGCTGCAGGAGTAAGGGGACCAGTGGACTCACTACTTGAAGATGTTGATGAGGTTGTTTGTATCTATGGAGGGACTGGTACTCTCTTCAGCAAGATAGCCTTGGCAAAAGAGGGAGACATTTTGATAACTGGTTCTGAATGGGATATGTTGATTGCAGTAGAACGAGGATGGGTGGATGATTATGAGAGGCTCGCGCCCCATACACCAGTTCTGATAGTGAGATCGGGCATAATGGATGGAATAGACAAAATAAACAACGTCAATGAACTACCTGATGGGCTACGTTTATCTTTGGCAAGACAAAATTCATGTGCCCTTTCTCACATCCAAGAACAGTTTTTCGGAGATAGATACGAAACCGCTCTATCACAGGCAGTAACACTCAGAACGACCGTAAACGAGATGTGTGAGGACGTGGTGACCGGAGTGGCTGATGCATCAATAGTTTGGAGAGCGTCCGCACTCCCATACGAAGAAAAAGGAATAGTCAGAGTTATCGAGCTGGAAAACTCTTCAGAAGAGTGGGTATGTGGTGCTGTGCTTTTAAATTCGCCAAATCCTGAACGAGCTCATGAGGTACTTCATATCTTGAAGAACGATAAAGTGTGGGAGAGTTATGAGTTCACATCGATTTCTTGATATCATGAAGTTGAATTCTGAGAGAGTCCAAAAACTTTGCGGGTTTGGTAGTATTTTGCCCCTCATCTCCATGGTATACCCTTTGTTAGTTCTTCTTGTGATGGTCAGTCTTATTTTTGGGGCTCTCTCTATATCATTTTCTCTCTCTTCAGAAGTGTTATCTGCTGTGAAATTGAGTATTATTTCTGCAACCTCGGCTACTTCCATTGCATTTCTGCTGGGTATACCACTTGCATACACGTTAGCAAGAACTCCAAAATCCCGACTCATCTCAGTAATAGAGACACTGATAGAGTTGCCTGTTGCGGTCCCTCCTCTTGTAAGTGGACTCGCCCTTCTCCTCCTCCTTACTCCCCTGTCTCCGGTGGGAGGAGTTCTTACCTCAGCTGGCGTGAAAATACTGTTCACCCTCAAAGGTGCGATACTCGCCCAACTATTCATCGCAGCCCCCTTCCTTATACGTGGGGCACAGTCAAGTTTTGGGATGGTAGACACAAGACTCGAAAGCGTTGCCCGTGTACTGGGCGCCTCACCTTTAAAAGTATTTTTTATTATTACGTTGCCCATTGCACAAAATGGCATCTTTACAGCTACTATGCTTACATGGGCAAGGTGTATGGGAGAGTTTGGAGCAACACTCATGGTAGCGGGAGCGATTCCATACAGAACCGAGACCTTGCCTGTTGGAGTTTTTCTGAATACATCAACTGGTCAACTCGAGCTGGCAATAGGATGTGCGTTGATGCTACTGTTGGTGTCGTTTTCAAGCATGTTAGCAATGAGGTTGTTTTTTAGTAAGTAAAATCTGAAGATTTATCTGAGGATTTGATGTCCTCTCATCTATCATCTTCTTCATCTATTCCCTCCAAACTGCAGAGGGCCGTATAGTATCTCTTTAAATCATCAAAGGACTGTCTAACCTTTGGCAAGTTTTTTGATGTGTTATTTATGTGAGTCGAGAGGACTTCAAGCGTACTACCAAGTGTGCCGATATATCTGCCAATTCCATCCAGTTTTTTCTGGATTTCCTCTGTTCTTTTTGAAATCTCCTCGGCGGTAATTCTTGCCGAAATCAGGCTGAGATAGGCGGGCAGAACAGATGGAGATGTGAGAATGACACCTTGTTTTCCAGCTTCAACAGCAAGTTCGGGAGCCTCTGAAACAAGGTGGTAAAATATCGTATCTGATGGTACAAACATGAACGCAAAATCAAGTGTATTATCTCTTCCAACATATTTCTTCACATTTTCAATATGCTTTTTAACATCTTGTACAAAATCTTTCCAGAATCTTTCCTTTTCATTGTCAGACTGGCAATATTTCTTGAAATTTTCAAGAGGAAATTTTGAATCAATACATAGATATTTGTTGTTTTCGACGAGGATACAAGCATCTGGTATGCCAATGCCAATGTTCTTCTGGAATGATACTCTGGTGTGTGGAAAAATGTCTTTCAGCAAGTATTCGAGTTGCAACTCTCCAAATCTCGCTCTTGCATGTTTAACTTGGAACATTGTTTTGAGGTCAGACGTTATCGTTTTGAGGTCTTCTGAAGCTTCCCTCATCCTGCCAATATCTTCTTGTATGCCTAATTCTTTTAGCGAGGTTGCAAACGCACCTTTGATTACATCTGTGTTCTTGGCAATTGCTGAGGAGAACAAGCTTTCAAAGATTTTTGCAGAATTTTGTAAGGATTTAGCAACCGCCCCGTCAATCAAGGTTGACATGTTATTATTCAATTCGTCCATCTTTGCTCCAATCTCTGAAATCTTTCTCTCACTCTTTTTGTATTTCAGGATGAGATAGATTACCAGAGAAAAAAGAATTGCAGAAATTACATATGATTCATACATTTTACAGCCCCCATCGATAGTTTCACCCACTATCAATTTGTTCAGCACATCGCCACTATATTTATATTTAATTCTGATCCCAAACAACGATTTTTAAGAACAGTAAGATTTTATATTTGGTAGTTTGAAATCACTATCAGTCGACCCACAGGCGGCTGTAGTCCAGTGGCAGGACACAGGCCCCCCAAGCCTTACATTTAGACCAGAAATCGCCAAAGAATACACAATAACCGAAGATGATATTCAGAAATACATAGAGGATGTCTATCCTGCAAATAAAACAAGAGAGCACACTTTAAACGCCGTGAAAACAGAAATAAATACGATAAAAGAGTTTTATAGTGGATTGGGGTATAGAGGCACATATCCAATTAACAGGGACATCATATTCGAATTCATGGCATGGTTGAAGAGGAGAGGATATTCATATAGCAAGCATAAGCATGTGCTTTATAGAGTTGGGAAAAATGCTTAGATATTTTGGAGGATAACAGAATTGGTTATTTTTTCTTATGTGTGCTTCTTTTTCCCATCACAACTCTGAAACCTATGTCAGACTTTTCAACAAATACCCATTCTCCCTCTGGCAACTCTTCAAGGTCTTTCTCACTTCTGAGATGCACTTTTTTGTCATTACCATCACTTTGCTCTCTCTCATATAAATTTCCTGTGGCATCACATTCTTTGATCTCTCAATAATTGATTTGTACATGAAAAGAAAGTCGGGCAAATTCTGATCTGAGTAGGGATTACACATAAGAAGCTCAAACTCGATATTTCCTCATCCATAACATAATTAAACTTTGAATACATACCAGTCAATCTATGAAAACATTGCAGGAGATTGTTCAGATACTTCAGAAGCATAAAAACGAAATTAGAAAATATGGAATCAAAAAACTCAAGATTTTTGGCTCCTATGTTGAAAATGAACAGAGACCTTCGAGTGATGTGGACATCATTGTGGAGTTTGAAACTCCTCCTACCCTCATCGAGCTTGTCAGGATAGAAGAAGAACTGAGCAGGGTTCTGGGAGTGAAGGTGGATTTGCTTACCGAGGAGGGAATAAGCCCATACATCAGACCGTACATCAAAGAGGTTGAGGTTTTATGAAACAGGTAAAGCCATATCTTCAGCACATCCTCCAAGAGTGTGATTTTCTTATTGAAAAGTCGAAATGCATGGATTACAGCGAATTTGTTAATGATCCTGTGATGATGCGGGCATTTGTGAGAAGTCTTGAGATAGTCGGAGAGGCTGTAAAACAGATACCTGAGGACTTCAGGGAAAGGTATCCATCCATACCATGGAGGGAAATATCTGGCATGAGGGACAAACTCATTCATGAGTATTTTGGTGTGAATTATAAAATTGTGTGGAAAACAGTTGTGGAGGAGATACCAAAACTCAGAAGTCAGATAGAGGGGATTCTTGAAGAGGGAAGTTGAAGTTTTTCATTACCTAATTAAAGGAGTTCTAAAAGAAGAAACTGATCATAAGCATGAGGGGGACATCTCGGTGTATTTCGTGAATCCTGAGGTTTGGGGAGAAGGGGAGTTATAATTTTTATATCCTGCAACTACATACAATACTCAGGTGGTAGTTATGAATATACAAAATGTAACATCTAGTCTTTATGAGGCTTCTATTCGCCCGGGGATTAGTTTTGATGTCGAGATAACTCACACAAAATATCAAGAGGCAATTGTTGACATAAGTGGATGGTTAGAAACGGATGATGGAAAAATAATTGCAGAGCTCAAAGAAGATGTGTCAGAGTCTTCAAGCTCTTATGAAATTGGAGCCAAAGGGTCAATATTTGATAAACAGTTCAAAGATGAAATATACAAAACAAAACTTGTTGCCCTCTTAGATAAGAGGGCTTTGAGTTACATAGAAGAAGAAAGAATGGAAAACAAAAAACATGATGTTATCTTAGTTCTCAATTTGAATATTAAAAGTATTGATAGTAGAGCTGTCATTTCTTATGTGCATGAACTAAAATCTAATGCAGTAATTACCCATACAAATACTATTCCAACCCTAGGCACAGACAGTGGAAAGTCCACTCGTGATTGGTACTTTTTGGTATATGCCTACGATTCAGATTACACTTCTACTAATTCAAGTAGATGGATATTGTCTGGAAATGGTGGAGCTCCCTTTTTAGCCGTATCTATGCAACAACTTAAAAAGGAGATAACAATCCCATCATCAGATTGGATCTATGATTATGCACCCAAGCTTGGGTTAGGTGAGTATTTCATTGTTGAGATACCAAAAGAGGATAAAGTGATTGAAGAAGCATGGAATCTTATAGAAAGAGCAGAAGAGGCATTTAGAAGATGGGACACAAAGGGCGTATATGCTAATTGTAGAGAAGTCGGTCATTTGCTTGATGGAATTGTAAAAGAGAAATTTGGAAAGGATGGTTTTAATTATAAAGAGAGATGGGGTAGAGCTTACGGTAAGTTTGAACATTTAGCATCTCTAGATTTACATCTGGAGGAGCTAAGACAGAAAGGACGATACATACCAGAAGAAGTAAAAATAAACAAAGATGATGCAGAGCACGTATTGATTGCAACAAAACTCCTAATTAAATATGCAGAAGAATTAATAAGCTAATCTTTTACAAACCTATCTAATAAAGTTAAAAAGAGGATATTAATCATGTGGTTTGGCAAACTTGATATATCAACCCTTGAAAACTGGCTTTGGGAAGCTGCATGTAGTATTAGAGGACATATTGATGCACCGAAATATAAGGACTATATTATTCCTCTAATTTTCTATAAGAGGCTATGCGATGTTTATGAAGATGAAATAAAGAAACTATCCGAAGAGCTTGGGAATGAAGAGGTTGTAAGGAGACTCGTATCCCAAGACCGGAAACTTATAAGGTTTTACATTCCAGAAGATTGTCTCTGGAAGAACATAAGGAAGATTACCACAGATATAGGGGAGAAACTAACAGAAGCTTTAAGAAAAATAGCTAAAGAAAATCCGAAATTGCAGGGAGTTATAGACATAGTTGATTTCAACGCTACTCAAGCAGGTGAACGGATAATAAGCGATGAAAATATCTCAAAACTTATGCAAATTTTAAGCAAATATAGGCTTGGCTTGGAAGATGTCGAGCCTGATATTTTGGGTAGGGCATATGAATACCTTCTAAGAAAGTTTGCGGAAGGTTCTGGGCAATCAGCAGGCGAATTTTACACGCCAAGAGAAGTTGGGCTTTTGATGGCTTATTTACTCGATCCAGACGAAGGTGAAGAGGTTTATGACCCTGCCTGTGGTTCAGGTGGACTACTTGTGAAATCTCAACTTGTGCTTAGAGAGAAGAAAAAGGAAGTTAAAAGACCTTTAAAACTCTATGGGCAGGAGATTAATCCCTTTACCTATGCGATGGCAAGGATGAATGCTTTTGTCCATGATATGGATGCAGATATTAGAGTTGGAGATACCATAAGAAATCCAAAATTTATTGAAGAAGGTAGGGTAAAACAGTTTGACAAGGTTATTGCAAATCCTATGTGGAACCAGAAATTTCCGCAAGATGTTTTTGAAAATGACCCATATAATAGATTTAGCTTTGGTATTCCACCATCGAATCAAAGCTCTGACTGGGGATGGATTCAGCAAATGTTTGCTTCTCTAAGAGAGAATGGGAAATTGGTTGTGGTTATAGATACTGGAGTTGTGACAAGAGGAAGTGGTAGTTCTGGAACAGATAGAGAGAAGGAGATTAGAAAGAAGTTTGTTGAAAATGATTTGATTGAGGCAGTTATTTTGCTTACTGATAATCTCTTTTATAACACAACAGCACCGGGAAATATAATTGTGATAAATAAGGCAAAAAAACACAGGGGTGAGATACTTCTTATAAATGCATCAAAAGAGTTTGCAAAGGGAAGACCGAAAAACTATCTCACAGACGAGAATATAAAAAAAATTATTGATGTATATTTTGGCTGGAAGGAAATAGAAGGTTTTTCAAGGATTATAACCATAGAGGAGGCAAGAAAGAACGATTATAATTTGAGTCCTTCTCGTTATGTCTCTGTGGACGAAACAGAAGAGATCCAGTCTGTTGAGGATATACTGGTCGAGCTTGGGAAAGTTGAAGAGGAAAGAGAGGAAGTTGATGAAGAGTTGAAGGAAATATTAACCAAAATGGGGTTTGAAGTGTGACAAGAAAAAGGAGACAACCTAGGGATCCAGACGAGGTAAGAGAGGCAATACTTCAGTTACTTTATGATAAATATAAGTGTGCTTCCACGCCCAAAAAGATGAGATTAAAAATCTCTGAGATAAAGAAAAGTTTGAAGTCAAAAGGATTTGAAAGTAATGAAATCGTTAGCAATCTTGAATATCTCGTTCAAACAGGCTGGATAGCTACCGAGGAGGAAGTTTACGAGGTTAGAGCTAAAGGAAGGATAATACCTTCCAAAACTGTTTATTACAAAATATCTGATAAAGGGGTGAATCATTTTGAAGGAACATCAAGGTTCCAGAGAACGCATGTCTTGGCAGGCATAAATATAACGAATATCCAAGGAGTAATTACAATAGGTGACGGTAATATTGTTAATGTGAGGTATGGTGAACTATATCAAAATCTGAGCCTTTTATTGGATGAAATCTCGAAAACTGATAAACTCAGTGATGAAGAAAAATTAAACATCGCTTCGGATATAGAAACGATAAAAATCCAACTTCAAAAACCTGATCCAGATAAAACTATAATCTCCAAAGCTTGGGATAGCCTAAAGAGCTTTTCTAAAAAATTTCAAGAAGTAAAACCCATTATGGACATCATAACCAATATTGGAACACTTATTGAGGGATTACTATGAAAGAAAACAACTTCAAACAAACAGAAATTGGCTTAATCCCCGAGGATTGGAAGGTGGTGAGGTTGGGGGATGTGGCTGAAATTTCTGCTGGTGCCTCAGCTCCTCAAGGAGAAAAATACTTTAAAAATGGCAAATATCCATTTATTAGAGTCCAACACATTCATAGTGAAGACCATAAAGTCGTGGGGTCGGATTTGATTACTGATGAAGCTATTAGAGAATACAGATTGAAGGTATTTCCAAAAGACACCATTGTATTTCCAAAAAGCGGCGCCACTATCTATTTGGAAAAAAGGGCTATGCTTCCATTTGATGCATATATAGTTAGTCACCTTTGTGCTGTTTTATCAAAAGATAGTAATGCTTTACAAAAGTATCTCTTTTACTTTTTAGTATGGAAAAAACTTGCAAAAAAGAAGGAATCTGGCTATCCTACATTAAATCTTTCTGAAATTAAAAACCTTTTAATTCCCCTCCCACCCCTCTCAGAACAACAAAAAATCGCTAAGATTCTTGACAAAATCCAGCAGGCTATTGAAATTCAGGATAAAATCATAGAGCAGACCAAAAATCTCAAAAAATCGTTAATGCAAAAGTTGTTTACAGAAGGACTTTACGGCAAGGAGCAGAAGGAGACGGAAATAGGTTTGATTCCGAAGGGGTGGGAAGTGGTGAGGTTGGGAGTGATTGCAGAGATTAAATATGGAAAAGCCAAACCAAAATTAAAAGGAAATATTCCTGTAGTGGGCTCGGGTGGGATATATGACTTTACTGATAGACCCCTGATCAATACACCTACTATAGTGATAGGGAGAAAAGGAACTGCTGGAAAATGTTGGCTTTTAATGGAACCATGCTATCCCTCTGATACCACTTTCTATCTTTCTTGGAAAGGAAATATAGATAGTAGGTTTATCTATAGCTGGATGCAAATAAAACCTCTGTCAGGGGAACACGCTAAAACAACTTTGCCAAGCTTACAAAAGCATGATTTAGAAACTTTCAAAATCCCCCTTCCCCCACTTGAAGAGCAAAAGCAAATCGCACACATCTTAAGCGTTGTTGACAGAAAAATAGAGGTCGAGCAAAAGAAAAAAGAAGTTTTAAAGGATCTTTTTAAAACAATGCTTCATAAATTAATGAGTGGTAAGATAAGGCTTAAAGATGTGGAAATATGAAACTAATAACAGAGAGAAGGGATGTTCAGGATAAAGTAATAAACTACCTTCAGGCAATAGGCTGGGAATACATTCCACCTCAGGATATAAATCAAAAGCGGGGATTTGATATAAAAGAGGCTTTCATCCTTGAAATTCTTGAAAATAAGTTAAAAGAACTCAACAAAGGAATAATAACGGACGAGAATGTTAGAGATGTTATAAGAAGATTGAGACTTATACCTCCAACATTTAAAGGTAATGAGGAGTTTTTAGAATATTTGAGGGGAAAGAAAACTGTTTATGTTGAGAAGGAAAGAAGAGAAAGAAATTTCAGGATTATTGATTTTGAAAATCTAGAAAATAATCATTTTGCATTTACAAAAGAATTTTGGTTTGAAGACAGAGAAAAGAGAAGATTAGACATCGTTCTTTTCATAAATGGAATTCCAATTATTGATTTTGAACTTAAAAGTCCCACGATATATGAGGCAGAGGAAGAGGCATTTGAGCAGGTTGAAATATACAACAATACCTTGCCAGAGCTTTTCAAATACCTTCAGCTTTATGCAGTTTCAGAGGGAATAAAACTTTTATATGGTCCAACATGGAAGTACGAAAGTAAAACATTTTACAGATGGAAAGTTGAAAATGGTTTTAACTTTGAGAAGATAATAAAGACATTTTTTGACAAAGAGGAAGTTATCAGAACAATCCAGAGCTATATAATTTTCATGATAATAGATGAAGAGCTTCAGAAATACATTTTAAAGCAACACCAAAGAAGAACGATTGCAAAGATAATAAAGAGGGTTTTAGAAAAGAGAAAGAAGAAAGGTTTGATCTGGCATACTCAGGGAGCTTATAAAACACTAACGATGATAGTTGCAGCAGATGAACTTAGAAAAATTCCAGAAATTGAAAATCCAACAATTTTAGTTGTTGTGGATAGGCTTGAAATAGAATCTCAAATATATCAGAATTTCCAAGCTTATGGTTTTCCAAATATTGTCAGGGCAGAGAGTAAGAATCATTTAAAAGAATTACTTGAGAGCAATTATGGTGGGTTAATCATCACAACTATCCACAAATTTGAAGATATTCCAAAGCATGTGAATGAGAGAGAAAATATAATTGTGCTTGTTGATGAAGCCCATAGGAGTCAAGAGGGGAACTTGGGGAATTATATGCGCGGTGCATTACCAAATGCCTTTTACTTTGGTTTTACAGGCACACCTGTTGATAGAACAAATGTTGGTAGGGGGACATTTGTGGCATTTGGTTATCCCCCAGAAGAGCCTTATCTAGATAAGTACACAATAGATGAGTCAATTGAAGACGGGACTACCGTTCCCTTGTATTATACACTTGCAAAAACTGAGCTTCACGTCGACAAGGAAACACTCGAGGAGGAATTTTTTAGGGTTGTTGAAGAAGAGGGAATAGCCAGCATTGAAGGGATAAACAAAATCATAGAAAGAGCAGAGAAATTAAAGGCAATTTTAAAAGCAAAAGACAGAATAGACAAGATAGCGAGACACATAGCAGAACACTACAGAAAATTCATTGAGCCGCTTGGATTTAAGGCTTTTATAGTCGCTATTGATAGAGAAGCTTGTGCTCTCTATAAGGAAGCAATAGACAAATATCTTCCTCAAGAATACACAAAAGTTGTATATACCCCAGATTACAAAGACGGTGAATTGCTCAAAAAATACCACATTTCTGATGAGGAAGAAAAAAGGATAAGAAAAGATTTTAAATCTTCTGAAAAACTGCCAAAGATATTAATCGTTACCGAGAAACTTCTTACAGGATACGATGCCCCTATTCTCTATGTAATGTATCTTGATAAACCGTTAAAAGACCACACTTTGTTACAAGCAATTGCTAGGGTAAACAGACCTTATTCAAGGAAGACTTGCGGGTTAATATTAGATTACATAGGAATTTTTGAAAATCTTCAGCGAGCATTGGCGTTTTACTCAAGAGATGTAGAGGTGGGTCTTATTGATTTTGAAAAATTAAGGGAAAAATTTAGAGAGTTGATAAAAGAGGCTGATAACATCTTGGAAGAAATTAATTTAAATGATGAAAAGAGGATTCAAAACATAATTGATTATTTCTTTGAGGAAGAAAAAAGAAAGATTTTCATAAAAATTTTCAAACAAATTCAGGAAATCTACGAAATTTTATCCCCAGACGAATTTTTAAGAGACTATATTGAAAAATACAAATTACTTGTACAAGTCTATGAAATAATTTATCAAACATATGACACAGAGGTTGAGAAAAAGAAAATAAGAAGAGATATTTTGAGGAAAACCGAAGATTTAATAAGAGAAAATGTCGAGCTTTCGCAAATAGCGGATAATCTTCCTCTATACGAGATAAACAAGGATATAGCAGATACTATCAAAGCTGACAAGATTTCAGAAAGGGTAAAGATTGCAAGTCTTTACAGAAGTGTAATGCTACACATTGAAGAAAGAAAGATGGAAAGTCCCTATCTTGTTTCAATTGCTGAAAAAGTTGAGAGAATAATTTCAGAGTTAAGGGAAAGGCAGAGAAGTGTAGAATCTGCTCTTGAAGAGCTCACAAGGATAGCAAAAGATATAGCAGAAGCTGAAGAAGAACAGAAAAAATCTGGATTAAGCAAAGAAGAGTTTAGTTATTTCTGGATACTGAGGAAACACAAAATTAATGATCCCAAAAGCAAATCTAAGGTTATTCAAGAAATAATTGGGAAGAAAGAAGACTGGTTGTTTAATGAAAAAATTGAAAGAGAATTACGTATAGAACTATACAAGACACTCTTAAATTACAAAGGAGACCTTGTGACATTGGTTAATGAATTGTTAGGAATTGATAAAATCATGAGGGGCAGAGTATATGAGTGACACTTTAACACGAGGGGACATACTAAAGCTATGTGAGAAATGGCAAAATGAATTGAAGATAAATCTTAGACGAGTTCAGATAAGAAAGATGAAAAACAAATGGGGCTCTTGCTCTACAAGAGGCATACTCACGCTTAATAAAGAAGTGATGAAATTGCCATTAAAATATGCTGAGTATGTTATTGTCCATGAACTTCTCCATTTGATCATACCAAATCATAGCAGGACATTTAAGACTTTGCTTTATGTTTACTTCCCAGAATGGGAAGAAATACATGAAAATTTGCAAAATGCTGGCTATAGGAAGTAAATATAAAGTCATCTTTCAAACATAGACTTAAAAAATATAGCAAATGAAACAGATGATAATATAGTTGTGTATCTATGCCATTAACCACCCTTTACCACTTGAACATGTCCCTCATTATCAACATAAACTGGGTCTGAGTAGATGTATATCTTCTGTCCCTTTTTCCGATGGTATCCAAGTCGAATTATTATTTTCCTATTTTTCTCTGCGTCTATCAAACGGATTTTCTAAAACTGGGCTTCTTGGGGCTCTATCGCACATGCCTTGAATATACCCAGACTTTCTTTCCTTCGTGGGTCTTCTCCAATAGCATGCCCACACCTCACATCTGGGGCTTCTACATAAGCCTCTTTCACTTCATTGTTCTTCAGATAGACATATTCAAAATCAGTAATAACCGCAGTCTTGTGTCCTGAGTTGAACACAACAACTATTGCCCCATCGTGATATGTGTCAGTCTTGCGAATTTCAAGTTTTGGTTTGCTCCAGAAATTAAGGTAAAGAGTAACAACAAGAGAGATTGCTGCAATAACAATTGCGATTATCGAGAGGATTAAACTTTCATATAGCATATTTGCAGGTCATCTTTAAGCTCTATAATAATTTCCAATCATATCTTATCTTTCAAATCTCACTAAAATAACCCTAATATAAAATAACATAAATTATATAAATTATGTCATCTCACATCCACAACAAAAAACGAGTGCGGACGACCGTTTATCTGGATAAAGATGTGCTTGAGAGGATAAAGGCAAAGTATATTAACCTCTCGGCACTCATAAGAGATGTGTTAAAACCGATAGCGGGAGACCCACAGGCGGCTGTAGTCCAGTGGCAGGACACAGGCCCCCCAAGCCTGTAACCCGGGTTCGAATCCCGGCAGCCGCATTATGAATAGTTTTCCAGAGATAATTTCACATCCATTTTTTGAAGTCCCCTCGTGCTCTTTATCCGTTAGATTAATAAATAAGAGCGCCATACCCTCTCTCGTTAAAATTGGATGAGGTATGGAATATGGCTGAGAAAAAGAACTTTGCTTTAAGGAATGAAAATGGTGAAGAAGTTGGGGTATTTACCGGAAGACAACCAAGGCAAGCAGCTCTCAAGGCAGCAAGGAGGCTTGGGGGGACAAAGGACAATCCAGTGACCATAAGATTGAGGGAAAAGGGTACTAAGAAGGTTCATGTTTTTGAAGGATGGGTTGAGGTCGTGGACGCACCAGCGAACAGACCTGCATGGATGCCATCAAAGATAAAGAAAGCTCATGTGAGAAAGATAGGTATAGAAACTCTCGAAAAACTTTAATTTTTATTTTTATGCCGACATCGAGAGAAGTAGCAATATTCGAAGCAGGGATAAAGCTGGGGGCACTGTATCACCAGTTTGTAGGCACTCCAGTTAGTTTGGAGAGCGTTGAACTGCTCGAAAGGGTGATTGAGCGTAGCGTGTTATCACAGCCATTTGTTAAGAAGGTGCATGTATCTATAAACAAGGATATGATAAAAAAAAGTGAGAATAGATTCGGCTATTGTGAGCTTGAAGGGAAAATGCTCTATGTTGAGGTGTCTGTTGAGGTGGAAGGGGAAACTGTAAGAGCTTTGCTGGAGACAGATGAAACAGGATATCCACTCATGAGACTGGAGGAATGAGGTGGAGAGACATGTCATAAAGATAGGGGGGAGTTTGATGACACAAGTACCCCCTATCATCAACGCTTTGAGAGATGCAAGAGTGAGGGCGTTAATTGTTCCGGGTGGAGGTATTTTCGCAGATGTTGTCAGGCTTATCGACTCCAAGTTTCTCCTTTCTCCGTCTATTTCACACTGGATGGCAGTAGCTGCAATGGAGCAATATGGATATTTTCTCTCGGACGTAGGTGGGTTGAAAACAACAAAAACTCCGAGATTTGATGGACTGTTCGTTCTTTTACCATATGAATTCTTGAGCAGAGGGGATATAGAACTACCAGATCAGAGCTGGGCAACAACATCAGACACAATTTCCGCTATCATTGCCCATAAGTGGAACGCAAGACTTTACAAGGTGACTGATGTCGATGGTGTGTTTGTTGATGGGAAGCTTATGAGAGTCGTAGATGCATCAACTCTTTTATCTCGAAAAACTTGTATAGATGATAATCTTCCTCATTTTCTCATCCATAAAAAAATGGATTGTATTGTAGTTAATGGAAATTTCCCTGAAAGAGTCGTAAAATCGATTAAAAGTGGAGAAATTGAAGGCACGTTAATAAGAGGGAGATGAATGCTCGAAAAAGCTAAAAAAATTGGGAAAAAACTTGTTGAAAGAGGATATACTGATTCTTTTTTCGGAAACATTAGTTTCAAAATCGGGGACGAGATCTGGATCACAAAGAGTGGCGTTCCACTTGATGAGCTTGAAGATGATAGTTTTGTGTTGCTACAAAACCCTCCTTTAAGCGAGTCCTCTTCGGAGTCGCCCACCCATATCAAAATATATCAAGAGTTTGATGTCTCATCAGTCATTCATGTGCATCCATTTTATTGCGTCCTCTGTTCGATGATTTTCCAAGAAGATTTTGTAGAAAGTAGGACAGAGGGAAGGATCTTTCTGAAAAAGATAGCTTTTTGTGAAGGGAAAGCGGGAAGTTGGGCGCTTGCCAACTCTGTTGTTCAGTCTCTCAAGAGATTCGATACAACAGCAGTGGTTGCCAGAGGGCATGGACTGTTTTGCATTGGCTCAAGTATCGATGATGCATACCTGAGGTGTGTTGTGGCTGAGAATGAGTGCAAGCTCTGGTATCACTGCAATCTTTTTCCTCCTTGAGAATATACATATCCGACTACAACACTATATATGAAGTAGGAAACCAAAACTGCAATTCTTTCATCGAGCAGATATGCAAGAGGATACGTCTCTATTCCAGTGAAATGTATCAAGAGAGGTAGTAAAAACGATATCAATGAAGCGGTCATCAATCTTTTACCTCTTCTCTCAAATGCATAACATCCCACAATACATATGATGAAACCCAAGATGAAGTACCCAAGAGGTACATCCTTTCCAGCCACTTTTATTGAATAAATTGTTTTTACCATCCCTTCTGGAACAATCGCAATCTCATCTATTCTGGAGCCACCTTCCCCAACTCCGATTAACTTGAGATATATTTTCTCTCCTTCGAGCAGAGGCATCTCCACATAATGCCACCCAACATCACCAACAAATCCCCCCGCTCTAATACCAAGTTCAGACACATTCGTTGAAACATACACTTCAAATACATCTCCCCCTTCAATCACGTCTGTCACATTAAAACCTACAAAAACAATCTCCTCTGGATTTTCAAATTCCACCGTAAGGTATGCATATCTGTATATTGTTACAGAGTTCCCTCCAGGAAGAAGTGCATCTGTGAGTTCATCATTTGTCGGAAATGCAGATATGGTTATATTTGAGTGTGAGAGGGAAATGCTACCATCAATCTCAGCAGTATCAACAACTACACCATGCATAAGCAATAGGGCAACTACTATGAACAGCATATATTACAATGGGTACTGGATATATAAACATGCTTTTATATCAATAAAAACAAAAAAGGGTTGAATGCCGACTCTGATACTGTGTGTGGATAGGGATGATGATTTGGGGGTAAAAGCTGGCATCAAAACACCAGTGATAGGAAGGGAGAACTGTCTCAATGCAGCAATGAAACTTGGAAGTGTTGACCCTGAGGACAGTGATCTAAACAGCATCTTTGGGGGGATACAGCTCTATGATGACATGGTAAAGGAGGACAGAGAAGTAGAGATAGCGATTGTTGCTGGCGATTCTCAGGTGGGCGTCCGTTCGGATGAAATGATTGCATCTCAACTCGAAGAGTTGAGAAAGAGATACGGTGGATGGGATGTTGTTCTTGTGTCAGATGGCGCCGAGGACGAACAAATAGTCCCAATTGTGAATTCCAGATTCAAGATAAACTCTGTTAGAAGAGTTGTAGTTAAGCAAAGTCAGAATCTTGAAAGTGCCTATTATCTACTAAAAGAATTCTTTGAAAATAGAAAAACGAGAAACTCTATTTTAATTCCATTTGGTCTTGCACTGTTGTCGTATTCAATTGCCTTGGTATTCGGTAAAACTGAATATGCAATCTCGCTTATTGCAGGAGTGGTTGGAGCATATGTGCTTCTGCGAGGACTTGGGGTGGATACTTTTGTTGGAGACTTGAGGGAGGGAGTAGTTCGTGCTTTGAGAGGAAGAAGTCCCTCGATGGTTTTCTATCTGCTTTCGATATCTCTGTTCGTAATAGGAAGTGTTGAGGGGTTGTTGAAGTTGTGGGTGTATTATACAAGCGCTGAGATATTCTACGGATACTTCTCATTGTTCTTGATATTTGTGTTCTCCTCACTTTGGTGGTATGTTGGTGCAACGATGTTCTTTACATTTGGAGACCTTCTTGAACAGTATCTAAAAGGCGAATCAATTGGGAGTGGTATCTCCCATCCGTTCTTTGTTCTTGCTGCAGGAGTTCTTGTATGGGGTGCAACCAGTTATCTTCTCTCCTCCATAGAGGCCGGAGCTGAAGGTGGATTTTCTGGCAGTTTCATCAGCTTCGTCATCACAGTTGTGCTATCGATTGCCATAACATTTGCAGGTGTTTTTACCTCATCGAGAATTATGAGGACGAGAGCATGATACACTTGTGTGATGTGTGTGGTACACAGATTGCAGAGTTTACTTGCCCGTTGTGTGGTAGAAGAGTGTGCAGGTCTTGTTTTACAAAAAAGGGTGTATGTGTGATGTGTGCGAGAGGTAGGACCTATTGAATTACAACTTACGGATTATTTTTTAGGTTTCTTTAAAACAATACACCTCCCTCTCACTCCAACTAACTTTGAGTCAGTCCTCTTTGCCAGCTCAGTTCCCATGTCTTCAATATCCAGTGAGGTCAACGCACTCTTCAATATCCTTACCTTGACAACCTTACGCTTTTCTATCTGCCTCTTTATTTCTTCTACAACTGAAGCAGTCAGACCAGCTTTTCCAATTTGTACAGTGGCCTCAATCTCCACGATTGCTTTTCTGTCTTCTTTTTTCATATTTTTCCTTCCTCAGCCTAACTCTGTAATATGACAAAGGATGTTTTACTTTTATACAAAGTTTATCACGGCCTGCACAGTTTCCATAAGTTTCCATCGTCTTACATGAAGGGGGTGTGTACACAGTACCAGTTGACCCTGCGATGTGTTCTATCTGATAAGAAGCCAATTTCTCATCAAAGTCTGGCAGATTTCTGAATAAGTCAAGAATCTTCCCTCTATCCCACCCTATTGAAAGAAGGAATGATGTAAGGGCGAACCGAAGTGTATGCGATATGTTTATACTCTCTCTTATGAGTCTCATCGCATTTTTCATGCATGGAGGATAGAATCTTTCTGGTCCGTATTCAATCTCCCCATACATTTTCTTTCTCTTTTCAAGTTCCTCAATTATCTCATCCAGCTCAATATTCTTACAAAAATTCGCGGGAACATCCAGAGGCAGTCCATGTTGCACTCTCTGTCTTATGGCTTCTTGAATTAGTCTCAGTAATTGACGATGTGTGAGTTTGAGCATACCTCTTTTTAGAGAACGGTTGATAAGCCTCCACGACGGGTCACCTATTGTATTACTGAGCCTGATATAATCCGAAAAATGGATGACAAAAAAGTTCTTCTCTTCTTTCACACCTATATCAAGTTCCTTGCATAACCATACTGTGAGTTCATTCCTTCTCTCTAATCCCTCATTTAGAGATTCTTCAAGCCAGTTCCTTATGAAATTGTATGATGCCTTTGCTTCAATCACCGCATATCTTCTTATCAAGTAATTATCCTTTATACAGGATAATATCGCTCTTGCAATCGGATACGAAAACAGCTCATTTTCCATCTCGACCTCTTCACCCAGAACGGGCTTCTCAATCTTACCCTTAAGGGCTTGTTTTATTCTTTCCAACGCCCTCTCTCTGGGGTTTTCATACCTCGGAGAGAGGATTTCGTCCATCTCAATTTTCTGGTTTCTAACGTAATTTAACGCGCTGTTTAAAAAAGGTAGGTTATAGAAGTGTCTGAGTTCTGGCTTAAATACCGCATACATTATACCGCTTCAACTCTTGGTGCTACTATATACAATGCTCTTATTTTGTCATCTGCGAACGAGAAAGATATTTTGATCGGGTAGTCTATCCCGATTTCCAGTGTCACAATACCTCGTCCAAACGCCCTGCTCCTTGTTATCGACCTCAGATAATCAAGAGAAAATAAAGACCTTACATCATCTCCCTGAAGGTCTATTAGCTCATCTTTCCCAAGCACAAACCTGAGTTTGTCAGTATCTCCTTCAGTTTCTATGTAGAACGACTCGTCTTCAACCCCAAGGGCGACGTAGCTACCAACAGTTGACGCAGCTTTTATAGCCCTCTGTATCGTGCTTCCATCCACAACAACCTTCGCAGGTAGTTGAATCTGCGGAACTTTAGGTATCTTTCTGATCGTCGAAGGGTCTAAAAGAGACAGATGGTATCTCAGCCCTCCCATTACAATCTTAAGTTTGTGGTCTTCAAGCTCAAGCTCTACCATATCCCCACGCTGAGCCATATCAAGGACTGTTGATAGCCTTTTCAGGTCAATTCCAAGCTCATGTGAATCACTTTCATAGATGTCAAAGGCATTTTTCTTCATTTCAAGTATGACCATTGCAGCATTTGCAGGCTCAACAGCCTTCGAAATTATTACCTCCTCATCGGTACTGAATATGCTCTCATCAACTAGGACCGACACAATATCTACTGCATCCTTGAACAACTCAGCATCAATGGTAGCTTTGAACATTTGTCTCCCTCGAGTTCATTTGAGTGCATATATTATTAATATTTTCCTTATTTCTTAGGTGGTGATTGAGATGGACAAATCCGGCTTTCTTTCGGAGAAGGTAGAACCAATAGATTTGGACGAGGTATGCAGTGTTGGTGCAATTGCCAAAGCATTCGAGCGCACGTCATTTCAAAGCAGAAATCTGGCACATTGTGTGAAGGTGTATGAGGACATGTTATCAGAGGACAATATTACCATATTTCTTGGGATTTCGGGTGCTATGGTGCCAGCAGGCATGCGGAAAGTTATCTCAAAGATGATTAGAGTTGGGATGGTTGATGTGGTTGTATCAACTGGAGCAAACCTATATCATGACTTATTTGAAGCTCTTGGATTCTATCACTATCTGGGAAATTGTAGTGTTGATGATAAGTTGCTTGCAAAGTACAGAATAGATAGAATATATGATACATATGCGGATGATAACGATTTCATCGTATTAGACGAGATATTGTATGACATCATTGAACAAATGGAACCAACAACATATTCAACAAGGGAATTTTTCCACCTCTTAGGGGCTCACATCAAGGAGAGACAATCTATAGTGAGGACATGCTATGAGATGGAAGTTCCAGTTTTCTGTCCCACGATACACGACAGTGGGATAGGAATTGTGCTCACGAAGTATTATGAGAAGGGTGGGGGGTTGAATGTTGATTTGCTGAGAGATAATTATGAGATCTTACAGATTTCGTTGAAGTCAGAGAACACGGGGGCTGTTTATATAGGAGGGGGAGTTCCGAAGAACTATATACAGCAAATATCCCCGATGAGACACATCCTCGGCTATGAAGAAAAAGGACATAAATACGCAATACAGATAACCACAGACGACCCTAAGTGGGGTGGATTGAGTGGCTGCACTTTGAGTGAGTCAGTCTCTTGGAAAAAGTTGTTGGAACATTCAAAGAATGCAACCGTTTATATGGATGCTACCATAGGACTCCCATTAATTGCCAAGGCAGTAATTGAAAATGTAGGAGATGAACTTTCGAATAGAAAAAGGGCAAGGTTTGAGTGGGCCAGAGACAAGCTCATATCATTGACATATGGGTGAGGTGGTATATTGGGGCTGGATTAGAATATGTTGGATGAGCTAAAAAGAAGGACTCAAAGATACGAGGAGCTTTTGAGGGTCGCACTCGAGGATGCGGATTTTGTTGTTCAGAAAAATGACCCTCTGTACGGGGATGCCCTCGAGCTTTACGAAATGGCAAAAGCTTATTATTCTGATGGATTATTCTTCCTCAGGAATAACGAGTATGTGAATGCAATTGTGAGTTTTAGTTATGGGCATGGTTTTCTTGATGCAGGTATCAGACTCGGTATGTTCAAAAGGCAGGGATAGAAATGAGAAATTATGTTGTATCACTTGAGGCAGCATGGATCGTTAGAGATGTGAAAACCACAGATGATGCGATTGGGGTTGCAATTGCCGAAGCTGGGAAGCGACTCAATCCACAACTTGACTTCGTAGAGGTTGAGGTAGGGCAAACCACCTGCCCATACTGTGGTGAGGTACTTGATAGTGTATTCCTAATAGCCAATACAGCAATTGTCGGTCTCGTGCTTCAGATGAAAGTTTTTGATGCTGAAAATGAAGACCATGCAGCAAGAATCGCAAAAAGTGTGATTGGTAGGGCACTTAGAAACATATCGTTAAATGTTGTTTCGGTGGAGCCACTCGCATGAGTAGGGTAGCTCTTAAAGTAGGATATATCGGAACGCACTACCATGGTTTTCAGATACAGCCCGATGTCCCCACTATTGAAGGGGAACTTTTTAGAGCACTGAAGTTATTGGAGTTACTTGAAGATGAGAAGGATGCAAAGTATGCGAGAGCTTCAAGAACCGATGCAGGTGTGCATGCTATTTCTCAAGTGATAGCGTTCAATACATCAACCCCAGAGCTCGCTCTACCAAGAATAATAAATACGAAACTGCCTCCAGATATATGGGTGTGGGCAAGAGCAGACGTCCAGAGTGACTTTCACCCAAGACATCATGCGATATCAAGGGAATACAAGTATTATCTTTACAACGAGGGATATGATGTATCCCGTATGGAAGATTGCTGTCGTATCATAACCGGAACTCATGATTTTTCAAACTTTTCAGAGGGATGGGGAAATGTGAGAACTCTTGATAGGGTTGATATGTGGGTCGAGGGAGAGTTCGTATGTTTCAGGTTTGTTGCACGTAGCTTTTTAAAAGGCATGGTTAGAAAGCTTGTTGGTGCTCTAAAGCTGGTGGGACTTGGTATCAGAGATGAAGAATGGTTGTGTAAGATGCTCAAGCCAGATGTTTTTAGAGAGGGTGTAGAGCCTGCCCCTGCATATGGGCTTGTGTTGAAGGATATCTTGTACAATGGGGTCGAATGGAGTTTAGACGAGTATGCAATCAAGAGAATCAGGAAGTTCATTAGACGTGAGCACCAATACTATGCAACAATGACAAATATCTCAAAATATTTTATGTAGTATCCGGATTTTCTTCCATAACCACGTGTTTTCTCTCTTCTTTGACAGAATCATAGTTCGTCATAATCCCGTTTTCCAGTATTATTACGTAGTCAGCAGAATTCTTTAAAGCCACTGAAAATCCTGGCTCTGCACCAAAGACAATAGTCTCTTTTCCCTTTTCGTTTGCCTTTGAGAGAAGAGGCTTAAAGTCTGCGTCTCTCGTCACAAGAGCCAATGTATCTATTGTTGGATTATGGACTATTTCCATTCCTTCGATGGCAAGCATCACATCGACATCTGTTGTACATATTACTGGCTCAAATCCCTGATTTGCAACTGCCTCAACAAGTTTTTCAGATGCGTATTGATTAAGAAAAACCTTGCCTATCTTTACGTCTCCATAGTCCTTTAGCACATCTCTTATCTCTTCGAGATTTATTTGGAATTCCTTTCTTAACATATTTGGACCGTCAACTAACACACCTATCTTCCTTCTTCCTTTCTTACTTCTAAGATACTTACGAATAGATGCAATACTCTCAAAGCTATCTCTTGAAGGGTACTTAATATTCTCACTTCCTTTTAACTAAACTTTGTCGATTATCGAATATAAAAGTTATCTACTATGAGGTAATATATAGGTCTGATGGGTGTCATAGCAGTTGTGGGTGAATGTTCAGAAATCGCACGCTACATAGCAGAAATTCCCATTGTTAGCTTGGAAGGGATAGATGACTTTAAAGTAGCCGTACTTGAAAATGAGTTTGATGTGGTTTTTGTGACGGATAAGTGCAAAGGTGGTGGGATAGAGGTTGTCAGATTCATGAGGGAGATGGGGCATCTGAGCCCTGTTATAGCGGTCATGGATTCTCGAGATATTGGTATTGCAAGAGAATACCTTAGAGCCAGCGTCTTTGAGATATTGCTTTCTCCATTGTCTCCAGAAGTTGTGAAAGACTCGGTTAAAAGGGCATATGATCATTTGAGAGCGATGGAGTTCAAGAGGAGGGAGCTACTGAGGTGCTGTGTCAAAATAAAGGAGCTCGAACGAGAAAAAGAGATGTTAGATTTGGAGTTTGCTCTGTTAAAGAAGAAATTGGTTAAGAGAGATGAGTGTATAAAGAAGATGCTTGAAGGGTATTGCAGTGGCATCGTACTTGTTGATGATGACGGACAGGTGGTGGATGTAGACCCTCACTTTTTGAGAATCTCAACAATGGAAAAAGAGGATGTGATTGGGAAGTATCTTAATGATATATTTTCTTCCACCACGGAAATAAATTTAGATGAGATATTAAAAAGAGAGAAGGTTGAGGCGGACCTCAGGGGGATACCGGTTGAGATTGAGATATGCATGGCTGAAGATTCCATTATACTGGTAGTAAATCCTCTTCATCCATGAACCATTCGTCTATATCTAACACAGCCTTTGATAACAGTTCTATGGTGTTTTTGATGTCGTTCAAATCAACAACCTCAACAGGGGTATGAATATATCTAGCAGGCACACTTACCACACCAGCTGGCACACCCTCCTTCGTCAGATGGATTGCAGTGGCGTCTGTCGTCCCCCCCTCAGAAACATCCATTTGCACTGGTATTTTATACCTCTTTGCTGTACTTTTGAGCCACTTCAGCACTCTCGGATGAGTAATTAATCCCCTACCAGAGCCGTCCACAACTGTGATTGCAGGTCCTTTTCCAAGTTCTATTGGAGAGTCCTTTTTGGTGATTCCAGGATGGTCTCCCGCTATTGAAACATCAACCGCAAGTGCAACATCAGGTGATATGCTGTATGCAGATGTTTTTGCTCCCTTCAGTCCAACCTCTTCCTGCACAGTCCCGACAACATAAACACTTGCATTTACATCCTCCTCATACAGCTTTCTGAGTACACTGATGCAACACGCAAGCCCGGCTCTATCATCCATTGCCTTCCCAGTAATTCTCGAACCAGAGAGTCTTCGGAGCTCTCTGTCGAGTGTTATTGGAGTGCCGACATCTATGCCAAGCTTTTTAACATCTTTATCACTTTTCGCTCCCACATCTATGAACATATCTTCATGTTTCACAGATACTTTTCTCTCTTCATCTTTCATCACATGAGGGGGTTTGCACCCGATTACCCCAAGCACCTTCCTCCTGCCATGAACAATGACTCTCTGACTTAGAAGGACTTGGTCAAACCATCCACCCATCTTTGCGAATCTGAGAAATCCATTTTCTTCAATGTGTTTCACAATAAGTCCGATTTCGTCCATATGTGCAGCAAGCATTATCCTTGGCTCTCCAGAACCCATCCTGCATATTATATTTCCAAGTTTGTCTGTTCTGATATCATCACAATAGGCACCAACGACCTCAGAAATAATCTCCCGTATTGAGTTCTCACGCCCTGAAACAGAATGTGCATCTGATAGCAATTTCAACATTCTATACACACTCATAGACATACCCCTATGGTTAAATATGACCTCATACTATTTTAGATAGATGTCTAACAGACATATAATATCCACCAGACAGATGTCAAAAGAAGAGATTGACTATATTTTGAAGGTTGCCGAAAAACTTGAACCCTATGCCAGAGGGGTGCAAGGAGATTTGCTGTCTGGAAAGTTATTTGCAATGTTGTTCTACGAGCCTAGTACTAGAACAAGATTGTCTTTTGAGACAGCAACAAAAAGACTAGGTGGCGATGTAATAGGATTTTCGTCTCCAGAATCTTCGTCTTTCTCAAAAGGGGAGAGCTTAGCAGATACAATCAGAGTCGTTTCTGGTTATGCAGATGCAATAATCCTTAGGCATCCCAAGGAAGGGGCAGCATTGTTCGCATCTCAGTATTCTACCGTGCCTTTGATAAATGCTGGCGATGGGGCAGGTCATCATCCTACTCAGACACTACTTGATTTGTACACACTCCATAAGGAGAGTACACTTGAAGGGGTGAAAATAGCATTGGTTGGAGATTTGAAGTATGGCAGAACGGTTCATTCGCTCGTATATGCTCTGAGTCTATACAATGCCAAGATATTCCTTGTTTCACCACCAGAACTCTCAATGCCATCTCATGTTGTGTCTGACATTCTTGAAAGGGGTGCAACCGTTCATGAGACAACCTCTATTGAGGATGTTATAGAAGAGGTTGATGCAATATATATGACGAGGATTCAGAAAGAAAGGTTCCCAGATCCAAGTGAGTATCAGAGAGTTGTTGGGAGCTATAGACTCACACAGGAGCTACTGAAAATGGCAAAACCCACGACCATTGTTATGCACCCACTTCCGAGAGTTGATGAAATTGACCCTGCTGTTGACAATATGCCAAATGCGAAATATTTTCAGCAGTCGTTCTATGGCGTCCCTGTGAGGATGGCTGTCCTCTGTATTTTGATGGGGGTGTTTGATTGAAGGAGCTCAAGGTAAAGAGAATTGAGAGTGGGACTGTAATAGACCATATTCCTCCTGGGCAAGCTCCAAATGTCTTGAAGATACTCGGGATAAGGGGCGGGTCTAAAGAAGTTGTGAGCATGGTGATGAATGTTGTTGGAAAGACAGGCAAGAAAGATATAGTCAAAATAGAGAATAGAGAACTGGCTGAGGATGAGCTTGACCAGATAGCATTGATAGCTCCAAATGCGACAATAAACATCATACGGGATTATGAGGTTGTTGAGAAGTACAAGGTCACCCCGCCAGATTTCGTGGAAGGTGTTGTGAAGTGTTCGAATCCAAACTGTATTTCAAATACAAATGAGCCAATTGTCCCAAAATTTCTCGTTGAAAGAAAGAAGCCAGTTGTTTTGAGATGTATGTACTGTGAAAGAAAGATAACAGAAGACATAGCAAAATATTTGATGTAATTTATAAACCCAGTTTCTAATTTTTACGATATTTTACAAGCTTAAAAAGAAAATTAAAAAGAGAATTGGGGCCCTTTTGGAGCCCCCCTTCTGTGGGCAAGCAACGAGGTGGGCTTCACGTTGCACACACTTCTACATATGAGCTGATACTATATAAATTTTTCTCATAATAATTATTATTATGAGGAAGTGAAGAGAAAGAGTTATGTCCCGTATGGTTATTGTGTAGGTAGATGAGAACAAGCGTGGTAGGTCATACAGCCATTGACTTTCTATTGCGAGTAGATGAACTACCGAGTCCGAATAGTTCAGTCCCTGTAAAAAAGCAAACGATAGCATTTGGAGGAGGAGCCGCAAACATCTGTGTTGGGATTACAAAGCTTGGAGGTTCTTCCGAATTGATATCTCCCGTGGGCAAGGACTTCATAGGTTCCCAGTACCATTCATATTTAAAAGAGATAGGAGTTGAGACAAGCCTGTACTTCAGTGATAAAGAAACTTCGAGGGCTTATGTCATCACAGACAAAAAAAAGAATCAGGTTACATATTTTTACTGGGGTGCAAGCGAAGATTTTGAACGAATGAAACCAGTTAAAAGGGAATTCGTCCATCTTGCCACCGGCTCTCCAATATATAACAGAAAAGTTGCAGAACTTTCTGATTTTGTATCCTTTGACCCAGGGCAGGATATAGTTAACTACGATTCTGAGGGCCTGTGGGGAGTTCTTTCAAGTTCAGATATGCTCATATGCAACAGGTTTGAAATCACAAAGATTTTTTCAATGCTTGGTATGGATATGAACGAACTTTTAGAGATTTTGAAGTTCGTGATAGTCACGTGTGATGCTGGTGGTAGTATTGTCTATACTCACGAAAGTTCACATCATATAAAGGCGGTTGAGGTGAATGTTGTTGACCCCACAGGGGCAGGCGATGGTTATCGTGCAGGATTATTTGTTGGAATGCAGAAAGGGTACGACATAGTGACGAGTGCAAAGATTGGTAGTGTAGTCGCCTCGTTTGTGATAGAATCGGAAGGGGCACAGACAAATCTACCAGATTGGGAGAAAACACTAAATAGATATAAAAAGGAATTTGGAGAAATTCCCCAAAAGAGCTGATTTAAACTTTCACTTTTCTTTTGCCAAGAATATCTCTATCGACGAAACCTTTACCATATCACCTTTATGCCCTTCGAGTTCTTCTGTTCCAATCTTTATCTCTTTCGGATACACTCCCTGAAGGAACCTTGTTCTTACGACCTCAGCGGTATCGACAGCCCTTGAAATTGCTCTGCCACGTGCCTTAATAACGACCTCATCTGCTCCCTCGTTAAACTGCGATACTACCGCTAGTACATAGTTTATAACCGGTTTGTTCCCAATGTATATTGTGTTGTCCTCAGTCATTACTTAGCCCTCCAACCCATTTTTAATACCTTACGTTATTTAAGATTTCCCAAAGATTTATAGATGTTTTGGTACCAATGATGCGTGAGGGAAGTGGATGGATGAGAGATGGGTAAAGATACATGGCAAAGTTTCATCTGAAAAACCAGTAATGATACAGGGATTTCCTGGTGTGGGGCTGATAGGAAATATAGTTGTTCATCATATGATAGAAGAGCTTGATATGAAACTCGTAGGGACAATTCATTCAAATGTATTTCCTCCCATAGCGATTCTTTTTAAAGGGACTGTCAGCCTACCGGTGAGGATATATGAGTCTAAGGAACACTCACTTGTCACGATAATTTCAGATATACCTGTGTTTCCTGATGGTGTGTACCCACTTGCAAGTGCAATTGTTGAGTGGTGTTCGAACATTGGCGTAAGAGAAGTCGTTTCGGTGGCAGGTGTTGCAACTGTTGGAGAAGAATGTAAGGTATATGGGGCAGCAACTGATGAAGAGACATTGAAGAAGATATCTCCATATGTGGAGACATTTGAAGTAGGGAGTATAGCGGGCATATCCGGCGGAATCGTTTTGGAATGTTATCTCAAGAACATCCCTGCTGTTGCTTTGCTTGGTGAGACAAGAGGTATGAATCCAAACCCTGGTTCTGCGGCAAATGTGGTGGAGGTAATAAATAAAGTTTACAACTTGTCTATTGACACAACAAGATTACATGAACAGGCTGAACAGATAGAAATGGAGATGCAGAGGCTTGCTGAACAGATGCGTGCAGAAGCTCAGAAGACAAGACGAGAATTTCCAATATATGGGTGATGGACATGAGATGCATTGCTATAACTGGAATATCAAATGAGGTTCTTACCGATGTTATGGAGAGAGGATTGAGGACAATAGAAATTAGAAGTCCACATAACTTCTCTGCCGTGCTTGAATTGGGTGTTGGCGATACCGTGTTCATCACGAGTACGACAGCCAATGATGTGATTCCGGGGACAAAAGGCATCCTCGCAATTGTTGTTAAGAAAAGCGTGTATTTCCACAGAAGTCTTCAGCAAGTTGGAGCATATGTTGAGGAAACAGAGCACCTAAGTGCACAACTGCAATTGAGAGCAAGGGGATATGGGGTTGTTAGGGATGTCATATCGAATTCAATAGGAAAGCCTGTTGTGGTTGATGTAAGAGAGGTTGCATACTTTGATGCTTTCTGAGGTGCAAGTGCATGAACATCGCTAAGAAAGTCTGGGCGTACATAAAACTCCTGAGACCCGAAATATCTGATATGGATCTGGCTCTCCCTGCCGCATCTGCTTTACTTGCTGCATACGTGGTTGGTGGTGATTTTCCAGATCCAATAAAATTTGCACTTGCTGTAATAGGAGGATATTTTGCGATAACAAGTTCTTATGTGTTCAATGACTGGTGTGATGTTGATATAGACAGAATAAATCTCCCAAATAGGCCCCTCCCCTCTGGACTGGTATCTAGAAGTGGAGCTTTTATTTATTCCCTGTTATTGTTTTTAACTGCAGCAATCATCGCATTCTACCTCAATCCAGAGTCGTTTGTTGTTCTGGTTATGGCTACCCTCGTTATTACATTTTATTCCGCAGTAGCAAAACGAAGAACACCTCTCAGTTTCATTCCAGTTGGAATAGCATATGGTCTTGTTCCGATAGGGATATGGCTGGTATTTGACCCTGCAGGCATTCTCACAGATGTTAATCCCTCTCAGGTAGGTATCATCCCGATTTCAGGTCTTTTATTGGGTATTATGATATGTGTGACTGATTGGGGCTTCACACTTTCAGGAGTATCGAGGGATGTTGAAGGAGATAGATTGAGAAATGCCCCAACCACCCCTGTAAAATTTGGCATAAAATTTACATCCAAACTGATATTTATTTTCTGGGTTATCGGAGTGTTTTGCTCATTGCTCATAGGATATTTTGGACATCTTGGTCCAATTTACTTTGGTGGTGCGTTGGTGGCAGGAATCTGGATGCTCTACCAGTGCATAGATTTCATAAACAACCCAACACCTGAGAGGGGTGGAACACTTTTTCTTCAAGGCTCCAGATATAGAAGCGTAATGTTTTCATCGTTGATTGTGGATGTTGTGTTCTGTGTCCTCTGGACTCAGTATCCATTTTGGTGAGCTTTTTATTTGTTGGGTGTGCAGTATGTTAGGGTGTTGAGTATTGATAGTGGGACATGGATTGAAAAGGATTGAGGTAGTTAGACACCAAGAACCAAGCTCAAAAGGAGCAATAAATTATGATATAAATTTCAGAAAGTCCTCTAAACAGAAGAATAAACTGCTGAATAGAGATGTGTTGAGGGTGGAATATGCACTGTCAATAAACTATCTCAACCCAAACATAGGTTATATTAGATTTGAAGGATGGATAGACGTGCTAACTGATGCAGATAAGATTGATGAGAAACTGAGCGAGGAAATTGCAAATTTCATCATGCGAAATCTTTCTCCTCTGTCTATGACACTCTCGTCGAGTGTTGGACTTCCACCCAGCGTACCTCTACCATCCTTGAAGAGAACCTCTAAACAGACAAGGGAGGGCGATAATGCCTATTATGTATGACATATATTCCAGCCCGTTAATCAAGTTCTCTGTTAAGGTGAATGAGGGGGTTTTGGAATGTGAAGCCAGAGGTATATTGTCTCCTCTCGCCGAGAAGTATGCATCCATCCTGAACGGCAAAAGAATCATTGGCATGAATAAAAGCGAGGTGTATATTTCAAGTTGGATACCTCCCCTCCCCTCGAGAGCTTTCTCAAGACTTGTAAAATGTTATGTGAAAGGGCTCATGATGAGATATGTTCCCGAGATGCTCACGTTATGCATTACAGAGGAGTGTCCAAACAGATGCGTTCATTGTGCAATACCCACAAGTGGTAGAGGTTTGAAACTATCTGTTAAAGATGCCTCATCCATAATTTCACAAGCCCTTGATTTAGGTACAACAACGATAGCGTTTGATGGTGGAGAGCCTATGATTTACGAAGAGCTACCTGAACTTGTCAGATGTGTTGATGATAGGGCGATTGCAACACTATTCACTTCAGGTTATGGAGCAACTCATGAATGGTTGAAAGAGTTAAAGGATGCAGGTCTTTATTCCATACATGTGAGTCTTGATAGTCCATTCAAAGAAGAGCATGACAAGATGAGGGGGAGAGAAGGAGTGTTTGAAGAGGCAAGAGAGGCTATTAAGAATGCCCTTAAAGTAGGACTTCTATGCGATATATATGTTGTTCTGTCAAGAGATAATGTGCAAAGTTTGTGGGAATTTTATGAATTGGCAAGGAAATGGGGTGCGCATGAATTATCGTTCTATGAATTGGTACCAACTGGCAGATATCTTGCGAGGCTGGATAAGACCCTCAGAGCTGAGGATTATAAATCCATCAAAGAATTTGTCTCTGAGAGTTCTGAACAAGGAAGACCAAATGTTTTCTCGATAGTAGGTGAAATAGAGACATTGGGCTGTTTTGCGGGGAGGAAGTGGCTACATGTTGATGTGGATGGGAGTGTAAGACCATGCGCATGCATACCACTTTCATATGGAAATGCAAAGAGTGAGAGCCTTAAGAAGATTTGGAAAAGAATAAGGAGAGACCCAGTGTACAATGCGAGAAGTTGTTTGATGAAGAACCCGTTTTTCAGGAAAGAGTATCTAAATTTGGAAAGGTGATTGGGTGAGACCACTTCCGCCAACATTGAGGGATAAAAGAAGGTATGTTGTGTTCAGAGTTTTTTCAGAGGGCATGTTGAAAAAGCAGGATGTTGCGAGAGCAATCATGATTAATGGACTTTAGTTGTATGGTGAGGTAGGAATGGGTGAGATAAAACCATTTGTCGTTTATTTTGATGGAGAATGGGGGATAGTGAGATGTGTAAGGGGGCAGGAGATGAGGCTAAGAAGTATAATCGCACTCGTAAATGTGATAGGAAATGTGAGGGTACATTTTCTTTCAGTGGCAACCACTGGCACAATATCATCAGCTATGAAGAAATATATCCACAAATCTTCAAAACCTTAAAATAGTTCATATATATAGAAACGACAAAAACTGATTTTATGGGGTGTAAGTTATGCAAATAAGTCCGCAGGTAGGAGGATATGACAGGGCAATTACAGTATTCAGTCCTGACGGTAGGTTGTTCCAAGTTGAATATGCACGAGAGGCTGTGAAGAGAGGAACAACGGCCCTTGGAATAAAATCTACAGAAGGGGTTGTTTTGATGGTTGATAAAAGGGTCACAACAAAACTTCTCGAAATAGATTCGATAGAGAAAATATTCGAGATTGATGAGCATATAGGGAGTGCAACATCTGGTTTGGTTGCTGATGCAAGGGTTTTGATAGACAGGGCAAGAGTAGAAGCCCAGATATACAGACTCACTTATGATGAAAAAATAAGTGTGGAAACACTTGCGAAGAGGATATGTGATCACAAACAAACCTATACCCAGTATGGAGGGGTAAGACCATACGGAACAGCCCTCATAATTGCAGGTGTTGATGAGAATAGAGGTGGAAGGGTGTTTGAGACAGATCCAAGTGGCGCTCTTCTTGAATACAAGGCAACTGCCATAGGCTCTAAAAGGAATGTTGTGATGGAGTTGTTTGAGGAGAAATACAAAGATGATATAGACCTTGATGGAGCAATATTACTTGGAATGGAAGCACTGTATTTGTCTGCAGAAGGTAAATTCGATGTTACAACAGTAGAGGCTGCAGTTGTGAAGAGAGACAAGCCAAAGTTTACAAAGCTCAAACAACAAGAACTTGAGAAATATGTTGATGAGGTCATGAGTAAAGTACCTAAAGAGAAGAAAGAGGAGTGAAATGGAAGATGGTGAGACTTGAGGATGCGGTTGTTGCACGACTGAAAACTCATGGAAAACAGTTTGAAGTTCTTGTTGACCCGGAGGTTGCATTTTCATTACGTAGAGGAGATGATGTAAGTCTTGAAGATGCACTGGCAGTTGAAGATGTATTTGAGGATGCTTCGAGGGGAGATAGACCTTCAGAAGACGATATAAAATCTGTGTTCGGAACAACAGACGTTTTTGAAATAGCGAAAAGGATAATAAAAGAAGGAGATGTTCAGCTCACTGCACAGCAACGAAAAAGGATTACTGAGGAAAAGAAGAAGAAAGTAATAGATATAATTTCAAGAAATGCCATAAATCCACAGACAAGTACTCCCCATCCACCCTCCAGAATAGAAAGAGCGATGGAAGAGGCAGGCGTCCATATAGACCACACAAAAAGCGTGGATGAACTTGTGAATGTAGTCATGAAAGCAATCCGTCCCATTCTTCCCATAAGATTTGAAAGTGTCAGAATAGCTGTTAAAATACCTCCACAGTATGCTGGAAGAGCATACGGTGAACTGAAGAAGTTTGGAGAGATAGAAAAGGACGAGTGGTCATCTGACGGTTCTTGGCTTGCGGTTGTGAAAATACCTGCAGGAATACAGGATGACTTTTATAGGGCTGTAAATGCTATAAGCAAAGGTGAAGCTTTGACAAAACTCTTGAAATGAAGAAGGTGCGAAGGATGAAAATAGTTGTACCGGGAGATTATCTTTCAGACGATGTTAGAAAGGCAGGGGAGGGTACCTACATAGAAGGAGGAAAGGTGTATTCTCTTCTTTATGGTATAGCAGACCTCGACAAGAGGGTAAGGGTTATACCTCTCGAAGGAAAATACATACCCCGGGAGGGAGACTGGATCATAGGGACTGTCGTGGAGATAACATTTGCAAATTGGGTCCTTGACATAAATTCCCCATATATCGGTCTCCTTCATGTTTCCGAATATCCTAAAAAAATAGAGTTCGGTGATATGGAAAAAGTATTTTCAATTGGCGACTCTTTAATAGCCCGAATTAAAGTGATAACTCCTTCTATGAAGGTGATGCTTGCCTTGAAGGAAGGGGAAGAGAGGCCCTTGAAAGGGGGGAGACTTGTAGAAATATCTCATACAAAAGTTCCAAGACTCATTGGAAGAAAAGGGTCGATGATAACCATGATACAGAGAGAGACTGGATGCAGTGTGTTCGTAGGACAGAATGGCAGAGTATGGATAAAAGGTCCATCACGGTGGGTCTCTCTTGTTGCAGATATTGTAAGACTCATTGAGAAGGAGGCTCATACAAGTGGATTAACTGACAAAGTTTTGAAAATAATACGTGAGAGAAAAGAGAGGAAGTGATAGTGTATGGAAGAAAGAAAGATGATAGTAGACGGTATACGGCTGGATGGCAGAAAAAAAGATGAACTGCGCCCAATGAAGATTGAAGTTGGAATTCTCAATCGTGCTGACGGCTCTTGTTATATAGAGTGTGGAGACAACAAGGTTGTTGTAGCGGTCTATGGTCCGAGAGAATTGCATCCAAGACATCTCCAACAACCAACGAAAGCAATGCTTAGATGTAGATACAACATGGCATCGTTCTCGGTTGAAGAAAGAAAGAGACCTGGTCCTGATAGAAGGAGCATCGAGATATCAAAGGTGAGTAGGGAAGCCCTTGAACCAGTTGTGCTGGTTGAGTAGTATCCAAGGTCTGTAATAGATGTGTTTATAGAGATACTCCAAGCAGATGCAGGCACAAGAACCACAGGAATCAACGCAGCATCTCTTGCTCTTGCTGATGCTGGTATTCCGATGAGGAATCTCGTATCCGCATGTGCTGTTGGAAAGGTCGATGGAGAGATAGTTCTCGACCTCATGAAAGAAGAGGATAACTATGGAGAGGCAGATATGCCAGTTGCAATGACTCCAAGAGGTGAAATAACACTCATTCAGATGGATGGAAGAATGACACAGGATGAGTTCATTGAGGCTCTCAAATTGGCGATAGATGGTTGCAAGAGGATATACNAGATGCAGAGAGAAGCTCTGATAAACAGATATGAGCGTGAAGATGAGGAGAGAGAAAGAAAAGAGAGTAGTGAGGTCGAGTTTAAGAAGGATATAGAAGAGTTCAAAGAGGAGGTTGGAATAGATGACGAGTGAAGAAGTGATGGCTGAGTTGAGAAAGGACTACATCTACAATCTCATCATTCAGGGTAAAAGACTTGATGGAAGAGGTTTTGATGAAATTAGGAGTATAAGTTTGGAAACCGGAGTTATAAAAAAAGCCGAAGGCTCTGCAAGAGTCGTGTGGGGCGATACCCAGGTCGTGGTGGGTGTTAAAATACAGCCCGGAGAACCGTTTCCAGATGCACCAGAAAGTGGTGTGATTATAACGAATGTTGAGTTAATACCTGCTGCCTCTCCACTATTCGAGGCGGGACCCCCAAGTGAGGATGCCATTGAACTTGCGAGAGTTGTGGACAGGGGAGTGAGGGAATCGAATTGTATAGACCTAACAAAACTCTGCATTTCTTCGGGAGAGCAAGTCTGGATAGTCTTTATAGATGTTCATGTGCTGGATGATGGAGGAAACATCATGGATGCCTCTGGTCTTGGTGCCATAGCAGCGCTGTTCAATGCAAAGATACCTGCAGAAAGATATGACCTTGGTTCAGATGAACCCCTCCCAATGAGAAGTGTTCCAATCCCTGTGACTTTTGTGGAGGTGGGGGGGAGATTGCTTATTGACCCTGTCCAAGAGGAGGAACAAGTTGCTGGGGCGAGAATAACCGTTGTAGTAGACTCAGATGGTTGTATAACTGCCGTACAGAAAGGCAGAGTTGGAAACCTGACTTTTGATCAGATAAAATATGCGATAGAGACAGCAAAGAAAAAGGCCGAAGAGATAAGAAACATGGAAGGAATTAGGAGGGCATTTTTAGAGATTTGAGTCTTGTCGCGTCATATACCAAACAGTCTTCTCAGAATACTCACGAGTGAGAAGTGTCTTTTGACCACTTCACCCTGTATAACAACAACACCCTCGTCAATCACTTCTCCAACTGGTTCACTGGTGGCACTTCCCACACTTTCAATATTTTCAATCTCTTCCACATTTTCTTCTATTTCATTTGTGTTTTTTGATTTTTTTACTTTGACCGTTGTGTACTTTCCGGTTGGAATACCGTATACTGGGTCACCACCTATGAATGCCTCGATTCTATATGTGCCTTTTCCATCATTATATTGAGAAATATCCCAGTTAAAAACTACATATCCTGTATCACCATCGAATGTGGCGTATGGTATCATCTATGCACTTGAGTTCCATACAATTGTGTATGTGGGTCCATTCTTCTTACTCACTTGGACACTCACAATGTCCCCATCATCCGCAATAACTGTTATCACCGCTACTTCATTCAGCTTATACTTTTTGTCGTCTGTATAAACAGAGTCCACACTACCAATTGTGAGAGAAATGGCCAGTATCACAATCAGTACAATGGATATATCCCGTATCATTATGGATAATTTTGTTTATTTAGAATAAAAACATAACCATCATACTTAAATAGGTGTAAGAGGGGTTTTAAGATGACTCTATGATGGTTCTTGTGTGAGGTAGTGAAATGGCGAGGGCGAGGAAAGAAACAATAGAGAAAATTAAAGAGCTGATGTACAAGCCTGAGAAGATCAGGAATATGGGGATAGTTGCACATATTGACCATGGAAAAACAACTCTAACAGACAATTTGCTTGCTGGAGCAGGCATGATATCCAAGGAGCTTGCAGGTAAACAACTTTTCATGGATTATGACGAAGAAGAACAGGCGAGAGGTATAACGATAAACGCAGCCAGCGTTTCAATGGTGCACGAGTATGAGGGTGAAGAGTATCTGATAAATCTCATTGACACTCCCGGACACGTGGACTTTGGAGGGGATGTTACTCGTGCTATGAGAGCGGTTGATGGTGCAATTGTGGTTGTTGACGCTGTTGAGGGTGTTATGCCCCAGACAGAGACAGTTCTCAGACAAGCTCTCAAAGAAAGGGTGCGCCCTGTCTTGTTCATCAACAAGGTTGACAGACTCATTAACGAGCTCAAAGTCGACCCTCAAACAATGCAGATAAAGTTGGGAAAGGTCATAGACCAAGTTAATAAGCTCATAAAGAACATGGCACCGGATAAATATCAAGAATGGAAGGTCAGTGCATCAGATGGTAGTGTTTCATTTGGTTCAGCTTTGTATAACTGGGCAATCAGTGTGCCATATATGAAGAAGAGCGGAGTAGGTTTCAAAGAAGTTATTGAGTGTTGCAAGAGTGATAATGTAAAGGAGCTTGCAGAGAAGTGCCCACTCCACGAAGTCGTGAATGATATGGTAGTTCGATTTTTGCCAAATCCACTTGATGCCCAGAAAGAAAGAATCCCTGTGATATGGAAAGGAGACATCAACAGTGAGATTGGACAAGCCATGCTGAACTGCGAGCCAAACGCCCCGATAGCCCTCATGATAACTGATATACAAGTTGACCCGCACGCTGGAGAGGTTGCAAGCGGGAGATTGTTTTCTGGAACGATTGAAAAAGGAGTTGACCTTCATATTTCTGGCACCCATAAAGTTGACAGAGTTCAGCAAGTCAGCATATATATGGGTCCAGAACGGGTTGATGTAGAGAGGGTTCCAGCAGGCAATATAGTGGCAGTCACTGGTTTGAAGGACGCCATAGTTGGAACCACAGCATCGTCGATTCCTATGACACCCTTTGAGGAGATAAGACATTACAGTGAGCCGGTGGTTACTGTTGCAATTGAAGCGAAGAACATGAAAGACCTACCTAAACTCATAGAAGTATTGCGCCAGACATCGAAGGAAGACCCAACTTTGAGGGTGACAATCAACGAAGAAACCGGAGAACATTTACTTGCTGGGATGGGCGAATTACATCTTGAAGTTGTCTGTCATAAGATAGAACGAGATAAAGGTGTTGAGATAACAACCTCGCCACCTATTGTTGTCTATAGAGAGACCGTGCTGGGGAAGAGTGATGTGGTAGAGGGCAAATCACCAAACAAGCACAATAGGTTCTACATAATGGTTGAGCCATTAGAGCCCAAAGTGCTTGAGATGATAAAAGATGGCGAGATAACGATGAAGATGAACGAACTAGATAGAAGGAATAAGTTGATAGAAGGGGGCATGGACAAGGAAGATGCAAAAGGTGTTACGCACATATATGAAGGGAATGTGTTTGTTGACGTGACCAAAGGAATACAGCATCTCAGAGAGACCATGGAGTTAATACACCAAGGATTTGAGGAAGTAATGAGGGCTGGACCACTTGCAAGAGAGCCAGTACAGGGCGTGAAAGTTAAGTTGGTTGATGCAAAATTGCATGAGGATGCTGTTCACAGAGGGCCAGCTCAGGTCATACCTGCAGTGAGAAGTGCAATTCATGCAGCCATTTTGAAGGCAAGCCCAACACTTCTTGAGCCCATGCAGAAGGTGTTCATTCATGTTCCTCAAGAGCACATGAGTGGGGCTCTCCGGGAGGTTCAGGGAAGACGGGGGATAATTCTGTCGATGGAACAGGAGGGAGATATAACCATCATCGAGGCGAAAGCCCCAGTCGCAGAGCTATTTGGATTTGCGGGAGCGTTGAGAAGTGCAACAGAAGGAAGAGCAATATGGAGTACAGAATTTGCCGGATTTGAGCCCGTACCCACCGGTATGTTGGAGGATGTTATAAGGGGCATTAGAGAAAGAAAGGGTCTGAAGCTCGAAGTACCGAAGCCGGAGGACTTTTTAAGTTAAATTTTATTCTTCAAATTTTTGAAGAGAGGGATTTCTTCATTCACCACTATTTTTTTCCTTTTAGTGCTTACTCTCTCTCCTGTAATTGGGTTATAGCCCTCTTTTTGATATTCTTCTCGATAAATAAGTATACCTCTTCTCTGCCATGCCGGAACCTTTGCTATATTTATGCCTTTTGAGAACAAGATATCATGAAGTTTTTTACTTTTAATTCCCTCAAGCGTTTTTATCGCTTCTTGTGGGTCATATCCTTCCTTGAGAAGTGTATAGAACGCATATGAGTTTAAACAGTTTCTCCAGCACTCATTTTGCCTCCATGCAAGGTACTCAAAAACCTCTTCTTTCTTTATAGGAATCACCCTTGAATCAAAGAAGAACTCTTTGTTCATTTGAAGTGTGAACAAAGAAGAAACAAGTCCAGACACCACAGAATTTATTTTTTCAATTCTTCCTCTAAAAGGCAAATTCTCGAGATATACATTCAGTTCATCTGAAAATAGGTATATTAATTCTGGTGTGAATGGGCTGTTGAAGATAGCCTTTGCAACCTCAACAAACGCATTCTTTAGTCTTTCATCATAAGGTTTCTTGTACTCGGATAACTTCTTTTTGAAGTTTACACCGTCTACTCTCACAATTATGGGAGGGACAACCCTAAGCTCTGAATAGACCTCATAGTCTTTGAACGATTTCATTCTCCAGCCCTGAATTCAGGAACTTTCTCCTCACTTGATGATGCCTTCATGGGATGCATCATGAGTGCTATGTCTCCTACTGCAGTGATCCACCTGTATGGTATCAGAATTCCTTTGTTACCAACATTGAACAGCTTTTTATTCACATTCACAACCGCGAGGCTCACGATTACACCTTCTGATGACTCTATGACCACATCTTGTACCCTTCCAACGTATACTCCCTTTGTTGTGTAGAGGTCTAAACCCAGTAGATTGGTAAGCTCAATATGCATACTCTTTCCCCCAAACATCAACAGCTCAGCTCAATTTATATCTTTCTCTATCATCCACCAAACGTCTGAGAATCGTTCGTCTATTCAGCATTCCCACTACATCACCGATCGCATTGAGTACCGGCGCTCCACCTATATCGCGCTCCAGAAGTGTTTTCACGACTTCTTCGAGTGGCGTAGACAGCTCAAAGTATATCACATTCTTGCTCATGACATCCTCAACAAGAATCATTCGAATTCTGTTTTCCTGATAATTTGTTGGAACAAGCTCTCTGAAGGCTCTCATAGCATTTGCAACATCATATTCGGTTATTATTCCGACCAACTCTCCTTCGTCCATAACAGGAAGTCTTCCCACATCTCTCTCTATCATGATTCTTCTGGCATGGATAAGCCTGTCTTTTGAATGTACTGGATAACTCTCGATCATTACTTCATTCGCACTGCCTTCTATCTTACGTGCGTTGTAATATTCAAGCAAGTTCTTTGGTTCAATCCACTTCCAATCATCTCCTTCCTTGTGTATTATTACCTCTTTCCCAGCAGAAAGGTGTTTTTTTGCTTCTTCTACTGACATTTCACCACTGTTTATTATGTAATTATCTGTTACAGCTGAGGTGACATGGAGAGATGAAGGGGAAATAATTGAGGTTCTCCTCCTCCCGAGTGTTCGCATAATTCCCCTAAGTGTCAATACACCATACACCTCGCCCTCTCGCAATACAAGTAATCTTCTCGTTTTGTGCTTATCCATAAGGTCAAGGGCTCTCGAGATGTATTCATTTTTATCTATTGTAGGAGCATGTGTGCTAATTTCAGCAATCGAGTCAGTCATTCTCTCCCCTCCTTAACAGCGTGCTTGCTATATTTTCTTCAGTCAGTAACCCACACAATTCGTCTTTTTCGTTTATAACAGGAAGTCCCCTAATCCTCTCCTGTATCATTAATTTCGCAGCCTCACTCACCTTTTCATCGTCTCTAACGGTTATCAGTGACTCCCTCATGATATCCTCGGCTGTGAGAGACATCTCCTTTATGTATCTATATTTCTTCTGACCTCCGTAAGAATCCTTTCTGACCATTTTTATCTCCTTTCCTTGTGAAATATCTTTCAACAACTCATTTAACTCAGCCAAAGCAACGTTTGACTTTGTTATGATGCCTACGGGATGACCGTTGTCCTCGAGCACAACAACCCTATCAATCCCCTCTGTTTCGAACTTCTCCACTACTCGAGATATAGATTGGTGTCTATTCACGGTTGGTACAAAATCTTCCATCACCTCTCTCACAAGTACAGGGATATCAAGGGTAGAGACATATTTTACAATGTCTGTTAGTGTGACTATACCAAGAATGTTGTTGCCATCAACAACCGGCACCCCTGTGATATTATTTTCAACCATGAGAATTGTTGCTTCCTCAATTGTTGTTTTTGGATGTACTTTTATGAAACGCTCGCTCATCGCATGTTTTACAAGTATGCTATCTACAGGTCTCCTTCTCCACATAGGTTCTGGTTGTAGAAGTGCTTTTGCAATGTCTGTTCTTGTTATAACTCCTACAGCCACGTCATTGTCAACCACCACAAGCCTGCCAACTTTATACCTCAACATCAGATTCCTTGCCCTTGAAAGTGGCTCCTTTGATGAGATTACATACACTGGCGCACTCATTATATTCTCAACTTTCACATCTGTCTTCATATCCTGCCAACCCCTCGAGAACTCACTCTACAAGAGAACTTACAATATCTCTCTCAGTTATTATTCCAACTAAATTTCTTTTTTGGATTACAGGAAGGCATCCAACTTGATTTTCGACCATTTTAAGAGCAGCATCCTTTAGTTTTGCCATTTTGCCTATTGTAACAACATCCTTTCTTACGAGAGTTCTAATTGGTACATCAAAAGCCTCATGCGTCATTCCCATTACAAGCTTCTCAAAAACTTCTCCTGTTGCAAGATATCTCAAAATATCAGACGCAGTAACTACACCAACCAATACTCCGTCCCTTATCAAGGGTATCCTTCTAAACCCATGTGATATCATTACCCTCATACCCTCTGTTATTGTTTCTTCTGGACTCATTGATATCACTTCGTCACTCATATAGTCCTTAACATGTTTTTCTGAGAGTTTTCGTAAATAGCCTTCAAAAGATGGTAATCTTGTATTTGGATGAGTAGTTGCTTCTGGGGTTTTCCCAGCAACGAACTTTATGACATCCCGTTCTGTAATAATCCCCACAACTCGGTCTTCATTGTTTAGTAAAGGAAGTCCACCCACACCCTTTTCAATCATCGTATCCAAGGCATCTGAAAATGTAGCTCTAACTGAAATTGCCGGTACATTTTCATCCATTATCTCCCTAACTTCTTCGTTTATGGCTGCAAGCAAGTTTCCTTTGTATTTATTTTTAACCAAATTATGACGGTCTCCCCCTCCAAGGAAATCAACGATGTGTGTTGTTAGGACAATTCCTTCCAGAATCCTCGAACCTGCATCCACAACTGGCACTCTCCTGACACTATGCTCCGCCATTGTCTTCACAGCACCCATTATCGTCGTCGTCCTTGGCACACATACAACATCCTTGGTTCCGAGGAGCTCAACTTCGCTTGGATGCTTTGCCTCATGACTATGAAACTCTTCAGAACCTCTATCCAAAGGTGCAGACAGCTTTACATTTCGATAGTCCTTTTTAACTCCAATTCTTGTTTTTTTGCTCATAATCACTCACTCTCTACAACTCTCACACATAAGTTTTCCATCAACAAGTTTTAAGTCAGCAGAAAGCTGACCACACATCTCACAGACACCCATCTCTTCCTCTTCCTCGACCGCCAAATAGATGGGAGAGGATTGCATCTCTATAAGTTCTCGCAACACCTCTGTCAGTCCTGCACTCACATGTATTATGTCCATGTCAGTTATTATCCCCACAAGATGCCCATCCTCAACGACAGGCAACCTTCTGACCTTCATCCTAATCATTTTTTCTATGGCATCGTTTAGGGTCTCATCAGGTGCTATAGTAATAATGGGAGAAGACATTACATCCCTAGCAGAGAACTCCTCTGGCTTCTTGTTTTTTGGTATTACCTTTCTTGCAAAATCTCTCTCAGTTATTATCCCTACTGGCTCTCCACCTTCAGTCATCACGACTGAGCCGACATCGTATTTCACCATGAGAGACGCAATCTCATGAAGAGGTGTGTTCACATCCGCACTCACAACCTCTTTCGTCATTATGTCTCTTACTCTCAGATCAGTGTTCATTCTTGAAGTGTTCATTGTTAACCCTCTCAACTCCTTCTAACATCAGAACATATATAAAAATTAAGGGGCTGTTGGAGATATCCACAGACCCTCTCTCTCATCAAAACCGCACATGATGTTCATATTCTGTACTGCCTGCCCAGATGCGCCTTTCATTAGGTTGTCTATTGCAGATACGACAACCACTCTATCAGAGTTCTTTTCAATTTCGAATCCTATATCACAGAAATTTGAGCCTCTTACCCCATAGAGAGTTGGAATGGTATCCAGAATTCGTATGAAATGTTTCTCTGCGTAGAATTCTCTATAGAAGGTGTGAATCGTCTCTTCATCAATTGTTTCTTTCAGGAATACGTGTGCAGTAGTTAGAATACCTCTGATAGCAGGCACAACATGTGGTGTAAAGTATGTCTTCACATATGGATGCAGTCTTTCAAGCTCTTGTTTAATTTCGGCGGTGTGTCTGTGTGTTGTGAGTTTGTAGGCAGAGACATTATCAGAAACATTTGGATAATGTGTAGCACTGCTCGGCTCAGCTCCAGCCCCACTTATACCGCTTTTTGAATCAAGTACAACCTTTTCAACAATGCCCTCAGCAACGAGTGGAGCCACAGCAAGCACCGCACCAGTCGGATAACATCCTGGATTTGCACAAAGCTGTGCATCTTTGACTTCTGGGTGAAGCTCACACAAACCAAATACTGCTTCCCTTGGGGAGATGTGCTCGATTCCATATACCTCCTCAAATACCTCTTTTGGCAGTCTATAATCTGCACTGAGGTCAACAACCCTTACTCCTCCATCCAACAGTTCAGGAACTATGTGCATGGCACTTCCGTGTGGTACAGCCACAAAGACAAAATCACATCTTTCTGCTATTTTCTCTGGCTTTGGGTTTTCAAATACTGCATCTGTGAGCCCAGTCAAATGTTTATGAACTTTTGAAATGCGTTCTCCAGCAAACCTCCTTGATGTGGCACATTCTATCTCCACTTCTGGGTGGAGGAGCAATATCCTCAGCAGTTCTCCCCCTGTGTACCCTGATGCCCCAATTATTCCGACCTTCACACCACCCACTCCTTATCTCAGCGATTTTAGTATTTCTCTCCCAAATGCCTCTGCACTTTTTGGTCCATCTGCTGTGATGATGTTATCAGAAACCACAACTGGCTCTCGAACGTATGTGGCACCACACCTCTCTATCTCTTCTATGCACTCTGGATCTGGGAAAACTGTTGCATCCATCTGGTCAAGAACTCCTGCATGAGCCAACACAACGGGAGATATACATATTGCTGCAATCGTTTTGTTTTGTTTGTAGAATTCTCTGATTATCTCGTGAAGATTTGTATTGTTCCATAAATATTCTCTTGAACCTACTCCTCCCACGATAACAATGGCATCAAATTCGTTAGGATCTATTTCAGATATCGTAATATCTGGGGTTATTCTTGCACCCAACATCCCCACTGCCTCTTTCTTTTGCGTACTTGCAATCACAACATCCACACCATTCTCTTCAAGTACATTCTTGGGTACAAGCAGTTCCTCATCCCTGAAATCATGTGGAGCTATAACCATTACCACTTTTTCATTCACCATATTACCTCCCCCACCTACACAGCCAAGAATTGTGAACATCAGAATAACTACCCAAATTCTGTTCACACTCAACATTTCCATTCATTGTTATTAAGCTTATTTCCTTAGTATTATATACTTATCATTGAAGTAAGCACCGGGTGTTACAAAGTCAATCAGTGCAACCGCTCCACTTTCAGGTCTCAATTGTATTGAGAAATCGGTTCTTGGAGCTATACCTTGATAGTTTAAGTCACTTGTAAAGACATTGTATCTGAAGACTTTTCTAACATCGATTATTATTTCAAAAATATCTCCACTTCTTAAAACAGGTTCAGTTGGGTCAAACTCCTCTCCCTTCGCACTTCTTACCATTCTGAGTTGGAAATGCCCTTCGTCTGCAACATTATTTGCTACAAGTTCACCCTCGACAACACTCAGGTTGTAGGATATTGTTGCCATGTGTTCTCCATCGGACATATATATCACTGCCTGCGATAGGTCGATTGGGTCACTTCCTGGGCCAGTGGATACTGAAAGGTACAATTTTGTTATGTATCCGTACTCGGCTGTATTGCTCACTGTTAATGTTATACTCTCTCCATCTGCACTCAGAGTGTATGTTCCTTGGCTAAGTTCTTCGTATGTGGTATAACCATCTGGACTAAGCGTTGTTTCAAATATCTCTTCACTCCCTTTCTCACAGCTCACAGTAATCGAGTCTTCACCTATATTCACAATATCGAGTCCTGCATACTTTGGAAGACTGAGAGAGCTTACACTTTCATCATCCACATTGTATATACCGCTCGAATTCACTTTGAGAGTACCATAGTACTCCCTCTCTCCCACAAGCCTGTCTATTTGGATATTTGATGATACTTCCTTTGTGACTTCTTCTCCTGTCTTTGAAGCTTTTTGCTGAAGAATACCCGTGGTTTTTATAAGAAGGGCAGCAGCTACTGCAGCCACCAGCACCATTGCTATGAAAATAATCAAGGTGCCGATGCCCATCTGGGCTTGAGTTTGTGTGCATGCACTTCTATTTGCTTTCATAGATATATCTCACCCACCCTCGTTGCCCATTTATTCTCTACCTTATACTATTTAAATGTTTTTTATATCTGTTTGAAATTTAAAACTTAAAATTATTAAGTTACCCTTTTTGCATGAAAAATCCGTTGCAGTATTGTGATTGTAGAAACGACAACGAGAACAACAAAAGCCCAGTTCAGGACATTCAAAAAAGCACCTATTGCAACTATCATCATTCTTTCAGCTCTTTCCCCTATCCCCACACTCTCCATAGATATGCCGATACATTCTGCTCTAGCTCGGGTATATGAGACCATGAAAGATGTCAATAGTGCAATTGCACCAATAAACCAGTCAGGAAATATCCAGAATGCGGTATATCCTCCCCACATGGCGCCTATGATTATCCCACCTTCTCCTATTCTATCACTCACGCTATCAATGAACGCTCCAAACTTTGTTTCTTTCTTACATTCTCTTGCAACTGCACCATCAAGCACATCGAAGAAACCACCGAGGATTATGAAAACAGCCCCAACAAACAGCTCACCTTCTGCAAAAAAGATGCCAGCTACCAAGCAAGCTATCAGCCCAACAAGTGTTATGAGGTTGGGATTTACATTCAAACCAATACTAAACTTTTCCCGTACCCTACGTTTGAAGTCTTTTAGCATGGCAGAGAACCACATAGAGTTCAACGCTTACCCATATCAAACTTTCTCTTAAACAGGTATCTCCCTATTATTATGCCAATTACAATGCCTATGACAACAACGATTTTTTCGAGGGGTACAACGCCACTCTCACCCTGTTTTACTTCAACAGGTATCTTTATGATATCAGATATCCTTGTGTCCCCGATTTCGTCTTTGTATTTTATCTCACTGTCAATGGCATATGGTTTTGCAATGGCATCACTGTCAACTTTCAGTTTGAAGATAGCGGTTGCTGTGCTATTTGGTTCTATGTCTCCAAGATATGCTTGGTCATCTATGCTTGAGAATGGGTCAACAACACTGATCCTTGCGATAGCTTCCCTTGCAGTCTCTTCCCCCACGTTCTTATACACAACTTCTATGATGCTCTTCTTTCCGGGGTAAAGGTCGCAATCAACACTCACGACCTCAAACAAAGGCTCTTTTTTTACTTTAATTTTGATCGGTATCAACGTTTCTTCATCATCATACCAGAAATTTACCTCTGGTGTATTAGGGGTTCCACTGACCTCCACGTTCTTCTGGTATTCATATGTCAAATTGAGAATTAGTGTATATTCCCCTGCAGGTGCATCTTCATACACTTTCAGCTCAAACTCAACTGGTTCGCGAGTCTCTTCACCCCCTCTGAGAGAGCCAACGCTTTGAGTTGAGGATTTTATATCGAATGGAGCACCATAGGGGTTTTCAAGTGTTGCAAGAATCCCTATGGCAGTCGTCACTCCCTCTTCATAGTTCTTTTCAATTTCGGCAAGGGCAATCTCATTTGCGTTAGATGGTGTTTTTTCGCTCTCGAAACCAAGAATCTTGCCGCGGTTGTATATGTCGATGAGAAGATAGACCTCATCTCCTCTCTCAAACTCGCTCTCGCCCGCAATCACTGCATCAAGCTGTGGTCCTCCGTACACGGTATAGTAATTGTCTGAGAGTGAGAAACTCTGCGGAATATATGATGCATAACAGACGGGGACCATTACGAGTAAAATCAACATGGTTGTGAGTAGTTTCGAGCCATACATTGTTATCGGAGTCAGATATACTATATAGAATTTAAATATTTCTAAATGGTGCGGGACAGAATCCACTCCCTAAAAATACATCTGCCCGAGGTTGTAGAGTATATATAAATGATGTTACATAACGTTGGGTTATATGGAAAATGATGAGAAAGCAAGAAAGAAGCAGAAAATGGTAGAAAAAGGTATAGTACCAGACACAAGTGCGTTGATAAATGGTCAGGTAGCATCTTTGATAAAACGCAGGAAACTTGTGGGAGTTAAAGTCTACATACCAGAGGCAGTAATATCTGAATTGGAGGCTCTTGCTAACAGAGGACTGAGTACGGGACATAAAGGACTCGCAGAACTTAAAAAATTAAATAAAATGGAGAAAGAGGGTGTTGTAGAAATACATCGAGTAGGAAAAAGACCCACATTAGACCAGATAAAACTAGCAAAGAGTGGTGTGGTTGATGCTCTCATAAGAGATGTGGCTCTAGAGAAAGATGCAGTTCTCATAACAGCAGATAAAGTTCAGGGAGAGGTTGCAGAGGCGTGTGGGATAGAGGTTGAATACACGTTCAGGAGGATTGGAAAGAAAAAACTTACAATAGAGAGTTTCTTCACACCAGACACAACTTCAGTCCATCTTAAAAGCAATTGTTACCCTCTCGCAAAAAGAGGCCCAATAGGGGATCAGAGACTTGAGAAAATCAGAGATAAAAAACTGTCTGATAGAGAGCTTGAGGAAATAATTCGGGAATTGTATGCAAGGGTGAACAGAGACTCTAAAGCGTTTCTTGAAATAGACTATCCAGAAGCAAAGGTGTTTCAGATTGGCGATATGAGGATAGCCGTTGCGAAGCCACCATTTTCAGATGCGATTGAGATAACAGCAGTCAGACCCACTGCCCTTGTGGATATAGATTCATACAGATTCGCTGATGAACTGAAGAGGAGGGTTGTCGAGAGACAGAGGGGAATCTTGGTAGCTGGTCCCCCTGGTGCGGGGAAGAGTGCATTTGCTGCGAGTATAGCTCGCTTCCTAACTCAGAAAGGATTCATTGTAAAAACAATGGAGTCTCCAAGAGACCTTCAGGTAGGAGACGAGATAACCCAGTACTCCAAACTCAACGGAAATATGACAAATACAGCAGAACTCTTACTACTGGTCCGTCCCGATTACACAATATACGATGAGGTTAGAAAGACTTCGGACTTCATGACATTCGCAGACATGAGACTTTCTGGAGTTGGCATGGTTGGAGTTGTGCATGCTAATCGTGCAATAGATGCCATTCAGAGATTGATTGGTAGAATAGACCTCGGTATGATTACGCAGGTGGTGGATACTGTTGTCTTCATAGACAAAGGAGAAGTAAAAAAGGTCTATGACCTACGTTTTACCGTGAAAGTACCTCATGGAATGTTTCAGGAAGACCTTGCAAGACCGGTTATAATAGTTGAAGATTTTGAAACAAAGCGACCTGAGTATGAGATATATACATATGGAGAACAAACTGTCGTGATGCCCATTGAGAAAGAAGCCAAAATGCCCGAAGCCAAACTTGCAGCAGATAGTGTGAAGCGTAGCCTTTCAAGGTACGTGTCAGATGGCATAGATGTCGAGATTGTGGGTGGAAGGGCACTTGTTTATGCATCAAAAAAGGATATCCCCAAAATAATAGGGAGGGGTGGAAAGCGAATAGAGAAGATCGAGGGAAAGCTGGGAATACCCATACAAGTGCTGGAGAAAACAGGGGAGAGTAGGGACAGAGGGGAAGGGATTGGAGAGATTTATGTTACCAAGAAGAGTTTGGTAATAAAGTTGCCAGAATATGCCGGAGAGGATGTGGATATCTATGTGGGAGGCAGCTATCTTTTCACAGCAACCGTCAGTAAGAATGGAGAGGTGAAGATTTCAAGGGCATCTGAGTTTGCAAGAATAATAGAAGACGCACTTGAAAACGGCGAGAGTATTACAATCGAGTAAGGATAGTGAGAATATGAAAAGGACGGGATATGTTAATCTGCCTCTTCACAGCGGAAGAGCACCACGATGGCTTTTTGAGAGGATGGTAAAACTGGCAGGAGGTGTATGTGAGGTCATAGTAATGGAATACGGTACTGAACACTTGTTGAGAAGACTGTCTGACCCTTTCTGGTTCCAAGCATTTTCACATGTCCTTGGTTTTGATTGGCACAGCTCGGGAACAACCACGACAACATGTGGTGCCCTCAAACTAGCTCTTTCAGATGTGGATGTGGGAGTGAAGCTGGCAGGGGGTAAAGGAAAGTCATCATTAAAGACAGTAAAAGAGATACCAAAAATAGGTGATGAATTTGGGTTAAGTAATAAAAAGATTGATGAGATGGTGGTTGCGAGTAAATTAAGTGCAAAGGTCGATAATGCATGTGTTCAGGATGGTTTCTCACTTTATCATCACTCCTTTGTCATGAGTGAGAAGGGTGAATGGGCAGTTATACAGCAAGGAATGAGGGATAGGTATGCGAGGAGATATCACTGGCTTTCTATGGATGTTATGGACTTTTGTGAGGAGCCTCATTCAGCAATATGCTCGGATACACGAGAGAAGAAGGTGTTGGATATGACATCATCACAGAGTAGAGAAGCAAGAAAAGCCAGTCTTGACATTGTAAGGGACAATCCTGCACATATTGTGCCTGTCATATCATCAAACTCACCTCTCCAAACTACCCTCCTAGATTTCTCTGCTGTTGAGCATTTTACCATGCCATCCCACCACGAAATAAGGATAGGAAAAGATTGCATGGGAGTTTTCATGAAAGCGTATGAACTTCAGCCTGAGTCCTATGAAGAACTCATACTCATCAAGGGTATGGGTCCAAAGAAGATAAGGGCTCTTGCATTGTTATCCGAGCTTTTGTGGGGGGTCAAAGCGAGCTGGAAAGACCCGGTAAAATATACGTTTGCGCACGGCGGAAAGGATGGACACCCATTCCCAGTTGATAGAGAGACATACGACAACACCATAGACGTTCTCAGAAGTGCGATTGAGGATGCAAAATGTGAAAAGAAAGAGAAGATGCTTGCTCTGAAAAGACTGCAAGATTTTATAAAATCATGAGCTATGTATTATATCGATGGAAACAAAGTTTGTCGAGCATCCTCTCATAAAGAAGGGCATAATAACCTACAGAACATATCAGATTGAGTTGGCAGAAAAATCTCTTAGAGGGTCGAGTCTGGTAATTCTTCCAACAGGTCTTGGAAAAACAGTTGTTGCTTTACTAGTTATGGTTGCAAGACTCCAAAAAGAGGATGGAAAAGTACTCGTCCTCTCTCCAACGAGGCCTTTGGTTAATCAACACACTCTTTTTTTCAAAAATGCACTGAACATCAACGAAATAGGGATGCTCACTGGCGAAATTCCACCCCACAAGAGGCATGAGATATGGAGTAAATCAAAGATAATCGTATCTACCCCCCAAGTTGTTGAGAATGATTTGATAGCCAGAAGAGCATCTTTAAAGGATTTTGTTTTGGTCATATTCGACGAGGCACATAGAGCGGTTGGTAATTATGCATATACGTACATTGCAAAGAAATACTATGAAGAATGTGATGACCCCCTCGTTCTTGGAATGACTGCTTCGCCCGGTTCTGATGAGGAAAGAATAAAGGAAGTGTGCTCAAATCTTGGAATCGAGTATGTCCATTACAAGGGCGAGAAAGACCCTGATGTGAGGAAATACATACCTAAGAAAGAAATAGAATGGATAGAGGTTCCTTTACCACCAGAGATAAAAAAACTGAGAAGTGATTTATATTCGATATTTGAGGACATGACAGACAAACTAATTGAAATGTGTCCATTTGGTATAAGGATTCCAAAGAACCCAACCAAAAAAGAGTTGTTATCTCTACAACAGAGAATTCTATCAGAAATAAAGAATTCAAAGGAGCAGTACCTTTACCATGTACTTTCAATCATTGCAGAGCTTCTGAAACTTTCACATGGTATAGAGCTGATAGAGACACAGGGCGTAAGTGCCTTCAGAAAATATATCGAACGATTGAGAGGTGAGGCAGAGTCTCTGAGGGGTAGCAAAGCTTCGAAGAGACTTCTCTCTGAAATAGAGAGAAAAGGGATAATTTACAGACTTCAGAATATAGACGTAGAGCATCCGAAGTTGGAGATGGTGAGTGAGATAATAAGAAAACAGATTGAAGAGAATCCTTCTTCACTGATCATCGTGTTCACGAATTTCAGAGATAGTGCCCAGATGGTACTCGAGACGCTTTCAAATGTTGAAGGTGTCAGAGCCATCAGATTTGTTGGACAAGGAAGTCGAGAAGGAGATAAGGGACTGTCTCAGAAAGAACAGGTAGAGACTTTGAAGAAGTTCAGCACCGGAGAATATAACGTTCTTGTTGCAACATCTGTTGCTGAGGAGGGACTTGACATTCCATCCACAGACTTGGTAATCTTTTACGAGCCAGTCCCATCTGAGATAAGGTCGATACAGAGAAAAGGAAGGACGGGAAGGAGACACTACGGAAGGGTAGTAGTCTTGATAACAAAAGGCACGAGAGATGAAGCTTTTTACTGGTCAAGTATGAGAAAGGAGAGGAGGATGGAGGAGAAGGTAGGGAAAATTGGGATATCTGTGGAGAGAGAAGAGAAGAAGAAAGAGGAAAGAAAGCCGGTTATATATGTAGATATAAGAGAATTGAGGTCGGGAATTGTGAAATATCTGGAGAATGAAACTGAAGTTTTTCCGACTACTCTCGAAGTTGGGGATTATATTCTGAGTGAGAGGGTGGGGGTTGAGAGAAAGACGGCACAAGACCTGATTAATTCGTTGGTTGATGGTAATAGAGATCTATTCCTCCAGCTTTCAGACCTTTCAAAAACATTCAGTAGACCGATATTGATAGTGGAAGGGGAGGATGTATATAGTGTCAGAAATGTCCATCCAAATGCAATAAAGGGACTCTTTGCATCTATAACAGTTGATTTTGGAATACCCATTGTCTTCACAAAAGACAAAGAAGAAACAGCCGAATTTCTCAAGATAGTTGCGAGGAGAGAGCAAGAAGAAAGAGGAGAGAGACCAATAGTTCATGGAAAAAAGACATTTAAAACACTCAGTGAAAGACAGGAATATGTTGTCTCATCTATTCCTGGCGTTGGACCAAAAGTCGCAAAGAATCTCTTAAAAAAATTTGGAAGTGTTGAGAAAGTTATGAGTGCTTCAGAAGAAGAACTTAAAAAGGCACCGCTTGTCGGTGATAAGACTGCAAAAGCGATAAGGGAAATTGTAGGAAGCGAATACAAAGGTTGAATCACAAGAAATTAAACTTATATACAATACCACTGATACCCGTGGATGGTGGGTTGGGATGAAAGAACAAACTGAGGTGGGAAAACTAAAGGAAGGCAGATACGTTTTGATAGATGACGAGGTATGTGTCATAAAGAGCATAACAAAATCCAAACCAGGGAAACATGGCTCTGCGAAAGCAAGAATAGATGCAATTGGTCTATTTGATAATCAGAAGAGGTCACTCGTTCAACCAGTAGATGCAAAAATATATGTGCCAATTGTTGAGAGAAAAACTGCTCAAGTTTTGTCAATAAGTGGGAATGTTGTGCAGTTGATGGATATGGAAACCTATTCTACATTTGAGATTAAGGTCACTGAGGAGGAGCTTGCGAAGCTGGAAGAGGGTAAGGATGTACAATATCTTACATCCATGGGAAAAATCAAACTTGACATAAGATAAAAATGTACATACAACCAACTTTTGCAGATGCAGATGCAGAGTATGAGGAGTCTGATTTTGTTATATTTGGGGCTCCTTTCGATGGAACATCTTCGTTCAGAACAGGGAGCAGATTTGCTCCAGATGCACTAAGACAAGCATCTTACAACTTTGAAACATATAGTCCTGAGCTGGATATCGATATTACGGATATTAAAGTGTGTGATATCGGGAATTTAGACATGGGATGTCTTGTAGAGGATTGTATTAACAGGGTGTGGACACAGACAAAACAAATCCTGAAAGATGGTAAGATACCAATCATGATGGGAGGGGAGCACTCTTTAAGCATAGGGTGTGTTGGCGCATGTACAGACATTTTTGAAGATGTTGGAGTCATTGTGCTTGATGCTCACCTTGATATGAGAGAAAGCTATGAGGGGCTGGACAAGGGACATGCTTCAACATCGTATCAAATCCTCAAACTCATACCACCAAATAGGTATTCTGTTGTCGGGGTGAGAAGTGGATCAAGAGAAGAGTTTGAATTTGTAAGGAGTGCGGGAATAAAATTTGTAACTTCATTCAAAATAAAAAATGAGGGGGTTGAGCAAGCTCTCGGTGAAATCTTTGATGGGTTGAAGGATGCTGGATGTAAACACTTGTATATTTCGATAGATGCTGATGTTGTTGATCCTGCCTATGCTCCAGGAGTTGGAAATCCCGAACCTTTTGGGTTGAGTCCATGGGATGTAGAGTACATAATTAAAAAAACTCGTAAAATGGCAGTTGGTTTGGATGTTGTTGAGTTAATACCACATTATGATTTCTCACAAGGTGCTATTCTCTTTTCAAAACTGATAAGAGAATTCATAGCATATGCATATGTTGCGAGAGGTTTTTAACCCTTTGAGTATATGTGTGAAGCGGTGAGATAATTGACATTCAATAAGGGAGACTTCATAAAACTCAACTACATCGGAAAGCTCGAGGATGGCACTGTATTTGACACTACATACGAAGATGTTGCAAAGGAGCATGGAATATACAGTGAGAACATGAGATACGGTGGAGATGTGGTGGTCATAGGTGCTGGACATTTGGTAATGGGTCTTGAAGAAGACATCATGGACAAGGATGTTGGATACGAAGGGGAAGTTGTCATCCCACCTGAAAAAGGATTTGGGAATTGGAGACCAGAGCTCGTAAAGATGTTCTCAATAACGAAGTTTGAGAATCCTGTTGAAGGGGCGAGAGTGAATATAGAAGGCAGAATAGGTACAATAACAAAGGTAATAGGAAGGAGGGTCAGAGTAGACTTCAACAATCCTCTTGCTGGCAAGACAATCATATACAACTACAAGATAGAAGAGAAAGTAGATGATGACTTGGAAAAGGTGAAAGGATTGCTTCAGCTGTATCTAAATCAAGATATGAAGATTGAGGTCTCTGACAATGTTGTAATGATATGGATTCCTAACGAGATGGGCTATGATATCAGATGGCTTAGGATGAAAGAGAGCTTAGCCAAGCAGATACTGGAATGGACTGGAATAGAAAAAGTCATTTATGCAGAAGAGTATAGTAAGTAATGCCGAGGTAGCCTAGTGGCCTAAGGCGCTGGTCTTGAGATGTGAATTGATAAACAGGAAAACCAGTGATGCGTTTGCATCGCGCGAGTTCGAATCTCGCCCTCGGCGTTATATCTCAATTATGTCTCCTGCTTTGAGAGGTTGAACTCCTTCCAACATTTCCTTCATTATTTCTATCGCATTCTTTCCTGTGCAGTGGCAAGGTAGTATAATCTCCGGCTCTATTTCACTCAAAATCTCAACCGTCTTTATAATCCTCTCTTCATTCGCATCAAAAAGATGAAATCCGCCCACTAAACCATGGACTTCACCGAACATTTCGACCACCATATTCAGGATATTGGCAATCCCTGCATGAGCACACCCTGTAAAAACGACCGGGCCTCTTTTCGTTCTCACAATCAGAGACATATCGTCCATCATGAGATCTGGTATGAGAGCGCCCCTCTCCAACGTCCAAAATCCCTCCACTTTTTCAAATTCACTTCTTCTTGGAATCTCCCCACTTGTCTCTGAATCTTGTGATAGTTTTAATGGAGAAGTTGCGAATAGCAATACCCCCCCTGCCTTCTCAACTTCTTCCCATCTATATGGTGCACCTATGTATCTGAGTCTTGGATGAAGCGACAGTTTTGGTTTAATGGCACTTGGATGCATTACGATTGGCAGAGGTTTTTTCTCTGTTATATTCAAAACTCCAAAAAGACCTCCCACGTGATCGTAATGTCCGTGACTCAGCACGACAACGTCTGTATACTCTATTCCGGTTTTCATCTCTCTGGCGTTATGCATCAAAACATCTGGAGAGGCTCCAGTATCCATCAAAATTGTGATGTTATCCAGTTCTATCAGAAAAGATAATCCGTGCTGTGCTTTGATGTTCCCCTTACTTATATCATTTACAAGAACGCTCACCCTCATGTTATTACTCTCAACTTAATAATAGATAAATATTTTTACTCAATAGTGTAAAAATTAATATAGATGGAATTGTAATGTTTGAATGGAGGTGATGTAAAATGTACGGATGGCCAGGAAGAGGCAGGTTCAGCTATCTTCCACCATGGGAGAGACCAGGAGGGGGATGGTACTTTAGAAGGTTTAGAGGGTGCTGGTGGGCACCTTGGTGGTTTCCCTCCTCCCCACAGGAGGAAATAAAAGTTCTCAAAGAATACAGGGAGTTCCTTAATGAAGAATTGAAATGGATAGAAAAAAGAATACAAGAACTCGAGCATTCTGAGAAAAAAAAGGATGAGTTGAACAAGGAGAGCTAAACAAGGAGGTGAAGGTTTTGAAAATAGGCATACCAACCAACAAAGGGGGGCTTGGTGATGTGGTCTACGAGCACTTTGGTCGCGCCCCCACCTTTACAATTGTTGACACCGATGAGGGTTATGTAGAAGTGATGCAGAACCGTGGTGAGCATATGGGCGGAGTTGGGCATCCATCCGAGTTTTTAATAGAAGAGAGAGTCGATGTAGTTATATGTAGGGGCCTTGGGCTAAAAGCTCTGCGAACATTCAAAAAATTTGGTGTTGAAGTGTATCTATGTGAAGAAGGTACTGTAAAGGAGAACATTGATATGCTGGAAAGGGGACTTCTGAGATTAGCAACCGAAATGGATAGATGTGAGCGGGATAGATAAGAGATAAACCGAATTGAAAAGGTGGCAGAAAGATGGAACAACAAAATGATATCAACAAAGAGATTGAAGAGAGGCTTGCATCTGTAAAGCACAAGCTTGTGATACTTAGCGGCAAGGGTGGAGTCGGAAAATCCACAACTACATCATGCATGGCTGTAACTCTTGCAAAGAGAGGTTATAAGGTAGGGGTGTTTGACTACGATTTCCATGGCCCAGCAATACCACGAATGCTTGGAGTGTCTGAGAGACCTGAGATTACCGAGGGTGGAATCATCCCTCCAGAGGGTATAATGGGGATAAAAGTTTTTTCTGTGGGCCTTCTTTTAAGTGATGAGAAATCTCCTGTAATATGGAGGGGGCCCTTGAAATATAATGTTCTAAGAGAATTCCTTTCCAAACTTGAGTGGGGAGAACTTGACTTCTTGCTCTTTGATTTACCACCGGGAACTGGAGATGAGGCGTTGAACATAGCTCAGACAATACCTGGAGTAGATGGTGCCATAGTTGTCACAATACCTTCCGAAGTTTCGAGGGTTGCTGTTGAGAAGTCAGTTGAGTTTTGCAGAAAACTCAACATAAAGCCATTGGGAGTCATAGAAAATATGAGTTATTTGGTCTGTCCAAACTGCTCATATAGAATCGAAATCTTTGGGGAGGGGGGTGGAGAGAAGATAATGGAAGAGGAGGGAATACAACTCCTTGGGAAAATTGCCCTCGAACCAGCTATCTCGAAGGCAATGGATTCTGGCAATCCACTGACAGACTCGAAAATTGTAGAAGTATTTGATGAGATTGTGGATAAAATCCTAAGAGGCTTTTCATGATAGTCTATGGTCCTGTTCTCTCATGGAGATTTGGAAGATCTCTCGGTATTGACTTGATTCAACCTCCCAAAACTTGTACACTCGACTGCATATATTGTCAGCTTGGACAAACACAACACAAGATATGCTCAAGAAACGAATTCTCCAGAAGAATCGATATCAGAGTGCTGGAAGACGAACTGAACGAGAAAATCGAATGTGTGGATGTGGATGTAATAACCTTATCCGGTTCTGGAGAACCAACGCTGAATCCTCAACTTGGAGAGGTCATAGACGTTGTAAGAGGAAGTGTAAAAAAACCATTGATCATCCTCACGAATTCCTCGCTACTAATAGATGTCGCAGAAGATCTCCGAAAACTTGACCTTGTGGAAGCAAAACTCGATGCAGTTACACAAGATACCTTTGTGAGTGTGAACAGACCTTGTGAGTACATGAGAATACACGAAATAAAGGAGAGCATTAAGAATATACGAGCCCATCTTTCAATTCAGAGTATGTTCTTCAGACACGAGGGTGGTGTCCCACTCATGAGAGAGTTTTCCGAGTATATTTGTTATCTAAAGGAGTTAAAACCTTTGAGAGTGGATGTTAATACGCCATGGAGACCTCCACAGAATTCAGAAGTAGAGCCACTCAGAGAACAAGAGCTGAGTGAAATATGTGAGAAAATAAGAAATGAAGGCATAGATGCAAGATACTACAAAGAATCAGATATTTCCCATTCTAAAAAATTGAATATTGATGAGCTTATTGAAATACTTTCGAGAAGACCTCTAAGGATGCCAGATATTGCCAAACTGACTGGCCTTTCCGGAGATGACGTGTTAGAGTTTCTGAACAAACTGAGTAAAGAGTATAACATAAAAAGTATCTTTTATCAAGGAGAAATGTTTTACAGGGTTTGATATGCATAGAAGAGGACGCCCAAAAGGACCGAGATGGATAAAAGAGTTTCCAAAAGCAATGTTATTCAAGCCGAGAGGACTTCCACTGAATACACTTGAAAGGGTTGAGATTACAATCGAAGAGCTTGAGGCAATGAGACTTGTTGACTTTCTCGGTCTTGGACAAGAGGAAGCTGCAAAGATGATGGGGGTGAGTAGAAAAACGCTCTGGATGGACCTGAAAGAGGGGAGAAGGAAAGTTATTGAGGGTCTAATAGAAGGAAAGGCAATAGAGCTAAAAGGTTCACATCCCTATACCATCAGATGCACATGTGAAGGGTGTGGGAGTACGTGGTTCTATTTATTTAAGAGGATGCCAAGAAGATTGAGATGTCCCTCATGTAAAATCGAGCTTGAGCTTTCTAAAGTCGAGTCAAGAAATACTTTCGATGAGGAGAGTGGATAAATCCTTCATGATGATGTCAGCTCCATACTTCTCTCTTACCCATTCAAGATGATAGAGACAAAAAGGACAATAACTTATCAGCATTTCAGATATCTCTTTTGCCCTCTTTATTGTTAACATGCCCACAGCATCTGCAATTTCAGGGTAGTTTGGTTTCACACCGGCAGGAGCTCCGCAACACACATCCTCATCAAATAATTCGACCACATTTACACCTAGCTCACGAAGAATATACCTTGGTACATCACGTCTGTCTCTCAATGGACAGCCATCTCTCACAGACACGACTTTGTTGATTTTGTTCATTTTTAATCTCCCAGACTCTATTAACTCTTTGAACACCCCGAGGGACATAACAACTTCAAAACTGGGCTTTCTGTAGAGTTTGGGGTACTCAAATTTAAGAACACTATAACATGCTGGACACGACACAATGAGTTTCTTAACACCACAAGACTCGATATATTCCACATAATTCTTTGCGTATTCCTTTGCCTCATTAAGATGTCCATTGTCTATAACAAACAGCCCACAACATCTTTCTTTTTCAAGAATTTTTGGATATATGCCGCAATGATTGAGAATTCTTATCGTATTTCTTGCTATTTCGCCATGTGCAAATGCAACCCAGCAACCAGCCATATAACCAATTTCAGAATCATCTGAAAATTTCAGATCGTCTGAAATCCATTCTTTTCTCTTTTCATTATCCAGTCCCTTCGGATTCCATTTTTCGACTATGTTTTTGATGATGTGCCTAGTCTTCTCAGGCTCTCTTCCTTGTTCTGCCAGAAGACCACGCTCATATTGAATTATATCTGCAATAGGAATATCAACGGGACACACTTCATTACACGCCCTACACCTTGTGCACAGATATATTGTATCAAATTCATCTTTTGTTAGTTCCTCTCCATTCTCGATTTTACTCAGGAGTTTTATTTTGTTATCTGGCGTGTATAAGATGTTATCTGAAACCTTGCAGATTGGACAGATCTCGCCACATTTACCGCAATCAATACACGATTTGACTGCTGAATGATAATTCGCTATCATCTCACCCTCCAAGCCCTCCATAGTTCAAAACGTTTAAGTATTTTAATATTTTGTCTTTTGTGGGGCGATAATATGAATGTATCATTGAGTGCAACTTTCGGCACTTTTTTATATTTATATGATATGGGATATCTCATGGAGCATTTGTCGGCTAAAAAGCGTCTATTCATAAGACAGGCAGAGATATGTAAAACATTCGCAAATCCTACAAGAATAGAGATACTCTACAATCTCAGAGATGGGGAAAAGTCTGTTGGTGAACTTGTATTGCTTACTGGGATATCGAGAACTAACATTTCACAGCAACTTGCAATCCTCAGACAGAAGGGAGTTGTAGAGACAAGAAGGGAAGGTACAAAGATATACTACAGAGTTTCAAATAGCAAAATAATAAGGGCATGCGAGTTGATGAGAGAAGCACTTCTTGAACAGTTGAGCGAGAATGAGAGACTTGCAAGAGAGATAGAAAAAGTCAGGGGTACATGAACACTCTTGTGGGTGCCCCAGCAAATATTTCATACCATGTCTTCCATCGTATCTATCATTTTATAAAGATGATTTTGGTACGTGGGTTTTGGAGAGAGAGACTGAGATAATCAACAGATATGTTCATGGCAGGCTCGTACTCGATGTCGGATGTGGTCCATGTGTTTTTGAGAGAGAACTGGGATTTAAGATGGTTGGTGTTGACCCAGACAAAAATGCCTTAAAGTTTTGTTCAGAAGATGTTATTCAGGGTGTCGGCGAGTATCTTCCCTTTAAAGATAATGTTTTTGATGCAGTGCTTTTTATCACTTCAATGGAGTTTTTACTCAGACCAGAACTTGCGGTTTCTGAGGCATACAGAGTTTTAAAAAATGGGACCTTACTTATTCTAATGATAAATCAGGAGTCGAATTATTTTAAAATGGGGAGTTATATTTCAAGGGCAAGAAATAACCATAAAGAAGTGATATTGATTACGAAAAAATATTTCAATGTAGTGCATTTTCCAGAGTTGTGGTGGAACGGAGAACATATTCTTCATGTGATCATTGGGAAAAACCGTAAAAAATTGAAGTAATTGAAATTGAATCACTGCTCCATCTCGTTAAGTATTGACTCAAGTTCAGATATCTCCTGAGATATCTGCTCCAGCTCATTCGACACTTCAAGCAGATCTACAACATCCTCCTCTGCCAAGTCTGTAATGGTTTCGTTGCTCACCTCCACGTTAGTTCCAACACATCCCATGCCAATCAACAGCACAATCGCCATACACACAACCGCTTTCTTCACTCTTTCAACCCCCTGTACCAGCTTCCACTTTCATCATCCACAGTATACGTCCCGTTCCCCCTCATTATGAGAGAACCAGTCCCTTCAATTTGGATGGAGATGTTGTTCCCTGAGATAGCCATGGTGAAGCTTGAACCACTGACTTCAATCTGCCCACTCACCCCTGAATACAAAAGAGAGCCATTTTTGTTGACAGCGGTACTTGCATTTGAAATATAAACATTCATGTCTCCTTCCGTATCAAATAATCTGACGTTGCCTGCGCCAATTTCGCCCCACACACTGAAGTTCCCTGAAAATGCCACGAGACCATTTCCAGTTGCATTGAGTTTCTGGTCTTGCAGAACAATGACCCCTTTTTCCTCTCCAAGTTTAGTAAGCACTCTCTTGATCGCTCTCGTGGCTTCTCTAATCTCTAACATAGCCTCCCTAATCTCTTCCCTCGCATTACGTATGGTACTAATTGTCAGCGTCTCATTTGATGTGTTGTTAAGCAGATTCTTTGCATTCTCAAGGTGTTCTCTTGCTATTTCAATATGGGAGATATACTCTGTCCTGTATTGTTCTGGTAATTTTACCTGCTCTGCTTTTCTTAATACTTGTTCAATCCGCTCGATATTTCTGTTCATTATATTAACGACTCTCTCATTACGGCTCATTTTTCTGAGAGTTTTGTTTATTTTGAGGGTTTTGTTTATCCCGGCTTTGTTTATCTCTATGTCAACCCCATGACTCTGCTTTATAATTACGGGTGTTTTGTTTATCTCTATGTCAACCCCATGACTCTGCTTTACAGGGTCCGCACCACTCACGCCTCCTAAACCGACAACTCCAACTATAACAATAATTCCTACAACCAACGCCTTGCCTTTCATACTATCACCGAGCATAATCGTATTGAAAAAGAATTTAACCATACTTTTATTAAAGTGTTCTAAAGCTTTTAACAGCATGAAATATATCTTGATTCTGTCGCTCATAATATTGCCACAACCAGCACTTACTCTCGTATATGGCACAGCCTATTCATTTCCATCGCTTGACCCACTTCAGGATGTTGTAATAACAGTGAATACATCGACCGAGCAAACAATCGTCTCTCCAGATGGCACATACTCCCTATCACTACCAAATGGCACATATCTGATCAAGGCTTTTTCGTATGTGGATGGGGAATTGGCATATTATGGTGAGGAAATCATCGAGGTTAGAGGTAATGGAAGCTACCATCTTGACCTCCTTCTCTATCCACCGTTTATGGCAGAAGACCTTGGACAAGATGTCCAACAGAATACATCAAAAGACAAGAATTTCGTATGGTTGTTGGTAATTGGTGTGGTGCTCGTATTTATCCTCTACAAGTTTCTCAGAAAGGATAGTAATTTAGACAAAATCAAGCCAGACCTCAAACTAATTTTATCTATTTTAGATGAGGAGGGTGGAAGAATAACTCAAAAAGATCTAAGAAAAAGACTTGGATGGTCAGAATCGAAAACCAGTCTTGCATTATCTGAGCTTGAAAAGAAGGGGTTAATAGAGAGGTACAAGGTTGGAAGAGGTAATGTCATATATCTTAAAGATTGTTTGAAACATCAAACAAAAGGAAAAGATTAAAGTACAATAAATTTCACAGAGTTGAACATGGGCTCACTTTGCACACACGGACTTGGGAGTATGTATCTATATCTATACGAAGATAAAGATAGAATGAGTGACGATGTGCGATGTTTTGTTGAAGATGGCATAAAGAATGGGGAGTATGTTGTATGTATAGCTCCACAAGGATTCAAAGAGATTTGTTTGAAAAATGCAGTTGTAAAACATCCAAAGAACGAAAAGGAATGGAGAGGCACCCTTTCATCACTTGAGTCTGATAAACTCAGGCTTGTATTGGTAGACCCTCCATTTTCAGTTCATAAAAACCTTCCCAGTGGCTCAGTGATGTGTGTGTACCCAGAGCTAAGTTCTGACAAAAGCCTACTGCTTTCTATCCTGCATCTGTATCCGTATGTACTGTTTGATGGGTATGTCTGTGAGAATCCCTATTACGGAGATACTTTGCTGGCTGGCGGTCAAGGAGATACAAAAAAAGCAACAAAGTATTACGAGTTTTTAAAGAAAAGAATACTGAAATGGGAAGAGAGTAGAAGAGAACTACTGAAAGAACGCGAATTACTGAACAAATTAATGGAGACCACACCATCCTATGTTGTAATTCTCGATGAGGGTGGTAAAATACTGCGTATGAGCCAATCACTGTCAGATATGCTTGGGGCAAGTGCAGGCATGAGATTCTTTGATTTTGTTGTGGAGCGTGATAAAAAAACTGTAAAAGAAGTTTTTGAGAAGTTGGTCAGTGAGAAGATTAGCTGTACATGTGAATGTGCTTTGAGATCTAAGAATGGAGAAGAGAGACTGATTTCTTGGCAGAGTGTTGCAATTCCGCTCTGGGACAGAATGGAGATAGTGGCTCTGGGACAAGACATAACAGAGAGAACTAAAATGGAGAAAGAGCTTGAACAGGCTTACAACTCTCTCAGAAGACATGTAGAAGAGCTATCAATTCTGAATTCAATTGCAAAGAATATCAGTGGCTCTCTTGATTTTAAGCAGGTGGCGGAAGAAGTGCTTGAGGGTGCAATCAGACTCACAGAAGCATCACACGGCATACTAGTAATGAGATATGGTGAGATAGAGAGAGAATTTGTATTTCCAACAAATGTAGATGAAGAGAAGCAAAAGAAATTGAGAGAGATTGTGAATGAGGTACTACTGAAGCAGAAAACTTCGTCCTCTAACGAGGTCATCCACTCACTCCTCAAGTTTGGCAAAGAGACTGCTGGTGCAGTTGTTCTCGTTGGAGAGTTTGACAAAGATGATGTTAGAATTGTAAATCAGTTGGTAGAGCATGCATCTGCTGCTTTAAGAGCATCTCTTGATGCAGAGCTCTTGAAAAAGGCAGAGAGCGGTCAAAGACGTGCAAATGAACTTCTCCGCACAATAAGATTGATAGACCAGTTGATAGTTGTTGAGAGGGATAGAGATAGCCTTCTTCAGAGAGTCTGTGAACTTTTGAATTCGTTAAGGGGATACAGACTTGTGTGGGTTGCTCTGAAAGACCCATCTGGAACTGTTGTTCCAGTAGCATATTCTGGGGATGGAAAAGAAGAGTTGTCTGGTGTAAATCTCTGTTGGAAGGATGCCGAAAGTACTGATCCAGTATGTAAAGCAATAAGAGAGAACAAACTGGTTGTTAGTCCTGAATATCCCCACCTTCCCATCTCAAGCATATCCATACCCATTGCCTTTGAGGGGAGGGTATACGGTGCATTGAACGTGTATGTCGATGATATATCGATCATATTGGACGATGAAGAAAGAGGATTACTTGAAGGGCTAACAGATGACCTTGGAATAGCACTCCACCTCATTGAGGAAGAAAAGATGAGGCGCGAGTCTGAGGAACTGTTTATGATGCTTTCTGAGAATGAAGCACTTGGTGTGTACATGGAACGTGGGGGAGTGTTTAAGTATGTCAGTGATGCCATGGCTTCGATGGTTGGATACTTCAAAGAAGAACTGTTTGGAAAATCTCTTGAAAACCTCGTGCATCCAGATGATAAACCCTCTTTACATGAATTCCGAAAATCATATGAAAAGGGTCAGGGATTTCCTATAAGACTTGTGAGAAAAGATGGTTCAATTGTTTATTGTGAGCTGTATGAATATTCTACCAACTATGGCGAAGAGAGTGTAAGGGTTGGGACAATCGTTGATGTGACCGAACGAACTCTTGCTGAAAAGGAGAGAAAAAAACTCATAGATAGACTATCGCACTCAGACAGACTTGCCTCTGTTGGAATGCTTGCAGGCGGTGTTGCACATGAGATTAACAACCCGCTCACGATAATACTCAACTACACATGGTTACTCAAGGATGATATTGATGAAGAAGAGAAGATGGAAATGCTTACTGAGATTGAACAAGCAGCCCTCCGAATAAAAAGAATTGTTGCAGAGCTTTTAGAGTTCTCAAGAAAAGGAGAGAAAGAGCTGAAGGAGGTTGATTTAAACATTATATTGGAAAAAACACTTTCAGTTCTTTCTCATGAGTTTAAGGTGTCATCGATAAAAGTTGAAAAGGATTTACATCCCATTCCAAAAGTATTGTGTCAGCCTGAACACATGATGCAAGTATTTTTCAACATACTAACTAACTCGATATATGCTCTCAACGAAAAATATCCAGAAACCCATGAAAACAAAAAGATAATAGTCAGAACAAAAAAAGAAGGAATATACGTGAGTATTGAGATCAGAGACAATGGAATTGGAATGTCTAAAGATATTATAGAGCATATATTCGATCCATTCTTCACAACAAAACAGAGTGAAGAGGCAACCGGACTCGGGCTCTCGATTGCACATAACATCGTAAAAGCACATGGGGGAGAAATCCTTGTTGAGTCAAAAGAGGGAGAGTACTCCTCGTTCACAGTAAAACTGCCTCTTGAAGGCAGGGCATCAACCGCCATAACATCTGGTAGAAGGGTACTCATTGTTGATGATGAACCCAAGTTGAGAAAGGCTTTAAGGATAGTACTAGAGAGAGAAGGGTTTGAGGTTTTGGAGGCTCAGAATGCCGATGAGGGCATATACAAATTATCAACAGAGCCAATTGATGTTGTACTTCTCGACATAATAATGCCCGGCAAGAATGGTATGCACGTTCTCAGACACATAGAAATCTCAGAGCTTGCTGTTCCAGTTATCATTCTCACAGGACAACCAACCATTGAGACCGCAAGCGAGGCAGTTAGGAGGGGAGCTTTTGACTACCTGACAAAACCAATTGAAAACAAAAAACTCATAGACGTCATGAAGAGGGCAGTGGCAGAGAGAGCGAAAAAAATAGAAGAGCTTGAACGACTGAGCGATTATCCGTTTCTAAAGATAAGGGAGGAAAAATGATTATTTCTTTTATTTCTTCAGCCTCATGAAATTGATGTGCTTTAATCCAAACAAATTCCGAGGTATTCTAAGAACTCTGGCAACGTCAAGAAAAGGTGGTGATTTCATGAATAGGGGTTTCAGTGATGTAGGAGATATGCCTTCAAATCTTGCATCCATTAACATTTTTTCAAGAGACCATAACAGCTTAGGTTTTTTCTGTGCTTCCTCCTTCATTTTCTGTTTATAGAACCTCGAATGGATGTCGTAGTTTTTCTTCAAAACACCGTCTTTTTTTCCTTTTTCATAATATTCAATTGCCAGATTTTCAAGACCCATGCGTGATGCGATATTAAGGAGTGATGCATATCTTTGACCTACCCATCCAATTTCTGAGTGTCCATGATAACCTACTTCAAACCCAAGTTTATAACACTGAACCAATACCGCCGGTACTTTTTTACTCATAATATCACTTTAAAACATCAAGCACTCTAATCCCATCTGGGGTGAATGTAAGACGCCTCATATTGCAATCGTGCTTTGTCCCTCTCATCTTGATAATCTGAATTGCCCTTGTCATCTCCCCTCCAAGGAGGAAATTGTGAAGGAGAAACACCCCATGGGATGCAAATTGCTCTGGTGGATATGTATCCATATCCATCATCTCAGAGAGAAGGAGTGTTGTGCATCCCAATTTTTTCAGATTTCTTATGAACCGGTTTATTTCTTTTTCTGCCCTTGCTTGCGGGTATGATGTAAATCTTATCGCATTAATCGAGTCAATCACCAGTCTCCTTACATTATTTGCATCCACGTAGCTCTTGATTTTTTTGAATATCTCGGCTGGTTTGGGGGCATCCAATTCAGGGGCGACATCCTCCCCACCCTCGGGGGAAGTTGGAGATATGAGACTATGAAGTTCATCCACATACCCGTATTCCATTTCAGGACCAAGGTCAAGAAACATCAGCTTCTTTGTCTTTAGTAGTTGAGGTACTTTGAAGTTATAGCGGGATGCATCTTCGATTATTGTTTTTGGGGTCTCACTCAACGTCACATAGATTCCCTTCTGACCCCTCAACGCGCCATATGAAAGAAATTGAACTCCAAATGTTGTTTTCCCTGAGCCAGGAGGCCCACTCACGAGATAGACTCTGTTTGGTATCAGCCCCCCCTCAATAAGCTCATCAAACCCCAAGATACCAGTTGGATCTCTTGCCATATCCTTACCTCTCCTATTACGAATAAACTTATACTTTCATCTATATAATAAATATTGTGTGGAGCAAACTTCCTATGGAATTTAGTAGGAACTATCACTTTAAGCTGATTCGGGGCAAACTCTTTTCCATCCCATCAAGTATGCAGGACCTGAAATGGTTGTTCCATAGAATAGTATGGGCTTTTGATACATATTTGCCAGCTCCGTTATCTTGTCAATCGTTCCATTGACAACAGTTGTTCCGGTCACCAGCAGTACATCTGAACTTTTAACAATCTCTTCAGGATACTCTCCATCAAGTACTTTAACACCAAACTTTGTTTTTCCTATGTTGGAGGGATTCAAATCTGAGACCAAAACGTTCATTCTTCTTGTACAGTGATCGACAATGGCTGGTTGGAGTCCAATTACTCCAAGTGTGCAACTACCAAATTCCTCTTCAATCATTTTGGCAATTTTCATACCACAAAGCTCTGGTCCATCATTCTTGCAGTGAATGGTTCCGTTTATCATTCCCAAATATCTAAGAACAGCATTCATAGATGCAACGAGAATCGCTCTTTCAAAGTCGTTTGACAGTGGCAGAGAGACAACTTCTCGTAATGTGCCTTCATAGTTTCCTGGCATTGATGTGAAGGCTTGTCCCAATGCCATTTTAAATTCTGCCTGCATGAGAACTTCTTTTCCTTTGAGAATCGGAAAGTCTCTCCTTGTGGGCTCTCCTATCGCCTCTGATGGTGACAACGGTTTTGACCTAATCTTTATATCTTCGTCAAGCAAGTCTTTTGCAACCTCAATGAATTTACTTTTTATTTCTTCTAATATCATTCAACAGCCCCCATACAGTGCAATCTGTCTTTTTTAAGCGATATTTTTATTTCTTTATCTTCAAACAATCCAAGTTTCTCATAGACATGAGTTGGAACGTCCACAACGAGCTCTTCTGAACCCACTTCAACAAACATCGTAACAAAAGCACCTCGTGGAAGTACTTTTATGATTCTGCCAATAAGTTGATTTTCTCGCCGCTTTGATGGTATGTCCTCTCGGACTATATGAACATCCTCGGGACGTATGCATAATTTTATACGCTCTTTGAGTGAGAGACTAAAACTGTTCTTGGGTATTTCCAAAGTATATCCATTCCATGATACATTCAAAACATCTCTCCGTACATCAACAACTTCACCCTCGATGATGTTCCTCGCACCAAGGAAATTCGCAATTCTGTCATCCATTGGCTCTCTAAAAACTTTTTCAGGCACCCCTTCCTGTATTATTTTTCCATTTTCCATCACGGCAGTCCTATCGCCAAGTGCAAAAGCTTCTTCAAAGTCATGCGTCACATGTATGATGGCTATGTTCATATCTTCCCTTACCTCTTTGAGGACTTTCCATATCTCTTCTTTTGTTTGTTTGTCAAGGGCTGCAGTCGGCTCGTCAAGAAGCAGAACTTTCGGCTCAAGCACAAGCGCTCTGGCTAGTGCAACTCTCTGCTTCTCTCCACCACTGAGGTCTCTCACAGACCGCTCCAAAAGATGAGAAATGTTCAAGTGATCAGAAATCCTTTTCACCTTGTCAGGATGCATTTTTCTCATGATGATGCCAAACTTTATGTTTTTTTCAACACTCATGTGGGGGAAAAGTGCATAATCTTGTGGCACATAGCCTATGCATCTCTTTTCTGGCTTCAAGTTTGTTATATCCTTGCCCATTAAACTTATTCTTCCTGAGTTTGGAGTCTTCAGACCCGCAATACATTCAAGCAAAAGGGTTTTTCCAGACCCTGTTCTCCCAAGAATCGTAAAATACTCTGCATCAACAAATAGACTGATATTAGACAAGGAAAAACCATCTAAATGTAGATTAAGATTTTCAATCTTTATGATTTTCTCGCCCCCACACATATCTCATTCCAATCAGACTTACAAGAGATGCAAGTATGAGGATTATATATCCCACCAACCAACTATAAGATGCCATACTTCCATCTAAGTTTATGTATTATTTTAATTTTTTGATTTGTCAAACATATTCGTTTTAACTCTCTTTCTTTCTAATCACATACAAAAAAATCCTAAAAAATTAAAATAATGTTAGTAATATAATTAAGTATTTTTTATTTTAAAAATATTATTTGTATTTTGAATTTTATATTAGTATAATAAATATACAAATAAAAAATATTTTTTACTATTAGTATTTTAATATATATCTAATTATAATTTTATTTTCTAGTGTTTTTGTTTGAGTATCGGAGGAAAAACATAATTATAATAAATCTTTTATTTAATTTTTTATATGTGCTTCCCTATTGGATCCTCTATTCCAAATTATATAATAACAGATTTTCAATAAATTCTCTGACGCAAAATTTGTATGAATAAGGGGGGATATAGAGAACAGAGTAAGCGTATTGTTATATAGTTTGGAATAAAGCTCTCACAAAATCTTACCCAGAATACTTTTCATTCCATATTATATATGAATATATGATGATAAAACGAATGTAAATTGAAAAGATCCGTGATTATTACCACTAATAATAAAACTGTCTGGACTTTATTACAATCATACCAGTTCCATGAAAATATAATATATGTGATTAAAAATTATATTGATATTAATAATAGTATTTTAATTTTCAGTCATATATTTTTGCAAATTAAATGTTAATAATTTAAATATGTAGACAATAGTTATATTTAATTATATTAAAAATACACAATTATTTTATTTGAGAGTTTGTGAGTAGGGCAAAAATACTTAAAACTGCATCAAAACAAAGGACATATGAAACGATTGTTAGGGATCATAGGACATCCGGTTCACCATTCGCTATCCCCTATCATGCACAATACTGCGTTGAAGTATTTAGGTATTGATGCTGAATATCTTGCATTCGATGTTTTGCCAGAGGAGCTTGGACATGCAGTACTGGGTGCAAAAGCACTCGGCTTTTTGGGACTTAACATAACCATACCCCATAAGGTCGAAGTTATGAAGTTCTGTACACCAGATAAGATATCCTCTCAGATAGGTGCCGTCAATACAATAAGATTCGATTCTGAGATACAAGGATTTAATACAGATGCAACAGGAGCATATCGTTCTTTGAAAGAGGCGGGCGTCGAGGTCAAAGGAGCAAAGGTATTGATAATCGGGGCGGGGGGCGCTGCAAGAGCGGTTTCTTATATTCTGCATATAAAAGGTGCTGAAGTGGTCGTAGCAAATAGAACAGTTAGTAAAGCAAAGGAGATCTGCGATAGACTGGGAATGGAATATTCTGGCCTCGATAAATTGCCTCAACTTGTGAGATGGGCAGACATAATAATAAATACCACTAGTGTTGGGATGCAAGAAGACAAAAGTTTGATACCAAAACGATTGCTTGATTCCACTAAAGTTGTGTTTGATATTGTCTACAATCCTGTCGAAACGAGGCTGTTGAAAGACGCAAAAGAAGTTGGGGCGAGAACGATTGATGGTGTAAAGATGTTAGTATATCAGGGCGCAGAGTCTTTCAGAATATGGACAGGAATTGATCCTCCGGTTGATTTGATGGAAAAAGCTGTAAGAAAGGAATTAAAAAATTAAAATAAAAATTAAATTTTTTATTATTTCCGAATTTAGTACTTATTTATGTACCTGTCAATCTCCCAATCATGAATTGTAACATTGTAGGCACTCCATTCCATCATCTCGGCTTTTATGAGATCATTATACACATGTTCCCCCAAAGCTTCTTTTATCAGTTCATCTTCTTTTAGGTACTCAACAGCTTTTTCAAGAGTCCCTGGCAAAGAATCTATACCAAGTGATTTTTTCTCTTCCTCACTCAGTTCGTATATGTTCATATCTACTCTTGGTGGCGGTTCGATTCTATTCTTTATACCGTCGAGACCTGCAGCCAGTATTACTGAAAACGCAAGATACGGATTACACGACGGATCAGGGCTTCTTATTTCAATCCTTGTACTCTTACCTCTTCCTGCAGGCACCCGTATGAGAGAGCTACGATTTGGTCCAGACCATGTGATGTACACAGGAGCTTCATATCCAGGTACGAGTCTCTTATATGAATTCACAGTTGGATTCGTTACAGCAGTGATTGCCTTTATGTGGGAGAGCACTCCACCCACGAAGTATCTCAGCACATCGCTTATACCATCTGCCTCATCTGGGTCGTAGAATATGTTTTCATCTCCCTTGAAAAGTGAGACATGAGTGTGCATACCAGAGCCATTGATTCCGAAAATTGGCTTTGGCATGAATGTTGCGTGAAGTCCATTTTTCAGGGCTATGGTCTTTGCAACGTACTTCAATGTTATGACGTTGTCTGCAGTATTCAGGGCGGTATCATACTTGAAGTCAATCTCGTGCTGACCATATGCAACTTCGTGATGCGAAGCCTCCACACTGAAGCCCATTTCCTCCAGTACTCTTACAATGATGTTCTTTATATTCTCGGCGAGATCTATCGGGGCAAGATCAAAGTATCCACCATAGTCTTGGGGCTTTGTAGTTGGCTCACCATCCTCTCTCTTAAATATAAAAAATTCCATTTCAGGTCCAGTGTTCATAATGTATCCCATCTTGGCAGCTTCTTCAAGATTCCTTTTCAGCACATATCTTGGGCACCCTTCAAAGGGGGTACCATCTGGGAGACACACATCACATATTAATCTTGCTTCACACTCGCTATTCACAGTCCATGGCAGTATTGCAAACGTATCTAAGTCAGGACGCAGAAGCATGTCAGACTCCTCTATCCTAACGAAGCCTTTGATCGAAGAGCCGTCGAAACCGATTCCATTCTCTATAGCTTTTTCCAATTGAGCAACTGGTATGGTAACATTCTTTGGTATTCCCTCGATGTCAACGAATTGCAGTCTTACAAAACTCACATTTTTCTCCTCTACCACCTCAAATATCTTTTCTTTTTTATTTTTGCTCATTTTTATCACCTCTTATGATTCTCCAAGAGCATTTAACGATTGAAGAGCCCTTAGTGGGGAAACTTCCACTTTTCTATAAACCTCCCATGGTTTTCTTATCTTCCCTTCCACCGTTAGAAGTCTTTCCACTGGGATTCCAAATAATCTTTCGTTCTCCCTGAGATAAGGTTCTATGAGGTTCCAGTCTTCTTCCGTGAGGGTTGTGATTTTCCCTCCATTGAGTTGATCCTCTCCCACTTTGAAGTAGGGGTCTCTCACATAGATTGCTCCCCCAGAAGCAAGTGAAAAGAGGTTCCCACCCGGATATGGCTCTGGTAGTTCAGTTATCCTACCACGCTCATCAAAAGTTATTCCATTGAGGATTGCAAAACCACCACCTTTTAGGGGATCTCCTGCCATCATAGATTCTGCAAGATAATCTAAACATGTTCCATTTATCACAACCCTTGGACAGCCAACTGCATTTATAAGTGGTCTCCCTGCAGTGCTCCCCATGATGTATACTTCCCCTCCCTTTGCCCCATACAACAATGCTTGCCCAACATCTCCATACACAACCAGCTTTCCATCTTTTATAATTTGAGCAACTTGATCTTGCGCATTTCCATGAACATATACTTCTGCTCCCATAAGACCTGATGCCAAGTAATCCCCGCTACTCCCATAGACATGTATTGATATCCCATGACTTTTTTGAAGTCCGCATGCCACGAACCTATGCCCTCTCAGATTGAAAAGTATGAAATCCTTCCATCCCTCTTTTACTGCTCTAACAACAAACCTTGAGAGACTTTCTGGACCCTCTTGTGGAAAATCTTTTGCATCCACAACAAGCGTCTGAGCTTTCAAAGGCTCTGGTATATCATCACCCCATCCTGCAAATACATACTTCTGATTCTTTCCACTTGTTTTCGGACATCTTCTTAATACCTCGTATAGTATCTCCCTATACCTCGAAAGAGCTACGCTCCTTCTCACTTTGGATGGATACCTTCTGTCCATGAGCAAGGTTAGGGTCTAAATCACACACTCCTTCTCTTCATCACCTTCTTCACTTATCTTAAGCAGTATGTCTCTTACTTCCTTGAAATCTATTATCTGTGATATCAATTCGAAAGCAGAGTAGGCATCTCCAGAACGAAGTACGTATTCTATCTCCGCTCTTTCATCCCTGTCGATTGGTTCTTTGACATCGAATGGCAACGTATCCGCTATAACATCCTTTCCAAATTTGTCTGTTATCTTCAATCCCTGCTCTGTTAACTCATAAATAAACGCACCACCATCTGTGTAGCTTCCGCCTCTTGCATTCCAGTAGGCATCTGCAATCGGATCAAATCCAAGCTCTTGTACTTCCTCCAACAATGCATCTATCGCCTGTTTTTCTGATGCTATGATTCCTATGCTCTCTTTCCTTCTCTGAAGAGCAAAAACTTGAGGCCTTAGCATTGATGTATCTGTTATGCCTATCAAGCTCATTTTCCCACTTTCAGGGTAGTTTTTGGCAATTATAAAGAACCATGGACCATCCGGAGAGAATCTGGCATGAATTGATTGAATTGCTCTATATACTCTCTGTTTTTCCGGTGACAATAGACAGAAGTCTCTCTCACATGTTGGAGCCATCGCCTCAATCGCATATTCTATTGGATACTTATATACTCTTGTAAGCATGTCAAATAGAAGAGCTGCAACTTCAGTATCTGTCATGAACAGAATCTCGCACTCTCTCTCTTTGAGATATGTTGCAATGGAGTGATAGTTTGCAAGGTCGCCATTGTGCACCAAAGCATCATTCAATCCCACAAATGGATGTGCCCCTCCTGGGTGCCATACTCTCCCCCTTGTGGGGTATCTCTGATGACCAATCCAGACATGGGCACTAATGTCTTCAAGCCTGTAATATTTTATCACTTGCTCTGCATAACCAACTACCTTGAGTACTATCATATTCTTTCCATGCGAAAGGACAAACGCCCTTCTATCAGATGAATAATAGTGTTTATTCAATTTTATTGAATTCCTGAATACAAATTCGTCTTCAAGTTCACTATCTTGCAATTCTGGATGGAATAGCTTAAAGTTCTCAAGAGCAGATTTTTTGGGTTTACAGAAATATACCAGAACTTCTGGTGGCTTTACGTTGAGTCCAATTTCTCGATAATCTTCAAGCGTCTCTATTCTTTTGGAAAAATCAACGTTCATAACAGAGTATATTTCACTTTCAACCTCGTCTCTAACAGATGGGTCAAGATATGCAATAGTGAGCATGTAGTCTTCATATAATATGTCCTCATCAACTCCCCATTCCTCTGGAGAAAGCCCCATTGCAGCAATTCCCCCTCCCTTTCCATTCCCCCTGTTGTGCATTTGTACAAGAGGTCTGAATAGATATTTTCCCTTTATTGGTGTGGTTGATATAACACCGAGAACTCCACATCCACCTTCCAACTCTCTCTGGTATCTCATATCTTCGCCCCCTCATATCTTAGAAGGTCAGTCCTCCCTCTTAGCTCCTCAACACTTTCAACTCCTACCTTCCTAAGGATTTCAACAAGCTGTTCTTTCCAAGAAGCAAACAAATTTATCAGTCTCTGAGATGCCCAATCAACATCAATCTCACAACTTAATTCTGGGTCTGTTGTTGCTATTCCCAATGGACATCCTCTTCCACTCTCACAATTCCCACATCTTCTACACCCCAATGCAACAAGCTCTGCAGTTCCAATGACTGCACCATCTGCCCCCAAAGCAATCGCTTTTGCAATGTCATACACACTTCTAATACCTCCGCTTGCTATCAAGACTATCTCATCTCTAACACCTTCATGTTCAAGAAATCTATGCACCTTTGGTATTGCATACTCTAAAGGCATTGCTATATTCTTTTTTGCAATATTTGGCGCTGCTCCAGTCCCCCCATACCCGCCATCTATGTGCACAATGTTCGCACCAGCATAATAAACACCAATTGCAACCATATCAACATCAGATGGTGTAGAGACTTTTGCAGAAACTACCAGCTCTGGCTTTATTGCTCTCACCCAATCCACATGCTTTTTGTGGTCTTCTATTGAGTACACGCTGTGGAAGGGAAATGGTGAAAAGAGGCTTCTATATGGAACGACCTCTCGCATTTTTGCAACATCGGGCGTGACCTTGTCTGCAAGTAGATGGCCACCCAATCCTGGCTTTGCACCTTGTGCATACTTGAACTCAACAATTCTTGCCCTTTTTATTGTCTCCTCGCTAACGCCAAAAAGCCCAGTTGCAATCTGTGTTATCACATGGTCCTTATATGGAACCAGCTCCTCAGGATATCCCCCTTCACCAGTACATGTAAATGTGTTCCACTCCTTTGCAGCAATAGCTCTTGCAAGCATAACATTCTTGCTAATCGAACCATATGACATGCCACCCCCATACCAAGGAACGTCTATTCTTATCCTCGGACCAGATTCTCTCTTGTTGAGCTCTATCGAGGTATCCACATACTCTTTCTTCACCGCCCTGTCTCTGAATTTGAAATGGAGTCTGTCAAATCCTCCTCCACTTCTACCAACCTCACACTCAATTGACGTAGGGGATGAGCCAGTAGATGCTTGTTTCCATGTTGATATTATGAGCTCTGGTGTCCATCTGGAATCCCCCATAACATCCATTAGCATATTTCTTTCAATTGATAGAGCGTTCATTGGACAGTTCTCAACACACTTACCACAAAACTCGCACTTTTCAGGAAGGGTTATAACTGTGTTATAGCCTCTCGGTCTCGTATGTGCCTTGTTTATACATACACTCTCACAAGTACCACATGCTATACAATTTTCATTCCTCACAATAACTTTTGTATTAATCGAGTCAAGAATGCTGTGTGGTGCTATTTTCACTTTTGGATATATTTTAAGTTCCGTCGTCATTTTCATGCACCTCAAATCCACAGTTCTGTATAAACTCATTTTCAAGGTCTCTCATGAACATAGCCCTTCCCTTCTCGCCCCTGATTCTTCTAACATCTCTCATGCCCATCGCACCAAGCACCTCGAGTAGCTGGTCTCTCCAAGAACACATAAGATTGATGATTCTCTGAACACCCCAGTCAATGCTCAAATCAGATGAGAGACAATCTGCATATTCGAGGGCAATCAACAACGGCTTATCAATAGCCACCGCATCTGCACCAAGTATGAGTGATTTGGGAACATGTTCTGCCTTCAATATGCCACCACTGAAAACAATAGATGCAACCTCTCTTACCCCCTTACTCATAAGATAATCATGAACACTCTCAACAATATCTCCTGCAAACTTTCCATCATAACTCCTTCCATCTCCTCTTGCGGTCAAATGCACGATTGCGCATCCGTTCTTGAACAGTTTATACACCAATTCCTCGATACCAGAGCGTACTTCAACCCTCGTTATTGTTCTTTGTTCGTCCATCATCCCACTTTCGACATCTACCTCCACAAGCATATTATCTCTGTAAGAAGGATAAGCGTCATATGTATCCTCACTCACGATCATGTATGTGCCCAGTTTGGATGTTGCTTCAAGTATGCACTCAACTACAGAATCCATTGCAGATACCTCTCTGAAAAGTATTGGAAATGGTACCTCTATTGTGAACAACTCTTCCATACTCTTCTCTACTTCACCATCACCAAACTTAAGATAAGGTGGGAACCTGCCTATCTCTACCACCGTGGATATATACTCCCTTCCATGTATGCCATCCCGCGTTGGTCTCACTATCTCAGACATATCAAGCCATATTCCATCAAATCCATATCCTCCAAACCTGCCACCATAGCCCGCTCCACTCACAGGAACCTTTCCAGTTGAAGCTTCGAAAAGAATTATGTTCTCAACATCACTGTCTGCATTTGGAACGACTGTTATGGCATTTCTCGGGCATTCCATTACACACCTCAAACAGCCTCTGCACATTTCCTGCTTTGGAGGTGCCATAAATCTTGGGTCTTCTTCAAGTCTCTCATGAACACCGTAGATACATACCCTCTTACAGAGTCCACAATTCGCACACTCGTCTCCCCTTCTGACAGCAAACTGACTTGCCATTGATTTGGATGGAGCATCAGCTGAATGTGGCATCTGATGTGGTGGCTGATGGAATGGTTTCATAATCACCAACTCCTAATGATTTTGTAGACATCCTTTCTGTCTATCTCCGCAACAAACTCCTCAACTTTCTCTCTTGGAAAATCAAACCTCTCTCTTAATATATCCTCAAGCAAATCCCATGACTCAAGCAATCTCAGTCCTTCCTGACACACTTCTTCGCATCTCCCACAGTGCAGACAGAAAAACATTCTCTCAGCTTCATCTCTCGAAAGTTGCTCAATATTTCTGGCTTTGTACAGTTTTCCTCTGGGCGTAATAGTCTCATCACCAGTTATATAGTACGCTGGACACACACTTACACATGCGGAACACTTTGCACATGCGTTTATACTTTCAGCAAGGGCATCTTTACACCCCTTATCTGACTCCTTTTTTGATGGAACAAACACAAATTTACTCAATGTTGAAAGTATTATCTTCCTCAGTCTTGGATTCGATGGAAGAAGAGTCGGTCCTTGGAATGTTTTCATTGGATTGAAAATTTCTTGTGGGTCTACTTCCTTTTTGTACGACATCAATTCTGCAAGGTTTGAAAATCTTTCATGAACAAACGGAAGGTTCCAAATACCAGTCCCATATGGAACTCCGCCATATTCTGTTCCGATCTGAGTGAGTGTCAACACTAGAAAGAGGTGTGCTAAATAAGTAAGCCCTCTTTTATTTGTTGTGAAACTTGGTATGACCAAACATCTTCCATTCCCAACGGCATGTGCTTCTATGGATATGGAGACTCCAAATCTATGGGCTGTTTTTTCAATTTTTCTTACAAAATCTTTCAGTCTCTCTATCGGCATAACAAGTTCGGAAGCCAAAATTCCCGGTCCCATTTTTTTCGAGCGCAATGGGAAGAACCTTTCGTTCCAGAGATAGTTTGCCTTCCATCTCTCTTCCTCATTTTCAAATACACCTACAAACTCATCATCTTCTTCTACTTCAACCAGTATGCTATCACTCAAGGAGAGTATCTCTTTTTTGGAGAGTTCATTTATTTCCCTCAATCTGTTCTCATCATAATAAACAACATGTGAAACTTTAACAGAGGATAATCTCTCAAATGCCTCGAGGTTGCCATGTATCAGATGTACAGTTGAAGCAACGCTCTTCCTGATTCTTAGCTTTATACGAACAATTATACCAAACTGTCCTTCAGTACCGAAGTAGTATTTGAATTCTGGGTCTCGTCTCCTCACGGTTCTCATCCCATACGAATCAATCACATCAATTGCCTCAACCTGCTCAGAAAAGTGTCCGAACTTCATTGAGTGTATGCCATATCCACCAGTTGCAACCCATCCACCAATCGTGGAAAACCAGCTCGTTGGATATGCCAGTACATCAAAGGTAGGAGATATCTTCTCATAAACGTTGCTCCAAGTTGCACCAGCCTCGACCCATATACATCTGCCTTTGACCTCGCCTATCTTATTTATTTTTGAGAGGTTTACCACAACCCCCTCCTTGATTGGAATAATACCTCCGTATGCAGAAGTTGCTGCACCCCTTGGCACAAGGGGAACCCCCTCTTCAACTGCCTTTTCCACCACCTCTCTTAATTCATCTACATTGAGGGGTGTGACTACTCTGGCGGGAGACTTTGTTAGGAGGTCTCTAATAAATTGAGGGATATCTGCTTGATCCTCAACATAGTAATACTCGGTCATGTTAATCGGAATATATATTCCGATTGATAATATATATAGATTTCTGATAAGCTTATGTTTTGTTATATATATACAAATGTAGAGAAACTTTTATATACAAATGTATAGAAATTGGGAAAAGAGCAGTCTAATGGAGGTGCTTTTTAGTTTTTTGGAAGGAGGTATAAAGATGTCAAAGAAAGTTTTGATTTTGGGTGCTGGTCTTGGAGGGTCAGCGGTAGCGAACAAACTGGCAAGAGAATTCAGAAAGGAAATCGCCAAGGGTGAGGTAGAAATAACAATACTGGACAAGAATGACGTGAACGTATTCCAAGGCGGTTTCACTTTCATTCCCTTTGGGCTTTACACACCGGAAGACCTGACTATGCCAAGGAAGAAAGTGATTAGTCCGAGAGTAAAGGCAGTATTTGGAAGAGATGGAGAGGTAAAAAGTGTGGATCTGGCAGATCGAAAAGTAACTGTTGCAAGTGGTAGGAGCTACTCCTACGACTACCTCGTAATTGCAACTGGATGCCAAGCTGATGTGGAAAGTGTTCCGGGCCTCTCAAATGATTTCAACACGTTCTATACATCGATAGAGGATGCTCTTAAGCTAGGGAAACTTGTGAAGACTTTTGATAAGGGACGGATAGTCATATTAACCCCACAGATGCCCATCCCTTGTCCTGGTGCCCCGGGTAAGTTCACAGTGATGCTGGACGCTTATTTGCGCTATATCAGAGGTGAAGAAGTACGTAAGAATGTTGAAATCGAGTTCTTATGGCCCATTGAAACCATTGGACCTCCAGCATATAACCAAATAGCAACTAAAGTGTTTGAAGAGCGGAATATCAACATAACAAGAAACTTCAAGCTTTCCGAAGTAGATGCAAATAATAAAGAGGTTGTGGGTGCGGATGGCGAACGTATAAAATATGATTTGTTGATTACGATTCCACCACACAAGGGCATAAAAGCATTCTCTGATTCCGGTATAGCAGTAGAGGGTGGCTGGATTCCTGTAGACAAATACACCCTGCAATATCGAGGGCCGGTTGGTAATTATGATGAAGTTTATGCCATGGGAGATGGAAGTACAGCGGGTGCTGTTAAAACTGGTATAGGTGCACACTACCAGTCGCTGATAGTGGCTCAGAACCTGATAAATGAGTTACATGGCAATGGCATAAAGGTGTCATACATGGGAGAACTCGGATGCCCATTCGTAGGAGCCATATATACTCCATCCACGAGAGGTGAGGCCCACATTGCGACTTGGATGTATGATAAGCCACTTGAACCTTTCAAGCCAACGAAACTTGGCTGGCTCATTTACCGCATGTATTACTACATCTACTGGGACACAGAACTCAAGGCACTCATGTAAAAAGGAGGGAGAAAAAATGACAGGAGAAATGAAAGAAAAAGAGACGATTCCAGTTGAATTAGATCAGTCTGAACTCGACGCTCTTGTAGAGGTACTAAACACTGTCAAGTTTCTGCGTGACTTTCTGAACGATCAAATGGTGCATGATATAGCAGAGGTCATGTCTGTCGTATTCAAGCTGATAAATACGGTAGCAAGCACTGACTTGATTGATGTCTTGGAAAGGGGTTTACAAGACCCCAATCTGGATAAGGCACTGCTAAACCCACCTAAAGTCAGCACTTGGGGACTTATCAAAGCGATGAAGGACGAGGATGTGCAGAAGGGAATGGGCATAATGATAGAACTGCTTAAAGCCATAGGCAGGGCATCTACTGACTGAGCCCTGCCATTTATATATATTTCTAAATTTCATATATCGTTGCTTCAAGATTGTCTTCCATACTTATCGGAATGCTTATTCCGATAAATAATATATACTATTTTCTGATAAAGAATTTAACAAATCTTTATTTAAGTTGGTGTGGAGGTGCCTCTGGATGGGAAACGTGAGACCTACATATATCAAGGTGCTATCAGAACAATTGCTGAAAAGATTTGGTTCTGAATTTGGTTCTGAATTTGAGCAAAATAAGAAAAAGGTAGAAGAGCTAACAAATATTAAAAGTAAGAAAATCAGGAACATGGTGGCGGGATATATAACGAGGAAGAAGAACAGAATGAGTGCTGTCTGAGGTGTTTAGAATGTATGAAGGAACATCAGTAGCGTTGATAACACCATTTACGCGAGAGGATGAAATAGATGAAGAGGGATTTAGGAATAATATTTCTTACGTGATTGATGGTGGCGTGAATTCCATAGTGGTTTGTGGAACAACAGGAGAATCCTCTACATTGAGTTTTGATGAACACAAGAGACTGATTGAAATAGCCATTGAATACTCCACAGTTCCTGTGATTGCAGGAACTGGGTCAAATAGCACAGCCGAAGCTTGTGAGCTGACGAAGTTTGCAGCAGATGCGGGAGCGGATGCTTGTCTCTTAGTAACGCCATATTACAACAAACCAAACAAAGCAGGTCTCATAAAGCACTTTGAGACAATTATGAATGTTGCAGATGTTGACATCATACTTTACAACATAAAATCAAGAACTTGTTTAAACATAGATGCAGAGCTGATGTACGAACTGTCAAAATACCCTGCCATAGTTGGTGTGAAAGAAGCAAGTGGGGACCTCAACCAAATTTCAAAGATAATAGAGCTCACAAAAGATGAAGAGTTCTTCGTGATATCTGGAGACGACAGTCTGACACTTCCTATCATGGCACTAGGGGGCATTGGAGTAATATCCGTTGCTGCGAATGTCGTACCCTCTCTTGTGGCATCTCTCACCAATGCTATGTTGAGCGGTGATATCGAGGAGGCGAGGAAATACCATTACAAGCTGATGCCTCTAGTGAGGGCGCTATTTCTCGAGACAAACCCGATACCAGTTAAAAAGGCTGCAGAAATGATTGGACTTGCAGCAGGACATTTACGACTACCTTTGGGGTCTCTTAGCCCAGAGAATGAAGCTATACTGGAGAGAGAGCTGAAAAAACTCGGACTGCTTGGGTGAGCTTCTATGCTGAGAATTGCTGTGAGTGGAGCAAAAGGTAGGATGGGCTCTCTTGTAATAGATAATGTGATGAAAAGTGAAGACATGGAACTCTGCCTTGCACTGGATGTGGTTGGCATAGGAGACAAAATAGGAAATGTGATCGTGGAGGATGCGAAAAAAGTAGAGGAATGTCTGCGTAAAGTTCACCCTGATGTACTTATTGATTTCACAGTTCCAGATGGCGCAACTAAGAATGTGAAGGCTGCAGCATCTTGTGGTGTGTGTGCAGTTGTTGGAACAACGGGTTTTTCAAATGAGCAATTTGAAGAGATAAAAAACGCTGTGGAGGGGAACATAGCTTGCATCATATCCCCCAACTTTTCAATAGGTGTTAATGTGTTTTTGAGGGTGGTGAAAGAAGCGACAAGACTTCTGAAAGGATACGACATTGAGATTGTAGAAGCCCACCATAGAAAAAAGATTGATGCGCCAAGTGGGACTGCAAAGCGTATCGTGGAAATAATCAAAAAAGAAACAGGTGCTTCACATATTGTATATGGCAGGTCTGGAGTCTCCCCGCGTGGAGATGAGATTTGTGTTCATGCAATTAGAGGGGGAGACATAGTGGGAGACCATACTGTGATCTTTGCGGGAGATGGAGACAGAATCGAGTTGAGGCATCAAGCTCATTCAAGAAACATATTTGCCATTGGAGCAGTCAAAGCAGCAAGATGGATAGTCACTCAGCAACCTGGATTGTATTCGATGGATGACTTCTTAAGCTCGTTGGGAATATGAAATCATCATATTATTTCTGGACGGACATCAGCCCAAAATGGAGAGAGAGGAAGTTTAGAGTTGTCTCTCTCGTAATTTTTATAGTGCTGTGGTATGTTCTATCTCTCTGGATACGTGAACTGCCAACTCCAGTTGAGACTGCAACCACATTCTACCAACTCATTACAGTAGGAGAGCCAATACTGGGAAGGACTTTACAAGAGCATACCCTCGCATCCATAAAGATTGTGTTGAAAGGATTTATTATAGGAACTGTAATAGCTATTCCCCTTGGCATTATAATAGGTAGATACAAACTTGCAGAGAATCTTTTAAACTTCATAGTCGAAACATTTAGACCAATACCGCCTCTTGCATGGATTCCCCTTGGCTTTGTACTATTCAGAGGTCTGAAAGAAACAGGTTGGTTTCAAATAATCTCACATCTACTCGGACTCGGTACATCAGTCGCAGCAATGGTTCAAGTATTTGTTGTGTTCGTGGGAGCTTTTTTCCCCATCCTTCTCAATACGATTCAGGGCGTGAAAGCTGTAAATCCGATATACATAGATGTCGCAAGAACGTTTGGTGCAACAGAGCGAGAAATAGTGTGGAAAATTGTCATACCCGCATCCTTTCCAAATATAATTACTGGCATTCGTGTGGGATTGGGTGTTGGATGGATGTGCGTTGTTGCTGCTGAAATGATTGGAGGGTCTTCAAGTGGTGTTGGTCTGTTCATATGGGATATGTACTCTATAGGTGGTGGCTCTGCCGAAATTGTTTGTGGTATGATTGCAATAGGTCTTGTCGGCTATATCATGAATGAAGTATTGCTTTTCGTACAGAGGAGGGTGTTCAAGTGGAGCTGACTCTCAAAAATATCACAAAAACGTTCGACGGATTTGTTGCTCTGGAGAACATCACCTTCACTGTTAAAGAAGGTGAATTTGTATGCATAGTTGGTCCGAGTGGATGTGGTAAAACCACTCTCCTGAGAATCATTGCGGGTCTTGAGGAGCCGACAAAAGGTGAAATACTTCTCGACGGAGAACCACTTTCACATCATGAAAGAGATATAGGATTTGTTTTTCAGGAGTATGGGCTTTTTCCTTGGAGAAATGTGCTCAGGAACGTAGAGTTCGGTCTTGAAATACGTGGTATTCCAAAAGAAGAGAGAACAAGAATAGCAAAGAAATATATAGAGATGGTAGGGTTGAGTAAGTTCGAGAGAAATTACCCTCACGAGCTCTCTGGAGGTATGAAGCAAAGAGTTGGAATTGCAAGAGCGCTTGCAGTTAATCCAAAGCTCCTGTTGATGGATGAGCCCTTTGGAGCTCTGGATGCACAGATGAGGAACATACTCCAAGAAGAACTGGCAAACCTATGGATGAAGGAGAAGAAAACAGTACTTTATGTTACCCATAATGTTGATGAGGCAATATTCCTTGGAGACAGGATACTTCTGATGACAGCATCACCAGGAAGAATAAAAGAGGATATAACGTTGGAACTGCCGAGGCCGAGAGACAGAGCGAGCCCCGAAGCTACTGCACTAAGAAAACGAATATTAGAGACACTTCGTGAAGAGATAATCAAAAGTTTGTGATGGTGGGTTGGATGTTGGATGAGATTCTGAGAAAACTCCTAAGTGGGGAAATTGATGTTGACGAAGCAAAGAGAGCCATAAGGATGTTTGAGTATGAGGAAGCTGGAGAGTTGGCAAAGGTTGATGTGGGAAGGATTGTCCGTACAGGAGTACCTGAAGCCGTGCTTGCAGAAGGAAAAGATGCCAATACAATAGTTGAAATATCCAAAAGATTGATAGAAAAGAATGGAAAAGTCATAATAACAAGAATTTCTGGAAATAAAATGAATGAAGTTTGCTTAAATTTTAAAAAAATGAAACTTAATGTTTTAAAGCACGAAAAAGCAAAAATGGTTGTTGTGAAGAAGCGTGAAGATATGAAGAAAGGAGGAAAGGTTGGGATACTGTGTGCTGGAACCAGTGATGTTGCAGTTGCAGAGGAGGCTCGAATAACTGCAGAGGAGATGGGATGTGATGTTGTATGTGCATATGATGTGGGTGTGGCGGGCATTCACAGACTCTTTCCTTCATTATCGTCGATGCTGTCTGAGGGTGTGGATGTCATGATCGTTGTTGCTGGTAGAGAGGGGACACTGCCCGCAATTGTTTCTGCTCTGGTTGATGTGCCAGTGATAGGTTTGCCAGTATCAACCGGATATGGGATGGGAGGGAGGGGATAGGCTGCTCTCCTCTCAATGCTCCAGTCGTGTTCCGTATTGGCTGTTGTCAATATCGATGCGGGGTTTGTTGCAGGTGCATTTGCAGCAAAGATTGCAAACCTTGTGACATCGAAACGTCAATCACTTTAACACTATTGTTAACCCTTCGTTGGATGCCACTTGTCGTACTATGAAGTCTTGGACAGTTCCAACACCCGGTGTTGCTATTGTCTTCCCTTCAAGGTCTGATGTTGTATTTATGTCCGAGTCTGCCCTGACAACGATTGCAGACCCTTCATTGTTTACACCAGCAACCACATGTATATCAGTCATATCGTTTATCCTTTTCAGGGTCGCTGGTGCACCGCCCAGATAAGCTGCGTCAATCTCTTTGTTCTTGAAGGCTTCCATCACTGCAACTCCATTTACATAAGGTGGTTTCACAATTAGATTCTCTCCTTCAACAAGTCCGACCTCCTTGTAATATCCCTCTTTGAGTGCAATGTATATGGCAAGCTGATGGAGGTCTGCAGAAAGGTATCCAATCCTTACTACCTCATCTGGCGAGACTTTGTCAGGCATCCAAGCTGGGTTCTCGTTTAGATGGGAGACAACGTCCTCATAGTATGAACTATTTAGAAAGTCATTGAAAAACGCATCTTCATCGGAATACCCAAGCTCTTCTAAACTCACTTTGAGTATCTGCCCTTCCTTCAACTTATGATAATAATTTCGGAATTCTGTCTTGTTTGGATACTCCACATACTTTATGTTGCTTATGGCAAGTTCTACCACATCCCTGTCCTTCCCTGTAAACTCCATGGCATACTCAACAACCCTATCATGATTTGCTGGGTCATTTATAAATCGGGTTGCCTTTATATGTGCCCAAACAAGTGCCTCGATGACCCTGTCATCCTTATATGAGTCTGATACCGCAAGCACACAACACGGATGGTTGGGCCAGACCTCACCTGACTGTATGAGATATTTGCCGTATCCAGAAACAACAGCTTCTGCATTGAACGGCTCCCATGCTATGAAACCATCTATATCACCTGCCTTGAGCTGGTCAAGCATTGTCGATGGTGGTAAGTTCACAATGTAGAGGGTTTTCTCTTCTGTCACGGTCTGAACACATCCCAAACTAAGTACGCATAAAAACACCATACTTACGATCATCCACTTCATGACTCCTTCCTTATTTGGGTTAAGTATAAAAATAATACGATAAACTTGTGAGTTATGCCGGATATTGTGATAACTGGAGGAGCTGGTTTTATAGGCTCACACATAGCAAACAGTTTGAGTGACAAGCACGAGGTAGTTGCTGTTGATGACCTCTCACTCGGTAGGGTTGATAATCTAAACGATGTCGAGTTTGTGAGGATGAGCATTCTTGACAAGGAGTTTGAACAAATATGCAAGAATGCAGATTTCATAATTCATCTTGGATCAGCATCTTCTGCACCCATGTTTCAAGAAGACCTGCACAAAGCGATGGATGTGAATGTGAATGGAACCATCAACATCTTCGAGTGTGCCTCAGAAGTTGGTGCTGATGTCATATATGCATCCACATCTTCCCTTTACTCGAAGTGTCCACCCCCACATAGGGAAGACATGTAGGTCCAGCCAAGTTCGTACTATGAACTCTCTAAAAAATTCAATGAAGATACAGCACTATTTTATTATGAGAACTTTGGAGTGAATTCTACAGGACTGAGGTTTTTTTCCGTGTACGGAGAGAATGAGTTGCACAAAGGGAAATACGCTAACATTGTTTCCCAATTCATCTGGACTATGTTAGAAGGTAAAAGTCCAGTGATATACGGGGATGGAACTCAAACGAGAGACTTCATATATGTTGGGGATGTTGTAAGGTTTGTTGAGTTGCTTATAAAGAAAATCAAGAAAGCTAACCGAAACTATATCTTCAATGTTGGAACTGGGAAAAACCACTCCTTCAACGATGTAGTTTCACTTATAAACGATGTTCTTGGCACAGATATAAAACCAATATACGTTGAAAATCCAATAAAGAACTACGTATATCATACACTGGCAGACATGAGCCATTCAGAAGAGATTATTGGATTCAAGCCAAAAGTTAGCTTGAAAGAAGGTATTGAAAAGCTGATTTCTCATTACTCTGTTATAATCTGATGTCTGGAATACTGCTCTCTTCATCCTCATATAGTTCATTACCGATATCAACTCTCCCATCGTAAATCGGTTTTGGCTCTTTGATTGCTTCTATCCTCAGAAAAGAAGAACTGTACCACTCGCTGTCAAGCGGTACTATGTCCTCTATGATTTTACTAAAATCAAAGAAAAGTTTACCCTCCTGTGGATATATGCTGAACCTTCTTCTTATATCTGTGATAACAAAGCCCATATCATGTAGAATTTTCTGAATTTCATACCATTTCTTTCTTGTTGCCTCGTGCGTTGTTAACCCAAAATATCCTGATGAGCCAACACCCTTCAGAGTAGATACTGCTCTTGACAAAAACAGCCCAATTCCGGGAAGTGTTTCTACTGGGTCTGTAATGAATACATCAAACTTATTTTTTAATTCGTATGGAATCGGGTCTCTGACATCATACTTCATCGCCTTTATGGGAAGTCCTCTTTCATTTGCAACATTTTTCAGAAATGAAATTATCCTATCATCAACATCCAAAACAAATACCTCTTTGGGGAGCTCGGTGAGTGATGCTGCGATGCTAAAGAGGTCATCATCACCCATCACGAGTATATTTGCATCCAGCAAATCTCCCCTCTCATGAATAAACGCAACTCTTCTAACAACATCTTCAACACTCATGGCACCCTGATCATACTCTTCGATGCAATTGGGTCGGTTTTTAATTATATCTTTAAACTCTTCAAGAATACTTTCATAACCATGAATAGAATACCCAGTCCCATCACACACACGACATTTTCCTTCATACTGCCTTCCCACATACTTATTTGTGTGGTCGTGCAGAAGTGAGACGATCCCTTTTTCTATAGATATCATCCCTTCATCCTTCATTTCTTTGAGTACATAGAAAAATTCAGATATACTTGCATCCTGAGAGCCCATCAGCTCATATATGCTTTTATTACTTGATGATAGTGCCTGAACTATCTGTTTTTTTATTCTTCTGAACATTTATAACCCCTATTGAATATGTGATGCTTGTAAGATTTTGGTTTAAACTTGTCTATAAATAAATCAAAAGCTTTCTTTGTTTTGCTAACATCTCCACACGTGAATATATCGAGATTTACAAACCCATACTCTGGCCAAGTATGAATGGATATGTGGCTCTCTGCTATCAAGGCAACACCTGCAACACCGTGTGGATTGAACTGCTTATATACTGAGCCGACCTTCGTAAGTTGTGCTTCCCTCATAACCTCCTCCATTATTTCCCTCACAGTATCTTCGTAAGTGATCAATTCCTTTGGCACACCATAGAGCTCCGCGATTATATGCATTCCCACAATCATAGGCATCACCCATCCTTATCTCACCATAATAGGGCTAAAATATATCATAAATTTAAAACATTTGTTTTTATGTTAAGTACACACACCTACAAAAGTGTTGTACATTTCAGATATCACCGCAGATAGGGCAGGATGGATTTCTTTCAACCTTTATCTCGTAGAATTCCATGCTCAGCAAATCAATATGAAGTGCTCTTCCCACCAACATGCTCCCCATTCCCAGCAATAACTTCATTGTCTCGACTGCTTGAATCGCACCCAATATATGGGGTGTGGCTCCAACTACCCCAATCTCTCCAATTTCATCAGGTGGATTGGGATGGACACACTGGTAGCATGCTCCCCCTGGCAATATGTCCATTACAATACCCTCAAATCCCATGAGTGCTGCATGAATGAGTGGTTTCCTCTGTCTTACACAGACGCTGTTCAAAATGTATCTGGTTTTAAAATTATCAGTGCAGTCAAGTACAACATCATACTCCGAAGTTAATTCTTCCGCATTATCATTATTCAAATTTGTATTGTATGCTTCTACCACCACATCCTCATTCAACAAGTTTACAAACTGTTTTGCAGATAATGCTTTGTTCATCCCTATTTTTCCAGCATGGATTGTCTGTCTATGCAAATTTGTTATATCCACGGCATCACCATCTACGATTCCAAGCTTTCCAATTCCAGCTCCTGCAAGTACTTGAATTGCTGAACATCCAAGCCCACCCGCTCCAACCACAAGAACAGAAGAGTCAAACAACTTTCTTTGTCCCTCTTCTCCGATTTCAATTATCTGCCTTGAGTATTTCCTCATACTCAATCCTCAACATCTATTCCATATGAGGCTGCAACATCCTTAAAAGCCCATATCACCTTCTCAACTTCATCATCTGTAAGCCCATATGTGTTGATTTTGATGCTCTTTGTCAGTCCTGGCTGAACACCCATCACACCTCTCTTTTTCAACTCGTGATACAAGAAGTACCCTCTTTTCTTATGGCTCTTTGACACTTCATAAAAAGAAGGAGTCTCAAATGCATTTAAGGTGTGTTGGGTTGGCTTTATTCCGATATGATGAATCCCTGATATCTTCTCTAATTCTTTCACAATATACCTTGCCTTATCAACCTCTCTGTCCCATCTCTTAACTCTCTCAACAACACCTGGAAACGATGCCATCAAAGTTATAATGGGCAACCCATACACAGGCGCGCACCCAAACAAGGGAGTTTCTTTCATACCAAAGCTTTTGCCAGTTATGTCCCCTTTTATCTTTGATTTTCTGAATACGATCTCGGAATATTCTTGAATCGTTGCAAGAACTCCGATAGGTGCTGTTGCCGCCCAATTCTTATGTCCACTGCCAACAATGAAGGTAGCCCCCAGTTTCTTGCCATTTATTGGCATAACTCCCGAGGAATATGCTGTGTTAAGTATCAATGGTATGTCGTACTCCTCACAAATCTTCCCGACCTTTTTAACATCTGATACGTTTCCATACTTATAATCCACGTGTGTCAAAAGAGCTAGTGCAGGATAGCCTCCAGTTTTCTCCTTCACGTTTTCAAACGTTTGTGCGTAAGACTCAGGTTCAATCCTGTACTCTGGATGCCCAGTATTGGGCACCTCGTAAAGTTTGAGTTCATTCAGTTCTGCTGCAAGATATGTTGTATAGTGTGCAAGACTATCCACAACAATGGCGTCTCCTCTTTTTGCAACCGAGTTCATTATAACGAACTTTGCGTGTCTTGCACCTGCAGTAAATCTTGCTTCATCCATTCCAAGGAATTCTGCAACGTCGTACTTGAACTCTTGCACAGAAGGTGTCTTTAGTAGGTCAACTCTCCCCTTCACACACATATCACAGATAGAGTATCCATCTGCCCACTCAACCAAAACTTCTCTTGCCTCTTCTGTTAGTATCCCACCTCTCTGTATGGGATGTACGTTGATATAGCCATAGGAAGGCCTTCTCAGATTTTTGGGAGAGTATCTTTCGAGGTTCATGTCTGGTTAGTTTATTATATAGTATATATAATGTACTTATGATGCTCAAGGATATTGAAAGAGAGATCAAGAAGTTTGGAAGGGTCATTGTTGCGTATTCTGGGGGTGTTGATTCAAGCCTGCTTGCAAAACTCTGTTTCGATGTGCTTGGAAACGATAGCATAGCTGTGACTGTGAACGATGGTAGTATGCCAGAAAGAGAGTTGGAGCAGGCAAAAGAAATTGCAAATTGGATTGGTATTAAGCATTACATAATAAATCACGAGCATGATGAAAACTACTTCAAAAACAGCAAAGACAGATGTTATTACTGTAAGTTATCCATATTCAAGAGACTGTATGAGTTTGGAAGAGAACTTGGATACACCACTTTGGTCGATGGTACAAATAGAGATGAACTGAAAGGACATAGACCTGGCTATAAAGCAATCATTGAAATGGGTGTAAAAACACCACTTATTCGCTATACAAAGGAGGAAATAAGAGAAATGGCAAAGTCTTTGGGTCTTCCGAACTGGAATAAACCAAGTATGGCATGTCTTTCATCAAGAATACCTTTCGGAGACGAAATAACACATGAAAAACTTAAAAAAATTGAAAAAGCAGAGGATATTCTTTATTCTCTTGGATTTAGAGTTGTTAGAGTAAGATACCATGGAAAAATTGCAAGAATAGAACTATCTCCAGATGAGATATCCAAAGCTTTTGAATTGAGAGATAAAATAATCAGTGGCATAAAGAGAGTGGGGTTTTCGTACGTGTGTATAGACCTCGAAGGATATAGAACAGGGAGTCTCGCCCTCTGAGACCCCCAATCTCGACCAACTCAACAGAGTTTTTAGGTCAATCTAGTTTTTCAAGAATTGTTTCAGCAGCCTTTTTTCCTGACAGCAACATAGAGCCAAATGTTGGTCCCATTCTTGGCAATGCATACACTGTTGCAACAGCCATTCCTGCAACGATTAAACCTGGATAAGCTTCTCCTGTGTTTTCAACCACCAAGTCCTCCGACATCTTAACCCACATTCCACCATGTCCGGGAACCTCAAGCAAACCTCTTTCTCTGAGTCTCGATGCAACTTGGGCATCATGTCCTGTTGCATCAACGACGAACTTTGACTCCAACGCAATTGGGTCAACACACGATATCTCTCTTGGCAGTGCAGTGACTGGTGTCCAGTTGACCACAGCCCCTGAAACTCTATTTCCTCCTCTCAGCACAACATCATCAAAGGTAGTCATGTTGAGTATTTTGACCCCTGCATCACATGTTGATGCTATAAGTTTGGAGCATGCGTGAGGGCCATCTGCAATATAAAGCCCTTTTGTATATTCTTCATGGGGAATTCCAAGCTCGTCAAGGATTTCATTGGCTGGCTCTCTCACCGTTACTTTATTCATCAAGAATCCGCCAAGCCAGAATCCGCCCCCCAAATAATTATTCCTCTCAACTAACAACACCTTTACATTTTCATGCGCAAGTTCCTTTGCAGTCATCAGTCCAGCAGGCCCTCCGCCGACGACTATAACGTCTGAAAACGAGTATTCTTCAAGCATATCTGAAAATCTGGAGACTATCGCTCTTGTGACCTCCTGTTCTCCAACATCTGCAAACTTGACAACCATGAAGGTGGTTTTTAATGCTCTATATTTATAAAACTTTCTCCCAAAATTTTATAATCAATGAGAAATGAGGGTAAATCCCCATGATAACGATAGCAGTTACAGGTAAGGGTGGCACTGGAAAGACAGTTGTGGCTGGTATGCTCATCAGATACTTTGTAAACAAGGGTATGACTGTCCTTGCGATTGATTCAGACCCAGACTCCAACCTTGCAGATGTTCTTGGGGTGGAGGTTGAGAAGACGGTTGGAGATATGAGAGAATTCATGCTTGAAGAAAGAGATGCCATGCCACCAGACTCAAATAAAGAAGCAATATTTGAAGCTAAGATATACGAGGTCATGGTGGAAGAGGAATACGACTTGCTCGTGATGGGGAGGCCAGATGGCCCAGGATGTTATTGCTATGTTAACAACCTATTGAGAGGTATAATGGACAGAATCATGCACAACTACGATGTGGTCGTCATAGACACATCCGCGGGTCTTGAGCATATAAGTAGAAAGCTGATAAGAGATGTGGACTATGTGCTTGTGGTTGCTGATGCATCAAAACGCGGTGTAAAGACTGCCCAGCGTATAAAAGAACTGTCTTCAAAACTAGATATTGGTATCGGGAAGCTGTATCTTATACTAAACAAAGTCAATGAGTCAAACAGAGACAAGATGATGAAAGAGGCTGAGGAAATTAGGATAGACGTCATAGGCACAATACCATTTGATTCTCGACTGGCAGAACTTGACCTGAAAGGGGAGCCAATCCACACACATCTAAGCTCGTATGAGGTTGTTTCTCAGATTGCAGAGCGACTTATCAACGAAAGAAACTTATAAGGATAAGGGGTTTTGTAGAGCATGCCTCAGGAAATAGACATCAACGAACTAAGAGAACTTCTGAAAAAGTTAAAGGTTGAAGCACTTGAGAACGTGGAAATTGAAGGAGATGTAGAAGTTGAATTGGAGTTTCCAGCTGGTGTCAGTAACTCATTCTCATACGCTATTGGTCAAGAGCTTGCACAGATTGCTGCACACCTTCTGAACATATCACAGTTCTTGGGCTATCCTGCTTGGAGTCTGGCTGAGAGGAAAGAACTAGAAGAGGGACAAATACCGGTTGCTCAGCAGATACCAGCCACGCTCGTTGAAGAAGAGTTTTCTGTTGGACATATAACTGAATGGAAGAACAAGATAGTGGAGGTGACACTCGGTGCAACATCCTCGGACGGAGGAACAAGAAAGCACACCATAACAATCGGTGGCGAGACTGCACTTCCATATTATTTTGATGCCCCCATGCCAAACCCAAATAGAGTGACTCTGGATGTTTTTGATATGCCAATCCAATTGGCAAAGACGGTAAGGGTGAATTATGAGGATGTTATGCATGACCCGGGGGAATGGGCGAAAAAAGCTGTAAAAGAGTTCGGGGCAGATATGATTACAATACACTTGATAAGTACTGACCCATCTATAAAGGATACCTCTCCAGCAGAGGCATCGAAAACCGTTGAGGAAGTTCTTCAGGCTGTGGATGTCCCAATAGTGATAGGTGGCTCTGGAAATCCTCAAAAAGACCCAGATGTACTTGAGAAGGCCGCTGAAGTCGCAGAGGGGGAGAGGTGTTTGTTGGCATCTGCATCCTTCAACCTTGATTATGTGAAGATAGGAGAGGTTGCCAAAAAATACAACCATGTTGTGCTTGCATGGACACAGATAGACCTGAACTCTCAGAAGGAGTTGAATAGAAAGTTAATGAAACAGTGTGGTCTTGAAAGGGACCAAATAATCATTGATCCAACAACTGCAGCACTCGGCTACGGTCTTGACTATGCATACACGAACATGGAGAGGATCAGAATCGCTGGACTTATGGGAGATGATGAGCTCAGCTTTCCAATATCATCTGGTACAACGAATGCGTGGGGTGCAAGAGAAGCGTGGATGGTCTCCTCTCCACTCGAAGATGACTCTGACTGGGGACCTAGAGAGTTCAGAGGACCACTCTGGGAAATAATAACCGGGCTGACACTTGCACTTGCCGGATGTGATTTGTTTATGATGATGCATCCCACGAGTGTCCAAGTATTGAAAGAGCTTACAAACACCTTATTTGGATCAGTCAAGGGTAATGATACCGAGATTTCAGACTGGATAACGAGGTTGGTGAGCTGAATGAAGGTAAAAAGTCCTCTCGAGGTTTATCAACTACTTCCAAAAACAAACTGCGGAGAGTGTGGAGAGCCAACATGTATGGCATTCGCTTCGAAGTTAATCAACAGAGATGCAAAACTTGAGGATTGCATACCTCTTGTGAAGGAGGATGAGGAAGGATACAACAAATTGGCAGAGCTTCTCGCACCCGAAGTGAAGGAGATAACGATTGGTGTGGGAGAGAGAGCTGTTAAGATTGGAGGGGATGATGTTCTTTACAGACATCAACTCACTTTCTTTAACCCAACCGCCTTGTTCTATGATGTATGGGACACCATGGACATGGACGAGCTCAAGGAAAGAGTCTCGGAGATAGAAAACTTTAGGAAGTTCTATGTAGGTGAATTTCTGACGTTGGATGGAATAGCAATTAGAAGTGTTTCTGGAGACCCGGAGAAGTTTAAAGAGACCGTTAAGGAAGTTGTTGAAATAACAGATCTCCCCCTTGTTCTGTGTTCATTCGACCCAAGTGTTCTCAAAGCTGGTATGGAAGTTGCTTCAGATAGAAATCCGCTCATATACGGAGCAAACAAAGAGAACTGGAAAGAAGTGCTGGAACTTGTAATGAAGTACGATGTTCCAGTCACACTTTGTTCATTTGGAGACCTCAATCTCTTGAAATCGATGGCCATAACATTCAGAGGTGCTGGAGTTGAGAAACTCGTACTCGACCCCGGCACTTTCCCGAGTGGCGAGAAGTTGAGAGAGACATTCCACAACTTCCTCAAACTGAGAAGGGGTGCCATACTCGAGGGACAGAAAGAAATTGCATATCCATTGATGGGTGTGCCTGCAACAGCTTGGCTCGTGTATGAAGATGAGCTGAGCGCATCATACTGGGAGGCGGTTCTTGCAAGTTTAATGATTGTTAAGTACGGAGATATTTTGATTCTCCATGGAACTCAACCGCACTCTCTTCTTGCAGAGGTTCATATAAGGGAGACCATATACACCGACCCAAGGACACCAGTTCAGGTTGAAGCAGGCATAAGGGAGATAGGAGAGCCTGATGAGAATTCTCCTGTGTTCGTTACAACAAACTTTGCTCTTACATACTATACTGTGGAAAGTGACCTTTCATCAAACGGAATTGACTGTTATCTTGCTGTTGTGAATACGGATGGAATCGGAGTTGAGGCTGCAGTTGCAGGAGGACAACTCACTGCACAGAAAATAAAAGAGACTTTGGATGAGTTCGACTTCAGCAAACTCTCTCACAGAACTGTTGTGATACCTGGGCTTGCTGCAAGAGTTCAAGGAGAATTAGAGGATTTGACGGGCTTGAAGGTATTTGTCGGACCACAAGACTCCGGAAGAATTCCAGGATGGATGGAGAAAAACTGGCCCCCAGAAAAATAAAAAATGGAAAATAAAAGGGGAAAACGTTAGAAGAGGTCATGCAAGTTTATCTTGTATGGTCCAAGATCTCCCCCATAATTTCCTGCACTGATTCCCATAACTCCTGGAACCTTCGTAGCAGCTTCTATCCCAATTCTCATGGCTTGTGAGACTGCCTCCACATTCAAACCGTTTATCACAATCTCATAGACTGCTTTGCACCCCTCTGGAATGTTCGTATCCTCCACGGACTCTCTCAGCGTGGGACAGAACTTTTCATTGGTTGTTGCTTTCATGAAACTGTATTTTTTTGAGCCAGGTTTTGAACCCGAGGCAACAATGCCTCCCGGGAACGGAGTTATAGAGCCTTCGAGTTCCATTATTGCATCTACGGCATTTTCCGCGGCTGTTAGAGATGCCATTTGACTTTCACCGAAAATGAAGAAGTTTCCTCCTGCAACACCATCTACTGCCCCCACATTTTCCTCTGTTATAAATTCTCCTTCCATCATCGGTATCGCATAACACTTTCTACCACTGATTTCAACTTCCCTCTCATACCCATCCGCAAAGAACTTCAACTTGAATCCTACGTTGAGTTGCTTCTCGACATCTGGAAGCCCATTAAAAACTGCTGTTGTTGGTGCAGTTAGCACACACTGACCAATTCTCCTGAGAATCTGGTCTTCGAGGGATTTGTAGCTGAATGTGCATATTTGCACGTAAACTCCCGGTCTTCCGTCTGGACTCTCACTTGCCCGCACTCTCTTTTCGATGCCTGCTTCTGCTGGACACATTATAACGGATGTTCCAAACCCCGTTGCCTCCAGAGCTGCAACTTCTGCCCATCTTCTCGTTGCTCCCGTTATCAAAAATCTTCCAACCTTTATCGGAAACGCCTCTGCAAAAGTATCCTCTATCTCAACTCCATTTACCTTCACAATACTCACCTCACCCCTTTAAGACTGAATAAATATTTAAATAATTTTAAATAATACCAGAAATTGGCTCGACCACAAGAAGCTCCTTATCCTCAGACACTTGCTTGAGTATGTCTATTGCCTTCTGAAGATGTCTCTTTGTTTTTGCTCTTATTACAAGATATGCTGCAGATGGCTTTTCAATGGCTGGCATAGATATTTTCAACTCAACCACTTCAGCATATCCCGTAGAATCTATTTTGTCTATGGTGTCTCTGATATCAGAATGTATTATGTGCCCAATCACCAAAACCGAACCCTCTTCAACGAGTCTTTCTTCTCCACACGATGCAACTGATATTCCTCTTTCTATGAGTTTGTCCAGAATCTTATCAATGTTTTCAGGAGTAGTCTCAGCAACAACCTTCACATAAACCGTACCCCTTGATGTTTTTTTGTCCCTAAAATGTACAACACTCTGTATGTTCGCATCCACTTCCTAAAACGGAAGAAGAGCCTCTACGAGTTTTCCCGGCACATCTTTAAGCTCCAGATCCATCGTTACCCTCATATCTACCACATCAGTAGATTAGTTTCGATATCTTCATCTCCACTATGTCCTCGGCACCAAGCCCCTTCAGTTTTGGTATCAAGATGTTTACCTCGCTCTTATCGACTACTGTCTCAACCGCATAATAATTAGTCTTATAAAGGGCTGAAACGGTTGGTTTCTTGAGAGCGGGTAGAGCATTTATTATCGCATCAAGTTTATCTTCAGGAGCGTTGAGCTTTATCATGACCTTTCCCCTTGCCTCTATGGCCGAACGGAGAAGTATGCTGATTTCTTCGATCTCACTTCTTTTTACAGGGTCCTTCCAGCTATCTTTATTTGCTATCAACTTAGTTGTCGACTCAAGTATCGTTCCTATTATCTTTAGTCCATTCTTTAGGAGGGTGTAGCCAGTTTCTGTTAAATCAACGACCACATCAACAAGCTCTGGAACCTTTGCTTCTGTTGCACCATACGAGTACTTTATCTCCACAGGGATTCCCAATTTCTTAAAATACTCGGAAGTGAGATTGGGATACTCGGTCGAAATCCTCGAATTTGGTTTTATATCTGTTGGAGAGTTCCAAGGCGAGTCTTGAGGTACAGCTATCACTATCCTAACACTGCCCATTCCCTGTTTTGTATATGGTAAGTCTGCAACCTCAACCACATCCGCTCCGCTCTCAAGTACCCAGTCCAAACCAGAAATACCGATGTCAAAGTACCCCTCTTCAACATACTTCGGGATTTCTTGAGGTCTCAGTATTTTCACTTTGCCTATCCTTTGGTCATCTATCTTTGGATTGTACTCTCGTTCAGTTTTCTTTATTTCGAGGTCAGCCTCTTTGAATAGCTGAAGTGTTCCAGCCTCTAAACTTCCCTTTGGTATCGCAAGCGTTAACATCCTCTCACATCATCCAGTTCATCATTTATAAAATTTGAGCTTAATGAGTATTTCTTTCATACGCTGTTTATAACCTGTCCATCATAAACTCTAAATACATAAACCTCTCAAAACTAATAAGACACCTACTAAAATCGATAGCGGGCTCGTGGTCTAGGGGTTATGACGTTGCCTTGACGTGGCAAAGATCCCCGGTTCGAATCCGGGCGAGCCCATTTTTCATTTCAACTTACTAACAACCCTTTTCTTCTTCTCTATCGCTTTTTTTGTAGCTATTTCAACCTTCTCTTTCATATAATCAAAGTCGGGTGGTGTCAACTCTCCAACAACCTTCTTTATCGGAGTGTATGCAGACTCCCTGAAACGTGGTGTGAAATCTTTCTCCTCTCCATTTTCAACCAGTACTGCTCCCCTGCCCTCTTCGACCCTTCCAACAACACCGGCCCGCACGCCAACGTCGTCGAACAGCTCTATAACAGACAGAGCATATTTTTCAGGAAGTACCAATAACAACGAATCCAAAGAAACGCCAAGATAGTCGATATTCAATTTATCAAGCATGTCAATTACTTTCTTATTCACAAGTTTTCTGGCTTCTTCCTCGAACACAACAAGCTTCGTACCACTTACTTTAGATATCTCCTCTGCATCTCCTCTCAACCCACCATTCGTAACATCGGTCATTGAATGAACATGCTGGGATAATTTACTCTGAAGTAAAGTATGTGCAGCCCTCAAAAAATCGACGTTTATTGTCTCCTCCACTATCTCTGGCATATTATTGTACAGTGCAGTAGTGCATATCGTCCCCCCTCCCGCTCCCTCTGTCATAACAATAACATCGCCCACAACCACATTTTTCCTAAGTTTCATTTTGCTTATCTCACCTATTCCAACGGCACCAACCCCTCCAGTCATCCTGTCTCCTATCACCATGTCCCCGCCTATTCTCAGCGTGCTACCACTCACATAAGGTACATCCATTACCTCACACACCGCAGATATCCCTGCAACATGTTCAAGAATCTTTGAAACATCTCCGTCGTCTGCAAGATGGATATCTGAAATGACTGCCACCGGTACAGCACCCATCACATATATGTCTCTGAGGGCCGCCCTCGTTACATGAAATCCTGCCAAAAACGGAAAGTCGGAAAGTCTCGAGTGTATCCCATCCACAGTAACAACCAAACCCATCCCATCGATATTAACAACACCAGAATCATCAAGCTGTCTCGAGTCAACAACTGCCCCAGTTTCACCGATAACTTCTGCAATTTTCTCATGAAAAAAGAAGTCCCCCATTCCCCGAGAGCCCACACCAAGCTCCCCCATTGTTACACCTGAAGTATGGGTTTCTATGAGATATCCCTTCAAATTCAGGGTGTTGAGGGATTCAAGAACAACAGCTTCCGCCAGCCTACGTGCTTTCTCCTCAGATATCTCTTTTATCTCGACTATCCTCTACGCAATTTTGTCTATTACTTCACCCTCATGACTTCCAGTTTTAAGAAACTTCTTTGCATATCCTTCGAGGTCCATCTCACTCACCAATCACCTTCACAATGACTCTCCTTCTTCTTGGACCATCAAACTCTGCAAAAAAGACCCTCTGCCAAGTGCCGAGGACAAGCTTACCATTTTCAACTGGTATCGATACCGAGGGAGATAACAATGTTGCCCTGAGATGTGCATGTGCATTATTGTCTATTTTATCGTGGTGATATCCAGCATCCTTTGGAACGAGTTTTTCAAGTAGGCCAAGTATGTCTTGCTTCAACCCATTCTCATTCTCATTTATAAACAACGCACCGGTCGTGTGTCGTGTGTAAACAATGCACACACCGTCCTTTACGCCTTGCACAAATTTCTCAACAGAGTCAGTGATATCCACGAGTTCAACATCCTTCTTCGTCACAATCTCTATCGTACTCATTCCCCTCACCTTTTACTCCCCTGAACCTTTTACTTTTCGAAGATACTCCCTTATAAGTGCAGGGAAGTGTTCAGCCTCTATACACCTAAGACCAAACTTTTCAGACCAGTTCAGTATCCCCTCATCAGCAGTCACAACTCCCGCATCCAGTTCTTTTGCAAGTACGAGTATGTCTAGGTCTTCTTTGCTATCCACTATTCCTCTCCTCAGTGCTGCTCTGTACTTCTCTCTCAATTCAGATATCAGCTCATCTGCCTTTACCTCACCGTCTGTGTGAGATTTTTCCTCAAGTTTTCTAAGTGCTTTTTCTGCAACTCTCAAGCCTTTGTCTATTCTGTTCCTGACATCAAGTATGAACTCTTCGATGATTATACTCGGTATCTTCACCTCGTATGAAGATGGATTCTTTCTGACCAGCCATGTATCCAGCATCACAAATATCTCTTCATCACAGCCCATCTGTCTTAGGAGTCTTGTGAGCTCTTTGTAGACGCTTGGAGGGATATAACACCCAATATTGAGTTCGAGCCTTGCCGTTGCTATCAAATCAAGTAATCTTCTAATCGCATCTTCTTTACTCTCGCCCTCTTCCCTAATCATATCACACAAAAATGCGGAAGTATCCAACACAAACCTCTGTTTTGCCAGCATCATAGTATGTATGATGTGTTGGATAAAAAACCTATTTATCCCTGTTGATAGAATGGATGAAGGATGAGAGGTCTTCTCAAAAATTTTAAAGTGGAGTACGGGAGATATATCATACTTGGTAGCATAGATGGGATACTTGCTATTCTTGGTGTTATTGTTGCCACGTACAATGTCTCCTCTGATAATGTCGTGATCGTGAGTGCTGGGTTTGGTGGTGCATTTGCACTTGCTATGACAAATGGTGTTGGGTCATATCTTGCGGAGGGGACTGTGGAATATGGAAGGCTGTCCAGACTGGAACGCCCTCTTCTGAAGAGTTTAAAAAACACAAGACTTGAAAAAGAAACAAAGAAGAAAATAAGAATAGACTCTCTCCTCCATGGGGTATCATCTTTCATAGGGTCGATGATACCTCTTTTCCCATTCCTATTCCTGAGTGCAGAGATTGCCATATATCTATCAATTGTCGGAAGTGTAATTGCACTGATAGCACTTGGTATATTTTCAGGTATGATATCGAAACAGAGTTTGTTAATGTCTGCTGCAAAGATGGTAGGGCTTGGACTGATGATAGTATTTATTCTCAGCATCACGGAAATACATCCCTGAGATGATAACATGCTTGTGAAGACTATCCATGCGGGAGGATTCAGTTCAAATGTGTATGTGGTGGAAGGAGAGATGTTCGTTGATGTGGGCATGGATGGTAATGTACTGCTCTCCTATCCAAACATTAACAAGGTTGTGCTAACCCATGCACATTTTGACCATACTGGAGCTATAGAGTCCATAAAAGATGCTGTTATTATGGTTGGGAGGGAAGAAGTGAAAAATTTTTCAGACGCACTCATTTCGGTATCTGTTCTCTTCGGATTTATCCCTCCAAAAATCGAGCCAGATGTTCTTTTGGACGATGGCGACACAATCGAATTAACGGACTATGAACTACGTGTACTACACACGCCCGGACACACCCCGGGGAGTATCTGTCTCTTTGAAGAGGGGGAGGGGGTGCTGTTTTCAGGGGACGTGGTATTTGCAAATGGTGGGTTTGGGAGGTGTGATCTTCCAGGAGGTGACCCAACAGCAATGCTAAAATCTCTGGAAAGACTGTCAAAACTGGATGTGGACATTATGTACCCTGGACATGGTGACCCTGTTATGAAGAATGCATCAGAACACATAGACACTGCACTGGATATCGCTCGAACACTTCTTGTATAAGGGGGAGTCTTTTGAGTGAGCTTACGGCTGGAAGCATAACTAAGAACCTCTGGAAACTTGCTTTTCCAATGATTCTTGGAAATCTACTTGAGGTTGTATTCGAGGTTGTAGACCTCATATTCGTTGGAAGACTTGGTCCTGAAGCAATTGCTGCAATATCTCTCTCAGGTAGCATACTATTCGTGATATTTTCTGGTATAGTGGGCGTCTCTGTTGGAACAACAGCGATGGTATCGAGATACATAGGGGCAGATGATAAAAAGGGAGCTACAATGGTCGCCAATCAATCACTGATGGTGGGGGCACTTATATCCTTGGCTCTTTCAGTAATTGGTCTTCTTATCTCTGAGAAAGCTCTTATCCTCATAGGTGCAAAGGGCGAGGTTCTCAACTTGGCTATTGTGTATCTTGATACGATGTTTGTGGGTATAACCACTGTGGTGCTTTTCTACCTCTCGATGGGAATCATGCAAGGCGCTGGAGATGCAAAAACTCCCCTCAAATTATTGGCAGTTTCGAATGCTCTCAACATAATACTCGACCCTCTCCTCATATTTGGTATCGGTCCATTCCCATTTCTTGGAGTTTTGGGGGCTGCACTTGCAACCGTGATTTCGAGAGCTTTCTGCCTCGTTGCTGCTCTTTACATACTTGCATCTGGATTGACATATGTGGATATTACTCCCAGAAATATGCGTGTTGAGATTGGTATTGTGAAAAAAATCATTGAGATAGGTATCCCCTCATCCGCGAGCTTGTTAATAAGAAGTGTGGTGGGGGTGGTGTTCATAAGCATCGTTGCTATGTATGGTACCGTGGCTATTGCAACCTATGGGATAGGTATGAGAATTGACTCTGTTGTTCTCACCCCCATATTTGGAATTGCGAGTGCCTCATCAGTTTTGGTGGGGCAGAATCTCGGTGCAAATAAATTTGATAGGGCTGAAAAGACTGCGATGAAAGCATCTCATCTATGTGCCCTCATGCTTGGTACCTTTGCACTCGTATTCTTCCTTGGGGCACCACACATCGTTGAAATTTTCACAACAGACGATGAAGTTATCGAGATGGGTACTTGGTATCTTAGAATCGTAGTATGGTCTTACATTTTTTCAGCTTATGGTTTAGTGCTTTCAATATCTATGAATGGTGCGGGAGACACTGTCCCGCCACTTGTAGCTACCGTCATAAGTCTTGTTGTGTTTCAATTACCAACTGCAGTTATACTATCAACGTATATGGGAACGAACGGATTGTGGATATCAATCGCAATCTCAACCACTGTGTATGGCATTGTGTCGATGATATTCTTCAAGAGTGGGAGATGGAAACACAAGAAAGTGATTGTGAGATGAATAGGCTCTAAGCATTAGTTTTTTGTTGTAAGTTGTTATACATGCAATCAATAACATTATATATTGAAAGATGAACTTTAACGAACCATGATAACGAAAGATATGAGCATAGAAGAGATTGTAACAAAGTATCCGCAGACAATTGCAGTTTTCATGGCATATGGACTTGGATGCATCGGGTGTCAGATTGCAAGATTTGAGACCTTGGAAGAGGGAGCAATGGCACACGGGATTGATGTGGATTCTCTTGTTAAAGATCTTAACGCCTTTATCGGGTCCTCACAAAAGAAGGAACAAAACCATCAGGAAGAATGATGAAGTGAGGAAATGTATGAACAACAAGACATACTGAGAGGAAAGGAACTCAATAGAAGTATCGATGTTGAGAACAAACACCTCACATACACTCTCAAAGACAGCAATGGAACACTGAAGCGACTTGTCTACGACTACGAACGTTGTAATGGCTGTGGCACATGCGTTAATGTTTGTCCCACTCAGGCTCTCGAGCTTGGTCCTATTCAGGAAATTGCAACAGGACTTGATGCTCCCCCAATAACATGGGATATTGAGAAGTGTACTTTCTGTGGTATGTGTGTTGCTTTCTGTCCTTTGAGAGCTGTGAAAATCGAGTCAGAAACATCAGAACTGTCTGAGTTCCCATCTCTGGAATCTTGCAACTGTGTAAATGAGAAATGTCTCCCCTGTATAATCTGTGAGGCTACCTGTCCTCATGACGCCATAGAAGTTGAGATTGATATCCCAAAAAAAGAAGAACTTGTAACATTCGATGAGGGGGCCGAGGGAACAATAGAAATTGATGTCGAAAAATGCACACTCTGTGGTGTATGTGCCCGTTTCTGCGAAGCTTTCTTAATGGTTGAGAAGGAGGTGGATGTAAATTCACTCCTGCCATTTGAAGATGTCCTCATAGACGAAAGTAAGTGTGATTACTGTACTCTGTGTGTTGAGTTGTGCCCAGAAGAGGCAATAAAGGTGGAGAAGAAAAAGGGAGTAAAGGTAGAAGTGGAAACTCCCATACTCAAGGGACATCTAAAAGTCAATGATGACTTGTGTACAAGATGTGGATGGTGTGCATCGGTCTGTCCATATGATGCAATAGAAGTGGAAAGACCTTTTGAGTCTGAGGTGAAATTACTAACAGGGCCTCTTCTCAAATGTGATCCCATCGGTTGCCATGCATGTTTTAACGTTTGCCCATCCAACTGTTTCTATGTGAAGGAAAGTGGAGTAATAAGGATTGGCGTTAATGATGAGTTCTGCATAGGGTGTGGCGCATGTGTGAATGCCTGTCCTTTGAGGGGGATTGAGGTATACAGAAAGGAGAGTAAGGTGAAAACTTATCAAATGGACACTCCTTGGAAAGGGCAGTGGGAAGATGCAATATCTTCACTTCTGTCCAATTCCAGAAAAAGATTTAATCTTGAGAAAACAATGCCAAAAATTGACTTGAAAGCCGAGTTTGAGATGGTGGAAGAAGAGCAACCACCCGAAAAAGATTTGAATGGCATCAAAGAAATCATGAATAAATTGGAGCGAGTTATAAGAACTCCAAAAGAGAGAAAGAAGATTGAACTTGAATGGAACGAATGATAATGGGGGTACATACTTTGGAGAAGTTCATAATACTGGCTGGAGAAGAGGGGGGTCCTGTTTCAAACAAACTCGGTGGGATATGGAATGTGATAGATGCAGAGGCAAAAACTCTGACAGAACTGGCGAGAGAGGGAAAGATTGATGAGGAAATTAAAGTGATTGTAGTGGGACCATACTTTGGGTATGTGGGTGCTGACTGGAATGTCGGAAGAAACAGGGTAACATCGCTTGAAGGACTTAAACCAGTAGATGATGATACGATTGTTAATGTGATAAAAACGCTTGGAAAAATCGGTATAAAAACTTTCCAAGGTGTTAAAACTCTTGAAAATGGAGCAAAAATTACATATGTCCTATTTGACACGAGAAGTTTCGATAACATCACTGCTGAGTTCATGGGTAAATCAATGAGTTTGACAAACAAAGTGAAGGGAGAAGCGTGGATTCTTTTGGGCTTGGACTCTTTAAGTTTTGAGAAAGAACCGTATGGACAGGAATATACGCACTATCTAAATCTCTCCTATGGAATATCTGAATTCGTAAGGCTTCTTGCAACGAAAGACTCAGACGAATTTGTTCCTGTCTTCTGTGTAATTCCATCTGATGATGAAACCCAATGCAGACTGGAGGCAGAAAGAAAAGTCTCTCTTCACTGTCATGAGTTTGGAGTCTTCTATGCACTTGCAAGAATAAAAAGACTGGGAATACCGGTGAGAACGGTCGCAACGTTTCATGCGACTATCCCTGGGAGAGCAGCTGGCTATAAGACGATAGAGAAAATCAAGAAGAACGATTCCACATTTGAGCCTTGGACTCCAATCGGACTTACAAAACTTGAGTCACTTGCAAAGTATGCAGATGTCGTTACGTTTGTGGGAGATTCCACAAGAAAAGAGGCAAATCTGTTTTATGGAGTCGATGGTGTGATCGTTAGAAATGGAATATACATAGAAGAGGAGATTGAGTTTAAAAAGAAGGATGAATTGAGAGAAAAGATACAAAATCTGATAGCAGACAAATTAAGTAAATTAAATATAAACATAGATGCAGACCCAAAAAAGATAATACCCATATACACAATTTCCAGAACAGAAATAGAAAATAAAGGATATCCAGACCTGCTTGACGCACTCGTGATGCTTGAACACATAATAAAATACAGGATTTTGGGTGGTACCCTCGACAATGATATTCTAATAGTATGCTTTCTCATTACCGCCCACGGTCCGAAAGATGTTAGAAAGCTTCCAGAAACGTTTCCTTTTGAAATACCTGACGAAATTCTGATAGGAGATGAGATCCGACTGAAAAAGATGATAACTGAGAGAAAATTGTGTTGTGAGGATATTTTTAAGGAGAAGAGAAAAGTAATTTCAGGATTTTATCCACAGTGGCTCAGTGAAAATGATGGCGGTTTCAATATGAAGATGGAAGATGTATTTGCAGGGTGTGTTGCAGGAATATTTCCCTCCCGATACGACCCCTTCCTTCTCACGGGTCTTGAAGCTGGAAAGGTGGGTACTCCCTTTATCGTAAGTAGGATATGTGGTCTCTCGGATGCACTGAGAAACATAAAGAGAAAGGTGAGCGGAATTGGAGGGGTTGTGATAGTTGATAATATAGACCAAAAGAGAGAGGAAAGTGTAATCGAGTATGCTCTTGGAATGGAGTACTTTATCAGCACTTATCTGACCGATAGGGTGAAGTACGAGCTCATATGTTCAGAAGCTCTTGACCTCGCAAAAAGCATGAACTGGGAAGAACCTGTGAAACAATACTACGAAATGCTCTCATGGTGATAGCATGAGTGAGATTAGACGTCATTATTTTCTAAATGAGTACTCAATCATCGCAAAAGAGAGGAAGAGCAGACCCACTGACTTTCGAAGAGTGGTAGATAAGGAAATATCTGAAGTTCATCCATGTTATTTCTGCCCAGATAATGAATACAAGACTCCTCCTGCCACCGCTGTTTATATGAGGGATGGAAACATATTGAGAGATGGTGATGGTGAGAAAGATAGAGTAAAAGACTGGGTTGCAAGATGCTTTCCTAACAAATTCCCTGCATTAACTCCTGAGCCCCCTCCACCCTTGTGTATGAAATGGAGAAAACTGGGATGCATGGACGGATATGGATACCACGAAATAATAATTGAGAGTCCCAGACATATTAGGGGTTTTGCTCAGTTCACAGAAGAGGAAATAACACTGGCGATGAAAGTTTATAAAGATAGGGTCTCACATTATCTATCAGACCCAAAAATAAAGTACGTCTCGCTTTTTAAAAACTGTGGAAAGTCTGCGGGAGCATCGCTCTACCATACCCACACACAATTGATTGCACTACCCATTATGCCACCAAAAATAGAAGCTGAGGAAAGATGTATGAAAGGAGAGTGTCCTATGTGTGATATTCTAAAGAACGAGTCCGAAGATAGAATAATCGATGAGAATGAATATTTCATGATTCTTTCCCCATACTGTGCTAGGTTTCCATTTGAAACTTGGATAATCCCTAAAAGACATGTAAAAGACATACTCTCGCTAACAGAGGAGGAGCTTACAGAACTCGGTCTGGCAATTCTTAGATTCATGCGTGCTATGAACAAGGCACTTGGTGATTTTCCTTACAACCTTGTTTTTTATCAACATCCCCTTTCAGACCATTACCATATGAGTACCAGAATCTTTCCAAAATTGTCCACTCCAGCTGGTTTTGAGCTCAATACAGACATATTCATAAACGTCATGCCACCAGAGGATGCTTGTCCATATGTGAAAAGATTTTTAGATAAAAATTAAAACATAAAATTTATATATATTTTATTTTTTAATTTAATGTGGGTGTAAAAATGAAGGATGCACTGTTTAGAGTTCTTGACCCAAAAGATGATGAGTTTGCAAAAATGTTGATGGAACTTGGAGTAAAAAAGAATGTAGCCAGAATTCTGGCATATATGAAAAATCAGAGAGAGGTTACGTCGAGAGACCTCGAACTTGGATCAGGATTGAGACAACCAGAGGTAAGCCTCGCAATGAGAGAACTGCGAGAAATGGGATGGGTAAGTGAGAAGGAGATGAAGAAACCCGGGAAAGGAAGACCTTACAAGATGTACACACTCGAGAAACCAATCAGAGAGATAATAGAAGAGCTTGAGGAGGAAAAGAAAAAGGAAAGTCAAATTGTGATGGAGAACATACAGAGACTGAAGGAGCTCGTAAAGTGATGTACAAAGTGGGAATCGTGGGAGCGGGTGCGATTGGTAGGCGTATCGTGAAGGCAATCGTTGATGGAGTGGTAGATGCCGAAATCGTTGGAATGTTTGACAAAACTCCCTCAAAAGTGCAATCGGTTCTTTCCTCCTTTGGTGTCTTCGGGTGTGGTCTATTGAGCATCGAGGACATGGCTGAAAAGGCAGATATTGTTGTAGAGTGTGCATCTCAAGAAGCTGTAAGAATGTATGGTCAAACTATACTCGAAAGAGGTTGCAATCTTATGGTAATGAGTGTTGGTGCTTTGCTTGATGATGCTCTACTCACAAAACTCATAAACATTGCAAAAGAAAAGGAGTGTAAAATATACGTACCATCTGGTGCTGTTGTGGGAATTGATGGACTAAAGGCATCTTCGATTGGTAGAGTTTATAATGTTGTGCTTACCTCATCAAAGCCCCTGAACTCAATCATAAACGCACCATTTTTCGGTACATATAAAGAAGAGATAAAGGAAAGGAAAAAGGTGTTTGAGGGGAGTCCAACTCAAGCTGTTAAATTGTTCCCGGCAAGTGTGAATGTCTCTGCGACAATTAATCTGCTGTTTGGAAAGTGTGTTGTAAATGTGATAGCGGACCCAGATGCATCTGAAATCACACACACCCTCGAGGTGGAGGGAGATTTTGGTAGATTTGTGGCAACAACCGAAAACATCCCATCAAAAGACAACCCACGGACAAGTGAGATTGCTGCATTGTCTGCAATAGCCATGCTGAAACGAATCACAAGTCCAATCGAGATTGGGACATGATGGGCCCGACCGGATTTGAACCGGCGACCTCTCGGTTATCAGCCGAGCGCTCCAACCTGGCTAAGCTACGGGCCCCTTGCTACACCTTATAAACCATCAGATAAAGATTTTACTATATGAAATGTGTGTGCGGTGAGTTTGCACCTTCCAACGTACTTTCCCTCTGTCCCTTGTGTGCAAAGAAACCAATAGCTCGACAGGTATCAACAAAACTCCATAGAAGCCTCTCTGGAGGGAAATTCAGTTGTAGATTGTGCTCAAACGAATGCAAATTAGATGAAGAAAATGTGGGGTTGTGTAATCTCAGATATGTAAAAAATGGAAAATTGGAAAGTTTGGTCTCATGGAAGAGGGGGCTTGCACATACATATCTCGACCTCCTCCCGACAAACTGTTGTGCCTCTTGGTTCTGTCCCGCATCTTCTGAAAGAGGATACAATCTTGCTGTTTTCTTTTATGGTTGCAACTTCGATTGTCTATACTGCCAAAACTGGGAACATAAGAACGTTGACTCTGCACCATACATAACCCAAGACGAACTTGTTGATGAAATCAAGAAAAATAAAGCGATAAAATGCATCTGCTTTTTTGGTGGCTCCCCTGAGCCGCAATTACCATTTGCAATCGAAGTCTCAGAAAGAGTGTTGAGTGAGATTGAAAGAGACATCAGAATATGCTGGGAATGGAATGGCTCTGGAAACACGAAGTTGGTAAGAAAGGTTGCATCCATATCAAAAGAAAGTGAAGGAATAATCAAGTTTGACCTGAAAGCTTGGAACGAGAATCTTCACATTCTTCTGACTGGAAGGAGCAATAAAAAGACGTTGGAAAATTTTCGTGTTGTTTCAGAATATCGTGATGACTCCCATCCTGACTTGCTAACCGCCACCACCCTATTGGTTCCTTACTATGTTGATGGGGAGGAAGTAAAGGGTATTGCATCCTTTATTTCATCAGTAAGTCCAGACATACCATATAGTCTGCTGGTATTCCACCCAGACTACAAACTCAAAGACCTCCCCATAACTCCAAAGGAACAGGTGAGAGAATGTTACAAAACAGCGAAAATGTATCTCAAAAAAGTAAATATAGGAAATCTCTTCCTCATTAATTTATAATTTCTAATTTTCATAAGCTCTACTCAATATTCTATCAATAATTTTTTTGCTCGAGCATAATTCTCCATCTTTTTTTGATTTTATCCTCACAACCTCTATATTCAGATTTCTCTTTTTGAACTCTCTTTTGAGTTCCTCCTCATTGAATAGCTGGTCATAGCCGAGAGCCACTATATCTGGCCTCAGTTCGTAAAGTGGCTCGTACATATCCTCATCACTTCCAAGGACAGCTTTATCAACAAGTTTCAAAGCAGAGACCATCTCGAGTCTTTGTTTCTCTGGTATTATCGGCTTAGGTTTGTGTCTTATCATACTATCCCTTGCAACCAAAACAATGAGTTCATCTCCAAGCTTCTTTGCCTCTCTGAGATAATGAATGTGTCCGGGATGTAAAAACTCGAATGTACCAGTAGCAAGAACTTTCTTCCCCAATCTCAACCCTCCAGACCGACTATTGGTATTGGTTGTCCACACTCTGGACACTCTGGTTTTTGGATAAATAGATTCACATGATATCCTGCTCTCTCAATCAAAAGCTTACCACATGATGGGCAGTAAGTATTCTCGTAGGGATGCCCCATCACATTTCCGATGTATGGGTAATTGATGCTATTTTCTTTTGCAATTTTGTATGCTTTCTCGAGTGTTGAGATTGGAGTGGGGTTTATGTCTTGCATCTTGTAGTACGGATAGAAACGGGTGAAATGAATCGGAATGTCTGAACTCAACTCCTCTGCCACCCACTTCGACAGCCATATTATATCCTCCTCTGAGTCGTTATATCCTGGTATAACAAGATTCACAACCTCAACATGCATTCCAAGTTCGTAAGCTATTTGTGTTGATTCAAGAACCGGCTCGAGTTTTGCTTTGCAGAGTTCTCTATAAACTCTCTCCCTGCCCTTTATATCCACCCTGAAAGCATCTAAATACGGAGAGATTTCACGAAGGCCTTCTTCTGTTATGTATCCATTCGTAACATATACTGTCTTTAGCCCGTGTTTGTGGGCAAGCTTTGCACTGTCGTAGGTATATTCAAACCATATCGTCGGCTCGTTGTAAGTCCATGAAATGGATACACAATCTGAAGATAGCGCATCAGAAACAGCAACCTCAGGAGAAACATATCTCAAATGTGCTTGTTCAATCGTGGCTTGAGATATCATATAATTCTGACAGTGAGCACATCTAAAATTACATCCAACAGTCCCCATTGAATAACTCAATGTTGAAGGATAAAAATGATACAATGGTTTTTTCTCTATTGGGTCAACGTTTATCGAAGTAGCGAGACCATATATCAGCGTGTATAGTTTCCCATCTATGTTCTTTCTGACTCTGCATATCCCGTACCCATCCTTCTTTACAGTGCATCGATGGGCGCATAGACTACATCTGACATCTCCATTGAGACCCTCCCACATCATCGCTTCTCTTTCACCATTCATCTCGATCCTTCCTGATAATCGTTTGCTCCCTCTTTGGCCCAACAGAAATTATTGAAACAGGGACTCTTGCTATTTTTTCTATCTCATATACATACTCCTTTGCCTCTTTGGGTAATTGTCCAAATTCCACCACATCGTCTATTTCCTCTTTCCATCCTCTCAGGACTCTATACACCGGCATACACCGTTCCAAATTTAGTTCTGGAGGGTACTCAATCTTCTGACCATCTAACTCATAATGCGTGCATATCTTGATTTCAGAGAGATTGCTCAAAACATCAAGTTTTGTAAGTGCCAGCTACGTATATCCATTCAGTTTCACAGCCTTTCTCAACAGCGGTGCATCAAACCACCCACATCTCCTTGGTCTGCCTGTTGTCGTCCCAAATTCACCACCTTTCTCTCTCAGATATTCTCCTATTTCGCCCCCTACTTCAGTCGGCAACGGCCCTTCTCCTACACGGGTTATGTATGCCTTAACAACTCCTATTACCTCATCTACTCGCCTAGGTCCTACACCCAAATTCATACAAGCGGAGCCGGCAATTGTACTTGAAGATGTCACATACTTCTGCGTTCCATGTATTACATCAAGATGTGTTCCCTGAGCTCCCTCAGCAAGCACATTTTTTCCTTGTTCAAGAGCCTGATTGAGTTCGAGTGAAACATCTGTTATGTATCTTTTAAGTTCTTTACCTACCGCAAGAATGTCATCGAATTCAAAAGCCTCGTCTATATCAGAGTCTGTTGCCCCCATCGCCTTTAACATTACTTTTTTCTGTGGTATGATGTCCGAAATCTTTTCTTCGAAACTTTTTTTATCTGTGATGTCCGCAAACCTTACCTCTTCCCTCGATACCTTGTCCATGTATGCATAGGCAATACCTCTCTTTGTTGTTCCTATCTTCTTAGTTCTCATCCTTTCTGACAACTCATCTAACTTCACATGGTACGGCATTATGACCGAGGTTTTGGCATCTATTCCAAGTTTTTTGTTATCAATACGTATCCCTATGTCCATAAGAGAGTCAATCTCCTTCTTCATAACGAGTGGATTCAAAACAACCCCGGGACCTATAAGAAGGCGAGCATTGTAAAGTACTCCAGAAGGTATTGTATGCAGTTTTATTGTGAGTTTGCCCACCTTTACAGTATGCCCGGCATTATCACCACCCTGAAATCTCACGACATAATCAAAACGCTCAGCGAGAAGGTCAACAATCTTTCCCTTTCCTTCATCCCCAAACTGGCTTCCAGTTATGATGGTAAACATGATAGAAAGTATGAAAGGGTTGTTAGAAAACCTTTTTCATTCTATCAGGATGGCTGGTCTGAATGGCTTCGCACTTTTCACCTTCTCCACTTTATCGGGTGGGTCTATCAACACTTCACATCCAAGCTCTTTTTCAAAGAACTCTTTTGCATCAATTAGTGCCCTCCTTTCCATCTCACGATTCCATCTGCCATCTTGACATACCTCAACATAATTCTCATCCATCGAATTGATGTCCTTTAAAATTCCCTTGGCAAACGAAATTACATCTTTGATAATAGGTTTAAACTCCTCTTTTTGAGAGAGATTCTTCATAAGTTTGCCCATATTGTCTCTTGACTCAAATGCCTCTTTCATAACCTCGTATTTCCACTCTTCTGGTGTGTATATCTTTATTCTGCTCGGGTTCTCTATTCTCGCAACAGAGATTATGTCTAAGATGTCTTCCAGTGTCTCCCTGACAAGAGATTCGCATACCTCCACCTAGGTATCAACGCCCCACGTGGGCTCTGGATATGGTGCAAGAGAGACAAAATCTCCTTCACGATGGTATAAACTCCACAACTCCTCACATATGTGTGGTGTGAATGGAGCCATAAGCTTTATCATAGTATCAACAACGGTAAATAACATATTCTTGCCCCCTCTCCTCTCATACCACCTAACATCATTTAGCAGTAAGAAGAAAGCATGCTGGAGAGCTTTTCTCGTTTGTAGAGAGGAGAGGGCACTCCTCGCCTCACCAACATGGTACGAGAGTCTTGATAGCATCCATCTGTCCAGACTATTCAACTCGCCACTTTGAGCTTTGTTCTGGATTACATCTCGTGCCCAATGGTAGAATCTCTGAAGGTGTTTCCTCATACCATCAACATTTGCACTTCTCCAGTCTGCATCCTGCATCAGTTCAGCATTGCTGAGGATGTACAATCGCGTAAGGTCAGCACCATATGTCCTAACAGCCCTCTTCATCGTAAGCAAAGGTCCCTTTGATTTGCTCATCTTCTGTCCTTCCAGAGACACAAATCCATTTACAGCAATCGATTTTGGCCATTTGTCTTCGTCAAAGAGTGCTACGTGGTGGAATATAAAGAAAAGCAAATGATTTGCAACGAGGTCTTTGCCAGAAGTCCTAAGGTCAACAGGATACCAATACTCGAATTCTCTCCTTATATTACTCACAATTTCTCTTTTATCCTCGGGTATCTCACTGAAAGCATCATCCCTTCCGAGGAGGATGTAATCCAAAACTGGCTTGGTCAGATCAGAGGGCTCGAATCCAAATTCTTGGAGTTTTACAATTATGTAGTAAGCCATGTATATTGTGGAGTCTGCAAGACTCTCGATAATCCACTCGGGGTCCCATGGAAGGGGGGTCCCCAGTCCCTTCCTTCTGGCACATGCCTTATCCTTTAGCCAGTCAATTTTATTCTCAAAATCCGCTCTGATTTCGGGCGGTGTTATCCTCATCTTTCCCAAACATTCTCTTGTCTTCATCTTCCATTCCATGTCTGAATAACGGAGGAACCACTGATCTTCCACCAACTTTATCACACACGGTGTTCCGCATCTGCAAACGACCGGCTGTTCAGAAAATTCATAAAAAATTTCAGCAACGCCCATTTCCATGAAATCTCGTGTGAGTATGTCCTTCACTTTAGAGACTGGCATTCCAGCATACTTTCCACACACATCTTTGAGAACTCCCGAGTGAAATTCCTTTTTGTAAACAAGCTTTGTTGCCTTCTCAGCTTCAGGGTCATTTTGGTTTTTCACTCCAAGCTCCTCACACACCTCAACCGCTGGAAACTCGCCATGCCCAGGCACAGATATCAACGATATATACGATATATCAGAAACATCGAATCCTGAAACATCCAAATCTCTGAGAGCTAGATGGTCGTAAGGAGCATGTGCGGGGACACTCATAACAATGCCAGTCCCGCTTTCGGTTTTCACGAAACTCGCGGGTAGCACAGAAACCCAGTCCCCCGTAATGGGGTTCTTTGCTTTCAGTCCAATTAGCTCATCTCCCCTTACTTCCCCTATCTCTTCTACTCTTTTACCGATATACTTTAACTTTTTAACTGCTTCTTTGCTTACAATCCATGTCTCACTCCCCTCTGGAGTTATGATCTCAATCTTATGATAAACAACCTCTGGATTTGCCCATAGGTTTGTGACTCCAAACACGGTCTCAGGTCTCAACGTTGCACAAGGCAACACAACCCCATCAGGAAGTACGAATTTTATAAGGGTATATTCAACTATTGTCGCATCCTCTCCATGAAGCAAGTCATGATCCTCAACAGGATTTTCATCGTTTGGACACCATCTGACGGGATGCGAACCCTTTGAAATATATCCTCTCTCAAAAAGCAGATTATACTGCCATGTGATAAAAGCTTTGTATAACTCATCCATGGTTGTGAACTTTCTTCTCCAATCTATCGAATAACCTATTGATTTCATATCATTTTCAGCTTCTTTTTTGAAATACTCAACTATCTTCTCAGGAGTGTCGAGGGAATACAAAACATCTTTTGGTATGTCATGATATTCTGTATAGACTTTGATGGTCGTGGGGTCTCTCTTCTTTATCAACTCAGAAAGTCCCACTATGGGTGTACCTGTGACGTGAAATCCCATAGGAAAGAGAACGTTGTATCCACACATTCGCATGTATCTCGCGACTACATCTCCGATGGTGAATGTTCGTGTATGTCCCGCATGTAAGTTCCCATTCAAGTAAGGATATGGAACTGTTATGAAGAACTTCTCTCTGTCATCTGGCTCTGCCTCAAATATCTTATAGTTCTCCCACATCCTCTGCCACTTTTTTTCTATTTCATACGGGTTGTAATCATCATCGCCTTTCATGTTTTCTCATCGGGGCTTGTTAAACATCAACCTTTATAAGCATGATGCTAAATTCATTCTCATGAAAGGGCTCACAAAGCCGACATTTACTGAGAACGCACTCAAAGTTCTAAGAGCACGGTATCTCCTAAGAGATGAAAATCTCAACATAATAGAGACCCCAAAACAGATGCTGTGGAGGGTTGCCTCTGCGGTTGCAATGGCAGAACCATCACATCTAAGAGAGAAAATGAAGAGAGTGTTTTATGAAGTTATGGCAAGACTGTGGTTTCTTCCCAACTCCCCAACCCTCATGAATGCTGGAACCCCAATGGGACAACTCTCTGCGTGTTTTGTTCTACCAATCCCAGACTCAATCGAGGGGATATTTGATGCACTGAAAAACATGGCAATCATACACCAGTCAGGAGGGGGGACTGGCTTCTCATTTTCGAGGCTGAGACCAAAGTTTTCCAAAGTTAGAAGCACTGGTGGGATAGCATCTGGCCCAGTATCATTCATGACAGTATTTGATAGAGCAACTGAAGTAATAAAGCAAGGGGGAAAAAGGAGGGGGGCAAACATGGGCGTCCTTTCAGTTCATCATCCTGACATCATGGAATTCATAACATCAAAACTCGATGGATAGACACTCACCAACTTCAATATATCGGTTGATGCAACAGACTCTTTTCTTGAGGCTGTTATCAACAACGAAGACTATCCTCTAATAGACCCGACCAATGGTAGGGCTGTGAAGTCTTTAAATGCTGGAGAGGTTTTTAATGAGATTGCGAGAGCTGCTTGGAGTGTTGGAGACCCTGGAATTCTGTTCATGGATGAAATAAATAGACACAACCCCACCCCTGAGCTGGGAGAGATTGAGGCAACAAACCCATGTGGGGAACAGCCTCTCTTACCATATGAATCTTGTAATCTTGGTTCTATAAATCTATCAAAAATGGTGGATGAAGGGGAGATAAACTGGGAAAGACTTGAACAGTGTGTGAGGGTTGGAGTAAGATTTCTTGACGATGTGATAAGTGTCAATGTATTCCCACTTCCAGAAATCAAGGAAATAACACTCAAAAATAGAAAAATTGGACTTGGCGTCATGGGTCTCGCCGACATGTTCATAAAGATGGGGATTTCCTACGGCTCCCCTTATTCATATGAAGTTGCAGAAGGTTTGATGGCTTTCATACAAAGGATTGCAAGAGATGAGAGTTCAAACCTTGGTGAGGAGAAGGGAGACTTTCCAAACTTCCCAAAAAGCATATGGGCAGACCGTTATGAACATATGAGAAATGCAACTGTTACAACAATAGCACCCACAGGAAGTATAAGCATTATAGCAAGCTGTTCCTCTGGCATAGAGCCAATTTTCTCGGTTGCATACGTGAGAGAGGCGCTTGAAGGAGAACTGCTCTTCCATTATGATGAAAATTTTGTTAAAATCGCAAAGGAGCGAGGGTTCTACTCAGAAAACTTGATGAAGAAGGTACTGAGACAACCATCCATCTCATCCATAGAAGAGATACCTGAAGATATCAGAGAGCTGTTCAAATGTGCAATGGACCTCACACCTGAACAGCATGTAAGGATGCAAGCGGTTTTTCAGCGACATGTTGATAATGCTGTATCCAAGACTGTGAATATGAGGGAGGATTGCACAGTTGAGGATATCAAAGAGGCTTATTTACTCGCATGGAGGTTGAAGTGCAAAGGCATCACAGTCTTTAGATACCGCAGTAGGGAAAAGCAGGTTATAAGCATATTCGGTGATGTTGTGAATGTGAGTGAGGAGGTAATGATAGCAAAAACTTGTCCTGGGAGCCATATCTGTCCGGTGTGAGTTGGAGGTATGAGGTATGACGGTATTTGTTTTTACTGGAGATGGAGTAGGTAAAACTACTGCTGCTGTTGGGAGGGCAATAAGACATGTGGGCGAGGGGAGGCAAGCAGTAATAGTCCAGTTCATGAAAGGTAGACCAACCGGTGAGTACATAATTCAGAATAACTTAAAACCATATTTCACCGTTTACCAGTTTGGTAGAGAAGAATGGGTTAACTTGCAATCGCCAGACAGAAGAGATAAAGAACTGGCAGAAAATGGGCTTAAAATGGTCAGTGAAGTAATAAAAGACAACCCAGATGTGCTCGTACTTGATGAGATAAATCTTGCATGTCATACAGGGCTGGTAGAAAAAGGAGATGTTATGGATTTGTTGGAAAGAGCACCACCTGATATGGAAATTATCTTGACTGGAAGATGTGCTCCTGTGGAGTTTGTCAAGACCGCTGACATTGTATCTGAAATACTTCCCATAAAAATAAAGAGGGGTTTCAAATGAATGAGATAAATGATCTTGAAAAAAGATTAGAACTGTTTTTTATGACTGTTGAGAAGATGTTCAAAGACGCAAATGAGTTAAAATACTGTTTGAAAGAGCTGGATGCGATGACAGGGAGTAGGAAGAAGAAAGAACTGCTAAGATTAGCTGAAATAGTTCATGAGCTACCGATATCTTCCGCAATAGAGAGAAGAAATATGATGGAAGAGGCAAGAGAGATAATAAAATTGCTAAAAGGTTATTTATGATGATGCGAGCAATTCTCAGAGTTAAAGGAATAGTTCAGGGAGTTGGATTCAGACCGTTTGTATTCAGACTCGCCAATGAACTTGAATTGAAAGGAGAAGTCAGAAACCTGAAAGACGGGACGGTGGAAATAGAGATCGAAGGGGATGATGGTAAAATAGACGATTTTTTGAATGTACTTGAATCTCAGAGCCCCCCTCTTTCCGAAATATATGAGGTCAAGATATCCTATGCAGAGACAAAAGGATACAAATCATTCAAAATTGTGAAAAGCAGATATGAAGCAGAGCTTTCTGGCTCAACAATACCCCCTGATGTCTCAATATGTGAGAAATGTGAAAAAGAACTTTTTGACGAATCCAACAGAAGACACAACTATTTTTTCATTACTTGTACAGATTGTGGGCCCAGATTCACCATCATCGAAAAACTCCCATATGATCGTGAGAACACAACAATGAGAGAGTTTGAAATGTGTGAAGAGTGTCGAAAGGAGTACAAAGACCCCATGGACAGAAGGTTTCATGCCCAGACAATAGCATGCCCAAGATGTGGTCCCAGAGTATATCTAACAGACTCGCAAGGCTGTACGATTGAGTGTGATGACCCTGTGAGAGAAGTTGCGAAACTGATTGATGAGGGTTTTGTGGTGGGAGTTAAAGGAAACGGGGGGTATCATATAGCGTGTGCAACTACATTCTCAGAGCCGATCGAAAGAATCAGAAAAACAAAACACAGGAAATACAAGCCATTTGCTATAATGGCAAGAGATATCCAAACTATAAAGGGATTTGCAGAAGTATCTCCTGAAGAGATTGACTTGCTCACCTCATGGAGGAGGCCAATTGTACTGTTGAGAAAGTCTGAAAACTATTATCTGAGTGAGCTGATAGCCCCCGGACTTGATACAATTGGTGTTATGCTCCCCTACACTGGACTTCATCTACTGATGTTTCAATATTCTCGTGAGCCTGCATTCGTCATGACGAGTGCAAACCCATCCGGAGAACCAATATGCATAGATGAAAATGATGCCATCAAAAGAATGGGGAGGGAAGTGGATTACTTCCTCGTCCATAACAGAAAAATAGCTCACCGATGCGATGATTCTGTTGTAAAATGGGTTGGAGGACAAGCAATAATCCGAAGGTCAAGAGGTTTTGCTCCATCGCCTATAAGGATGAAGATAGAAACAGATAAAGTTATCTTAGCTCTGGGTGGTGAGGAGAACGTTGCTGGATGTGTTGTGTTTGGCGAGAAGGCATTCCTAACACAGCACATAGGTGATGTGGAGAACATTGAGACATTAAACTTTTTGAGGGAGAGTATTACCCATCTCATGGAGCTACTGAATGTAAAGCCAGACGCAGTAGGATGTGATCTTCACCCGCAGTTTGCAACCACATATCTTGCAGACAAAATATCAGATGAGAGGAGTATTCCCTGCTTCAGAATTCAACACCATCATGCTCATGGTGCATCTCTGATTGCAGAACATGGATTGGATGACATAATTGCGATCGTGTGTGATGGCTTTGGATATGGCGAGGATGGAAGTGCTTGGGGAGGGGAGATTTTGCACTGCACCCTCGATGAGTATGAAAGAATTGGATATCTTGAACCCCATATAATGCCGGGTGGAGACCTCACGACCAAATATCCCCTGAGGATGGTTGCTTCGATACTGGGAGATTTAGCAGAGGAGATACTCTATAACAAAGTTCATGAGTTCCCGTATGGGGAAGCTGAAATCAGGGTTGTTATGAAGGACGTAAAGGAAGGAAAGGGGGTTAAGACAACAAGCTGTGGGAGGGTTCTGGATGCAGCAAGTGCTCTTTTGGGGGTATGTTATGAAAGAACTTACAATGGAGAGCCTGCAATAAGACTCGAAGCAATGGCAAAAGGTGGGAAAAACATTCTTCAAATATCCCCTGAAATAAAAGACAATATTCTGATGATAACACCTCTTTTTGAGGAGTTGTTGTACTCTCTTGAAAAGTTTTCTGTCAGAGATCTGGCATACAGCGTCCATAACTACATAGCAGAGGGATTATTTGAGCTTGCAATGAAAGGATATGATAAGACAGGTGTTGAATGCATCGGATTTAGCGGGGGCGTCGCTTACAACACCATAATCACAGACAGGCTGAAAAACTTATGTGAAAGAGAAGGTATCTCATTTGTGCTGAATGAAAAAATACCAAGAGGAGATGGTGGAGTGTCCTTTGGTCAGTGTGCATCAGTCATAGGAATGCTCCAAAGAACATGATGGGGAAAAAGTCTAAATAGTGAAGAGAGGAGGTTCAATCATGTGTCTTGCAGTTCCGGGAAAGATTATAGAACACAGCGGGAACATAGCAAAAGTCGATTTTGGAGATGGAACAGTTAGAAATGTAAATACGATGTTGGTTGATGTGAAGGTGGGAGATTATGTTCTTGTGCATGCTGGATTCGCCATAGAAAAGGTGAGCAGAGAGGGGGCAGAAGAGACATTGAAGCTTCTTAAACAGATGCTCGAGGAATGAAATATGGATAAAAGGATTCAGTTATCTCACGGTGCTGGCGGAACAAAGATGGAATCTCTGTTGAAAGAAGTTGTCATACCCTCTGTAGCAACCGATGTCAATGTAGATGTTGGGCTTGATGCAATGGATGATGCAAGTGTTGTGAACAACATAGTCTTTACCACCGATTCGTACACAGTGAAACCAATATTCTTTCCGGGAGGCGATATCGGGAGACTTGCTGTTTCGGGTACCATAAACGACGTTTCTGTGTTGGGTGCCAACCCCATAGCCATTTCATGTGCCCTCATCATAGAGGAGGGATTTGAGATAGACTCCCTGAAGAAAATATTAAAAAGCATACATGAAACCTGTGCTGAGGCGGGAACTCCAATTATCACGGGTGATACAAAGGTTGTCGAAAAGGGGGGTGTGGATGAGATCATTGTGAACACATCTGGGATTGGAGTTGAGAGTCCATACCTTGAACATAACAGCAATGTTGTAAATGAGTATGATAAGAGAAAGATAAAGTGGTTGCTTGATTCTAACCTGAGAGAAGGAGATGTTATTATCGTATCTGGAACAATTGGAGACCATGGAGTTGCTGTGATTTCAAAAAGAGAAGGATATGGATTTGATAGCACTGTAAAATCCGATGTTGCACCATTGAATGGAATGATAGAAGAATCACTCAAAGTTGGGGGAGTTTGCTCTGTTAAAGACCCCACACGGGGTGGACTATCAAACGCTCTGTGGGAAATGTGTGAGAAATCAAACGTTTGCATAAATATAAGGGAAGAAGATATTCCTGTGAGGGAGGGAGTAAAATCTGCCTGTGAGATGCTTGGAATCTCACCATATGAAATAGGCAATGAGGGTAAGCTTGTGATGGGTGTTGTGGGGGAGATGGCTGAGGATGTGGTCTCAGCAATCAGAAAAACAAAGTACGGGAAAGATGCAACTATCATTGGAGAGGTGTCTCAATCTGATGATTATGCCGGGGTGGTGATGGAGACTGAAATTGGGGGAAGAAGAATTCTACCACGTCCAATCGGAGACCCCGTTCCGAGAATATGCTGAGAAGAAGATATGCTAATACCTACATCTGATTAACTATATTTGTATTCTATATGACACATACCTTCAACAGATACCATACATGGACCTACCGGATGATCTGGTGTACATGCTTGGGCGAAGAGAGGGCATTCTGTTGGGTCAGCAATTCCCTTTAACACCTCTCCACATATGCAACCCTCAGGCTCTCCCGGATCAGCCACATCCCCGAGTATGTCTTCAAACTTCTTTGAAGCATCCCAATCCTCAAACTCTTTTTTGATGCTCATACCAGAAGAGGGGATTGATGGAAATCCTCTCCATCTAACATCAACTGGCTCAAAAACCTCAGCCATCAATTTCTTTGCTTTAACATTGCCTTCCCTCTTCACAACCCTCTCATACTCATTTTCAACTTTTGCCTCCCCCCTCCGAATCTGAAGGGCGAGCATATATATTGCAATCAACATATCAAGTGGTTCGAATCCTGCTATTACTTGGGGCATATTGTATTCAGATGACAACTCTTCATACGGTTCAATTCCAATAATCGTACTCACATGTCCGGGCTCTATAAGACCATCTATCTCCATCCCCATCTCAAGCAGAGCTTTGAGAGCGGGAGGTACATATCTATGACAACTGAGTACTGAAAAATTCTCAGGAGGGTCATTTATAAGAACTGAAGCAGTGGTTGGAGCTGTTGTCTCAAACCCCACTCCCATAAAAACAACCTCTTTTGTTGTATCTTTTGCCAAGCTTACTGCATCCTCAATACTGTACACGATACGGGTATCAAACCCCTCCCCTCTAAGAGATGCAAGCGAACCAGTGGACGAAGGAACTCTATACACATCACCAAATGCCGTAACAATTATGCCTTCTCTTGCAAGTCTGAGAGCCTTCTCGAATTCTAAACTAGTTGTAACACACACTGGACATCCCGGTCCCTGTCTGACTTCTATACCACAGTCTTTCAAAAGATAGTCAAGTCCATAACGAACGATTGTGTCCTGATGCGTCCCACACACGTGCATAATTCTCAGCTCAAGCTCCATAGCTTTGAGTCTTTTAATTATCTCTCTGGCAATTGTTCTGTCTCTGAACATTCACACCACAATCCTCATTCCCTTTATTATGCACTCCTTCCCACCTACAATCTCAAGCCTGTTGCCACAGGCAGGACAAACAAAGGATGGAATCGAGGGTGCTGTATGGTCATATAATAGTGTATCTATGTTTATAGAGTTCTCAATCCTTCCGCATGACTGACATTTAAAAACAGGTGGAGTCTGCTCTATCACGAGCTCACATCCCTCAAGCATCGTCCCCTTCGAAATAGCCTCAAAACAAAATTTTACTTGTTCTACTGAGAGCAGTGTGAGTTTTCCTATCTTCAGCTCGACACAGATAACCCTCTTCGCATTTCTTTTATGCGCCTCATCTATAACCTTCTCAACGATTGCAAGTGTTGTTGAGTATTCATGCATACTTTCACAATCCAAGCTTGCTTTTTAGTGAGTTTACAAGTTCGTCCACCCCTTCCCCTGTCACGCAATTTGTCAAAAAGACTTCTGCACTCGGGTTAAACGATAACACATCTTCCTTCATCTTCGTCGGGTCTGAGCCTACAAGTTTAGCCACATCTACTTTGTTTATCGCCACCATGTCAGCATCCAGAAATATGTAAGGATGCTTAGATACCGCCCAGGGACTTTCGGCAGCACTTACAACCACTATTCTCAGCTCAGCTCCAAGCGGAAATTCAGCAGGACATATGAGGTTACCCACGTTCTCTATCAATATGAGGTCTATAGAGTCAAGGTCAAGACTTGAGAGAGCTTTTCTCACGAGATTTGCATCCAGATGACACTCTTTGCCAGTATTAATCTGAACTGTCTCAACGCCTTTGGTTTTAAGTCTGTCTGCGTCAATTGTGGTTGTCAGGTCTCCATTTATGACTGCCACTTTCACATCAAGTCTCTCGACCATGCGCTCGATTAATGAAGTTTTTCCAGCTCCGACAGAACCCATCACATCGACTGCTTTGATACCTTTTTCTCGCAATATTTTCTTATTTTCCTCTGCTATACGTAGATTCTCCTTCTGCAAATTTTCATCAAGCTCTATGTCAAATATGACTTCTCCCTCTTCAGGTTCAATCACTTTCATTGTTGTTCCTCCCTGTCTTTTTTTGAATCCATTCAACTATCATATCTGCCACCCTATCGACCATGGGGCTTACAGCATCACTGAGTTTGCATCCCCATTCAACAGATGCAACTTCCACTCCCTATATACATATGTTTGGTATTTCTGAATGAAGATATTTGGCTGTCTGAAATGCTTCAACCAGTCCAAAGTCATGCAACGAACACCATGGAGATGGTTCTGGTGTCGTCTCTGATGGCTTCTCAGGTGGAAGTTTAAAATAAAGGGTGCAGAGAGAGCCCGGTGTTAGCCCACGCTTGAATGAATCCACTATCACCACATACTCGGCATCTTTCAGCAGATACACTACATCGAAGGCATGCCCTCCTGCATCCCAGAGGTCAATACCTTCTATTTCCTGTTCTACACCCCGTCTGGATAGCTCCTACAGGACGTGGACTCCGAACCCATCGTCCGTCAACAGTAAATTTCCAACTCCAATTACCCGTATCACAGCTCCAGTATCCTCTTCACACCTTTTTCATCGACAATCTGTATCGAGCATGCAAGACATGGGTCAAACGAGCGTACAACATGCTGAACCTCAACCATTCCAGACTCTTCTGTGACTGGGGTGCCGGTTATTGCCTGCTCCATTGGCCCCATCACACCATCAGCATCTCTTGGCCCTGCGTTAATGGTGGTCGGAGCAATTATCTGATAGTTCGCTATCTTTCCACCACTTATCCTGACCCAGTGTCCAACATCTCCTCTCGGTGCGATGTTCAGACCAACTCCTTGTGTCTCCTGTTTCTCTGTATGTGGTTTGTAGAACGGTTCATTGGGGTTGATACTTTCCAGATACTCCTTGAGTTTCGGTATCACCAGCACAGTCTCATGTAGTCTTGCAAGGTGGCGGGTGAATACATTCACACCCAACTTATCCACAACATCTGTGATCAGTGGCTCCTCTGACACAAGAAGTCTTGCAAGTGGACCTGTCTCCACTGGCTTTCCATCATATCTATAGCTCTTGATGTAACTGTACTTCTTCTCAGATGTCCATATTGGATGTGTCATGCCATCAAATGGATGCCTTCCTCCTTCATAACCTGTATACCAAGAATACTCAATGAACTCAGATATCTTTGTGTGGTCAAGTGGCTCTTTCTTTCCATCTATGATAACACCACTCTTAAAGAACTTTTCACCGTCTGGGTCTGGATAACCACCATAGCATATGAAGTTTCCACATCCCTGTCCATAGGTGTGAAGTCCCATGGCCTGTCCGAACGTTATGTACAGACCAAGGTCACTGTGTGCATGTGCCTCGTCCTCTTCAAGCCACTTCAAAACATCATCCAGTGTCTTGTTCTCAAGCCACCTCTCAACAGAGCATCCGAGCACAGTTGACTCAACATACTCCTGAATGTCCTGAAGAATCGAAAGAGCTTTCAGAATCTCACTCGCTCCAGGACTGCACGTCACACCGCCCGGAACGAAACACGCCACATGTGGCATCTTTCCGCCAAAAATCGCAATCAACTCATGTGGAAGTATTCTCGCCCTCAGAGCTTTTATGTGAGATGTGCCAGTGAAAGGTGTGAATTTTTCCACAATCTCATCATACCCTTCAAGGTCTTTGTACTTCGGATTCACCATATCTGGGGCAAAGAGTGCGTAATGGTGTGTTGCATGGCTCATTATATAGTTTGATGCGATGATTGCATTCCTGACATAAGTCGCATTTGCTGGTGGTTCGACTCCCTGAGCATCATCTCCTGCATAGGATGCTGCAATGCCATGTGCGATTGGGCACACACCACAGACTCTTTGCGTGATGGTTGGCGCTTCTTTGGGGTCTCTGCCCTTCATAACATTCTCAAATCCTCTAACAAGTGTTCCAGAGGTGTAAGCAGATTTTACAACTCCATCTTCAACCTCAACTTTGACATCAAGGTGCCCTTCTATACGTGTTATAGGTCCAACTTCGACTACCTTTACAGCCATTATTCTCACCTCTTCTTGTGCCTCTCCACTATCTCGGAAGGTCTAGCCATTATCATCATCGCTGCACCGCCCATGTAGAACAGTTTCTTGATTCCGGTTGTTGGGATATCCTTTCTCTTGAAGAACGGCGTGCTCATATCTGGGAAGTCTGGATCAACACATGCAATGCACGGCGCTCCAACTCTTGGACATGAGGACTGCCTGTTCCACAGCCTCTTATTACAATCAGCATGTGTAAACGGAGCTTTGCATCCATACTCCCAGTACAGACATCCGCCCTTGTCTCCAAGATGCTCTGGGTCAATCTTCCAGTCATAATACTCGTTTCTCGAGCACCCCTCGTGTGGGTAGTATGCAAAGAATTCCTTTGGTCTATTGAACTCATCAAGCTCCACATCATACCCAAGTAATAGGGCTGCAAGCGACTGAATAACCCAGTCTGGATGTACTGGACATCCTGGCAAGTTTATTACTGGGAGTCCTGCACCAGACCTATAGTTCCTACCGAGAAGACCGCCCATCTGGGTCTTTCTGAACTGAAGTCCTACATGCTCAATTGTGTTCTCCTTTGCACCAGGTAGTCCTCCCCAGCAAGCACATGAACCAACCGCAACTGTGTATGCACTCTTCTGAGCAAGGTCCTCAACAATGTCCTTGAAGGGAATGTCCCCTATCATGCAATATCTTCCCGTACCGTCTGGCCCCAGTGGCACGGATCCCTCGACAACCAAAACATCCGGCGAGATCTTCCCTGACTTGAGTTCCTCGAGTCTATTGAGTGCTTCTTTACCACTTATCAGACCCACCGTCGGATGAAAAACGACGTCAAGCCCAAATCTCTGAATCGCTTGCACGACATCTGGTTCTTGTGCGTTCAAAAAAGATACACTGCACCCAGTACAGCCTCCACCTTGAAGCCATACAATATTTACCATACAAATTCCTCCTTTTAGTGTGAAGTTAGTTGTAGTGTTTTTAATCTTTTCTAATCAATTTTAGAATTATTGAATAATATAATGAAGTAACGTTTTGATATTTTGTATAGAAAGGGTAGTAAAACCTATTAACTATTAGAAAAGTTGTAAATTTGTGGATGCTGCTATACTTGCAGCCGGGAAAGGCACAAGAATGGGGCCTCTTACTTGTAGTGTTCCAAAAGTGCTTTTAAAAGTTGCAAATAAACCCATACTGGGACACATTTTAGAGAGGCTTATCGATGTAGGGATTGACAGAATATTCGTAATTGTCCATCAAGGGAAAGAACAGATAGAGGAATATCTAAAAACATTTGAAGACGTGGTGGTTGTTTCTCAAGATGGGGCGCATGGAACAGCCGATGCAGTCAGATGTCTCGAAAAATATGTTGTGGATAGGTTCATTGTGGTGAATGGAGATATTCTGTTTGAACCAGAAGATATCAAACCCGCCCTTGAAAGGGAAGAGAAATATCTGATTGCACTTAAAAAAGTTGAAAAGCCAGCTGAATTTGGAATTGTTGATGTTGAGGGAAACTTCGTTAGAAAAATAGTTGAAAAACCAGCGGATAATGTATCTGGATTTGTCAATGCAGGAATCTACGTATTCTCTCCACCTATTTTCGATTATCTTAAAATGACGCCCAAGTCGTTAAGGGGTGAGTACGAAATCACAACCACCCTTCAAATGATGATTGAAAACGGTGAAAAAATTGGGTGGTTTGAACTTTTAGGTAAGTGGATAGACATAGGAAGACCTTGGGATTTGCTCGATGCAAATGAGATGCTTCTAAGGGAGATGAAAACGAGTGTGGAAGGGTACGTTGAGGTTGGAGCCCACCTGAAAGGGCAGATTGAGATTGGAGATGGGACACTGATACGGAGTGGAGCATATATTGAGGGGCCAGTGAAAATTGGAAAGGACTGTACAATAGGGCCAAACTGTTATATCCGTCCCTCAACATCAATAGGGGACAGAGTTTACATAGGAAATGGCGTAGAAATAAAGAACTCCATCATAGGAGACGATACAAGAATCGGACACTTGTCTTATGTTGGTGATAGTGTTATTGGGAAGGGATGTAATTTTGGTGCTGGGACAAAGGTTGCAAACCTCAGACACGATGGAAAAAACATAAAGGTTATGCTTAAAGGGGAGCTTGTTGACACGGGAAGAAGGAAGTTGGGAGTTATAATGGGAGACCATGTCCATACTGGGATAAATACAAGCATAAACACAGGGGTGATGATTAGCCCGGGATCAACCACACTCCCCGGCGAGGTGGTAATGAGGAATAGGTGATTACTATGAACATAGGTGTTTTGGTTTCTGGCAGAGGGTCAAATTTACAGTCAATAATAGACAACATTGAGAATGGATACATACAAAACGCAAGAATAGTCGTTGTCATATCTGACAACAAAGATGCCTATGCTCTTCAGAGGGCGAAAAATCATGGGATTGAAGCAATATTCGCTGATCCGACAAAGTTTCAAAGCAGAGATGAATATGACAGATACCTTATGAAGTTGCTGAGCGATAGAAATGTAGAGCTCGTACTTCTGGCAGGATATATGAGGGTACTGGGAAGTGAGTTCGTGAAGACGTACAAAAACAGGATTATGAACATTCACCCAGCACTCCTTCCCTCATTCAGGGGGCTCCATGCTCAAAGACAGGCACTGGAATATGGTGTCAAAGTGGCAGGCTGTACCGTACATTTCGTCGATGAAGAGGTTGACCATGGCCCAATAATACTTCAGAGATGCGTTTATGTCAAAGAAGATGACACTGAGGAGACATTATCAGCACGCATACTTGAACAAGAGCATGAGATATTCCCATAGGCTGTGAAATTGTATGTGGAGGGAAAACTGAAAATAGAAGGTAGGAGGGTCAAGATAAGTTAGTCATCTGAACTTGGGTCTAAGTGAGAGTCTTCTGTTCAAAGGCAATGGCTTCCATGGCAACCCTTCACACTCACTAACAATCATATCTCTGAGTTCTTCTGGTGATATCTTTACTATGTGTGGGTTCTTGAGTGTGGATTTGGAGCGGATGGTTACAGACAATTTTCCTGATTTCTTCTCTTCCTCTCCAATTACCGCCACATAAGGTATCCATTCCATACCTGCATCTCTTATCTTCTTTCCCACGGTCTCATCCCTGTCATCCACATCAACCCTTACATTCTCCATGAAGGAGGCAATTTCAATAGCATCACTCACATATTCCTGAGACACTGGAATTATTCTCAGCTGGGTCGGAGATAACCAAGTGGGGAGCATGGGAAGTTCTCCTTCTTCTGCTGACAGATATGCCCCTTCAAGAAGAGCATACATGCATCTCTCAATCGCACCTGAAGGAGAACAATGAAGAATCACTGGTTTTTTCTCCGCACCATTTTCATCCACATATGTAATCCCATATCTCTCTGCATTTTCGACATCTATCTGAACTGTTGAAAGAGCACTTGCCTTATCAAGAGCGTCAACAAAATTGAACTCAAACTTCAAAACGAAATAAAAGGGTCTCTCCTCCCACATTTCGACTACTACTGGCTTCCCTATCTTTCTGGCAAGCGATTTTACTAACTCTTTGTTGGAATCGTAGAAACTCTTTGTGATTCTGATCGCAACTTCATAACTGCCCACACCTATATCAGAAAGCATTTCCATGCACAAAATATACTGTTTCATAAATTCATCCTTGGCTTGTTCAATATCTCTGCATAACGTGTGCATATCTGGCATTGTGAACGCTCTCAGCCTTCTCAGTCCAACAACTTCTCCACTCTGCTCGAGTCTGAAACTGTATCGTGTGAGTTCTGCTATCTTGAGGGGCAGACTTCTATATGGTATTGTCATATCATGACTCATCAAAAATTGTCCAAAACACGCAGCAAACCTCAGAAACATCCTTCTCTTCTCAGTCTGAATTACATACTGCCTTGCAGGGAACCTATCAAGATACCTCTTTATTGTGGGATGTGCCATGTCGTACATAATCGGGGTCTCAACTTCCATTGCCCCGTACTCCTCCATTTTCTCAATAACTCTCTGTTCAAGCAGACTTTTTATGAGTCTTCCCTTAGGGTAATATCTGAGATTTCCAATGTCGCTCCCTTGCTCATAATCAACTAACTCGAGTCTTTTCATGAGTTCAACATGAGGTGGAATCCTATCTACAGCTCTCTTTTTTTCAATCTCGTACGAGAGAAATTTCCTCAAGTTATCCCTACCTGAAAAATCAAATTTATCGTGTTCGACAAGTTCTCCTTCTGGGGTTAATATGTAAAAATAAGACCTGAGTTTCTCTTCAGCCCTCAATGCCTTTGATACATCCCCCTCTATTGTCTTTGAGAGCTCAGAAAGAGGATGCCCTTTACAAGAAAGTCTGAATGCCTTGTACCAGCCAAACGGTGCTCTTTTAACATTAACACCATTTTCTAAGAGCAGTTTTTCCATTATTTTCAACGTTGTAAGGGCAGATGATGGAGATGCAAGTGAAGAGCTTAAATGAGCGTATGGATAGAGCATTACGTTTGAGGTATCAAGTTTCGAAAGTACCTCGAGAATTTCCTCAACAGCCTTTCTTGCAACTCCCTCCTCACTTTCCTCATCTCCTCTCTCGACCGCTACAAATACCACGAGGGTTTCTTCCATCCTCCCTTTCATCCTTTCTTCATCGATTTCCTCTGAGATGGACGTTTTTTTCCTTGCCTCATACTCTATATAATCACAATGAAGCAACAGCAATCTCATAAGAGCACCCAGTAGGTTTCAACTCATTTTATATTTATAGGTTCTTCGCTTCTAAATCTTGGCAGAATTACAGGAACTCCATTGTGGTTTGATACTTCGACATCAACACCATAAACTTCTTTGATACTCCTTGGAGTGAGGACCTCTACTCCACCCTCATCAACTATTTCCCCATCCTTCACCATAACGATTCGATCGGCATATATGGATGCAATATTCAAATCATGCATCGTTATTATCGCCGATATTCCCTTCTCCTTCACAACCCTCCTTACTCTGTTCATCACCTCGATCTGATTTCTAAGGTCAAGATTGTTGGTTGGCTCATCCAAAAGCAGTATATTTGGCTCCTGTGCCATAGCCCTTGCTATCATCACCTTCTGGAGTTCTCCTCCGCTCAGCTCAGTTAAACTTCTAAAAGCAAACTCATCGAGTTCAAACGTCCTGATAATTCTCTTCACAATCTCTATATCTTCTTCACCAACACCCCATCTTATGTATGGTCTCCTTCCAAGCAGTATTGCATCAAAAACACTTAGATTGCATATCTCAACTCTCTGAGGAACATAAGCAACCTTTCTTGCTATTTCAATCCTTGAAAGATTCCTCAACTCCTTACCACATATCCAGACATTACCTGATGATTTCAGAACACCACTAATACACTTAAGCAGAGTTGTTTTTCCACTTCCATTTGGACCAAGAATAAAAAACATATCCCCACTATCAACTCTGAAGGTTATGTTCTTCAATACATTTCTCGAATTATAGGCAAAATTTAGATTTTCAATTATCATCATCTCACTTCACCCCTCATGAGGAGGTAAATGAATGTTGGAGCCCCAATAAATGCGGTCACAATTCCAACGGGAATCACAACAGGGGAAATTATCATCCTACCAATTGTATCTGCCAAAAGCAAGAGTAATGCTCCAACAAGAGTGCTAATTAAAATCAGAAAGCGATAGTCTCCTCCTATTATAATCCTCACCACATGGGGAGCGACAAGACCAACAAAACCAATTATCCCTGTAAAGGAGACGCAAACAGATGTTAGAAATGATGACACAAGCATACCCTCGAGTCTGATTCTCTTCACATCAACACCGAGAGAAAGAGCAACCTCATCTCCACTGAGGAGGGTGTTGTAATCTATTCTCCGATAGAAGAAGTAAATCAAGGAAAATACAAATGCCACAAAAATAATGGATATCTCCATCCAAACAGTTCTCCCAACATCTCCAAAAGTCCAGAAAACAACAGATGCAATTAAAACCTCGTTTTCCGCAAAATATTGCATCAACATTGTCGAAGCTTGAAAAAGAGATGCCATTGCAACCCCTGCGAGAATCATCGATTCAGGAGAGAGGGTTCTCAGCTTCGATAGCAAAAGAATCACAAAGACACTTATCAAAGAGCCGAAAAACGCAAACAAAGAAATTATGTATGGATTGAGAATTGTTATACCTTCTCCAGTCCGATGCATGATGCCTACACCCAAGTATATTATTGCAAAGGCAGCACCAAAGGCAGCACCTTGTGATATCCCAAGCGTGAAAGGAGATGCAAGATAATTCCTAAGAACACATTGCATTACAGCCCCACTAACAGCAAGACTGGCGCCAACCAGAATCGCAGTGATTATTCTCGGAAGTCTTATGTTCATGATAACTGGATTTCCTGCGAGAATTTCGTGAAATGGAAGGTGATATGAGCCGATGGAGATGGAGATCAATATAAATGCTATGAGGGAAAGAAGAATAAAAAGTCCAAATCTGTATTTTCTTTTCAAAAACTCATGGTAGTTCATTTGAACTCCCCTGCCAGATTTCTGAAGCCCCCATAGTAATCAACAAACTCATCGTAAAGCTTCTCCCCCACAAAGAACTCAAAAATCTCATCAGCTTTCTCCTCTGGGTTTATATCATCAAAAGCTTCGGGATAGACGACCTTGCCGATGTAATAGGCATCTGCCAATGCTATCTCAATGTTCGTCCAGTAGTAGTTGAATGGCAGAATCCCGTATACTCTGCCTTCCTCAAATGCTTTCAATGAATTGTAAAAGTTGGAGTTCTTTTCATAGTCTGCCTTGACAAGCTGAATATTGCCCAAATCAATGAATATTATATCTGGGTTCCACTCCAAGAGTTTCTCCCTATCTATGAAAATAGCTCCACTCTTGTTTATCTCTCCAGCAACATTATCCACATTAACTGCGAGGAAAGGTGGGAAATCCGCTTGTGTTGATTCTATACCATGACCACCCTTAAAACTTATAGCACCAGCATAAACACTTGGCTTCTCGGTAATGTCTTTCGTTCGGGACATCAAATCATCGTTTACACTCTCAATGAAGGAGACAACTTCTTCTGACCTGCTCTCTCTATCAAGAATCTCTCCCATTAACCTCAGAGATTCAACCAGTTCCTCACTTATCCCTCCAGAAGTCCCATAACTAATAAACACAGTAGGAATTCCTGTTTTCTTCTGCAGGTCTTCAGCCAGTTCAGGATTGCCAGTGATGAAAATGACATCTGGATTTATCTCTATTATTTTCTCAGCATTTGGCACTGGATTGGGGCCTGCCTTGCCTATCACAGGGAGGTCTGATAGTTCAGGGTGAGCCATTATGTAAGGTCTGCCAATTGCTTCCCATGCTCCAGCCTCAGCATCTTCAATACCCACAACTTTTTCTGTTGCATTGAGATAAACCACAAGTCTCAAAGCTCCGGGACCGACTGCAACAATTCTTTCGACTTTCTCTGGAACTTCAACAATTCTCCCAGCTAAATCTGTTATTTCAGTACTCTTTTCAGATTTTTCAACTGGTTGTGTACATCCTGACAGAGATACTACCAAAAATAAAGCTAGCAAAAAAATGATTTTTCTCATCTCCCCTCACCTGCCCCCCGTCCCCTCAAACCATCCGATTCTCGCATTCTTCACACAATCAATCGCAGAGGAATAGGGCTTGATATCAATGAGGGGTGTGTTATCCACAGCATCAACACCTCTGACCTTCAAAGTATTCCCGTTCCTTTCCAAAAGCTCAACAACACAAAACCCTATTGGATTTGGTCTATTTGGAGAGCGTGTTGCAAAAACACCGTGTTCTCTGTTATCATGAGGTGGCCTTTCAATCAAAATATCTCTTCTTGCTCTATCAAGCCAGTAAAGAAGTATGAGGTGGGTGCAGGTTTCAATATCCTTAAGACCTTCAGTATAGTCCTCAAAGATTTCTATTTCACAAACCTCCTCAGAATATCTTCCCTGATGGGGTGCTTCATCTTTGTTCTTGTATGGTGTTCTAATCATGCCTATCTCCTTTATCTCACGCCCACCCATTATCCCACCTCAAGCAAGTCGACAACTCCCTTAATCTCATCGACAATCGGGATTTCCTCCCCTTTCAGACAGGCTGTATAGATTTCCTTGTGGAATGGAATGTAAAATTCAGCCTCTATCATTCTGACTGTTTCATTGTCAGTCTTGTTTGCAACCAAAATAACTTTCTTTCCAATTTTTCTCGAAATTTCTGCAATTTTATTCGATAGCTGAATAGATTCATAACTCGGTTCAATTACCACGACTATTACATCACATCCAGCCTCAACACCTCTCCCAAAGTGTTCAATTCCCGCATCAGTATCAACAACAACATACTCTCCATCTCTCAGCTCAAGAGACTCAAGAAACTCTCTTGCAACAGCCCCCATAGGGCAGGCACATCCCTCTCCAAACTCATGGATTTTGCCTATAGCCATTATAGATATGCTGTCTTTTCTAACAACAAAATCCTCTGGAAGTCCCTCGATATCGATTTTCTCAAACATTCTAACTTTCTCTCTATCTTGAGCTTGGATATTTTTCAGAAGAGTCTCTCTGACCTTTTCCTTTCCACCAAGATATTCCATGAAGTCCCTTGGCTCCTCAACACCAAGATTCCTATAGATTCCAAAATTGGATTCATCTATGTCAACGACAAGAACCCTCCTACCCCGTCTTGCAAGTTCTTTTGTAATTAGTGTAGAAACAACACTCTTTCCACAACCTCCCTTGCCACAAACGAGAATCTTCACACCACATCCCTCTTGTGAATGTTCTAACATCCCAATAACTACTGTTGATATTAAAAAATTTCGATTAGTTAATACATAGTGATAAGTATCCACTCTTGTTTATAATCATAAGAACCAATAATTGTACGCTGAGGGGGAGATTCGAACTCCCGAGGGGCAAAGCCCCACAAGCTCTCCAGGCTTGCGCCTTACCGCTAGGCTACCTCAGCCCAATCTATTCTACACATGGAGATAAATAAAATCATCGATGCCAGACTCTTGGATATGTCCCAGGTTTCATAACAACTCTCTTGGGCTTGACCACAACCCCGCTCTCGGCTTCGTACATTCTTTCTGCATCCATTTCAGCCATTCCAAGCATAACGACCTCACCCTTTAGAGTAAAAACTCCAACAACGTCTCCTTTCTTTATGGATGCATCTAAAGAAACAATGCCAGGGGCAGCAAGTGGTGCACCATGACACAATGCATCAACCGCACTATCGAGCACATATATCGAAGGCAAGTGTGAGAGAGCTTCCTCCATGGGTCTTACAATCTTACGCAGAGGTCTCTCATCTCCTTCTTCGTACGACATATATGCATCTTGTAATGTGTGGAGTGTGACAAGACTGTTTTCTGTGAATGGTCCACTCCTTATCCTTCTCAATTCTCTCATATGGGCACCAAAACCGAGAACTTCGCCAATATCATAACATAGCTTTCTTATGTAGGTTCCTGCCTCGCATCCAACCCTGAAAAGCACATATCTCTCCTCATGTTCTATCAGATTGATATAATGAATTCTTCTGATTCTTAGCCTCCTCTGAACAGCACTCTTGAGTGGAGGAATCTGATATATGTCACCTGTGAACTCTGAAAACACTTCGAGCAATCTCCTAGTAGGAACTAATTGATGTGTTTCCATCAGACATACATATTCTTTGTCTGCCTTGGTGAGGGCAATCGAGAGTTTTGTTCCTTCACCCAGCAGAATTGGTTGGACACCACTTACCTTTGGGTCAAGTGTCCCGCTGTGAGATGCTTTTTCCAGATGCAGTATTTTTTTCACCCATGCAACTACCTCATGGCTTGTCGGACCCGCTGGCTTGTCTATATTCACAACCCCTTTACGTACATACTCCTCAATTGGCCTTGCAATCGGTCTGCATCCATACGCTGGATCAGTTTCAGCCCTCACCTTGTGAAGTAGCTTCCGCTCCAACATTTTTCACCCCAGAACACTGACAGCGCACACAACCACTTCTTTTAATTGTTCTGCATTAAAATACTCTGAATCAAGTACCACATGGTAAGGGCTTGTGTCATCTATATCTATCCCATAATACGATAAGTATCTCTTCCTCTCACTTTCCTCTCTTTCGAGGGTACGTTTAAGAGCCAGTTCAAAAGATATGTTCTCCCTCTGTGCAATTCTCTTTGCTCTCTCATCAACTGGCGCTTTCAACCACACTTTCAACTCGGCTTCTGTGAAATATCCAACCAATCTCCCCTCAAATATTGCATTTTTTTCTTTCATGGATAAGTTTCTCATATATTCGTCTATTTTTTTGTCTGTAGAAGGGTCTCTCTCACATAATTTACTAAAATCCTCAACACTCATCCCACTATCCTCTGCAAATTTTCTGAATATCTCCCCCGATGATACGACTTTCAAACCGAGTTCTTCTGAGAGCAAATTCGCAAGAGTGGTTGTACCGCTCCCAGCAAGCCCCCCTAAGGCGATTCTCATACAAGTTCACCTTCCGCCCACATCCAGAACTTTTCTTATTATCTGACTTATGGCAATCGAACACAGTATGTACCAAACTATCCAATACTGCAAAGGTCCAATCGCACTCTCATTCAAACCCACCGTACCAACAAGTGGGAAGACCATGAGATAGGGATTTGATTTGACATGAATATAGAGCCAGAAAAATATCGGCAGAGATATCACAGATATGTAAAACATTGGTTTTAATTGCTGTTTCATCATTTTACTCTGGTCACCCATCATTTCCGCTCTCTTCTCCTCAAGTTTCGCAAGCTTTTGCTTGTTATCTGTGGCTCTTGCTTCTCTGAACTCCTTCTGAAACTCCCTCATTCTCTCCTGCATTTCATGTATGAACTTCCAATCCATTGTGTATTTCTGAATCAGAGCAGAATATAAGCCAGTTATGGACGCCAATATGAAGATCACTATGTACATTGGAAGATTCGCGGTGAGTGGGCCAAGAATTATGTTCATTGTGTTGCTCATAGCTGTTCTGAACTCATCCCCAAGAACAATGACACTAATCATCAATGCAGCACCAAAGGATATAAGAAATCTTTCTGCAATCTTTTTTATCTTATTCTTCACTTTTCCACCCCAATTGCCTTGATAATATTTGAAAATATTTCATCTATGGTGCCTGAACCATTTATTTTTCTGAGAATTCCTTTTCTTTCATAGTAATCCAACAAAGGACGTGTCTTTCTTTTATAGATAGCTATTCGATTTAGAACAGCTTCCTCTGTGTCATCTTCCCTCTGGTAGAGTTCCCCCCCACAAACATCACATACGCCGGGGACTTTTGGAGGATTGAATTCCACATGATAGGGAGTACCACATTTTCTGCATGCTCTTCTGCCCGACAGTCTTCTTACTATCTCTTCGTCATCCACTTCGAGGTCAATAACAATATCAAGTGGCTTTCCCATCTCACTTAGCATTTCATCGAGGGCATCTGCCTGAGCAATTGTTCTTGGATATCCATCCAGAATAAAAGAACTTTCATTCTCGAGGCGTTTTCTAACTATTGCGTTCAATATGTGGTCTGGAACGAGTTCGCCCTTCTCCATATATCCCTCCACCACATTTCCCAGTTCTGTTCCTTTGGACATTTCTTCTCTCAAAATATCTCCAGTTGATATATGGGGAATTCCAAAGTATTCAGATAATTTCTTTGCTTGTGTTCCTTTTCCAGCACCAGGTGGACCAAATATGACAATCCTCATAAAATCACTCCTTTCCAAAGAATTGTCTGAGGAGTGGATGCATCTCCATCATCTGTTCAGACGCTATATCCTCATACAATCTATACACAATGGAAACCGCAAGCAACAACCCCGTTCCACTCACAGCACCCACAGTTCCAAACAGACTTGCGAATAGCGTCAGTGCCCCTATAATTGCCCCCCCAAGCACTGTGACTTTCGGAATGTATCTCTGCATAACCTTCTCGATAGATGCTTGACTCCTCCTATAACCGGGAATCTGTAAACCAGAACTCTGGATTCTGCGGGCAACCGTTCTCGCATCCATCCCAGTCGTCTCTACCCAGAATATTGAAAAGATTATGCCCCCCACTATGAGCAAGAAAGCATCCATCCCCACTCTAAGAGCTATCTGAGATATTGTTTCATTGTGGAGTACAAGAGACGGGACCCAATCTGTGGGTCCATGTATGGGTCTTAAATAGTACATGATGCTCCCCGGCACTGGATAGGAGCCAGTTGATGTCACAACATACTCTCCAAATATGTTTATCCCTTTTGATGAGAGGAGTGTCCCGAATAACTGTATATTTGCTTGCAGTGCCCTGACAAGAATCATTGGAAGCACACTAGCGTATATCAGTTTCACAGGGAATCTTCCTCTTGCACCACGAACTGCTGCATGAGCAAGAGGTATTTCCACCCTCGTACTTTCAGCAAACACAACCAACAGAAATATACCTATGGTAGATGCCAACGCAAGTATTCCGAGCGTATACAAAACTTCAGCCATGGATGCAGAGGCAATATAATCCATCAGACCATGCTGAGCCAAATAAATCCATCTCGGAATTATGCCTGCAGGGAGACCATCCACAATCTTCCAATTCAATAATCCTGTAACTATTCCCTGTGATACACTTGCAATTATGAACAATCCAACGCCAGAACCAATCCCCCACTTAGAAACGACCTCGTCCATGTACAATATCAAAAGACCGCCTATGAATATCTGAATAAAGAGAAGGAGGGCTATAGTATTGAGAGAGACACCAAGCAAGTGTGCAAGTTCTGGGTCTGGTCTCACAAATCCACCCAATATCTGAGGGAGACCCTCAACGACTATCATAATAATTACGAGTGTCTTTTGTAAACCTTGGAAAACCGCTTGGTCAAGCGGGTTCGATAAATCGAGTTTGAGTACTTGTGCCCCTACCAACAACTGAAGCACTATAGACCCTGTAACGATTGGACCAATCCCCAAAAGAATGATTGTACCAGATTCTCCTGCGAAGAATGCCCTATATTGTTCAAAGATGTCTATTGACTCTGGAGACAGACCAAAGAGATGAATGTTCGCCAACACGAAGTACAGTATCAGAACCGCCCCTGTCCAGTAAAGCTTGTGTTTGAAGGGCACATGTCTCTCAGGTCTTTTCACGACCGGGAGTCTTCTGAATATCTCTACCAGTCTTAATTTTGTTTCTTCATTCATTTACTCTATAACCGCCTCCCCGCCAGCTTCCTTTATTTTTTCAATTGCTTTTGATGAAAACTCCTTTGCAACCACTTTCATGGGTCTCGTTATTTTTCCCTTTCCAAGCACTTTATCGAATCCAAGCGATATAGTATCAACATACAAAACATCTCCTTCATACGACTCTGAGCTAACAAGCTCCTCAAGCTCACTTAGATTTATCGTATTCTTTTCTTTTATGACTTCTGGGGGTCTTTTAAACCCGTGTTTTCCTTTCTGGTAACCTTCAAGCAAAAATTTTACAAACTTGCTTTTATGAGAGCCAGCCTTTCCTCTTCCACCTCTACTCCCGGCACCTCTCCTCTTCTTATGACTTCCTCCTCCACAAGTCCTTGAGCCTCTGTACTTCTTTATATCCACCCGCATCACCTCATTCTGTACAATAGCTCCTCAATATCATCTCTCTCCCCCAAATCTCCACCAATCTTATATGGTTTCTTTATGCTCCTCAATCCCTTTCTTGCTGGATGCATACGAAATACTGGTCTGAGTCCAGGGATATCTTTGAGTTTTATCTCCTCGGATGCCAACTTCTCTGCCAGCTCTCTGATAGATGAAAACGGTGTGTTCTCTTTGACGTACTGGTCTGTTAGTTTATTTCCACCAACAACCTCACCTCTCATTCTCAAAAGCATCTCTATTGTATCGGCACCAACTTTTCCAAAAGCTACGTAGTCTTTGACAACTTGAAGCATGCCTTTGTAATGGGGAGTTTCTTCTACCAATGTGCAGTAGTTATTCCTTGTAAGCCTCAACATCCTTAGGGTATCTCTGACTTCGGGTCTGGCGTTTATTGTGCCTTTGAGTCTGACCACCGCATACATCTATTTACCTCCACTTACTCATTTGGTACCCTCATAAGGGTAGTTTGTTTTAGTGCGTTAAATGTTGCCTTAGCGAAGTTTAATGTGGTCTTTGTGTGCCCAAATGTCCGTGTCCAGACATCTTTTACACCAGCAAGTTGAAGAACAACTTTTGCAGTATGACCTGCAGCAATCCCAAGTCCCTTTGGAGCAGGGAGTAATACCACCCTCACACTTCCACTCTTTCCAACTACTTTGAATGGCACCGAGTGATCTTCATCACATGAACACTCCCACGAGCCACATCCTCTTTTGATATGGACAATGTTCAGTTTTGCATTATCAACAGCCTTTTTAATCGCAGGACCGACTTGCACATCCTTGCCCTGCCCAATCCCAACAAATCCATCCTCGTTCCCCACAACCACAACTACCCTGAACTTCGATCTTCTCCCTGAGTCTGTCATTCTCTGTACCATCTTGTTATCTATAACCTCATCCTTGAGGTCTGGTAGCAGGATATCAACTATCTGGGGTTCTTTTAACGGAAGTCCTGACCTCAGTGCATCGTCCATCGTCTTTATTTTTCCTGATGCAACCAGTCTTCCAAGCCTTGTCTTTGGCTTCCATTCCTCCTCGAATTCACTCATTGCACATCACTCTCGTACTGACTTATTATATTCTTCCTCACCTGTTCAAAGGGTATCTCCACACCCCTGTAATCTTTTATGTGTTCTCCTCTTATCCTCTCCTCATCAGGAATAACATCCTCAGAACATGGTACTTGTAAACCAGCATCAAGAGCACCTTTAACTGCCGCATATATTCTTGAACCTCTCGATGAAGTATGAAGACCCATATCAAGTATTGCATCTTTGTATCCTCTTTTTAAAGCTTCGTATCCAAAAATCAACCCAGTGAGATAAGAAGCAGGAACACTTTTTAGTGAGCCTTCATAACCAAACTTTATCAGAACTCTGCCATCACATCTCAAAACTGTTCGATCCCCTTCAGGACTAAACTCAACAAGCTGAAGTATTATCATTTTGTTTGTCTTTCTTACCACCATCCTCGGTTTCTTGGATAGTAATAGCCTGAGTCTTTTCCTGTAGTTCGTCTTACCTTCTCTTCTGCGCCTTAAAGGAACCCTATAACTTGAACCAGTTGCCATTCTTCACTCCTCCTTTCGCACCTCTGTGGACATGAGTCCGTGAGCCCGTATGTAAAGTTCGAGGTGTGAAACACTTCTAAACTCGCCGCCCTTTGATTTCCGGTACAGCATCCTATATGTCGAACGAGTGATAAGTCCGGAATCTCTGAGCTCTCTCAACCTTCTTCTCTGAGCCCTTATTCTTCTCATCCACTGCTCTTTCCGAGGGTCTCTCGCTCCACGTGCTCCCTTTCTTGAGCCTGGACCAGATCTTCTGCCTTTTCTGATTTGTTTAAGACGGCTTCTAAACCTTCCTCTGCTTATCCCACGAACCGGTTTCTTCTTTATAACACCTTTTTCAATGAGCTCTCTCACATCCTCTCTCGTGATAGCAGAGGCTACATCATCCAATTGTTCTGGGTCTATCCATACTCTTTCAAGCCCTACCTTGAGAATTTGAGATGCTAACCTCCGCTGCACTCTTAGGTCAGTCAACTTTCTTCACCACCCATCTCCTTCTTATTTACGACGATGAGTCCCATCTCTTCAGCCTTTTTCTGTATGGATATTCTCTTCCTCATTCCGACAGTCCTGCCAATTCTAATAACCACGTCCCCTGAAATATCCTCTAACTCTGCAGGATTATGTACCAGAATCTCTCTCTTACCAGAGGGGTGAAGGTTTCTGACTATGCTTGGCACTCGATACCCAACTTTGACTAGGGCCCCCTTTCCTTTGATGTGTCTCCTCATTTTGTTGTGGATTCCTCTTGGTCTCCTCCAGACCTCAGAAAGTCTCTTTTTCTTGTGCCAGTCATGTCTTCTGAATTTTGGCTTCCTCATCTTCTTATCCTTCCTTACCTTCAGAAGCCTCTGGAATTCGGTGTTTTCGTTTGTCTTTTCGCTCACATCACTCACCCCTACTCACGATATACACACCATCCTGAAATACCCTCACATCCAAGCCTCTCACTCGGGTTGCCTGCTCTATGTTGGCTGCAGTTTGTCCGACTTCTTCCTTGTTTATTCCGCTCACAACTATTCTGTCCCCTCTCACCTCAACATTGGTATCACCAACTATCCTTGCATATCTGGGATGCCTCTCACCTAAGAAATTACTCACCTCAACCAAGTTCCCTTTAACAGATATCTGGATTGGAAAGTGAGAATAGACTACCTTGAGCTCGTATGAGAATCCTTGTGTAACTCCCTTTATCATGTTGTGTATATGGGATGCATATGTCCCAACCATTGCAATATATCGCCTACGCTTACTATCAGTCTCCACAACCACCTCATTATCCTTTATTTCAACATTTATACGGGGATATGAGAACTCTCTCTCGAGAATACCAAGGGGCCCTTCAACTCTCACAACATTGCCCGTCTTGGTGATACTAACACCCTCTGGGATTGGGACCACCCTTCTATTCTTCTCAACCATCAACTACCACCTCAGTACACATAAGCCAGAAGTTCCCCTCCAATACCCAATTTCTTTGCTTCATGATGGGAAAGAACTCCCTTTGAAGTTGTTAATATCAGTATTCCGAGGTTTCTTGCTGGAAGATACCTTGACTCCCATTTTTCAAACTCCCTTACCTTCACGGAAAACCTCGGTTTAATCACACCACACTTATTTATTCGCCCTTTTAACTTAACGATGAACTTACCTGATTTTCCATCATCTATGAACTCAAATTCCTCGATATATTCATAATCCTTCATAATTTTCAGAACATTTGCAATCAGTTTTGAGGCTGGCTTTACAACAACTTCAAACTTCCCAACCATTTCCGCATTTTTTATGGCAGAAAGGGCATCAGCAAGTGTATCGTTTAGCATCTCTTGACCTCCTCAATATTTCTTGAACCCCATGAGCGGTGCGATCTCCCTGAAACACTGCCTACACAGATATATACCATATCTGCGTACAAGCCCTTGCTTTCTCCCACATCTCTTGCACTCATTGGCACCTCTTCCAAACTTCCTTTTCTTCTTCTCTTCATCCATTTTACTCCACCACCTCGACTCCCAAGCCTTTAACATATTCAATTGCATCTTCTCTGCTTACCCTGTGGGCATGAGGTATCTTGGTCCGAGCTACCCTCCTCTTTGCAATTCTGTATCCTCTTCGACAGAGGGAAACCATCACGTCCATTCCATATATACCAACATTCGGGTCATATGACATTTCTGGAAAGTCAGTATGTTCTTCTATACCAAAAGCAAAATTGCCCCACGGATCAAAACTTGATGCATTTATACGTTTATCTATTACATTAAATGCTTTTTCGAGAAATTCCTCAGCCTTTTTCCCTCTCAAGGTTACTCTTACTGAGATAGGCTCTTTTTTCTTTATTCCAAAAGATTGTATTGTTTTCTTTGCCTTCGAGCGTATTGGTTTCTGGCCAGTTAGTTGTTCAAGAATTTTCTCTGCATTCACAAGTGGCTGTCCACTCTCACCCACACATATATGCACAACTACCTTTTCGATTCTAACCTCTCGCATTGGATTTTCTCCCCTTTCCACCACTTCGCCCAGCATCACTCACTCACCTCTTCCTTGAGAGGAGGTATCTTTATCAATGGTTCATCTGTTCCAACCGGAAATACGTAATCTATGACTGTCTCAAACCCTTCAAGCAGTACCACATTCCTCATAGGACTCCTTATAACCTTTATCTCACGTACCCTACTTAGCTCACCTGCATGCTGTCCTCCTGTAATCAAAGCCAGAACTCCCTGTTTGAGAGGTATGTGTCCGAGTATCTTCTTTTCTGGAAGCTCTAAAAGTAATGAATCCCCTGGCTTTATGTTCTGGTCCTCAACAAGTATGTTTGCTCCATCATGGAGATTCAACTGAATTCTCCCTTTCTTCACAATCGTCTTATTCCGTACTCTGTAAAGCTTTGTGAGGTTCTCAGAGGATGGCTCAGATACCAACCTAAGCCTTCCCCTGCGGTCTATCAAAACCCTGTATCGGGCGTCTATCTTAGGTATGGTGATCACATCAAAAAATCCAACAGGAAACTTTGGGTCCTTTCTAACTACGCCGTCAACAAGTATGTTTCCCTTGTTTATTATATATCTCGCTTCTTTTGCATTCTCAGCCAAATGTAGAATGTCCCTAACAACAACAAGTAAAGGAAGACTTGTTTCCTTTGAGTGCGGACCCGGGCTCGGCTTCATTACCCACTTCCTTCCCTTTCGAGGGAGGGGCCAACTCCTCGGCGCTGCAACCAACTTCATATGGTCTCCCATGTTCATGCACCCTCCATTCTCCTTTCAAGACTTGCAACCCTTCTCTTATCCTCAAGGTTCAACTTCGTAATCATGACATTCGAGGGCTGAATTGGTCTCGGAACCTCGGTACCATCTGCCCTTGTAAGTGTTACGCCATCTATTATCAACACACCACGACCATAATCAACATCCTCGACCTTTGCCTCGTGTCCCTTGAATTTTCCTCTCATGACTTTTACAGTATCCCCACTTCTAACAGGAAAACTCCTTCTCTTATATTTCTCTCTCAGTTCTTTTGAAAGGTGAGCTGAAATGAACTTACGTTTTATATGAAGTGGTGCTTTTATCCTCTTCTTTCTCTGTTTGGATGGTTTTTTCGTAACGTTTTTAACAGCCATCTGAACACCTCACACAATCATCGTTGCATATGATGCAATCTTTGAGAATCTCTCTGCAGCCTCTCTTGCAACAGGCCCCTTTATTTCAGAGCCTTTCGGAACTCCGTCATCATCAGTTATGACTGCTGCATTGTCCTCAAATTTTATCCTTATACCATCAGGTCTTCTGTACTCCTTCCTCTGTCTTATTATCACTGCCTTCATCACTTGCTTTCTCATCTCAGGAGTTCCTTTCTTGACAGAGACCACACACATATCTCCAACACCTGCTCTTGGCATTCTGTTTTTAACACCCCTATAACCCTTTACTGCTATGACCTCGAGTACCTTTGCTCCAGTGTTGTCCGCACATATAAGCCAAGTGCCAGTGTTTATGCACTTCGTGATCTTCGACTTGACCGCTTGCATACACTCACCTCTTTTTAACCTCAACCACAACAAAACTTTTTGTTTTGCTGAGTGGTCTACATTCCATTATAACTACCCTGTCTCCGATTTTAGCATCTACACACGGGGGGTTGTGAGCATGAAGCCTCGACCTACGTTTCTCGTAGCGTTCATATTTCCTAATAAATCGCTCGTACTCTCTCTCAACCACCACAGTCTTCTCCATTTTATCTGAAACAACCACACCCTCAAATATCTGTCCCCTCACAGACAACCTCCCATGGAAAGGACAGTTCTCATCATCACACTCTTTTTCAGGGGGTTTTACGTCAATGCCAATATCTTTCATCTTGATCACCTGTATTTTTTCGATATTCTGTCCTCTGGTCTTGCAACCAGCAATCTCCCCTCTACCTTCACATAACAATCATCCAGTTCGAAGAGAAATGTGCAACAATCCTTGGGAACCTTCTTTTCTTCTCCGTCCATCTCAACCACAAGCATGTTTCTCGTTTCGTCAACTACCTTGCCTTTGATTCCAACAAGATATGGATTGGTAGACGAGACTACCTCAACTTTCAATCCTATGAGTTCATGATGTACTATGTTTCGTGGTGTTATCATTCTCTTTCCCTCATCACAGTTAGTATTCTTGCGATGGTACGCCTGATCTCTGCAATTCTGCCCGGACTGTCTATCGAGCCACCAGTTGCAAGTTTTGCTCTCAGAGATATCAACTCACTTCTGAGATTTGACAGTTCCTCCATAAGCTCTTCATTTGTCATTTCTCTCATTTCAGAGACTCTCAGTATCGCCATTTTATTCACCTCTTATGAACTCTTGAAACTGGATGCCAATAGTCATATCCTTCATGTTTGTGTTCGAGTGTACCATCCTTTATCCTCACCTTCTCATTAGGAAGGTGTGGTTTGTATCCATCTATTTCATCTACCGTTTCCTCTTCTGTTTCTACTGCTTGCTCTTGAGACTTGTCCATCTCCACTTCCTCTATCTCTGCTTCTTCTGACTTCTCTTCAGAATCCATCGACTCTGTGGAATCTTCCTCACTTACCTCCTCTATAGTCCATTGAGGAATCCCTGCCATTTCTCCCTCTGCCTTCGCCTCTTCCGCTGCTATTCTGAACTGATCTGGGAACTCTATATCTGGTGGAACTATCCTTACCTTACACCCAATTACACCAAGCTTCTTGACAGCAACCGCATAGCCCTCCTTCACAAGCTCTTCAGAAGGCTTACCTGAGTGCTTGATATATCCTGCAAGGAATTTTTGCGTTCTGGACCTTGGACCTGAAAGCTTTCCAGATATTATTATCTCGCATCCAAGTGCACCCGCTTCCATTATCCTTCTCAACAACGTGTGTCCTGCCTTTCTGTAATACCATCCCTTTTCAAGCAGTATTGCAAGTCTTGATGCCATCATCTGGGGATTTAGTTCCGGAACCTTGACTTCCTGAACATCAATCTGAGGATTGTCAAGATTGAACATTCTATCGATCTCAGTAGTTAGCCTCTTTATTGTCCTGCCACCCTTTCCTATTATCATACCAGGTCTTTCAGCATATACTGTAATCTGAGTCCCAAGGGGCGTTCTTTTTATTTCCATACCGCCATACCCTGCTCTTTCTAACTCCTTAGCCAGAAACTCATTGAGTTGTGCCTTGACAAGACCGTCCAACACGAACTTCCTCTCAACCGCCAAGCTCACACCTCCCCGATTATAACTTCGATATGCACACTTTCCCTCCTTTTGGGGGTTGCCCTCCCTCTTGCTCTCGGAAATATTCCATATATTGTTCTACCTTCCTTAGCACACACATGTATTATTCTCATCTTCTCAGGATTGAGTCCTTTATATTTTGCATTGCTCTCAGCATTTTTGAGTAGTTTAAGGAATTCACTCGCACATTTAACAGGGAATCTCCCTGGACCCATCCCTTTCCTATGACCCACATCTCTCTTGTATCTCTTCATTGGAATGGGGACTTTCTTATCAACAACATCCTCGAGCAGTTTCCGTGCTTCCTCCAACTTCATACCCTTTATAGTCTTTGCAACCTCATACGCATGCTTCGGAGATATTCTCACCTCTCTTGCCATTGCCTTTGCTGTTTTTTCTGGTTCGAATTCCACTGTATACCCGACTTTTGGCACCTTCACTCACCCCTTACTTCAACGGTACGAATTTACTTGATCTGGTTGCTCCAACACCAGCACTTCCATGTACCACTTTCTTACGTGTCAATGCAAATTCTCCGAGATAATGTCCTATCATCTCAGCTGTTATCTTTACATCCACAAACTCCTTTCCATTATGCACACCAACAACCTTCCCGACCATGGATGGAAGAATTACAACATCTCTGCAATGTGTCCTTGCACTTCCTTTCTTATTGAGTTTCTCAATAAGTTTTTCATGCTCCTCTGGGAAACCTCTCAAAATTGAGCGTCTTTGTCTTGCAGGAAGTAAATTTGCAAATTCTTCTAAACTCATACTCAGGAGTTGTTCGAGTGTATATCCTCTGTATGTAAATTCGCCTTTTCTTCTTGGAACTTTACTCGTAGCCTTCTTTGCCATTCCACTCACCTCCCAGTCCTCTTGGCAGCTATAGACCCAACCTTTCTTCCTGGTGGTGCTCCTCTCGCAACTGTCTTTGGTCTTCCTGGCCTCTGCTTAGCTCCACCTCCAAATGGATGGTCTATGACGTTCATTGCAACTCCCCTCACTCTTGGCCAGTTGGTTGCTGTGTTCTTCATCTTATGATATTTCTTCCCGGCCTTAACAAATGGCTTGTCAGTTCTTCCACCACCCGCCACTATACCTATGGTCGCTTTACATTTCGGATTCAACCATTTTATCTCACCGCTTGGGAGTTGAACCGCTGTCTTTCCCACATCATGAGTTATCAAGAGTGCATAGACTCCAGAAGAGCGGGCGAACTTTCCACCATCACCCGGTCTTGCCTCGACATTGCATATTGGTGTTCCTTCGGGTATTTCAGCAAGAGGGAGTGTGTTTCCGGGCTTTATCTCGGCAGATACCCCACATGCGATTTCATCCCCAACCGCAACACCCTCTGGTACAAGAATGTACCTCTCATCTCCATCCTCAAACCTCACTTTAGCAATCGGTGCATGTCTTGCTGGGTCATGCTCTATACCCACAACAAGACCTTTCACAATCTCCCCATCACCAACTGGCTTGTGAACTAAGTCAGCTTTATATCTGTGAGAAGGTGCCCTATAATTCGGTCCTCCTCTTCCTCGGTTCTGAGCTATTATTCTGTGCCCCATATAACCACCTCAGTATATTCCTATCCTAGATGCTATTTCATGTGCTGCATCAGCCTCTACAAAGCTTACGATTGCTTTCTTCTTTCCCTTGGGTGTGATCATGATATTGACCGATGCCACCTCAAACCCATATAACTTTTCAACTTCCTTTTTAACATCTTCCTTTGTAGCTCTGACATCGACTATGAACTGAAGTTTTCCCTCATTCTCAAGCATCATCATGGCTTTTTCAGACACAACTGGATAGTGTATTATGCCCGCCATTTTTACCACCCCCTCTCCTGCATTCTTTCTATTGCATGCAATGACCACACAGTCAGTCTTCCCGCATGAGTTCCGGGTGCCAAGTCTTCTACACTCATTTCAGCCAATCTCACAACATCGACTCCGGGGAGATTTCTTGCAGCTCTTTCGAGAGAGCATTTTGAAGATGTAACAAACAACACACTTTTCGGCTTCTTATATCTTCTTCCCCTCATCTTTCCTTTTCCAGCCCTGATCTTTATACCATCTTTTGCTCTCTTTACATCATCATACAGCCCTGCACTCTTTAGAAACTCTACAACTTCTTTTGTACGAGACAGTTCCTCAACACCCTCAGCAACAACAGGCAATTCTGCCTCAAATATGTGCCCCCTTGCAGAAACAAGTTCTGGGTTTGCAGTTGCAGCTATCGCAGATTTAAGAGCAAGTAATCTCTCCTTTTTATTTATCTTCTCAGAAAGCACCTTCTCTGGCTTGGGTGGATGGGCTCTTCTTCCGCCTCTTGCCTGTGGCACTATTGCAGCTCTCCTCCCTCCTGCGATTCTTGGCACTCGTGCAACTCCAAAGCCAGTTCCCCAATATCTCGCAGACTTCAGAAGTCCTGCATACTTAAAAGAGCCATAAGGCTGAAGTCTATTCGCCTGAGATGCAAGAACAGCTCTTTTGATGAGGTCGGGACGATAAACTTCACTGAATACCTTAGGAAGCTCTATTTCTCCAACCACTTTTCCTCCAATATCTATTATCTTTACGCCCATCGCTCACACCCCTTGCTTTGACTCTAAACTAACATAAACAACCTCTGGTTTTGATGGGACTTTTGCAGGCAATCTAATGGGGTCTCTCAACCTAATCAGCCTCTTGGTGGGACCCGGTACACTGCCCTTCAGCAGAACATAGCTATTTCTAACAACTCCATAGTGCAAAAATCCACCTGCAGGAGTTATTTCTTCCCCATTATCTCCTATCTTCACTATCATCTTATTGAACTCTGTTCTTCTGAAATAACCCATCTGACCAGCCTGTGGTACTGTCCATCTAACATGGTGTGGATTCCAAGGTCCAAGATTCCCTATATGTCTCAGTTTTCCAGACCTCTTATGCTTTGTTTTCTGAAGCTGTATTCCCCATCTCTTTACAGGACCTTGAGTTCCTTTTCCTTTTGTAACTGCGACAACATCTACAAACTGCCCCTCAGAATACACATCCCCTATGGAAACATCCTTACCAAGCAACTGTTCCAAAAAAGATAGCTTCGCCGAGACATCTGTACCTCCAACCCCCATTTCCATAATCTCGGGTTTCTTTTTTGGAACCCCTGTTACAAGCGAGGGTCTTGTGGCAACAATAGCCCTCAGCTCAGACACTCTACCCTCTTCAATCAGACGTGTCAAGTGGCCAATGTCTCCTGGTTTTTTAGGTATCCTCACAACCCTCGAAAGTTCTTCATACATCTCATTTGTCCAGATTTCAGACAAGGCTCTCAAACCATACGTAGTTCTCTCATATCCCCTTATACCTATCACCCTCAAAGGTGGTGTTTCAATCACTGTGACCGGCAATGCCAGCTCCATACCTTCGGTCATACTGCCCGGAATAGTATCTACTGCAATCACATGGGTCATTCCTGCCTTGTATCCTGCAAATCCTTGGAGTCTTGTCTCCTCGGACTTTGGCCAAGTCTTTATGGTGGGAACTTGTTTTTTTGCCCTCTTTCTTGGACTAAACGCAAGCGAGCCTCGCCTTGGACGATGAATACCTCCCATTTTTCTCCACTCCTTACTATTTTATTCCACTTACTCTCTCATCACATTGATCAGTGCTAATGTTGCAAATATTGCCTCTTCAGTTCTTACTGTTTCAGTTCCTTGATTTGGTATTGTGTTCAGCACTGCGTCGAACATATTTCTCTCCACCATTTCCAGTAGTCCTTTCCTTGGTGAACCGAACACTATACACAGGTCTCCCCTGTCCTTAAGGGACACAAGTTTTTCCATACTCACACTATCTCCATACTTTGAAGTACCTATTATGTACATACCTTCTTTCCTCATTTTTTTGAGTGTAGAGGTAAGGTTTCCCTCTATCCTTACGGTGTATCCCCAATATTTGGGGATTTCGTCTTTTTGGACACGCTCTACCACCAAGGGCGTCAACGAAAAGATCCTGACGTTCACGCGCTCTCCTTCCTTTGCCCCTTTAGGCTCAGGAAGGTACGCTGGGCGCTCAAACCCGAGCTCTACCCATGCGCTTCCGTCAGGCTCCACTTTTGTCACCACGCCGGGACGGATTTCTCCGACCCCGGATGAGCTTGTTGGATGATGTGGCGTTCGTAAGGGGGGCAAGACACCCGCATATTTTAGCTCCTTCTTCATTGGGAAGAGGAGCTTTCGCAGGTACTGGGGTGTCTCTGCATACTTCAGTACGAGCTCGATGAGCCTGCTTTCATCGAGCTCCTCGTCCCTGTACACTACTATCTCATCCACTCTGAATACTGCTGATGCCCGTGCAAGCTGTCCTATCTTGTATGTCTTTATTTTTAAGTCCCTAACCTCCTGAGCAAAGGAGGATGGGACAAGGATAGACAGCTTACTTTTTGCCACCTGCATTATCGTGTCCTTATGGCTAAAAAGCTAAGCAGAAACACTATATAAATTTTTGGTAAATCTAATTTAAAATTTTCTTCGCTATCTCTTACGATTCTCCGTACTTCCTCCTCTGTGATTTTGTCGTCTTTCAGAGCCATGTAAGTCACAAGAAAAGCCTCTCCCAGTTCTTTCAGCATCCTCTTCATCTTTCTGTACCTTGGATAGTGGATGGCGATGGCGATTCCGATGGTTATCAAAGCCCCCAATACCGCTGTTCCGATCATGATCTGGTATGGGAAAATGGACTTTAAAAATGTGAGAACCACAATCGTGTAAATTTTTATAATGTCAAATATTACCAAAAATTAGAGGATTGCAAAAATGAGGGTGCTTTTCGATACGAATGTCCTAATATATAGAGAAGATTTTAAAGAGCTTCCGCAACCTCTCCAAGAGCTCTTACGTATCCTAAGAGAATATGGACATTCACAACTAATCCATCCAGCCTCCATAAAAGACATTAAAAGAGATACGAATGAAGAGAGAAAAAGGGTCACCCTATCTAAATTGGAGGGATATCCACAACTTGAAAGTGCCCCAGAGCCGACAGATGATTTCTTATCGTCAATCGGGGGGAGCTCTTCTCCGAACGAAGAAGTTGACAATTCGATACTTTTTGCTGTCTACAGAAATATGGTTGACTTCTTGATCACAGAAGATCTAGGCATTCACAAAAAAGCAAAAAAGCTGGGTCTGGAAGATCGTGTACTTTCGGTCGAGAGAGCTCTTAATTACTTCAATCAGCTCCATAGTCGAAATGTACCAAAACATACTCTACTTGAATACAAAGAACTTGGTTCTCTTGACTTAAATGACCCGTTCTTTGACTCTTTGAGAGAAGATTACAAAGACTTCAACAAATGGTTCGAAGAAAAATCCAGAGAGGGGAGGAGGGGGTTTGTATACCAACCAGAGGGCGAGGGTATAAAAGCACTCTTAGTTTTAAAAGAGGAAAAAGAAGGTATTCTCACCAATCCACCATTACCAGATAGGAGGAGACTCAAAATCTGTCTTCTGAAGGTTGATTTAAAGGGGTCTAAGTTAGGAGAGTTATTTTTGAAGTTAGCTTTTCAATATTGTATCGAAAATGGTATCTTTGAGACATATCTCACACATTATACAAAGGGAGATGATGCTCTTGTTCACCTTTTGAAGGAGTACGGATTTGAGAATAAAGGCAAACTCCCAGATGGGCAAGATGTATATTTGAAAGACTTTCGTGTAAAAGAGGAGGATCTAAAAAAGGGTGTATCTGCAATTTATCCTGCATATCGAGACGGTAAGGATGTTGGAAAGTTTTTGGTTCCCATTCGACCTGAGTACCATGAAAAGCTTTTCCCAGAGTATAGGGGCCGTAAACAGTAGAGACTTTCTGATTGGACAATCAATCCTTCTGGCAATGCTATTAAGAAAGCATATTTATCACATTCAAATATTAAAAAAATAAAAAAAGGCGATATATTGTTGTTTTATAGGTCACATGACCATAAATGTATTACTTCGATTGGTGTTGTGGAGGAGACCCTACGCACACGAGATCCAGAAGAGTTACAGAGATTTATTGGGGCGAGAAGTGTGTATTCTGAGAAAGAAATTCAGGATTTCACAGATAAAGACACACTAGCGATTCTTTTCACGAGCAATATCCACTTACCAAATCCGATACACATATCTAGGCTAACAGAAATGGGATTTTTGAAAAATGCCCCCCGATCCATCACCGAAATAAATCATAATGCCTATATAGAGATAGTAGAGATGGGTGGTGTAGATGAGCGTTTCGTTATCCGTGTTTGAAGAATCCTTAGTAGATGAGCCAGTTATTCTGATGTCTATCAGACCGCAATATTTTGAAGCGATACGAAACGGGACAAAGAAGTACGAGTTTAGACGGCAAATCTTTAGACAGAGGGTGAATTATGTTTACATTTATGTTTCCTCACCAGTTAAGAGGGTGATGGGTAAATTCAGACTGGGAGAGATTCTAAAAGATTCTCCAAGTGCTATATGGGAAGTCTGCCATAGATATGGTGGAATATCGAAAGAGGAGTTTTTCAGATACTTCAATGGATGCAGTGTTGCTTATGCGATTGAAATCAACGACTTTACACTTATAAATCCACTCGATTTAGAAGAGATGGGAATTCATCCACCACAATCGTTTTCATATCTAACCATCTCACAAATCAATCAAATAACTCCATGTGATTGCCCTCTCGGGTGAGACACCAAAGAACCAGTACTTCGGACAGCTCTTCATTCCCAACCTTTTTTGAGAAAAATCATCATCAGTCAGCATCGTCCCGTTCATCAGTATCTTGATGTCGTTCCAGTATAACATTCCCACGTTGTGGAAGTGTCCCATGCACACAACCTCAAAATCTTCTTTCAATCCTCCCACTTTCAGTCTCATCGACCTTTGCACAATACCGTAAAATGGAATGTTCATGTAGCTGTATATACTGTCACCGTGGAACAACAGATAACCGTGGTTCATGATTTCGGCATGGTTGTACCAGCTCTTTGATAAATAAACAGGAAAACGATCAGCTAATCGTTTGTAGAAGATTCTGTCGTAATTCGTTTTCTCACTGTTGCGTTTCCCTACTCTTCCGTGGTTTCCCTCTACACACCAGATTCTGATCTCTCTGAATCTCTTTTCCATGAAATTCAGAAAGTCTGAGAACTTTTCAACTGCTAAATCAATGGCATCATCTACATCTAAATCTTGTTTGTATGGTTGGGATGGGTATATGTTCTCTCCGTCAACTATGTCTCCCAAAAAGAAGATGTTCAGCACGGGAAGTTTGTAGCTCCTGTTTATCGTTTCCTTGACCTTGATTAGATTGTGTTTGAGTTTCTCGATTCTTGTTTTGAAGACATCAACGTTGTAAGAGGGAGTAATCCGTCCGATGTGAGTGTCTGA